>NZ_JACHYZ010000008.1:0-350119 GCF_014193215.1 Rhizobium sp. BK112
CTGCAGAAGAGTTCCGAGCACGATATCTATGCCGGCCCGTCGACGCGCTACTGTCCGGCCGGCGTCTATGAGTGGGTGGAGAAGGACGGGCAGGATACCTTCGTCATCAACGCCCAGAACTGCGTGCACTGCAAGACCTGCGACATCAAGGACCCCAACCAGAACATCAATTGGGTGCCGCCGCAGGGCGGCGAGGGGCCGGTCTATCCGAATATGTGAGGCGGATTATCCCCGCTGCCGACAATTTTCACGTGCTGACGCCTTCGTGATCGCTTATTGCGGGCCGTCGTTAGTCGTTCGTTAACCATAATTTCCTTAGCTTGCGACATCATGTTGACGCACTAAGGACACATTCATGACGATCTCCCGCCGGGGCTTTCTGATCGCTCTGCCGCTTTTTGTCGCCGGCTGCTCTTCGACCGGCCTGAACAGCCAGACCAATTACGCCGCACTTCCGGAAGAAAAATTTCCGCTGAAGCGGGTGCCGATCGACAAGATCAAGCCGGAGCTCCGCCGCCAGGAAGTGGCCTATGAAACCACACACGCTGCCGGCACAGTGGTGGTCGATACCCCGGCGCGCCGCGCCTACTATGTCCTCGGCGACGGCAGGGCAGTGCGTTATGGGGTGGGCGTCGGCCGCGAGGGGCTGGCCTTTGCCGGCGACGCCTATATCGGCCGCAAGGCCGAGTGGCCGAGCTGGACGCCGACCGAAAACATGCAGCGCCGCGAAGAACGCTATCGCAAGCTTGCCGGCGGCATGCCTGGCGGCCCGAACAACCCGCTCGGTGCGCGGGCGATGTATCTCTACCGCGGCGGCGGCGACACGCATTTCCGCATTCACGGCACCAACCAGCCGCAATCGATCGGTCTTGCCATGTCGAGCGGCTGTATCCGCATGATGAACCACGACGTGATCGACCTCTATAGCCGCGTCGAAGTCGGTGCCAGGGTCGTTGTCATCCAGGCTTGAGCGACTAAAATCTGGTTCATTGAAAAAGCCGCCGCAGCGATCGCTGTCGACGGCTGTTGACGTGTTGGTTCCCGCTGATGGTCAATGGCGCGGCGCGGCAATACCCGTCGAAAGCGCCACCCCGATGCCGGTGATCACCGCGGCGCTGATTTCGGTGATGCCGATCGCTTCGCCGAGCAGGAATCCGCCGCCGAGGGTTGCGAGCACCGGTGTCAGCGCCGTGAAGGCGGCGGCCTGCGTTCCGCCGAGTGTTCTGACGGCGGTGCCATAAGCCAGCATGGCGATCAGGCCGGACAGAATGCCCTGGCTCAGCACCTGCAGGCCGATATCCGGGAGAGAAGCCTGCGGCAGTGAGATGCCGAAGACAAGGGCAAGCGCGCCCATGATCAGGAAGGACCAGACGGCGATCAGGGCGCTCGCCTGTACGGCGGTCAGGCCGGAGCGGCGGAAGGCATGTGTATAGCTTGCCCACAAAACGGCGCCGGCCGGCAGCAACACGAAGCTCGTCCAGGGCAGCGAGGCGTCCGCAAGGCTCTGCGTCAGCAGGATCAGTACTCCGGCGATGATCGCGGCGAGCCCGGCGATGCGCGTGCTGTCAGGTCTTTCGCGAAACAGCGCAATGCCGATCAGCGCCGCAGCGAGCGGCATCGAGCCGCCGAGCAGAATGCCTGAAGAGGCGGCGGGCGTCGAATGGATTGCCAGCGTGGTCAGCAGGAAGAAGACGGCGCCGGAACCGGCGACCATGATCGCCAGCAGGTGGAGCGGCAGGGCCTTCGGCAGCAGTCCCGTCTTCAGCCAGACGGGTGCAAGCACCAGCGCCGGAATTCCGAAGCGGATCAGTCCGATGTCGATCGAGCCGAGTGGCGTTGCGGCGCTGTGGCGGGTGACGAGAAACCATGTCGCCCAGATCAACACGGTCAGAGTGCCGCTGGCATAGCCCAACGCCTGCGACGGCGACTTGTCGTTCGTAAATGCAATGGTGGTCATCGTCCTGTCCTTTCTCTCGTCCGGAGCCTCTCCGGTTGAGAAAAGACTAGCGCTAGAGGGCAGGGCATGTCCTTGCTATCTCTGGCTCTAAAATCATGCTAGACGCAATCTTCTGCCAATCCGTGCCGACAGGGATCGCGAAAATGCCAAATCTCGATAAATTCGATATTGCCATCCTGAGGTGCCTGCAGGAGGATGCGCGCGCCACCAATGTCGAGATCGCCGAGAAGGTGAACCTTTCACCGTCGCCTTGCCTGCGCCGCATCCGCAATCTCGAACGCTCCGGCGTCATCCGCGGCTATACGGCCGATATCGATCGCAAGGAGGTCGGTCTCGGCTTGACCGTCTTCGTCGAATTCAAGGTCGTCCATCACAGCCGCGAAAATTCCGAGGCGCAGCAGAAGGCGCTGCTCGCCATCCCCGAGATCGTCTCCTGCTTCCTGATTTCGGGCACGGCCGATTTCCTCGCCGAAGTGGTGGTGGAGGATCTCGCCGCCTACGAGCGGCTTCTGACGGAAACGCTGCTGACGCTGCCGAATGTCAGCGACATCCGCTCCAACTTCGCCATCCGCAGCATCAAGACGCATGGGCCGTTGAAGCTGCCCGAGGGGAAATAATTCTCCTCGGGCTTGCCGTTTTGGGCGCTACAGCAGCGTTCCGCTGAGGATGAGCAGCGCCACCGAGAAGTAGATGACGAGCCCGGTGACGTCGACCAGCGTGGCGACGAAGGGGGCCGAGGCGCTGGCCGGATCGAGCCGGAGTTTCTGCAGCACGAAGGGCAGCATCGAGCCGCAGATCGAGCCGAAGGTGACGATCCCGATCAAGGCGGCGAATACCGTGACGGCGACCATCTGCCAGTGCGGGCCGTAATCGTAGAGCCCGGCCGACTGCCAGAAGACGATGCGGACGAAGCCGACCAGGCCGAGGATCGCGCCGAGCACGATGCCGGTCGGCAGCTCGCGCAACAGCACCTTCCACCAGTCGGAAAGCTTCAGCTCGCCGAGCGCCAAGGCCCGGATGATCAGCGAGGTCGCCTGCGAACCGGAATTGCCGCCGGAGCTCATGATCAGCGGGATGAACAGCGTCAGCACCACGGCCTTTTCCAGCTCGCCTTCAAAATGCTGCATGGCGCTTGCCGTCAGCATTTCGCCGAGGAAGAGCGCGGCGAGCCAGCCGGCGCGCTTGCGGATCATGCCGGCGAAGCTGATCTTCATGTAGGGCTGGCCGAGCGCTTCCATGCCGCCGAACTTCTGCGCGGCTTCCGTCGTGTCCGATATCATCGTGTCGATCACGTCGTCGACGGTGACGATGCCGAGCACCTGCCCATGTTCGTCAATGACGGGCAGAGCGAGCAGGTCGTGCTTGCGGATCAGCCGGGCGACATCTTCCTGCTTCATCAGCGGATCGGCCGAAACCGGCGCACCCTTCTGCGCCACCGTGAGGATCGAAGCCTCCGGCTCGCCGGTGATGAGCCGGCGCAGCGTCACCACATGCATGAGCGCGTGGCTGATCTCGTCGAGCACGTAGATGGCATAGACGGTCTCGCGCGAGCGTTCGACCTGGCGCACATGGTCGAGCGTCTGGGCAACTGTCCAGCTGTCAGGCACGCTGACGAACTCAGTCGTCATGATGCCGCCGGCCGTGCGTGGCGGATAGCCCATCAGGTGCTGGATCGCGATGCGCACCGGCTCGTCGAGGCTGGAGAACAGCCGGGCGCGAGTCTCGCCGTCGAGTTCGAGCAGCACGTCGGCGACGCGGTCGTTGGACATGCCGTGCAGCAGCCGTGCGGCGTCCTCCGCGCTGATCAGTGCAAGGATCTGTGCAGCGTTGCGAAGCTCCGGCCGGTCGAGAATGTTGACGGCATAGTCCAGCGGCATGCCGGACAGCACACGCCCGGCATCCTGGACGGCGAGCGCGTTCAACGCATCGACGCGTTCGGCGATCGTTGCGCCGCGGCTGTTGTTGATGAAGGCACGGGCGGCATGGCCTGCCCGAAGAGGGAAGCGATTGATATTCATGTGAGGCTCGCCTTTCCGTCGATCCGCCGTAACGTCCGATCGGGCGAGCCGACAGGAGTCGGTCAGCGCACGAGGGCCGCGTACGGCAAAGGCAATCGACTGCTACTGTCGCTTGGCATCGTGAAGATGGCTCCGTTGAAATCCGTGGCTGACAGGTGTCGGCCACGTGTTTGCTAGGTGGTCCCGAATGCGGAAAAAGTCAAGCGGGGTCAATGCTTAACGCCAGAATGTCGCACCCCGCGATGCGGCATTCCGGGCGGATGGTTTGCATGACCTTGCGGTTCCGAAAAAATACCGGCCATGCTGGCGATCTCAGAATCCTGCAAGCACCGCCTTGCCCTTCATCCTGCCGCTTTCGACCATGGCATGCGCCTTCTTGAGATTGGCAGCATTGATCGGCCCGACGATCTCCGAAAGCGTAGTGCGAATCTTTCCGGCGTCGACGAGTTCGGAAACCTTGTTCAGCAGCTTGTGCTGCTCGATCATGTCAGGCGTGCCGTAGAGCGGGCGGGTGAACATCAGTTCCCAATGAACGGAGATGGCTTTGCGCTTGAAGGGCACGATGTCGAGCGTCTTCGGGTCGTCGATCAGCGCGAAGCGGCCCTGCGGCGCAATCGCTTCGACGATGTCGCCGATATGGCTGTCGGTATTGGTGGTCGAGAAGATGAATCCCGGCGCGCCGATGCCGAGCGCTGCCACCTGAGGCGCGATCGGTTTGGAATGGTCGACGACGTGATGCGCGCCGAGTTCCTTCACCCAACCCTGCGTTTCCGGCCGCGACGCGGTCGCGATCACGGTGAGATCGGTCAGGGCCCGGGCGATCTGGATGGCGATCGAGCCGACGCCGCCAGCGCCACCGACGATCAGGATGGAGCGTGCCGCTCCCGACACTGCGTCCTGTACCTTCAGCCGGTCGAACAGGGCTTCGTAGGCTGTGATCGAGGTCAGCGGCAGGGCGGCCGCGGCCGCGAAATCCAGGCTCTTCGGTTTGGCGCCGACGATGCGCTCGTCGACGAGATGGAATTCGGCATTGCTGCCCGGGCGGCTGATGACGCCGGAGTAGAATACTTCGTCGCCTGGCCGGAACAGCGTGACCTCTGCGCCAACAGCCTTGACGATACCGGCGGCGTCCCAGCCGAGCACCTTAAGCTCGTCAGCGGGTGGTGCGGAATGGGCGCGGACCTTCACATCGACGGGATTGACCGAAATGGCCTTTATTTCGACGAGCAGATCGTGACCCTTGGCCTCCGGCATCGGCAGTTCGACATCGATCAGCGAGGTCTCGGCGGAAATCGGTTGGGGCGTTTTATAAGCGACGGCGCGCATGGGAGACTCCTGTGTTAATTGCACGGAAGCTAGATGCGCACTATGTTCTGACAACGCAAGAATGCACAAATTCTGTACGTAGTACCCAAAAGGATACCGTAAAATGTCATTGCCGCGCGCCAAGCTCGTCACGAACTTTCCCGGGTGCCCGGTCGAGGCGACGCTGACTTACCTCGATGGGAAGTGGAAGGGCGTGATCCTCTTTCATCTGATGGAAGGAACCCTGCGTTTCAACGAACTGCGCCGCAAACTGCCGGCCGTGACCCAGCGCATGCTGACCAAGCAACTGCGCGAACTGGAAGAGTCCGGTCTGGTGTCGCGCACCGTCTTTCCGGTGGTGCCGCCGCGCGTCGAATATGCAATGACGCCGCTCGGCATGACGCTGAAGCCGGTCATTCGAGCGCTCGCAGCATGGGGCGATGATTATGTCTTCTGCAGCCCGGAAGGCCGCGAGTTGCGCATGGCCTCAGACGGCCTGCGCGCTCCGGCTGCGGCGCTCGAGGTGGAACGAGGCTGCAAACACGAAGAGGCCGAGGAATGAGAGCGCTGCGCCGACATAACCGGTTGCCGCAAAACCGTAACCCCAGGCGATGACGAGGCCGCCGAGCCAGGCGCCGATCGCATTGGCGATGTTGAAGGCGGAATGGTTGGAAGCGGCGGCAAGCGTCTGCGCATCGGCGGCGACATCCATCAGCCGCGTCTGCAGCGCCGGGCCGGCGGCAAAACCGCAGCCGACGAGGAAGACGCAAAGGCCGAGCATATAGGGGTTGGCGGCGGTCAGCGAAAAGGTGGTCAGCACGACAATGTTATAGACCAACGACCCGCCGATCGTGCCGAGCAGCGACTTGTCGGCGAGCCACGAGCCGATGAAATTGCCTGCGTTCATGCCGACGCCGAAGAGAACAAGCATGATCGGGACCGCACTTTCCGGCAGCATCGCCACTGCAGTCGTCGTCGAGGCGATATAGCTGAACATCGCGAACATGCCGCCATAACCGACGGCGGCGATGCCGAGCGTCAGCCACACTTGCGGCCGGCGGAAGGCGCCGAGTTCGCGCAGGAACCCCGCTTCCTCGGAAACCTGGTCCTTCGGAACGTAGAACCAGATCAGCGCCACAGTGAGCAGGCCGAGCACGCCGACCGACAAAAACGCCACCTGCCAGTCGAGCGACTGGCCAAAGAACGTCGTCAGCGGCGTGCCGAGGAGGGTAGCGACCGTCAGGCCGAGCATGACGCGGCCGACGGCACGGGCGCGGCGGTGCACCGGCACCATCGAGGCGGCCACAAGAGCCGCGACGCCGAAATAGGCGCCATGCGGCAGGCCGCTGATGAAACGCAGCAGGGTGAAGGTCTCGAAGGTCGGCGCCATGGCGCTTGATATATTGCCGGCGGCAAAGATCAGCATCAGGGTCAGGAGCAGCGTGCGGCGCGCCATCTTCGCGGCGAGCACGGCGATGACGGGCGCGCCGACGACGACGCCGAGCGCATAGGCGCTGATGACGTAGCCGGCCTGCGGTGTGGTGACCGAGAAAGTCTCGGCGACATTGGGCAGCAGCCCCATGATCGCAAACTCGCCGGTGCCGATGCCGAAGCCGCCGCAGGCGAGCGCCAGTTGCACCAGCGCCACTGTCGTTGCCGACGGCAGCTCTTCATCCCGGCTATCGACGGAAATATTGACGGCAATCTCACTCACGAGAGCTCCTCGAGGCGGTTTCTGCTTGGAAATGGCCCTTGGCGCAGGCGCGGCCGCGAGCCGATCGTAAAATGGCGGGAGGTGGAGACCCATGTCCCCGATACTTCATCTATCCCTAACGCTCAGGCTGGCGTCGAGTGCATTTTTTGCAGTGCAGCGTCCTGCTATGTGCATACGTCTATTGCAAATTTTGCATTTCCGTCATTTCTGCGGGGAAGCGGTGGCGCTTGAAATCGCCATGATCGCAACCATCTGATGGACAAAGGCAGGATTATCTCCACGCCAGGGACTGGAGCCCTTATGAAGCTTGTAGGCTTTTTCAATCGCGACGGCGGTACCTTCAAGACCACCGACATGCTGGCCTACGAAAAGAGGGCAGAGGCGGCTTTCCGCGAAGCGGGGCACGATTTCGATGCTATCGTCTTCTCCGGAAAGGAAATCATTCCCGCCATGGAGCGAGCGGCCAAGCGGGACGATATCGACGGGATCGTCGCCGGCGGCGGCGATGGCACGATTTCGGCGGCGGCCTCGATCGCCTGGAAAAACGGCATTGCGCTCGGTGTCGTGCCTGCGGGCACGATGAACCTCTTTGCCCGCTCGTTGCGTGTGCCTCTCGACATCTGGCAGGCGCTCGATGTGCTCGCCACCGGCGAGATCGACAATGTCGATATCGCCAGCGCCAACGGCCGGCCCTTCATCCACCAGTTTTCCGCCGGCCTGCATGCCCGCATGGTGCGCTACCGCAACGCTTACAGCTATCGCTCGCGGCTCGGCAAGATCCGGGCGAGCACGAAGGCGGCCTTGGGCGTCGTGTTCAATCCGCCGGAATTCGAGGTCGATTTCGAGGCGGCCGGCATGCGGGAGCGTCGCAGGGTGTCGGCGATTTCAGTCTCCAACAACCCCTTCGGCGAGAATGCGCTGCTCTATGCCGATAATCTCACAAGCGGCGAACTCGGCTTCTACACGGCAAATCCGCTGAAGCCTCTGGGTGTCGCCCGTCTCGCCATCGATATGCTGCGCGGCAAGTTCCGCGAGAATGCCGACGTCATGGTGATGCACCCGGCCGAAGTGCACCTGCATTTCCCGAAACTGCGCTTCAAGGCCAATTGCGTCATGGACGGTGAGTTGCTGCCACTCGAACGCGATGTCTCGATCCGGCTGCATCCGGGCGAATTGAAGGTTCTCGTCAAGCAGGGTCTTGCGGCGCAGGTGCACGCCAGCGAACGCCGCGAGCCCGCCGCGTAAGTCGGCGGCCGCGTAGATTTCAGAGCCGCGGCAGGTAGGTGCGATAGTCGAAATCCGAGACGGTGCGCAGATGCGCCAGCGCTTCCTTGCGCTTGGTGTCGCCATAGAGCGCCTGATACCGGGCGCCGAAGATATCGGCGATGAAGGGCGAGGTGCGGAAGCTTTCGACGGCGCTCAGGAAATCATGCGTCAGGCGTGCGGTATTCGCCGGCATGTGCGACGGCGTCGTCTCTTCGCCGGGGTCGAGTTCGTCGTCGAGACCGGTGAGCATGCCGCCAAGGATCGCCGCGAGCAGCAGATAGGGATTGGCGTCGGCGCCGGCGACGCGATGTTCGATGCGTGCAGCCGGCCCGTCCTTGTCGGGTATGCGGATCGCCGTCCCGCGATGGCCGCTGCCCCAGGTCAGATCGACCGGTGCGAACGAGCCCTGCTGGAACCGCCGGTAGGAATTGGCGAAGGGCGCGAAGATCAGCTGCGCCTCGCGCATGGTGTTAAGCAGGCCTGCCGTCACCGATTTGAGCCGCTTCGGCTCGCCGCCTTCGGCATCGAGGATGTTGCGGCCCTGGCCGTCGATGATGCTCGCATGCACATGCAGGCCGGAGCCGGCATGTTCGGAATAGGGCTTGGCCATGCAAGTCGATTTCAGCCCGTGCCGGCGCGCCGCCTGCTCGGCGATGCGCTTGAGATAGAGGCAATCGTCGGCGGCTGCCAGCGCATCGGGGCGGTGCAGCAGGTTGACCTCGAACTGGCCCGGGCCGAACTCCGCCGTCGTCGCATCCGCCGGCAGCCCCTGCGCCCTCGCATAGGCCCTCAGCGTTTTGAGATAATCGCCGAGCGCGTCGACGGCGCTCATGTCGTAAAGTTGGAAACCGTTCGGCTCGCCGCGATAGGTCAGGCTTTCGGGCGGGGCGGGGCGTCCGGTCTCGCGCCAGTCTCCCGCCATCACGTAGAATTCCAGCTCGGTCGCCACCACTGGCGTCAGGCCGCGCGAGGCATAGCGCTCCAGCACCGAGGCGAGGATGGCGCGCGGGTCCATGAAGCTCGGGCTGCCGTCGAATTCGTGCATGCTGGCGAGCACCTGCATCGAGCCTTCGGGCGCCCAGGGCATCGGCGCCAGGCTGCGCCGGTCGGCAACGAGCATGCCGTCGGGATCGCCGATCGTCAGCGACAGGCCGGTGATGTCGTCATTGTCGTCGCCCCAGATGTCGAGCGATTGCGTCGAGGTCGGCAGGCGGATGTCTCCGGACCAGATCTTGCTTTCGGCGCCGATCGGAAGCTGCTTGCCGCGCAGGTCGCCGTTCATGCCGACGATCAGGACCTCGAAACGCGGGTCGCCGCCTTCGGCCGTGCCGTCCATCCTGTCGCTCGCCATGACCTTGAAAATCCTCCGGGACAAGGCCAAGCTCCTAACCCATCGACATCAGCCTTTCAATCCGCGAGGGTCTTTACCACCATGCCCGATACCTACCCGCCCTCGAACCTTGCGGCGATCGACGCCGCGCACCACCTGCATCCCTTCGCCGACATGAAGAAACTGAATGCCGAAGGCACGCGCATCATCCAGCGCGGCGAGGGCGTCCACATCTTCGACAATCACGGCAGGAAATATCTCGACGGCTTCGCCGGCCTCTGGTGCGTCAATATCGGCTATGGCCGCCGGGAGATCGCCGATGCCGTCGCCAGGCAGATGAACGAGCTGCCCTATTACAACACCTTCTTCGGCACGACCTCGACGCCGACGACGCTGCTGGCACAGAAGGTCGCCTCCCATGCCGGCGCCCGTTTCAACCATATCTTCTTCACCGGCTCCGGTTCGGAGGCCAACGACACCTGGTTCCGCATGGCCCGGGTCTATTGGAGCGCCGTCGGCAAGCCGTCGAAGAAGATCGTGATCTCGAGGAAGAACGGCTATCACGGCTCGACCGTCGCCGGTGCCAGCCTCGGCGGCATGAAATACATGCACGAACAGGGCGACCTGCCGATATCAGGCATCGTCCATATCGGCCAGCCCTACTGGTACGGCGAGGGCGGCGATCTCTCGCCCGCCGAATTCGGTCTCAAAGTCGCGCGCGAGCTCGAAGCGAAGATCGACGAGCTGGGCGAGGAGAATGTCGCAGCCTTCGTCGCCGAGCCGGTGCAGGGCGCCGCCGGCGTCATTATCCCGCCCGAGACCTACTGGCCGGAGATCGACCGGATCTGCAAGGCGCGCAATATTCTGCTGGTGACCGACGAGGTGATCTGCGGCTTCGGCCGGCTGGGCGCCTGGTTCGGCCACCAGTATTTCGGCGTCGAGCCCGATCTGGCGCCGATTGCCAAGGGGCTCTCCTCCGGTTACCTGCCGATCGGTGGCGTGCTCGTCAGCGACCGCATCGCCGATGTGCTGATCAACGAGGTCGGCGAGTTCAATCACGGCTTCACCTATTCCGGTCACCCGGTCTGTGCGGCCGCCGCACTCGAAAACCTGCGCATCATCGAGGAGGAAAGACTGGTCGAACGCGTGCGCGACGATATCGGTCCCTATTTCGGCACGGCCTGGGCAGTGCTCGCCGAACATGATCTCGTCGGAGAAGCCGTCAGCATCGGCCTGATGGGCGGCCTGCAGCTTGCCGCCGAGAAAAGCACGCGCACCCGTTATGTCAAGCCCGATCAGGTCGGTGCGCTGGTGCGCAACCACGCGCTGGCGAACGGCCTCGTGCTGCGCGCCACCGGCGACCGCATGCTGGCCTCGCCGCCGCTCGTCATCAGCCATGCGGAGGTGGATGAGATGGCAAGGATTACCAAGCTGGCGCTGGACGCGGCCTGGAAGGAGCTGAAATCCTGATGCCGTTCATCCCGGCTGGTTGACCCAGGCATAACCGAAACGGTAGCTGCCGCCGCCACGCCCATAGAAATAGGGCAAGTCGACCACTGAGAGCTCAGGTGCGGCTACGCCGAGATTGCCTAGAGCCATTGAATCATGGCTGGTGGCGGCGCTTCGCTTCGACCCACCGGTCGAAGATCCGTGGCCGCAGGCGCGCAACATCCTGCTTTGGCAATGGGGCGGTTGCGAGGAAGCGGCTGTGCCGATGCCAGGTCACTGCTGTCGGATAATGGGCAAAGCCAAGGTGAGGAGCGCGGCGAAAACCATGACGACGCCATAGGGCACCTTCCGGCTCGCCCGGATTTCCTCCACACGCATGAAAAAGGCGAGATGTGCGACGGGCAGCGGCACCGGCAGCCGCAGGACCAGGAGCGTCACGATGCCGAGGACGAGGAGCAAAAACGAAAACGGCAGCATTCCGTGCCATCCGATAAAAAGGCCGATCGGCAGGAAAAGCTTGGCGTCTCCTGCGCCAAACAGCCGGAGCCCCCAGAGCATCACCCCCAGCATGAACATCAGCAGGCCGGCGCCGACGTCGCCGCCAATTCCGCTCGAAGCAAATAGCGCAGCACCGACGTCCTGTGAGCCAAGTATCACGGCCACCGCGCGCAATGCATAAAGTGCAATCAATGCGAGCACTATCGAGTTGGGGATCTTCCATGTGCGGAAATCGGTCCATGCGGCATAGAGAAAAAGAAATACCGAAAGCGAACTAATGACATGGATTACTTGCAGCATGGTATTCAACCTTTTGGGCTACTATAGTCGGGTCTTTAAGTCGTATTCCAATAAATCCAGACGAGTGCGTCAGTTTTTACAAATGGCTCCGGGACTTTGGTCTTAACCATAAAGTATAGATGCCGAACGCCTCCGTATAAAACAATTGACTAAATTAGTCTTAAGAGATTATTAATATTCCCAGTCGAAGGGGCGGTCTCGACGACAAGGTGGCCGGGGGAAATTACGGCGCACAACTTATCTGGGAGGAAATTCTCGATGAAAGCCTTTGTAAATAGCGTACGCGCTTTCGCGCGGGAAGAAGACGGCGTCGCACTCACGGAATACCTCATTCTGCTTGCCTTGCTGGTTGGCGGCGTGATCACAGCGGTGACACTGGCCGGCACCAACTTGGCTACCGTTTGGAACGGCTGGGCAGGGTGGTTTACAACCAACCTGACCGCCCCAGCAGCCTGATACTGGCGTTCGAAGAAGCGAGGGGTTTTTGTTAACCCCTCTCTTCTAAATTAGAATTAATGAATGGATGCGTTCCGTCCAGTGTAGCGAGTAACCGCGATGCGTTCGTCAACGATTTTAAGTCTCGTTATTGCGTTTGTCCTCGCAGCAGCAGCAGTTTTCGGCATGCGCGAGTATCTCTCCGATCAGAAGGCCCGGCTGCTGGCGATGAACGGCATGAAGGCCGAGGAACGGACACTCGTTGTCGCCGCCAAGCCAATGCGCTTCGGCGACCGGATCCGATCCGAAAATCTCAGGGCCATTCCGTGGCCCTCGAATGAAACACCCGCAGGCTCGTTCGTCAGCATCGAGGCGGTCGTCGGCAGCGATGCCCAGCCGCGTTATGCCATGGCGGCGATCGACCCTGGCGAGCCGGTGCTATCCTCGAAAATCACTGGTACCGGCGAACGCGCCACGCTGTCGGCGGCCCTCGACCAGGGCATGAAGGCAGTTTCCATCCGCGTCAACGATGTGCTCGGCGTTGCCGGCTTCGTCAGGCCTTCCGATCGCGTCGACGTGCTTCTGACGCGGGTAGTGCGCGGGCCGGCCGGCAACGATCAGACCTTCGTCGACGTGTTGCTGCAAGGCGTCAAGGTGCTGGCGGTGGACCAGACGGCGGACGAGCGCAAGGACGAGCCATCCGTCGTGAAAACCGTGACCTTTGAGGTCACGACCGATGAGGCGCAGCGCCTGACCCTCGGCTCCAGTATCGGCACGCTCTCACTGGCGCTTCGCAATATTGCCTCTTCCTCTGTCGAGCAAACCCGACCGATCACCGTCGCCGACCTCGGTGGCGGGGCGATGGCGACGGAGCTCGGCAATGATCTGGAAAAGAATAAGTTGCCAGAACCCGAAAAACAAGTGCAGATTGTGGAGGAAAAGGTCGAACCGGTGTTGCCGGTCGAGCCGAAGTGGGTGACGGTGGGGGTCTGGAACACGACGAAGCGCGAGGAGCACCGAGTCGGCCTGATCCAGTGATGTTTATGCGGCCTGCCGCAGGTGCGGCCAGCCGAAGGAGGGGGGCTAAAGCAGGCATGGCGAACGGCAAGAGACGAATCGCAAGGACCAAAAGCCTTGCGGCACTGGCGGCAGTGTTTTCGGCCTGTGTGTGTTTGGGGCCCGGATTTGTCGGCTGCGCCAACGCACAGGAAAAGTCGGTCACCCTCGGCAAATCGGTCCAGCATGTGACGTTGCCTCCGAACGAGACGCTGACGCTCAATACCGGCCAGCCCTTCGGCGATCTCGTCATCGGCAGCGCCGATATGATCGACGTGGTGCCGCTTTCCGACCGGTCGCTGTTCATCCGCGGCAAGAAGACCGGCGCCACCAATATCTCGGTCTATGGCGACGACAAATCGCTTCTCGGCGTAATCGACATCCGCGTTGCCAACGATTTCACCGAAGTCGCCGCCGCCATTCGCTCTGCTGCGCCCTCGGCCCGGGTTACCGTGGTCAACTCCAACGATCGCATTCGCCTGACAGGCATGGTTCGTGACGGCGTCGAATTGCAGCGGGTGATGGAAATCGCCCAGTCCTATTCCGAGCAGCCGGTGCTGAACCAGTTGCGCGTCAGCGACAGCCAGCAGGTGATGCTGGAGGTTCGTGTCATCGAAGCCTCGCGCCAGACGGGTCGGGACCTCGGGATCGGTTGGTCCGGGCATGGCAACAACGGCATCGGCAAGGCAACGACCAGCCAGGGTATCACCGTGGACGATAACGGCAACCTGGCCCGTAGCCTCCTTGACCCCAAGGGTGCGGCAACGGGTATGCTGCCCTTCGGCCAGTTGATCGCCAAGGTGCTGGAAATCTCCGGCGGCCGTATCGACGTGGTCATCAATGCGCTCGAGCAGAAGGGATTGGTGCGTCGTCTGGCTCAGCCGAACCTCATCGCAATGAGCGGCTCGACCGCCAGCTTCCATGCCGGCGGTGAAGTGCCGATCCTGAAGACGACGAACAACGGCACGACAGTCGCCACCGAGACGGACTATCGCCCCTTTGGTGTGCGGCTGACCTTCAAGCCGGTGGTGCTTGACGACGGCGTCATCAATCTGGAGATCGAGCCTGAGGTTTCCGAGCTTGATCCGTCGATCAACGTCAACGGCAATCCAGGTTTCATCTCGCGTGCTGCGAGCACCACGGTAGCGCTTCGCGACGGCCAGAGCTTTGCCATGGCGGGCTTGCTGCAGTCGATCAATGCCAAAGACATCCAGCAACTGCCGGGCCTCGGGAAGATACCGATCCTCGGCGCATTGTTCCGTTCGACGAGTTTCCAGAAGAAGGAATCCGACCTCGTCATCGTCGTCACCCCGCACATAGTCCGACCGGCTCGCCCGGGCGAGGACCTCTACAGTCCGCTCGACCAGACGCGTTCGTCCAACGACGTCGAGCTCTTCGCGCTCGGTGTCTTGGAAGTCGACAAGGACATGCTCCGACGCTTTCGCAATGGCGTAGGCGTGACTGGGCCCTATGGCCATCGTCTCGACCTGAACCAGGGAGTCCAAGCCGTTGCTACAAAACGCTAAGCGCGTCCTTCTCGTCCTTGCCGCCGCCGGCCTCGTTTCCGGCTGTGCCGACTACATGAACCATCGCGATACGATCACCTTCGGGGCCGGCAACGCCATGGAAGCAAACAAGGCCATCCATACCGAGGACCCGTTCCCGCCGGAGGCCCAGCGAACCCGCATCGCAAGCGACGGCAAGGTAATCCGCAGGGCGGTCACTCAGTATCAGAACGGCGGGGTGGGCGTTATTCAGCCGTCGCCGGCCATGGAGGCCAACGGGGCGTCCAGTGGGGCCACCGTCAGCCAGTAGCTGTTCGAAAGGCATGAACGGCGGCAGCGCGCCGGAAGGGGAAATGCACGAAACAGGGTCGTCACGGCGATAGCGCCGCGATGGGGGTATGCCAATGCTGAGCAGGGTTATCAGACGGTTCTGGAACGATCATCGTGGCTATGTCATCGCCTTGACGCTCATCGCCATGCCGATGCTTCTCGGTTTTTCGCTGCTGATCATCGATGTCGGCCGCAGCAGCAACCTGCACACCGATCTTCAGAACGCGGTCGATGCGATGGCGCTGGCCGGAGCCCGCGAACTCGATGGCCGCGATGATGCCATTTCGAGGGCGCAGACGGCGATCGAGAAAATCGCCAATAGTGCGGCTTTTTCCGGGGGCGGGGCCGGCATGTCGCTTGGCTCGCATATTACCGTGGCCTATGACGCCGGCAACGATGCCGGGAGCACGGTCACCGTGCTTTTTCTGAAGAGCATCCCGGCCAACGACGATACGCCCATCCCGTCTTCGATGGAAACGACAACGGCCAGCGAAGCGTCCTACGCCTGGGTCATCGCCAAGCCGCAGGCGATGCAGACGATCTTTCCGATCCCGGTTGGTTTCACCCGCAGTACGATCAATATCGCCGCCGACGCCGTGGCGGTATACCACGCCAGCGCCTGCGACGTGACGCCGATCTTTATCTGCAATCCGTTCGAGCCGGCGGGCAACACGAGTGAAAGCGCCAGCGAAGTTGCAGCCGCGGCCCTGCACACCAATTTTGCGGCCGGCAATCTCTACGGGCGACAGATCGAGCTTCACAGCACCTCGGCGTCCAATCCCGGTCCCGGCAATTTCGGGTTCCTGCGGACCCCCTTGGGCAATGGTGCGTCCGTGCTGGCGGAGGCTCTCGCCACCGGGAACCCCGGTACCTGCTACACGCAGGACAGCCTCGATACGGAGACCGGCGCAAAGGCGGGGCCAGTCGAGGACGGCGTCAATACGCGCTTCGGTTTTTACTCCTCGTCGTTCAACAAGGCGAACGGCGACTATCGTTACCGACCCGCCCAAAACGTGCGCTCCGCTCAGTCGATCAGCGGCAAGGGAAAGAAGGGCTGCGATACTTATGATCCGGTCACGGTCGGAGCCGTTGTCGGCGATGCCACCAAGGCTTTGCCGCTCGGCTACGGAGCGTCCATGACCTCGCTTGCCGGCGGCAAGATCAGCAGCAGCAACAATTGGCAGTACATGACATATTGGAATGTCGCGCAGGGAACGGCCGCGCCCTCGGTGAGCACGGTCCTCGGCAGCCACTCCAGTTATCCGGCGCCGACCGGAACGCCAAGTCAACCCTCCGCTTACGATGTTTATCGTTACGAGCTGGCAAACCCGTCTCTCATCAGCCATGCCTCGGCCAATGGTGAGACCGGGACACCGGCAACCGGCGGCCAGTGCTATACCGGCCCGGACCTTTCGAACTATACGGCGGCCGAATACGGTGATCGCCGCGAGATCTTCTCAGCCATCGTCAATTGCGGCTATGAAGCCTCGGTCGGCCATTTGAACGGCCACAAGGCCACGCGCGCCGTGGCCTTCGCGCGCATGTTTCTGACCAAGCCGGCGATAAAGGATGGCGGCGAACGATACCTTTCCCTGGAGATGATCGACATCACCGGCAAGGGTGGTCGCGGTACGCTCGACGAATTCCTGCGGGAAGAAGCGGAGCTGGTCAGATGATGGCGCTCCGCAACTTTATCCGGCATCGGCTTTGCCTCGGCTTCTGGCGGCGGGAGGAAGGCGCGGTGCTTGCCGAAGCGCTACTCGCCATCCCCTTTGTGACGCTCTTTGCGGCGGGGATACTGGAGTTTGGCAGCATCTTCTGGGAGCGGATGCAGATCGACGCAGGCTTGCGCGATGCGGGGCGGTACCTTTCGCGATGCCGGCCGGTGTCGGGAACCTATGTGCCGACATGCAATCAGGCGACTGCGAAGACGATCGCCTTTTACGGAACGCAAACACCTGCGGCAGGCGCCATACCCCGCGTCCCCGGCTGGAAGGACGCTGCCGACATCACCATCACTGCACCCGATGCAGACGGGAACATCACCATTTCCACTGCTCATCTCTACGAGACCTCGCCGGTGTTCGGCTTTCTCGGAATCGACGCCATCACGATCAGCTCATTCCATGAAGAGAGGTACATCGGATGGTGACCTCTAGGGCGATCAAGACCTTCTGGCAGGATAGCAGCGGCGCCAGCCTTGTCGAAGCATTGCTGACCTTTCCGATCGTCATGCTGGTATTCGCCGCCTTCATCGAGTTCGGCTATGCCATGTCGCAGTGGAACCAGACCGTCAAGGCACTGCAATATGGTGCCCGTCTGGCGGCCGTATCCGATCCGGTGACGACGAATTTCAATGCCGTTTTCCCGATTGAAGCTGCCGATCCACTCAACAACGGCAAAGCGGCGCCGAACGATGCCACGATATCCTCGACCTGCGGGCCGGCTCTGGCGAACTGCACGGCGGCATTGAACCGGATCGTCCTGGGAAGCGACGGCGTTTGCAACGCGGGAACTGATCCTCACCCCGGCATTTGCGACCTCAATTGGCGCATCACGCCGGATAAGCTGATGGTCACCTACCAGCGATCGGGGCTCGGCTATTGGGGCCGGCCGGACGGGCCCGTGCTGACGATGCGGCTGGAGGTGCGCGATATCACCTTCGATCTGCCGATCCTCGGCGGCCTGCTGGGACTGAACGACATCACCGTCCCGGCCCACCCGGTGACGATCACGACGGAAGATCTAAAGACGTGCTCAACCTGCTGACTCCTTAAATTATGCGTAGGAAAGCGAAATGACAGCTCACATGAACATTGCCGCATCCACCAAGATCCTGGTTCTGTCCGACGACGCGGCTGCTGCGAGCTTCATGCTCGATACGTTCGGGTCGCTTTCGCGTTACGATGTCCGCCATCTCTCGCTGAAGGCGCTCGGAGAAAAGGGCCGCTTCGATCCGACGCAATTCGACCTGATCGTTCTCGACGTCGACAACGGGACATTGCTGCACCAGCCGGAGCTTTTCGCGTTTCGCACGAGCTATCGGGACATTCCGCTCGTCGTCGTTTCCGAAGACCTGGCGGACGACATGCTGCGGCTGCTCTTCCGCCTAAACGGCAATGACTGGCTGAAGAAGCCGCTCGATCGCCGCGCACTGATCGACATGATTTCGACCCACGCGCCGGGCACCGGGGCCAGCGACAGCCGGGTGCATGCCGTGGTCTCGGCCGTCGGTGGCGCGGGCGCCAGCATGATTGCTTCGTCGCTTGCGCATGTGCTGGCCCAGCCGACCAAGAATTCCACGCCGCGGATCGACTTGTTCGACACGGATTTTTGCTCCGGAGCGCTTGGCTATTATCTCAACCTTGTCAACGACTACGACTTGAAGCCGGTCATCGCCAATCCTTCCCGGGTCGATCTGGAATTCATCGATCTGGTCCGAAAGCGTCATTCGGGCGGCTTTTCACTGCTGTCCTTCAAGCAGCCATCAGTCCTTCTGGCGCCAAAGGGCCGTGAACTCGTGCTGCGTATGCTCGACGTGGCCGCCTTCGAGAGCGACCACACGATCATCGACGTTCCCTATTACGACACGCCGTGGAAATACGAGGTGCTGACGTCGGTCAACAGCATCTGCATCGTCACTGAAATGACGGTCCCTGCGCTTTCTCAAGCCAAGGATTTGTTTGCCAATCTGGTACGGCTGCGCGGTAGTTCGGATCAGATATTCATCGTCATCAACAAATACCGCAGCAAGCTTTTCGGCCTCGGCCTGCGCCGACAACAAACGGAGAAGATCTTCAAGGAGATCCCGACGCATGTCATTGCGGATGACTGGGATACTCTGAGCGAGGCAGTCAACCGCGGTGTGCTGCCATTTCAAGTGAATTCCCGGGCGCGCTTCTGCGGCGCGGTCGGTAAGCTTGGAGCACTGGTGCGATGAAGGCGATCGTCGGCCTTGCAGTTTTGGCAATTCTGGCCGCTGTCGGCGACGCCGCGGCAGGCGGGCTTGTGCCGCGAAGCCTTGGGCCGACGACAAGCGCCGTGGTGACGATCGAAAAAAGCTACGCGGCTGGGACGATCGTCATCGTCAGCGGCAATCGTACGCTGGATCTCGTCATCTCCGAAGGACGCGCGATCCGTTACAAAATCGGAGTCGGACGAGACGGATTTCGCTGGAGCGGTACCGTCAAGGTTGGACGCAAGGCAGAGTGGCCTGACTGGCGCCCGCCTGCCGAGATGAAGGCGCGCGCGGCCGGACTTCCGGACCTTGTGCCGGCTGGGCCGCTCAATCCATTGGGTGCCCGCGGGATCTATCTCTACAAGGGCGGGACCGACACGCTCTATCGCATTCATGGAACGAACGAGCAGTCGACGGTCGGCGGTTTCGCGTCATCGGGCTGTTTTCGCATGAGCAATGCCGACGTCATCGATCTCTATGCGAGGGTGAAAGTCGGTTCCACGGTCATTGTAAAATAAGAGTTCGGGGATGGGAAACATGGCGAACGGTATCATCGGGCGTTTCTATAAGCAGCGGGAGCCGGAAAGCCGCGAAGATCTGGAGGCGGCCGAACTGTCTTTGGTCGGCGCCGTTGAGAACATGCCTGCCCAACCGGCCTCCAACAGCGCCACTGCGAGCGGCGAAGAGGCTTCGCTGGGGCCGGACATGGTTTCCGAGCGGGTCAATCTGCACCGCTACCTGCTCGATCGCATCAACCTCGGGATCCTCGACACGCTCGACAACGAGGAGATCGCGACCGAGATCCGGCCGTTGGTCAAGGACTATATCCGGAACAACAACTTTCCGCTGAATGCCAAGGAAATCAATGATCTGATCCGCGATATCACCGACGAGATGCTGGGGCTGGGACCGATCGAGCCGCTGCTGGCCGATGATACAATCGCAGATATTCTCATCAACGGCTACAACAGCGTCTATGTCGAGCGGAGCGGCAAGCTGGAAGGCACCGCCGTGCGTTTCAAAGACGAGGACCACCTGCTTCGGGTGATCAACAAGATCGTCTCGGCGGTCGGCCGCCGTGTCGACGAGTCAACGCCGATGGTTGACGCCCGCCTCAAGGATGGCTCGCGTGTCAACGTCGCCATCCGGCCGATCTCTGTCGATGGACCGCTCGTTTCCATTCGCAAATTCACGCGCAAGCCGCTGACAATGGAGCGCCTGGTGCAATATGGCGCCATGGCCGATGCGATGCGCGTCCTGCTCAGCGCCGCGGTCAAGGGCAAGGTGTCCATGGTCATTTCAGGCGGCACCGGTTCTGGCAAGACCACCTTGCTGAACGCGCTCTCGTCGCAGATTTCTCCAAAGGAGCGCCTGATCACCATCGAGGATGCGGCCGAGCTTCAACTGCAGCAGCCACATGTCGGGCGTCTGGAAACCCGGCCGCCGACGCTCGACGGGCGCAACGAGATCCGGCAACGCGAGCTTTTGAAAAACGCCCTGCGCATGCGTCCCGACCGCATCATCGTCGGCGAAGTACGCGGCGACGAGGCGTTCGACATGCTGCAGGCGATGAATACCGGTCACGAGGGGTCGATGACGACCATTCACGCCAACACGCCGCGCGACGCCGTCGGTCGGCTTGAGCAGATGGTCGGCATGGCAGGGATGCCGATGTCGCAGTTGAGCATTCGCTCGCAGATCTCGTCCGCCATCACCATGATCGTGCAGGTCCAGCGCCTGAGCGACGGCAGCCGCAAGATCGTCTCGATTTCCGAGATCACCGGCATGGAAGGCGAAGTCGTGCAGATGCAGGAGATCATGAAATTCAAGAAAATCGGCACCGACGAAGGCGGACGGATCCATGGAGAATTCCGCGCCACCGGCATCCGGCCGCGGTTCGTCGAGGAATTTGCCGAACTCGGGATCGAGATCCCTTTGACGATTTTTGATCCCGGCAAACCGCTGCAGACAGGACCTGTTCAATGACCCTGACGCTCCTTTACGCCGCCGTTTTCACCGCCGCCCTTGTTGCTGTCGAAGCGATCATGCGCAGCTACTTCAAGAGCTCCGAACGACACCGGGCCGTGAACCATCGGCTGAGCTTGCTCGAGGTCAGCGATGATCATCGCAAGACCTATAGCGATATGCTGAAGGAGCGCGGTGCCGGCGGCGGTTGGCGGCAAACCCCCATCACGCAGCGGCTGCTGCAGTTCTACGCCCAGTCCGGTATCAAGTTCGATGCCAGGCGATTTGCTCTCTTCGCGATCGCGGGCGCCCTTTTGACGTGGTTGGCCGTGGGATTCCTCGTGCCGAACCCTCTGTTTCGGATCCCCGTCTTTCTCCTGATCTGCCTCCTCATCCCTGTACTCGTCGTCTGGCGCACCCGGGCGCGCCGCATGCGGAAATTCGAACTGAAGCTTCCTGAAGCGCTCGATGTCGCCAATCGCAGCTTGGCCGCCGGCCACCCGCTGCCGGCGGCGATTTCTTTGGTGGCACGCGAGATGCCTGATCCGATCGGCACCGAGTTCGGCCTCCTCTCGGATGAGCTCACCTACGGCGTGACGTTGGACGATGCCCTTGTCAACTTGGCGAACCGGGTCGGCGTCGAGGATCTGAACCTGCTTGCGATATCGCTAAGCGTGCAGGCCGGAACCGGTGGAAACCTCGTGGAGATCCTGCAGAACCTTTCGAAGACGCTGCGTGACCGGATGATGCTGAAGGCAAAGGTCAAGGCGATTTCGTCGGAAGGACGCATCACGGCGATCTTCATGTCGGCCTATCCGTTTCTGCTCTACGCGATGATCAAGGCGTTGTCGCCGACCTACTTCGATCCCCTCTGGGATAGCGGTCACGGAACCATGGTGGTGAGCGTGCTGCTGGCCGTCATGGCGATCGGGAATGTCATTCTCTACAAGATGGTCAACTTCGAGTACTGAGTCATGTCGAGTGAGTATGGAATTTATCTCATCGTCTTCTTTGCAGTGCTGATCTTTTCCGCAGCAGCATCGGAATTGTTTTTTCGACAGCGCGAGGTCTCGGTCCGGGTGTCGAAGAGCTCGGTGGCATCAGGCGACGAGTTCCACCTTGGCGATACGACGATTGCCGATCTCGGCGAGGCGGAAAACCGTCTGATCCGTCGCTATTTCGAGATTACGCGACGTGACACCAATGTGAACTCCACCCAGAACCGGCTGATCCGGGCGGGGTATTTCGCTGCCGGTGCCGTGACCACCTTCCAGGTGGTTCGCGCGGTGGTCTGTATCAGCATGCTCGTCGCAGCGGTCTGGGCCCTAAACCGGTTCGCGCCTGATATGTCGCAGATAGTGATGCTCATCCTTGGCATGTTTGCTGCGGGCGCGACCTTTATTCTGGTCAACATCTATATTGACCGGCGTGGTGCCGCCAAAGAGAGGGAGTACCGCCGCCTCTTTCCCGATTTCATGGATATGCTGATCGTCTGCCTTGATGCGGGGATGAGCATCGAGGCGGCGGCGAACCGCGTTGCCCGGGAATTCGTTGCCAAGCAGCAGGACTTCGGCCTGCATCTCTCGATCATGATGCTGGAAGTGCGAGGCGGCCGGCGATTGCGTGAGGCGCTCGCCAACCTTGCCGTCCGCCTGAGGATCGACGAGGCCCGGGCCCTTTCCGTTCTGTTCCGCCAATCGGAGGAACTCGGGACCAGCGTAACGCAGACATTGCGGGTCTACTGCAAGGAAATGCGCGACCTCCGTGTTGTTCGCGCGGAGGAAAAGGCAAACGCTCTGCCGGTCAAAATGCTGCTGCCGCTCGGCGCATTCCTTTTTCCGGTAAGCCTGGTCATCGTTCTTGTACCCGTTGTTATGCGTGTCGTCAGTCTTCTCATCGGCATGAAACCCGGCGGTTGAGCCAAGCGAGGTCGTATGCAGTATTCGCTCGAACAGAATCGTAACGAGGCCATCATTACCCTCGATCCGCGTATGCCCATGGCACCGGCAAGCATAGAACAAGCCGGACTGGATCCGTCGTTCCTGCTTCGGCTGGCGGCAAAATGCGCGGCCGAGCAGGATACGACCACGGTATCTCATCTGGCTGACCGCATGAAATTGCCGAAAGTGATCGTCAATATCCTGATCAAGGAGCTCGTGAAACTCGCATACCTTGAAGCTCGCGGCTTGGCTGGTGAGGATGTGCGATCCGATATTCGATATGCTCTTTCCATGAAGGGGCTCGAATATGCCCACGCGGCGTCGCGTCAAAGCCAATATGTCGGGTCGGCGCCGGTGTCGCTCGACGCGTTCTGCCGGCAAGTCGGTTTGCAGTCCATCCATTACGAGCGCGTGACCCCGGAGCGGCTGAACGACAGCCTTGACGGGCTGGTGCTCTCAGACGCCCTGGTCGAAAAGCTCGGCCCGGCCATCAACTCCGGTCGCTCTATCCTGCTTTACGGCCCCCCCGGCAACGGAAAGACGAGCATCGCCGAGCGGACGTCGCAACTGTTTCGCCAAACGATCTGGGTGCCCTATGCCATCGAGGTCGGCGGCCATGTCATCAGTTTCTATGACGAAGCGGTGCATCACCCCGTATCGCAGGCTGACACGGAATCTCATCCGAAAGCGGATCAACGATGGATCGAATGCCGCCGTCCGGTGATCAAGACGGGCGGGGAATTGACCCTCGATCAGCTCGATCTCACCTTCAACGAAGGACCGAATGTCTATGAAGCGCCCATACACTTAAAGGCGTCCGGAGGTGTTTTCATCATCGACGACTTCGGACGCCAACAAGTGGCGCCGCAGGCGCTCATCAATCGCTGGATTGTGCCGCTCGAGCGCGGATATGACTTCCTGACGCTGCACACCGGCAAGAAGTTCAGGGTTCCCTTTGACGAGCTGGTGGTGTTTTCGACGAATATCGCACCGAAGGACCTTTCCGACGAGGCGGGCTTGCGGCGACTCAAGTACAAGATCTTTGTGAACACGCCGTCGCGCGACGAATATATCAGAATTTTCAAATCCTATGCCAGCAGCACCGGATTGGCTGTCTGTGATCCAGACCTGAACCTGTTCTACGATCGCAAGTACAAAGGCGATGTGCCGGCGTCTTGCTATCATCCGAAATATCTTCTGGATTTCGTCGGTTCTTACTGTGATTTCAATGGCATAGATAGAAATGCATCGCTCGAAATGCTCGAACGGGCATGGGAAGGCGTGTTTACATCGGAATGATTGCGCACTTGCCGCCGATCGCGGCCAGGTAGATTTGATGACTTACGGGGGAGTAAACGAATGACCAGCATTCCGAGTATCGAGGTCGAAGCAGAACGCCCAAAACCAGGCAATTTGCGAACAGTAGAGCAGAGGGGCTCAAAAAGCCCGCTGCTCATCGGTTTGCTCCTGATGCTCCTGCCGGTGAATGCCGGCGTTCTCATCTATACCGCCAAAAACTCGGCGGATGTTCGCGAGAGCCGCGAGACCATCGCCGCGCTGAAAAGGTCCATCGACGGCCTGAAAGGACAGATGGAAAAGCAGTCGCGCAAGATCGACGACAATGCCAAGGCCGACGACGTCGCGCTGATCCGCCAGGGGATGGATGAGCTGCAAAAAGCCGTGGTCAACGAACGGCACAACGACACAGACGGTCTTCGCATGGGTTCCGCTTTGGTCCTGAGCGCGCCCGGCAAGGAACCGGCACAATTTTTCGCACCCCGTGCTGCGCCGGCGGAAACTCTGATGCCGGATAGCAGTCTTGCGTCAATCGCAGCCGGGGGCATTGCCGTCAGCGACCTGCCGCGTTACGAACGAACACTCTCGCCGGAAGGCCAGCTCATCCTTCGCAAGGCACGGTAGATAAAGGCTTCACCTGCAAAGCACGTGGCATCAGACGTGCTTCATGTGACGTGCTTCAGATCTTTGCTTTTACATGATCTCCCTGCCGCAAACCGCCGCACAGTTTTGCGCGACAGTTTTAAGGCAATCGCCGGACGCTGCCAGGGGCGCCGCGCCGATGCTCGCAACGCGGCAAGGGCGCTCTCATCTCTACACAGATTGCCGATCGCCGAAGGGCCGATCACCGCTGAGCGTAATTGACGCTGTTCTTCATCAACTCGAGATTACGGGCTGTGACTTCGTTTCCGGGATCAAGCTCATAGGCTTTCAGGAAATACCCTCTGGCAGTGCGCAAATCGCCGCGTAAAAGGTGAGAATATCCAATATTGTTGTAGTAGACCGGGGTGTTGCCGATCATGCGCGAGAGTTGCTGGTAGGCGCGGTCGGAGGTGTCGAAGCGGGCAACCATGTCGGCGGAGGCTGCCAAGCCTAGCCAAGCGGCCGGATCCTGCGGAAAAACGTCAACTGCTCGCTTGTAAATGGCGTAAGATTTTCCGTAGTTCTTTTCCTGAAACTGCAGTTTGCCGGTGGTTATCAACTCGTCGTTCTTATAGAAGGCGACGGCTGAGTCATCCTCGAGGGTCTTTGCACTATCGCCATAAGCAGCGAGACCATCGCTGGATGACTGGCAACCAGCTAAGATCGCTCCGGTCGCTATCAAAAGCGCGATGCATTTCGTTCCAACTCTGATCTGCAACATTGGCAATTTGATCCCCATCAGACATTCTTACCTAAGACTCGGATGTGTTCACCCGAGATCATCGTGAAAAAAAGCTAACAACTCAAGAATTTAAGCATATACTCACAAAAAAGCGAGAGAGGCGGTCTTCGCCGGAATGCGACAGTGTGATAAAAATGCCTACTATCCAAGGTAGGCATCATCTGCCTCGTGACTCCTGAGTAGAAATCAAATCGACGTCGCCTATCCTGCTCGTCAGGTCAACGGATGGAACGCCGCATGTGGATCGCGATTTTCACGCTGATGCGACTTGGGCCATCGCTGGCTTACGCGATAGCATCGATCTTCGTACTCAGCATACCGCTCCTGGAAAGCCACCCCTCAAGTGCCTCCGCCTGGTGGCTTTACATGACAATACTTCCGGTCATGCGCGAGCCCATCTATCTGCTTTTGGCGGTACCCGGCATTGGAATTTGGAGCGCCACGGTCCTGTTGATGCTTGCATCGATTTTCGGGGTCAGAGTGGCCATGCAGCCACAAAGACACCCCCGTTCAGGCTTCATCCATGCCCATATCGCGCTGATCGCGACCGGTCTGCCTATGGGGCGGGGAGCCGTTGCGCAAGCCGGCCTTTCCGAGTTTGCGCTGCCTCAATTTCAACGAGGCGACTGGTCGTTCCTGCCGCTATCCCAACCGCTTGGGACCTTCCTTTTCATATCCGTGTTTTTGGCTTGCATTTGCTGCCATTTGACAGCGATCAAGCGTGCAATATCGGCGTGATAGAAAAGGGTCAAAATCCTGATTTCGTTCAGCCCGGCTGGTTGACCCAGGCATAACCGAAACGATAGCGGTCGTCGCCGCGCTGATAGAAATAGGGCTTGTCGATCACCAATGCCTCAGGCGTGGATGCGCCAAGATTGGTCTGTAGCCATTGCGCCATATCAGGCGGCAGTGCTTCGCTGCCGTCCTTGGGGAGGAGCCACACCAGGAGAAGCGGTCGCCGGCCGGAGAGATCCGGGCTGAAACCGGGATAATCCACCGAGAGGACCGGCACGCCGGGAATATCCTGCCTGAGATTGCCGGCGAGCAGACTGTCGCCGGCAAGGATCGCCGCCGGTTCGGCCTGCTGGCGCAGGGTTTCCAGCATCGGGGCATAAGGCCTGTTCAGCCGCTCGTAATGGCCGGTGAAACGTGCGGCCGCGACGCTGCCGTAAAGGGCCGCCGGTACGCCGATCATGATGATGGCGACGACAGCCATGAAACGCCGGAATGCCTTGGCGGTCGTGACACCTGCGGCCTCGATCTTCAGGCAGACATAGAGCGGCAAGATGAAGAGCATCGGCACCAGCCAGCGATCCTTGATGCCGGCAGCACCCCCGAAGACGATCAGAAGTAGAATGCCGATGAGGAAGACCAGCATCATCCGCTCGAGCAACTGCGTCCATTGCGAGCCGGAGCCGAGCGCCGGACGAAGGCTTTTGCCGAAGATGATCGCGAATATCGCCACGGTCAATCCGGCAAAGCTGATGACGGCGAGGGCGAGCGAGCTGACGCCCATCGCCACCTGCGCGGGATAGCTCGCATGGCCGCTGGCGGTCATCTTCTCCAGGGTGCGTGCTGTGGCGAAATCGAGATTGTCCTTCAGCCAGAAGAGATGTGGCAGGATGATGATGAGCGCCACCACCGCCGTCAGTACCAGCCGCCTATCGAAGATCCGCGGCCGCAGACGCGCATCCGCCAGTGCGGCGATGAGGGCTGCCGCCGGCAGGATCGCAAAATTATATTTGGCAAGCAGGCCGAAACCGATGCCGACGCCTGCTATCAGATAGGAGGCAAGACTAGGCTGTTTCAGGCTGCGGATGAAGCCGTAGAAGAAGATGCTCGCCGAGAAGAACACGGCAACCGTATGCGTCAGGTCGCGCTGCATCTCGAAAACCATCTGCGGGATGGTGAGCAGGCCGAGCGTGGCGATCGCCACCAGCGCCTTGTCGCGCAGGATAAGCCGCGCTGTCAGGCCGTAGAGCAGGTAGGAGATGAACAGCAGAAGATTCTTGACCACCGAAAGGGCGGCAAGCGAGACGCCTGTCAATTGGAAGACGGTGTATTGCAGCCAATTGTAGAAGGGCGGCTGCGGGCCGTAGCCGGCGGCAAGCCATTGCGACCGGAAGACCTGTTCGGCCTCGTCGAGATCGAGCGAATGCGAGGTTGCGAGCCGTACGCCGACCTGAAGCATGAAATAGGCGGCCAGCAGGGCGAAAATCCAACTGATGTCGCGACGATTGGTTTCGGTCATCCTATCTGGTCTCCGGCCGAACCCAGCCATAACCGAGCGCGAAATTGTCGCCCGGTCGGCCGAAATAATAGGGAAGCGACAGCGAGCCGATCTCCTGCGGTGCGATGCCCGCCGCCATCAGCGCCGATGAAAACCGCTCCGGCATGACGGCATCCGCAGCCGTCGCCGTCTTCTTGCCGCGCCAGACGATCAGCACCGGCCCCTTGGCCTCGGCATAGGCCGGAATGCCCGGTGCCGGAAAATCCGGGATCACCACCGGGACGTCGGGAAGCTGCAGCCGCATGTTGCCGCCGATATAGGGATCGGAAGCGATCACCAGCGCCGGTTCAGCCTGTCGCGTCATATCGCGCGAAAAACCCGCCATCGGCACATTCGGCCTGCTGTAGATGCCGATCAGCCCGGCGCCGACGACACGGAAACCGAGCGCGATCAGCACGCAGGCCATCAGCACCGGCAGCACCGGCCGGAAGCGGCGCAGCCCGGCGGAAAGGTCGAGGTCGGCAGCCTGCATCTTCGCCAGGAAATAGAGCGGCAGCACCAGCAGGAACGGGTCGAGCCAGCGTTCGCGCACGGTGGTTGAGCCGGTGAACAGCACGATCAAAGCGATGCCGGCAAGACTTGCGAGCATCATCCGCTCCATCATCCCGGTCCAGCGGTTTCCGGCCGAAAGCGCCCGGACGAAATCCCGGCGGAAGGTGACGGCGAAGATTGCGACCGGCAGCGCCGCAAAGGCGATGATGGCGACGAGAAAGGCGAGAAGGCCTTTGCCGATCCGTACAATGCCGACCGGTTCGCTGCCGGCGGCCATCTTGACCAGAGTGTCGGAGGAGGCGAATGCCAGATTGCCCTGCAGCCAGATCGCGTGCGGCAGGACGATGACGAGCGCAACGGCGACTGCGGCCAGCATGCGCCAGTCGAGCGCCCTGCGCCGCCATTCGGCATCGGGCAGGATGGCGATCAAGGCGGCGACGGGCATCAGCGCGAAATTATACTTCGAGATCAGTCCGATGCCGGTCGCCAGCCCGAGCACGAGATAGCTGCCGATATCGGGTCGGTCGAGCGTGCGGAAGAAGCCGTAGAGAAACAGCGAACTGGCAAAGAGCAGCGCCGTCGTGTGGGTGAGATCCTGCTGGGCCATGTAGGAGACCTGGGGCAGGGTGATCAGCGCCAGCATGGCGACGGCGGCAAGCGCCTGGTCCTTCAGCACGCGCCGCCCGGCAAGGCCATAGAAGAGATAGGATAGGAACAAGAGGATGTTCTTCGGGACAATAAGCGCGCCGATCGACATGCCCGTCACCGAAACGACGGCATATTGCATCCAGTTGTAGAAGGGCGGCTGCGGACCGTAGCCGGCCAGCAGATATTGCGAGAAGAAGGATTGCTCGGCCTCGTCGAGCTCCAGCGAATGCGGAAGCACGATGCGAAGCACGATGTTGAGCACGAAATAGGCTGCAAGCAGCAGGCCCGCGGTCTTGATCGTCCTCGTTGCGCGCTCCAGCATCGGGCTGCCGGCTTAGGCTTGGCTGTGATCGTCGAAGATCTGTCGCACGATGTAGTTCGGAGAGGCGTCGTCGCGATAATAGGTGCGCGCGATCATCTCAGCCAGAATGCCGGTGGTGATCATCTGCACCGACGACAGCAGCAGCACGACGCCGACCATCAGCATCGGTCGCGTGCCGATATCGTTGCCCAGGATGAACTTGTCGAAGCCGAGATAGAGCAGGATCAGCATGGCGACCGCGCCGAGGCCAAGACCCAGAGAGCCGAAGAAATGCCCGGGCCGTGCCTTGTAGCGCATGAAGAACATCACCGACAGCAGGTCGAGGATGACGCGGAAGGTGCGCGAAATGCCGTATTTCGAAACACCGTGCTCGCGGGCATGATGGGTGACGGCCATCTCGCCGATGCGCGAGCTCGGGACGACACCGGCGACCCAGGCCGGGATGAAGCGGTGCATTTCGCCCATCAGCTTCACCTGCTTGATGATCGAGGCACGGTAGATCTTCAGGCTGCAGCCGTAATCGTGCAGCTTGACGCCGGTGATACGGCCGATCAGGTAATTGGCGCACCACGACGGAATCTTGCGCAAGAACAGACCGTCCTTACGGTTCTTGCGCCAGCCGACCAAAAGGTCGAGTTCGCGCCGTTCCAGTTCGGCAACCATCGAAGGAATGTCCTTCGGATCGTTCTGGAGGTCGCCGTCCATCGTCGCGATCAGCCGGCCTCGCGCGGTGTCGATACCGGCCTGCATGGCGGCGGTCTGGCCGAAGTTGCGCTGCAGCTCGACGATTCTGAGCGCCAGCCCCTCGCGTCCGACAAACTTGCGCGCGTTGACGAGCGTCGCATCGGTGCTGCCGTCATCGACGAGGATCAGCTCCCAGCGATGCGGGTAGCCGGCCATCGCGGCCGCGACACGCTCGACAAGCGGACCGACGCTTTCCTCTTCGTTGAAAATGGGCACGACCAGCGACAGTTCGAGCGATTGTACCGGATCATTCATATCGCGAATGGGCTCTACCGTTGTCTGCAACTTTCATCTCCAAAAGGCCGGGCGGCCGAGTATTCGTTACTGCTGCCGCCGCGCTTGCGGAAGGCTACTACATGAAGTGTCCGCCGGTTGCCAGCGGCAATGGCGGTTTCCCAGCAATCGGCTGCGCTGCCGGGGTGCTATTTCGCGCCCCCCTCCACCCAGGAGTAACCGATGGAGAAGCTACGTTTGCCGTCACCGAAGAGATAGGGCAGCGTCAGCGTGTTCAACTCTTGCAGATGAATGCCCGATTTGACGAGATCGCTGGCGAAACCGGGGGCAATTGTCGGGTCGTCTGCGGTCTCGCCGCGCCAGATAACCAGCACCGGCCCCTTCGCCGCCGCATATTCGGGAACCCCGGCACCCGGGAAGAACGGTATCACGACGGGAACATCGGGAAAGGCCAGCCTCAGATTGCCGGCCACGAACTTCGTCCCCGCCACGATAAGAACCGGCTTGCGGGTCGCGGTCAATTCAGCGACGTAACCGGAGAAGGGTACGTTCGTTCTCGTATAGGTGCCGATGTACTGAATGCCGACGATCCGGAAAAGAAGGATCGACAGGATGACGACCATGAAGACCGGCACCACGGGCCGGAAGCGGGCAAGGCCGGCAGAAAGATCGAGATCGGCGGTTTCCAGTTTCAGGAACAGATAAAGCGGCAGGACGAGCAGGCACGGGTCGAGCCAGCGCTCGTGGATATCGCTGGCGCCGGCAAAGAGGACCACGCCGACGAAGGCGACCAGGCTGATGACCATCATCCGCTCGATCACCCGGATCATCGGGCTGGACGAGGAGAGTGCGCGAAAGAAGTCGCGCCGGAAGGCGGCGCCGATGAGAACGATCGGCAATGCGACGAAGCCGAGGACGGCGATGACGAGAGACAGCAACCCCTGTCCGATGCGCGGCAGGCCGGCGGGGGCCAGGTCTTCGGCGGTCATCCGCTCCAGTGTCGGCGCAGAGGCGCTGGCGAGATTGTCAGGCAGCCAGAGCGCATGCGGCAGCACGATCAGAATGGCGAGGACGACCGCCGGCAGCAAACGCCAGTCGATCAGACGGCCGCGCCATTTCCGGTCCGGCAGCACGGCGATCAGGGCGGCAGCCGGCAGGATGGCGAAATTATATTTCGAGATCAGCCCGATGCCGGTGGCGATGCCGATGATCAGGTAGCTCCCGATCGTCGGCTGGCGCAGCGTGCGGAAAAAACCGAAGAGGAAAAGCGAGGTTGCAAACAGCAGCGCGACGGTATGCGTCAATTCGCGCTGCGCCATCAAACCCACTTGCGGCAGAGTGATCAGGCTCAGCATGGCGATGGCGGCCAGCGAGCGGCCCTTCAGCACCTCGCGGGCGGCAAGCCCGTAGAACAGATAGCAGCCGAAGAGAATGATATTCTTCGGCACCGACAGCACCCACATCGATATGCCGGTCACCGAAACGATGGCATATTGTATCCAGTTATAGAAAGGCGGCTGCGGGCCATAGCCGGCAAGCAGATATTGTGAGTAGAAGGATTGCTCCGCCTCGTCGAGATCGAGCGTATGAGGTAAGGCGATGCGCAGCGCGATGTTCAGCAGGAAATAGACTGCCAGAAACATGCTGGCGCTCGTAATGCTTCTGGTAATCCGCTCCAACATCGATCTCCACGTCAAGCCGGCAAGGCGTGTCATATACCGGTCAGCGCCCGGATCGTCGGCGGGAAGGCGCCTTCGCCTCCATCGCCATCAACTCCGCCGTTGTGCGCAACCTGCATTTCTCTTAAAAGGCCTGGCGACGGGACCGGTCCCATGCCGACCCAAGCGAGGAATGCCTACTACATGAAGAGCTCGATCGTTGAAAGCCGGCAATCCTGGTTTATGCGCAATCGCATGACCATTCTGACGGTCGTCATCGTCGCAGCCTATGCGCTCTTCATCCAATGGTTCTGGGGGTGGCCCGTCATCATCAGGCAATGGGCCGATGTCGGCGCCGGTCCGGTGATCGGCGCGCTCGTGCTTTTGACGAGCACCTATTTCCTGCGCACCTGGCGCATCTATGATTATTTTCCAAAGGAAACGGCCGGCCGGTTCGCCGTCCTCTTCCGCGTCACGCAGATCCACAACCTCTTGAACATCATGCTGCCCTTCCGCACCGGCGAGACCAGCTTTCCGCTGCTGATGCGCACCGAATTCGGCATTCCGCTGACGCGCGGAACCTCGGCGCTCTTCGTCATGCGGCTGCTCGACCTGCACGCGCTTCTGGCCGCCGCTGGCATCGGCTTTGCCGTCGCCGCCGCCAATGCGGCTGTTGCCTGGTCGCTCTGGACCGCCTTTCTGCTGTTGCCGGTCGCAGCCTTTGCCGCCCGCAAGCCGCTGCTGCGCCTCGCCGCCCGGCTGCTGCCTAATAAGGCGCAGAAATTCGTCGCCGAGATCGAAAACGGTTTGCCGCTCGATGCCGTGGCCTTTGCGCGCGCCTGGGCGATGACCATCGTCAACTGGCTGGTGAAGGTGATGGTGCTTGCCTGGGCGCTCGGCCTGATGGGCGTGTCGCCGATGGCGGCAAGCTTCGGCGGCGCGCTCGGCGGCGAGCTCTCCTCCGTGTTGCCGATGCATGCGCCGGGCGGCGTCGGCACCTATCCGGCCGGCATCACCGCCGGCGCCATCGCTCTCGGTGCCTCGAGCGAGCGGATGGCTCTGGCCGCGCTGGCGCAGGCGAGCATCAATGCCCACCTGCTGATCATCGTCTCGGCGCTCACCGGCACGGCGATCTCACTGCCGCTCGGACGCCGCGGCAAGCTCTGAAATCCGTTTTCTGAGAAACGCCTGCTCCGGCTCCTGCCGGCAGAGCGACAGCGCCGTTTCATAGGCGGCGATCGCCTCTTGTCTCCGGCCGAGACGGCGCAGGAAATCGGCGCGCGCCGAATGGGCGAGGTGATAGGCCTGCAGCTCCCGGCGGGCCAGAATGGCATCGATCAGTTCCAGCCCTTTTGCCGGCCCGTCCGCCATCGCGATCGCTACGGCGCGGTTGAGCTCGACGATCGGGGAGGGCTGGGCCGCCAGAAGCAGATCGTAATAAAAGGCGATCCGGCGCCAGTCGGTCTCTTCGGCAGCGGGCGCCCTGGCATGCTCGGCGGCGATCGCCGCCTGCAGCGTATAGGTGCCGATCTCTCCCGCCCGCATCGCCTCGGTGAGCAGCGCCAGGCCTTCCCCAATCTTTGCATGATCCCAGAGCGAGCGGTCCTGATCGGCAAGCAGCACCAGCGATCCCTCTTCGCCGCGGCGGGCGGCGCGGCGGGAGTCCTGCAGCAGCATCAAAGCCAGCAGGCCGGAGACGTCGGGATGCGGCAGCAGCGCCAGAAGCAGCCGCGCCAGACGTATCGCCTCTGCGGTCAGGTCGGCGCGGACCACGTCTTCGCCCGAAGAGGCCGAATAACCCTCGTTGAAGACGAGGTAGATGACGTGCAGCACCCGGTCTAGCCGCGGCGGCAGCGCCTCGCGGCCCGGCACCTCGTAGGGGATCTTCGCCGCCCGGATCTTGCCCTTGGCGCGCACGATCCGCTGCGCCACCGTCGGCGCCGGAATGAGGAAGGCATGGGCGATCTCTTCGGTGGTCAGTCCGCAGATTTCTCTGAGTGCCATCGCCATCTGCGCATCGGCCGGAATGAGCGGATGGCAGCAGGTGAAGATCAGCCGCAGCATGTCGTCCTCGATCGGTTCCATGTCGCCGATCTCCGTTGCGTCGGGGGAGTAGAGGCTGTCTTCGATGTGATGCTGCGAAGCATCGAAACGCGCCCGCCGCCGGATCGTGTCGATCGCCTTGAAGCGTCCCGTCGAAACGAGCCAGGCGAAGGGATTGCCGGGAATGCCGTCCGTTGGCCATGTCCGGGCGGCCGCAGCGAAGGCGTCGTGCAGCGCTTCCTCCGCCCGGTCGAAATCGCCGAGCAGGCGGATCAGCGTCGCCAGCACCCGGCGCGACTGCGTTCGATAGATCTCCTCGATCACGCGTTCCAACGGGCCACCTCAGTCCGGCAGGGTCAGCATTCGCACGGGCCTCAGTTCGACCGCGCCGAAACGTGCCGATGGGATCCGCCCGGCAATCTCCCTGGCTTTCACCATGTCAGGCGCCTCGATGACGTAAAAGCCGGCCAGATGCTCCTTGGTTTCGACATAGGGGCCGTCGGTGGCTGACAGGCTGTTGTTTCGAACACGCAGCACGGTCGCCTTATCAGGCATCTCAAGCGCATCGGCATGGATCATGATGCCGTCGCGGCGCAGCTCCTCGTCGAAGGCGAAATGCGCTTTGACGAGTTCATCGGTTTCCGCCGCGGTCAGCCTGCCGTCGGTGTCGACACTGTTATAAATCAGGCAGATGTAGCGCATGGCTATTTCCCATCCTGGATGGAGTAAGTCGGGCGCACTTCGATTGAGCAATATTTGAGGATCGGAAAACTCGACACGATCGTCTTCGCCTCCTCGATGTTCTCGGCTTCGATCAGCACAAAACCGCCGAGGTGCTCTTTGATTTCGGCAAATGGGCCATCGGTCGCAAAGGCCTCGCCATTGCGCAGGCGGACCGTGATCGCCGTTGACGGTTCATGCAAGGCGAGCGCCACCTGCAGATGACCGCTCTCGCGCCAGCGATTGTCGCTGGTGATGCACTCCTGTGTGAGCGCATCCCATTCGGTCTGAGGGACCAGCTTGCTTTTTTCCGTGTCGAACCAGATCTGGCATAGAAATTTCATCGGTCTCTCCTCATTTAGCTCCGAATTCGTGGATTGGCCGCACTTCGATCGCACCGAGCCTGGCGAGCGGAATGCCGGCGGCGATGCGGATCGCCTCGTTGAGATCTTTTGCCTCGATCAGGATAAAGCCGCCGAGCGCCTCCTTCGTCTCGGCGAAGGGACCGTCCGTCACCGACATCTCGCCGCCCCGCACCCGCACGGTCACCGCCGATGTCGGCGGCTGCAGCGCCTGCGCGACAATCATATGCCCGCTTTCGGCAAGGTCCTTGTCATAGGCCAGGGAATTGGTGTCGAGTTCGGCCTTCTCCTCTTTCGTCATGGCGTCGAGCACACCGCCATCGAACCAGACCTGACAGAGATATTTCATCGCAGGCAGCCTCCTTGTGAGTATTCAATAACCCTGGACGACCGAGCTCCACGCAATTCGACAGCGGCGGAAAAAATCTTTGTTCCGGCCGGCTGTCGAGATCGCAAGGCAGCGCTCGACAAGGCTTCATCAAAACCTGTCGAGGAGAACGACAATGAGCATTCTTGAAATCGCCCTGGCAAGCCAGATCTGGGCACGCCGCCGCGAGAGGCGTCAATTGGGGCTGGACGATGCCGACGCGCTGAAGGCTCTTCTGCGCATCGCTTTCGTCATCGCCGCCTTTACCCTGCTGATTTCAGGGCTGAACCTTGCCGCGGGCAGGCCGCAGATGCTCGCGGACGGCTCGGCGTCTGTTGTGACAGGCAGGTGACGGCCTATTGGAAGGCCGTTTCGAAGAAGCTGCGCAGCTTACGTGAATGCAGCGCTTCCTTCGGCATGGCGGCCAGCTTCTGGACGGCGCGGATGCCGATCTGCAGATGCTGGTTGACCTGCGTCCGGTAGAAGGCCGTCGCCATGCCTGGCAGCTTCAATTCGCCGTGCAGCGGCTTGTCGGAGACGCAGAGCAGCGTGCCATAGGGCACGCGGAAGCGGAAGCCGTTGGCGGCGATCGTCGCCGATTCCATATCGAGCGCGATGGCGCGCGCCTGGGAGAGCCGCTTCACCGGCCCGCGCTGGTCACGCAGTTCCCAGTTGCGGTTATCGATCGTGCCGACGGTGCCGGTGCGCATAATGCGCTTCAGCTCGAAACCTTCATAGCCGGTGATTTCGGCAACGGCCGCTTCCAGCGCCACCTGGACTTCGGCCAGTGCCGGGATCGGCACCCAGACCGGCAGGTCGTCGTCGAGAACATGGTCCTCGCGCATATAGGCATGGGCGAGAACATAATCGCCGAGCCGCTGGCTGTTGCGAAGACCGGCGCAGTGGCCGAGCATCAGCCAGGCATGCGGGCGCAGCACGGCGACGTGGTCAGTGATCGTCTTGGCGTTGGAGGGGCCGACGCCGATATTGATCATGGTAATCCCGGCATGGCCCTTCTTCTTCAGATGGTAGGCCGGCATCTGCGGCAGGCGGGTAAGCGCCGCATCCGTTTCCGGCGCGTTCGAGCCGGGCAGGGTGACGACATTGCCGGGCTCGACGAAGGCGGTATAGCCATCGCCGCCGCCCTCGGCCATCAGCTTGCGCGCCCAGCCGCAGAATTCGTCGATATAGAACTGGTAGTTCGTAAACAGCACGAAATTCTGGAAATGCTCGGCATGCGTCGCCGTATAATGCGACAGCCGGGCGAGCGAATAGTCGATGCGTTGCGCGGTAAACGGCGCAAGCGGCGAGGGCTCTCCCGGCGGCGGGATATATTCGCCGTTCGCGATCTCGTCGTCGGTGGTGTTGAGATCGGGCGTGTCGAAGATATCGCGCATCGGAACGTCGATGAAGGCGTTGGTCGATGCTTCCACATGCGCACCCTCGCCGAAGGCGAAGTGCAAGGGGATCGGCGTCGTCGATTCCGAGACGATGACAGGAACATTGTGGCTCTTCATCAGCAACGCCAGCTGCTCCTTCAGGTAATGCTTGAAGAGCTTCGGCCGGGTGACTGTCGTCGTATAGATGCCGGGCGCCGTGACATGACCATAGGAAAGCCGCGAATCGACATGGCCGAAGCTTGTCGTCTCGATGCTGACCTGCGGATAAAAAGCGCGGTAGCGCGAGGAAATCGGTGCGCCCTGTGCGAGTTCGCTGAAGTTCTGGATCAGAAACGCCGTATTGCGCTCGTAAAGCGCCGTCAGCGCCTCGACCGCCTTGGCGGGATCATCGAAACTCTCAGGCTGGAAAGGGGGTGGAGAGGATGTGTCGAGGGGCGACAAAGGGGAGATTCGTTTGTTCATGACGCATTATAGAGAGTTGTTTTTGACAAGCAAACGACGCGCGCCGGCGGATTCCGATTTTTTATCCTCTTCCGCGTCTGGTGCGGATGCCTGTCGCCCAAACTGCGCAACGGTTTTGGGACAACGACATGCGTAAATCAAAGATTTAAAGCGCGTCGTACGATGCGCATTGGTCAGCGCACCGCAGGCGCGCAGAAGGTGCCGTTTCTCTCCAGGCAGGTATAGCTCGCCCCGAAATGCGACTGGGCACCGCCACCGCCTTCGTGCACCACGACCGCCGAAAATGTGACCGCGAAGATCGCCGCAAACAGCGTGATGATGCTAAAGCGTCTTGCCAGAATATAGAGGTCCATTGCCTTGCCCCCGATCGCAACTCTATCGTGACAAGAGTTTTGCCATGCCGCGGCTGAACGAGTGCTGAGATGCCGGTTCATCCGCCGTTCAGCTTGCCGGGCAGGCTCGGGAGGGGTGCGGAGAGGATTTATAAGGGTTCGTCAGGCGGATCGCCCCCTTTCGGCCATCGCCGGACGGCTTACCGAATGGGGCGGTAAAGAGCGTAGAAGCATGCCGGTGTGCCGGCATGCTTCTGTATTTGGGATGAGCTGTCTATGGTTCAGAGCCGCGTCCAGGTCTGCGACTTGCAGAGGATCTTCATCACGCAGCCCTGCATCCTCAGCGAATTGCCGGAAATCTTGCCCGAACCGCTATAGGTCTTTTCGGCCGCCGGGTCGGTGATCTCGCCGGCATAGCTGCCGCCGGTTCCCGCAAGCGTACCGATCTTCCGGCCGGCATATTTGCCGGTCTTCAGCGTCACGCAATAACTGCCGCCGCAGGATGCGATCACCGCCGTATCGCCGGCGGCCGTCTTCCAGCTGCCGACGATCGGCTCCTCGGCATGCGCGATACCCGCGATCATTGCAATAGTGCCGGCGAGAACGAAGCTGCGGATCATCTTTTCCTCCATGATGTCCCTTGATCGGCCGCGAAAATAACTGACGCGAACGTAAAGGTAAATAAGCCCGATCGTTGTTCTGCGGATCGAGTGAAAAACCGGAGAAAAAAGCCATGCGGCGAGCTTGTAAAGATATCGCCTGCTGATTTCATGATGAACGATCCCTTTATTTTCAAATCTGAATCTTTCGTAAAATTGGCGCGAAAATCCTTAATTCGCAAGGAATCTGATGTTTAACAAAAACCCAAATTTACCAAGCATTTGCACTTTGTTTGTCTAGAATTAATCATGCATTTTAGGCGTTTTTTGAAGGCCGTTCGGCATAGTGAAGCCATCAAACGAGCGGGGCAAACCCGCCGGACCGGAAGGGCCGCCAAGCCGCGATAGACGGCAAGGCCCGGAGGTAAAACAGGGTAAGTCATAAACAGGCTAACAGGGATAAAACCGATGGCACGCTTTGAAATGCACAATGCTGAAACGGCCACCATGGGTGGCGACAACAACGCCGATGTCTTCTGCGAAATGGGTCTGATGTATGCGACCGGCCGCGGCTGTGAAGTCGATCTCGTCGCCGCCCACAAATGGCTGAACATCGCTGCCATCAAGGGCAACGATCGCGCCGCCGAGCTTCGTGCCGACGTGGCCGCCGCTATGGACAAGATGCAGCTCGTGGCAGCGCTGCGCGCTGCCCGCGAGTGGATGACGGTTCACTGACACCCACCTGCCGGCAATTCGGTAGGAACGATATAACAACCTCGGAAAGAGGGAGCTGGCGGGGCGCTTTGGACGGGGCCGACGCCGGGAGAAGGGAACCGCGACCGGATCCTCCACCGGCCGCGGTTCTTGCCCTTATCGGCCGATCTTTTTCAGCACCTGCGGCAGTGCGTTTTCGAGGAGCGCCATATCCGCCTCCGGCCCGACGCTGATGCGAATGCAGCGATTGAGCGGCGCCACGCCAGGCATGCGGATGAAGACGCCATGCTCCATCAGCCCGTCGACGATCGCGCGGGCATAAACGCCGTCGCGTCCGGCGTCGATCGCCACGAAATTGGTCGCCGAGGGCAGGGGCTCGAGACCGTTCGCCCGGGCGATAGCGCCGATCCGCTCCCGCGCCGCATGGATTTTCCCGACCACCTCGACGAGATAGGCCTGGTCCTTGAGGGCGGCCAGCGCTGCTGCCGTCGCCAGCCGGTTCATGCCGAAATGATTGCGGATCTTGTCGAAGGCCTGCGCCGTGCCTGGCGTCGAGATCACATAGCCGATGCGTGCGCCGGCAAGTCCGTACGCCTTGGAGAAGGTGCGGGTGCGAACGACGTTCGGCAGCTCGATCAGCGAGGAGATCGACGGCAGCGACCCTGCCGGCCCCGTCTCGCTATAGGCCTCGTCGAGCACCATCAACGTCGTCTCGGGCAGCGCCCGGGCGAAAGCGACGATGCTCTCGGCATCCCACCAGCTTCCCATCGGATTGTCGGGATTGGCGAAATAGACGAGCGGCGCATTCTCCCGCTTGACGGCATCGAGCAGGCCGTCGAGGTCCTCGCGGTCGTTGGCGTAGGGAACGGTCACCAGCCGGCCGCCGAAACCGGCGACGTGGAAATTGAAGGTCGGATAGGCGCCGAGCGAGGTGACGACGGGCGCGCCCGGTTCGATCACCAGCCGGACGATCTGGCCGAGCAATTCGTCGATGCCGCTGCCGATGGCAATGTTGGCGGCCGAGACGCCGAGATGGGCGGCAAGCGCTTCCCTGAGCGCGAAATTCTCCGGATCATTGTATTTCCAGATATTGCCGGCCTCTTCGCGCATCGCGGCAAACACGGAAGCGGCTGGGCCGAAGCCGTTCTCATTGGCGCCGATGCGTGCCGAAACGGCAAGTCCGCGCTGGCGTTCGATCGCCTCGGGGCCGACAAAGGGAACTGTGGAGGGCAGGGCGCTGGCAAGGGGGGTGAAGCGCGAAAAGGCGGACATGCGAAAGCGGGTTCCCGGGCATATTGACAATTGACGAAACAATAGGCCCGGGCACGGCCAACGCAAGCAAGATTATTTCTGCAACAAGCCTGTTATGGGACGGTTCACGCCCTGAAGATCGGCGCACGTCGGGCGGCGATCGCTTCCATGTTGCCGACGAGGAAATCGGTGCGCACGACGCGGCGCAGAACCTCGGGGTCCATGATGTTGATGAACCGGACGCCGATGCGTTCCTTGTGGCGATAGACCTCGGCGCAGCCGATGCGATAGGCGAGGCCGAGAATGTTGAGATAATAATGCTTGGGCAGGCCGGCCGTGGTCGAGACGATGAAGGTGGCGCCGCCTTGGGATATATCGATGATCTCGGCGCTTCGCATCGAGACGCCCGTCAGGCACGGCCGGACGGCGACGATGCGGGCTGGCCGTTTGACGATGAATTCTTCCCAGCGCTGGTCGTAGACGGCGGACTTGACCGTGGCAAGGTGTGTAGCGCGGAGCATAGTCATTCACATTCTCCGTCAGTCAGGACACATTGGGGGTTTATCTCAATCAAGCTGACCTTGATCTCATTCAGGCTGGCTTGATCGAGCAACTGGTCTTGATCCCAACCAAGGTCACATGAATGTTTTGCACATTCGTCAAATATAAAATTACAATTTTAACGAGTTCAAACTTTGTTCCCAAGCGGGACGCCTTCATGTTCATTATCGGGACGCGGTTTTCCGGTTTCAGCCCAGAAATCTGACGGCAAGATATCCGCCAACGGCGGTCAGCGCCGTCAGAGCCGTGCCCCAGGCCATGTCGACCAGGCTCATGACGACTGGCCAGTTGCGAAGCGTGGCAAGATTGGTGATGTCATAGGTGCCATAGGCCGCCAGTCCCAGAATGGCACCGTGGAGAAATGCGGTGACGATCGAGCCTGCCGACAGAGCCGGCAGCACGGCGAGCACGACCACTGCCGCGGCAAAGAGCAGGTAGAACAGGGCGGCGATCGCAAGATTGGGCGAGGGCAGCATCAGCGCGCCCAGCTGGTCGCGATAAAAATTGCGAGCGATGAGGCCGAGCCAGATTCCGTCGCAGACGAGAAGGGTGAGAACGGCGCCGGCATAGGCGAGCAGTGATGTCTTCATCGTCAGTCTCCCGAACTTGTCCCTTTTTACGCAGCAAAGGCCGGCCGGATCGCTGCCCGTTCGATTTCGGTGCAATTTTCCCGAACTCTTTCAATAGCCAGGCGTTCTGCCTTGATCCATGAAGCATGGCGCGCTTCGAATGACGACAGTGAGGAATTGAAGATGACTGATGTCAAAGTCCCTTGGAAATCATGGGTCGTGGTCTGCAATGGAGCCAAGGCTCTGATCATGCAGAATGCCGGCGATGCCCAACTGATGAACCTGAAGGTGCTGGAAACCCTGACGCAGCCGAGCGCGCCCGATCGCGAGATTGGCGCCGATAAGCCCGGCCGCAGCCATGCCGCCAACGGCTTCAGCGGCAGCGCCGTCGAGGAGACCAACTGGCAGGATCAGGCCGAAGCCCAGTTTCTGAAACAACTGGCCGAAAGGCTGGACGAATTGGCGCAGGAAAAGGATGCCCGCCGCATCATCCTCGTTGCGCCGCCGAAGGCGCTCGGCGCGTTGCGGCCGGCCCTCAGCGCCGATACGCAGGCAGCGATCTCCGCGGAATTGGCGAAGGACTATACCAATATGCCGGTCGACGAGATCGAGCGGCATCTCGCGGCCTGAGCCCGTTCGCAGTAAACTGAGGAAACGCGGGTCGAGAGGCCCGCGTTTTCGCGTCATACCAACGGCATCCGCCCAGCAAACAGCTCTTCACGATCGGCAAAGAGCGCCGCCAGGCGGTCGATGACGATCCTGACCTCCGGCCGTTGCCGCTCGTCATCATGCGCAACAATCCACATCTCATACGTCAGCTCGTCGATCACAGGCCCGGCGCGGACGAGCCTGCGCTCCTGATCGCCGATAAAACAGGGAAGCACGCCACGGCCGGCACCGCCGCGGATCAGGTGAAACAGCATATGCGGCGTGTTCGTCCAGCTGGTGATCCAGTAATCCGGCTGTTCGAAAGTCCATTTGTCGGCCGGCGTGATGGCGGTATCGGTGCCGAGCGAGATCCAGTTGCAATTGGCCTCGTCATAATCTGCCGCCTGATAGGCCGCATGTGCCACCTTGACCGAACGGCGGATCGCGACGTTGCCGCTCTCCGGCCGGCTGTGGCCAACGGCGATATGCGCTTGCCGATAGGTGAAATCGACACTCGCATCTGAGGTTTTGTAGCACATGCGGAAGCTGTCCTTCGGCGTCCAGACGCTGGCCAGATGATCGGCGATGAAGCGCAAGGTCCAGCTGTCGGCGGCCGTCGAGACGATCGGTAGTGTCAGCACCTCACCGCGCCAGTCCGAGATCGCACGCGCGGCATCCTGCATCAGCCGGACGCGATCGAGCAGTTCCTGCCCATCCTTGGCGAGCAGATAACCGGTGGGGCCGCGGCTGAACAGCGAGCGGCCCGTCACCCGTTCGAGCGCCAGCATGCGCCGGCCGATGGTCGGGGCGCTGAGCCCGGTGCGCTGAGCCGCCGCCGAAAGCCCGCCGCCGGTCGCGACATGGAAGAAAAGCTGCAGGTCGTCCCAGCTGGCATCTTTCATGGATGAAAACCCCCTTTCCCCCACGCCTCTACATCGGATGGGCGCGAAGGCTTAGCTCAAGTGCACGAGCCAATAGATGGAGGACGAAGCAATGGATCTCAACTGGGTTACTCTCTTTAAGGAAGTCGAAACCCGCAATCGCCGGATCCGCCGCGATCGCTTTGCCGATCCGCTTGATAGGCCGGAATGGCGCGGATTTCTCTGGGTCGTTCCGATCATCGCGCGTCTCGCTGCACGGCCGGGCGCCGAAAGAAAGGCGATGCGCCGCGATGCTTCGCGGATCGCAAAAAGCCTCAGCTTTCGAAGCTCAGCCGCAGCACGTGGTGCAGGAATTCCGGATTGAGCAGCATGTTGAAGCTGATCGTCACCAATTCGCCTTCGCGCTTGACGACGGTCGAGCCGATCTCGTCATGGATGCCGAGGATTTCGAGGAAGAAATGGCTCGGCATTTCCAGGTTGGGGCTGACTTCGAGCAGGGCGCCGGCGAGCGTGATCGTGCGGATCAGGCAGCGCACCTGCGTTCCGGTGCTGAGATGATGGCCGACGAAGATGATGTTGCCCGGCCTGTCGAGATTGAATTCCCTGTAAGCACGTTCCGGCTTGGGGTGTTCTGTGTCGAGGTGCATCTGAAAGGCCCTTTTAGCCTCCGCTGGTATAGGACAGGATATTAGCTTAGGAATGCTGACACTTGCTGAAGAACATCGTTAGAATTGAATGCGTCGGTGAAATCTGCGGGAAAATCGCACCGATTTCGGGCAGGTTTGCTCCAAATTTGCTCATTTCCCAGCGCGTATGCGCCATTCTTGACATGCCTGCGTCCTTGCCGCATACAAGGGTCGGTTCGAGGCACCGGCCGCTCGCGGATGAAAATCCATGGTGAAGCCCTCGCGATCATGGTCACGGCCCCTTGTGCATGCTGACTGGCGGCAATGTGAGCTCCCATCCGCAGTCGAAGAGCATGCCTTGTGAAGGCTCACTCCATGACGACCTATCCTGCCATCGAAGAATTGAAGGCTCAGGCCAAGCGTCTGCGCCAGGCGATGAACGATCGCGGCACTCCGCTGACCCACAGTGCGGCGCTGGAAATGATCGCCCGCCAGCACGGCGTGCGCGACTGGAACACGCTCGCGGCCCTTGCGGCAAAGCCCAATGCCGCTCCAAAGGCGCCGCTTTTCATCGGCGCGCATATTCGCGGCCGTTATCTCAACCAGCCGTTCACCGGCGAGGTTCTGGCGCTTTCGGCCCTGCCAGGCGGCGATCTCCACAGGATCACCATCCATTTCGACGAGCCGGTGGATGTCGTCACCTTCGAGAGCTTCTCGGCCTTTCGCCGGCGCGTGAACGCGCAGATCGATGCCGACGGCGTGTCGCCGAGAAAGACCTCGAACGGTCTGCCGCATCTGGTGCTCGACCTGTAAGTTGCTTCTCTTTTTCTTTTGAGGCGAATCCGCATGGTTACAAGCCGGGCTCGGGACTCGCCGATATGACACGGATTTCTCCATGACCGATCTTTCCCAGGGCAATGCCTTCCTCACCGGCTGGCTGCCGGGCGTCTTCATCAAGACGGCGGCGCCGATCGTCGCGATCACCACCGTCAACGGCCTGTTCACCGTCGTCGACGCCTATTTCCTCGGTGCCTATGTCGGCCCGGACGCGCTCTCTGCCGTCAGCCTGATTTTCCCGGGGCTGATGCTGCTGATCGCCCTGCAATCGCTCGTCTCGAACGGCATGGCAAGCATCCTCGCCCGCCGACTGGGTGCCGGCAATCGCGATGGTGCGCGTCGGGTCTTTGCCGGCGCGCATGCGCTGGCGCTCGCCGTTACCCTTATCCTCAATCTGGTCTACTGGACGGTGGGCCGGCAGATCATCGGTGTCGGTGCTGCCGGCAATTCCGCCGTAACCGATGGCGCAACGCTGTTCATGGGCGCGATGATCGCCTGTGCGCCGGTCAGCTTCTTTCTGTCACTGCATCTCGACGGATTGCGCTGCGAAGGCAAGATCGGCTTCATGACGCTGGTGACGCTGTCGGCCTCGCTGCTCAACATCTTCGCCAACTGGCTGTTCATGGCGGTGATGCATTGGGGCGTGCTCGGTTCGGCAGCCGGCTCCATCGCTTCGCAATTCGTCTGTCTTGCAGCCGTGCTCGCCTACCGCTGGCGTCGGCCCACGGCACTCAGGCCGTCCTCTGGAGCAGCACTTGCCGAATGGCGTGGCATCGTCGCCTTCGGCGCGCCGATGAGCCTCGGCTTCATCGGCATATCGCTGGCCGCGGCCGCCATTCTGATCAATGTCTCGCTCTGGAGCGTGGCAGATCATGTCGCCACGATTGCCGCCTACGGCATCATCACCCGGATCATGACCTTCACCTATCTGCCGCTGCTTGGCCTCAGCATCGCCCTGCAGACGATCGCCGGCAACAATCACGGTGCCGGCCTCGGGCTTCGCGTCGGCCGCAGCCTGCAGATCGCCATGCTCGCAGCACTCGTCTATTGCACTTTGGTGGAGGTTACCGTCGAGTTGCTGGCTGGCCGCCTTGGCGCCGTCTTCGTCGCCGATCCCGCCATAACAGCCGAGGTCAGGCGAATTCTGCCCTGGACGATCGCCGCCTATTTTCTCTTTGGGCAGATGCTGATCCTGTCGTCCTATTTCCAATCGATCGGCGATGCGCCGCGCGCCGCGATCTTCGGCCTGTCGCGGCCCTATCTGCTGACCCTGCCGCTCACCTTCCTGCTTCCCTTCATCTTCGGCGAGCAGGGAATCTGGATGGTGCCGGTCTTTGCCGAGGCAGGCATGGTCATCCTTGCCGTCCTGGTGCTGTCGCAGAACGCCAAACGCCGCCGTTGGCGCTATGGGCTTCTGCCCGCCTGATACGGCAAAGCCGTGCCGCCTCGTGAATTGATCCCCGAAGGTTAACATCAACCCTCGGGGTCAGTTCACTGGCGGCTCTATCTGATACCGTCATTCATTGGCGCTCGAAGCGGCCGATGTCGCAGCTTCCGCCTCGTTCAACGCCTCGGCGCATTCCTGGCAGCAGACCTCGACAGTCTTGCCCCCGAGCTTGACGGTGATGGTTTCCGCACCGAGTTCGCAGTCGCAGGCAGCGCATGTGGTCTTCTTCATCTGGTGATCCTCCGGTTATCGTCCCCAGATCGGGACAGGCTCATAAGATCATCGAAGACCGCATCGCCGCTGTCGAAATCTTTAGCGATTTACGGAGGCTTTTACCTCAGCCGTAGCTGCGCCGAGCGCTGGAATTCGGCCGGAGTCTGCCCGAAGGACTGCTTGAAGGACGCGCTGAAATGGCTGTGGCTGGAAAAGCCGAGATCGAGACCGAGCGCCGTCAGATCCTCATACTGGCCGAGCAGATCGAGCGCCCGGGCAAGCCGCAGCCGCAACTGGTAGCGATAAAGCGGTGTGGCCTCGACCTGCTGGAAGACCTGGGTGAGATAAACCGGCGACACGCCGACTTCCGAGGCGATTTCCGCAAGCGTCCAGCGTCGTGCGAGATCGGATGAGAGCACCAGCTTGGCCCGGTCGACGAGTTTCTGCCGGCCGGCGCTGGCGCCCGCTGCGTGCGATGTACGCTCGCCGAGCGAGCGGCGCACCAGCGTCAGCGCCAGTATCTCCGCCTCCAGCGTTTCGGCGACTTTGCGGCGCAGACCATGACGCAGCAGCGCGACCAGCGCCTGCGCCCGCGGATCGATCCGCCGGCGCTGACGGCGGAAGGAAAAGGCCTGGCCGGGCTGCACCTGATCCTTCGGCGTGAGTTCTTCGAGCATGGATTCGTCGATCGCCAGATCGATGCAAGCATCGCCGCCCTCGATGGGGTGGCTGATCTGATATCCCTGGCCGGCATTGAAGAACACGACCTGATTGGCTTCGGCCACCGTGTCGTTGCGGCCGACATGCCGCATGAATACGCCGCGATAGGGATAGACGAGGCTCGTCCTATGGGCGCATTCTTCGTCGCTCTTGTGGCGGCATTCGCCATTGCAGACGATGTCACGAATGGTGACCGTCTTCGTTTTCAGGAGCGGTGCTGTTGAAAACTGCGACATGGCATGTTCCGGGTCAGACAGGCCGCCCGACGAGGCGACCACTGCATAATTCCCTAAATCGGAATCGATTTAAAGAATTATGCAGCAATCCAAAATGCTGCAGCGTCCTCTGCGCGTCTGAAAAGACGCGCGGCGCTGCGGGGCACAATATCACGCTCAAGTTTCAGTAGCGACTGTAGACATGGACGTCGCTTTCGGTCTGCCCCCTGGAAAGGCCGATATCCTTCAGTTGCTCGTCGGACAGCTCCATCAGCGCATTGCAGTTGCGCCGTTCGTTCATTTTGCGCTCCAGCCAGTGTGCTGCGGTGGCTATGGCAAGGAACAGGCCGGGCCGCATATTGCGGGCCGAGATTGTGGAATTAGAGCTATGCATGGTGATCCTCCATCCGTGTTTGGATGGAGGCAGTGAACCATCAGCGGCGATTTTGCGCTGTCAGATTATTTAGCGATCTGAGACAGCCCTCACGCCTTCATCAGCCACTCATGTTCGGCAGCATTGTGGAACTTCCAGATCCGCTTCGGTCCGGCCATGACGTTGAGATAATAGAGATCATAGCCATGGCAGGCGGCGCAGGGGTGATAGCCCTTCGGCACCAACGTCACGTCACCGTCCTCGATCGCCATTGCCTCGTCGAGCGAGCGATCGTCGGTGTAGACGCGCTGGAAGCCGAAGCCCTGCGGCGGATTGAGGCGATGGTAATAGGTCTCTTCCAGGAAGCTCTCGTTCGGCAGGTCGTCCTGGTCGTGCTTGTGCGGCGGATAGGAGGAGGTGTGCCCGCCCGGCGTGATCACCTCGACGACCAGCAGCGAATGGGCCGAGCTGTCGTCCTCCGGCATGATATTGTTGACGTAGCGCACATTCGTGCCCTTGCCGCGCGTTACCTGCGGATGCGTGCCGGGCGGGATGGCCTTTGCCGGATAGGTGCCGCCGCCGGGCGCCGAGCAGACGGCAAGCTCCAGATCGGTCTCCGCCGTCACCGACCATGTCGATTCCATCGGGATATAGAGCGCATGCGGGGCGCCTTCGAACGGGCTCATGCGGCCGCCGAGCGTGCCGAAATCCCTGGTGCCGGCCGATGCCTTGCCCTTGCCGGTCACCCAGACGAGGCAGACTTCGCGATCGCCCGTCTCTCCCGAAACGGTCTCGCCCGGCTTCAGCCGATGCAGATCGAAGCCGACATAGGTCCAGCCGGCATTTTCCGGGGTGACGTGCGTGACGCGGCCATGCGTGCCGGACGGTTTCACCTTGAGGTTTGGCATTGGTGTTTCTCCTCGTAAATTGGCGGATGCGGCCTCCCTCATCCGGCTGCCGCCACCTTCTCCCCGAGAGGAGAAGGGACATGCCTCGCCGTTTCCATTCCCCCTTCTCCCCGGTGGGGAGAAGGTGCCCGGAGGGGAGGGGTCTTTCGTTCTGTTATCCCTTTGGAAAACCTTCCGTTTCCACGGTATAACCCGCGGCCGTCATGACGCGCATCAATTCGGCATGGCCGATCTCGGCCATTTTCTGCGGCGGTGCCTTGCGTGGATCCTGTTCGGCCTCGACGACGAACCAGCCTTCATAGCCGTGGTCGGCCAGCCGCTGGACGATGGCGCCGAAATCGAGCGAGCCGTCGCCGGGCACCGTGAAAGCGCCGAGCGCCACCGCATCGAGGAAGGACTGCCGGCTGCGGTCCAGCCCATCGACCACGGGCTTGCGGATGTCCTTGACGTGAACATGGTTGATGCGGGCGTGGTGGTTTTCGATGGCGCGCAGCACGTCGCCGCCGGCAAAGGCGAGATGCCCGGCATCGAGCAGCAGCGGAATGCCTTCACCCGAAGAGCGCATGAAGGCGTCGAGTTCCGGCTCGGTTTCGACCACGGCAGCCATGTGGTGATGATAGGAAAGCGGCATGCCCTGCTCGGCGCACCATTCCCCGAATTCCGTGACGCGTCGCGCATAGGCCTTCATCTCGTCATCGGAGAGGCGCGGCTTGGTTGCGAGCGGCTTCGAGCGATCGCCCTGGATGGAGCGGCCGACTTCGCCATAAACGATGCAAGGCGCATTGACCGCCTTGAACAGCGCAATCATCGGCGCGATGCGGTCCTTGTTGGCAGCAAGCTCCTCATTGACAAGCGTGCCGGAAAACCAGCCGCCGCACAGCGTCACGTCGGCGGCGCGCAGGATGGGAAGCATCTCTTCCGGATTGCTGGGGAAGCGGCGACCTTGTTCCATGCCGGTGAAACCGGCGCTGCGCGATTGCCGCAGGCATTCCTCGAGGGACACATCGTCGCTGAGCTCAGGAAGATCGTCGTTCCACCACGCGATGGGCGACATGCCGAGTTTGGCCTTCATCAACATTCTCCTTAAAAGCATTGCGGAAGAGCCGGGACGCTCCTCCGAAAAATGGTGGCACGACAGCGCCGCGCGCCTTTCCAGACGCGCAAAGGACGCTGTAGCACCTCGAATTGCTGCATAATTTTGTCCTTAAATCGATGCCGATTGAAGGAATTATGCAGTCGGTCAGCCGATGCGTTGGGCGGCGCGTGCTTCGACATAGCCCTTGCGCGCTTCGTTGACCTGTTCGCGAGGACTGACCTCAGGCACCACGACATCCCACCAATGGCCGCCGGCTTCGGTGGTAATGAGCGGATCGGTGTCGATGAGGAAGACCGAGGTGCGGTCGTTCTTCTTCGAATCGATGATCGCCTGCTCGAGTTCCGCGATGGAGCCGACCTTGACGGCGATGGCGCCCATGCTTTCGGCATGCGCGCGGAAATCGATCTCCGGCATCACCTCGTGATAGGAGTCCTTCAGCAGATTGTTGAAGTTGGCGCCGCCGGTGCCCATCTGCAAACGGTTGATGCAGCCGTAACCGCGATTGTCGAGCACGACGATGTTGAGCTTGAGGCCGAGCATGACCGACGTCGCGATCTCGGAATTCATCATCATGTAGGAGCCGTCGCCGACCATGACGACGACATCCCGTTCGGGATGCGCCATCTTGGCGCCGAGACCGCCGGCAATCTCATAGCCCATGCAGGAGAAGCCGTATTCCATATGATAGCTGCCAGGCGCGGTCGCCGGCCAGAGCTTGTGCAATTCGCCGGGAAGGCCGCCTGCAGCGCAAAGAACCGTCGTATTCTCGCCGCCGATCGTGCGTGCCACCGCGCCGATCACCTGCGCATCGGAGGGCAGGGCGGTATTGCTCGTGGCCATCGCCCTGGCCGCAGCCTCCATCCAGACCTTCTTCTCCGCGGCCGCCTTCTCCGCGAGTGCTGCCGGCGCCTTCCAGCCGGAAAGCCCTGCCGAAAGCGCCTTCAGCCCTTCGCGGGCATCGGCCACCAGCGGATGGCTATCGTGCTTCACCGCGTCATAGGCGGCGATATTGAGGCCGACCATCTTGAGGCTGTCGTTCTTGAACAGCGCCCAGGAGCCGGTGGTGAAATCCTGGCAGCGGGTGCCGACGGCGATGACGAGGTCCGTCTCTTCCGCGATCGCATTTGCCGCCGAGGTGCCGGTGACGCCGACCGAGCCGAGCGCCAGCGGATGGGTCTCGTTGATCGACGACTTGCCGGCCTGGGTGACGACGACGGGAAGGCCGTGGGCTTCGGCAAAAGCGGCAAGCTCCTTCGTCGCCTGCGAATAAAGCACGCCGCCGCCGGCAACGATCACCGGCTTCCGCGACGCCTTGATCAGCGCAATGGCATTTGCCAGCTCGTCCGCATCCGGCTGCGGCCGGCGGGTTGTCCAGACCTTTTCATCGAACAGGCTTTCCGGATAATCATAGGCTTCCGCCTGAACGTCCTGGCAGAGCGACAATGTCACCGGGCCGCAATCCAGGGGGTCGGTCAGGACCTGCATGGCGCGCTTCAGCGCCGTGATGATCTGCTCGGGCCGGGTGATGCGGTCGAAATAGCGCGAAACCGGACGGAAGGCATCATTGGCCGAAACCGTGCCATCGCCGAAATCCTCGATCTGTTGCAGCACCGGATCCGGCGCACGGTTGGCGAAGACGTCGCCCGGCAGGAAGAGAACGGGAATACGATTGACATGCGCGACGCCCGCGGCCGTCACCATGTTCAGTGCGCCGGGGCCGATCGAGGTCGTGCAGGCCATGAAGCGCGTGCGGAAATTCGCCTTGGCATAGGCGATCGCGGCATGCGCCATGCCCTGTTCGTTGTGGGCGCGATAGGTCGTCAATTCGCCGCGCACCTGATAGAGCGCCTCGCCGATGCCGGCGACGTTGCCGTGTCCGAAGATCGCCCAGACGCCGCCGAAGATCTGCACCTTCTTGCCGTCGACGATCGTCATCTGCTTCTTGAGGAAATGCGCGACGGCCTGCGCCATCGTCAACCGTATCGTCTTGCCCATCGGGTCCTCCCGCAATCTTTCTTTCACGTTTTTTCCTTCCCCAACCCTCCCCACAAGGGGAGGGGTTAACCTGGCGGGCTCTCAACATTCTCGCCGCAGGGTCTCGTCCAAAAGAACGTTCGCTCATGGCGTGAGGCGAGCCTCAAGTTAAGTCCCTCCCCCTTGCGGGGAGGGGTTGGGGAGGGTCTTAATTCTCAGTGACGCCCACGCGTCTTCAGCCACGCTTCGGTCAGTTGCCGGAAGCGGCCGGCCATGTCGGCGATCGCCTCCTCGTCGTTTATTTCGCCCGAAAGCCAGGCGCGCGCCGGATCGGCAAAGATCGTCCGGCCAACGGCGAAGCCCTTGACGGAGGGAGCCGCCAGCGTCGCCTCGAAGCAGGAGATCAGCTCGTCGGCGGGCGCCTCGAGGCCCAAGAGCACGATACCGCGGCACCATGGATCATTTTTGGCGATCACCGCATCGATTTTCTTCCAGGCTTGGCTCGATGCCTGCGGCTCGAGTTTCCACCAGTCCGGCTTGATGCCGAGCGCATAAAGCTCTTCCAGCGCGGTCGCGATCGTATCGTCGGTGAGCGGCCCGTTCTTGCCGGCGATGATCTCCACCAGCAACTCGCGGCCGACCTTGCGGGCGGCCTCGAACAGCGTGCGCAGTTTCTCCTGCTGCTCCGTCTTCAGGTCAGCCGGATCATCGGGATGATAGAAGCACAGGCACTTGATGCAATGACCGAGCGGCCATTCCACAAGCTGCGAGCCGATATCCTGGCTGAATTCGAAGCGCAGCGGCTTCGAGCCCGGCAATTCCACCGGTCGGCCGATCCAGGAGAAATTCTTCGTTGCCGCGTCGAAGAAGGCGTCGCGGCCGAAACGTTCGTCGATCAGCATGCCGTAGCCGTCGCGGCCGTTCGACACCCGCGCCGCCGCCGCGACCGCCAGCCGCTTGAAGGCGCCGATCTTCTCATGGCCGACGCCGAGCTCATCGGCGACGCTGATGAGCTGCGAGCGGTGGTCGATCGCCAGCGCCATCAGAAGCGGGACTTCGCCGCGCCGGGTCGAGGCCCAGTGGATATGGTTGATCGCCTCGTCCTTGCGCAGTGCCCGGTGTTTGCTGCCGTTCGTCAGGAAGAAGTCGAGTTCCGCCCAGGTCGGATATTCCGGCGAGCAGAGCAGGCGGGAAACGGCGAAGGCGCCGCAGGCATTGGCCCAGGTGGCGCACGTCTTCAGCGGCTCGTCGCGCAGGAAGCCGCGCAGGAAGCCGGACATGAAGGCATCGCCGGCACCGAGCACGTTGAAGACTTCGATCGGGAAACCCTGGCCGACGATGCCGGCCTCGAGATCGTCGGCGATCGGCCCGTCATAGACGATGCAGCCCATCGCGCCGCGCTTCAGTACGATCGTTGCCGGCGACAGGCGGCGAATCTCCTTCAGCGCACCGAGCACGTCGTCGGCGCCGGAAGCGATCAGGATTTCCTCTTCTGTCCCGACGATGAGGTCGCAGTCCGGCAGCGTCTCCTTCATCTTCGAGGAGACCCGGTCGGATTTCACGTAGCGCTCGAAGCCTTCCGCATGGCCGGCAAGTCCCCACAGGTTCGGGCGGTAATCGATGTCGAAGATTACCTTGCGGCCGTTCGCCTTGGCGATACGGATCGCCTTGCGCTGCGCGGCCTCGGTATTCGGCCGCGAGAAATGCGTGCCGGAAACGAGAACGGCGCGCGACGATCTGATGAAATTTTCGTCGATATCGCCTTCATCGAGCGCCATATCGGCGCAGTCCGATCGATAGAAGATCATCGGCGAGACGCCCTCGGCCTCGACCGCAAGCAGCACCAGCGCCGTCAGCCGCTCCTTGTCGGTGATGATACCATCTGTGGCGACACCTTCGCGCGCCGACTGCTCGCGGATGAAGCGTCCCATCTGCTCGTCGCCGACGCGGGTGATGAGGCCGGATTTGAGGCCGAGCCGCGCCGTGCCGATGGCGATATTGGCCGGGCAGCCACCGACGGACTTGGCGAAGGAGGCGATATCCTCCAGCCGTGAACCGATCTGCTGACCGTAAAGATCGACCGAGGAACGGCCGATGGTGATCACATCAAGCGCCGGCTCCGGCTGCGAACCCGGATTCGATTGTACCATGATGTCCTCCCGCTAGATTTTGCGCGGCTTCCAGTGCCTGCGAATTTTCAATAATGAAACATTGGTTCCGATATTTTGTCAATTCGGAATGTTTATTCCATTTTGCCTTTTACAGGTTTTGACTGCTGCCGCTTGCGCCGCCGCTCGGCAATTGCAACCGGCAGTGCCATGGTGAGCGCCATTGAGGCCGAAAGCGAGCGGAAGCCGGCGAAATCGGCCTCCGCCACCTCGAACCAGTGCGTGGCACAGGCGGCAAGCGGCGAGAAAGCCGAATCGGTGATCGCGATAACGGGCACGCCGCGGTCGGCAAGTTCCTGGCTCTGGCTGAGGCTGTCGGCCGCATAGGGCGAGAAGCTCGCCGCGATCGCCGCATCCCTGGGTGTTGCAAACTGCACCATCTCCGGATCGACGCCGTTCGGCGAGGCGACGATCTGGTGGCGGATGTTGAGCTTGGAAAAAGCGTAGGTCATGTGCGCCGTCAGCGGGTAGGAGCGCCGTTTGGCGATCAGATAGATCGTCTCGGCGCCGGCAAGGATATTCACCGCTTTCGTGAAAGTATCGCTCTGCACTGTCGCCGCCAACCGGTTGACCGACTGGTTTGCCGCGGCAATGAAGCCGGAGAGCAGATTGGCGTCCTCATCGTCGCCGCTCGATTGCTCCAGCGTGACGAGCCGCTCTTCGTAACTCAGCGTCCGGTCGCGCAATCTTTCGCGAAAGATGCTCTGCAGGTCGGAAAAGCCTCCATACCCCAGATGATGCGCCAGGCGCACCAGCGTCGAGGGCTGGACGTCCGAGGCGGCCGCGATGCTCGCCGTCGTGCCGAAGGCGATTTCGTCGGGATTGCCGAGCGCGAAGGCTGCGACTTGAGCCAGCCGCTTCGGCATGTTCGCCTTGCGCTCGATGATGGTGCTGCGCAGGCTTTCAAAATCGCGCGGCACACGCGCGTGCCTCTTGGGATCGTTATCCATGCTTGCGGCTCACGAGATGAAACAAATATTCCATATTGTCGAACATAGACGATTTCAAACGACACGCCTAATTGTTTTTAATCGCCTGTAATTGAAGGCTTTTGGACAGTTGTGCGGGGAAGGGCGCGAGAAATGCCATGCGTAGGTCTCTTGTCAAAATGATCCAAATATTCCAAAAATCCGCGCGCAGCTCTGGAGGAGACGGAAATGAAGCCACTCGGCATCGGTTTGATCGGCACCGGTTATATGGGCAAATGCCATGCGCTGGCGTGGAATGCGGTGAAGACTGTGTTCGGCGATGTCGAGCGTCCGCGTCTCGTGCATCTGGCCGAAGCCAATGCCGGGCTTGCTGAGGCCCGTGCCGGTGAATTCGGCTTCGAGAAGGCGACGGCGGACTGGCGGGCGCTGATCGCCGACCCCGAGGTCGACGTCGTCTCCGTCACGACGCCCAATCAGTTCCACCCCGAGATGGCGATTGCAGCCCTCGAAGCCGGCAAGCATGTCTGGTGCGAAAAGCCGATGGCGCCGGCCTATGCCGATGCCGAGCGCATGCTGGAAACCGCAAAGCGGTCCGGCAAGGTCGCCGCCCTTGGTTACAATTACATCCAGAATCCCGTCATGCGGCATATCAGGACGCTGATCGGGGAGGGCGCCATCGGCACGGTCAACCACATCCGCGTCGAGATGGACGAGGACTTCATGGCCGATCCCGATGTCTTCTTTTATTGGAAGAGCGAGCTTTCCGCCGGCTACGGCGCCCTCGACGATTTCGCCGTGCATCCGCTATCGCTGCTTTGGTATCTCTTCGGCCATGTCGAGGCCGTCATAACGGATATGGTGAAACCCTATGCCGATCGCCCGCTGAGCGAAGGTGGTCGCCGTGCCGTCGAAAACCACGATGGCGCCAACGTGCTGATGCGGCTTGGCGGCGGCATCTCCGCCGTGTTGATGGCGAATCGCGCCGCCTGGGGCCGCAAGGGCCGTATCGCCCTGCAGATTTTCGGCTCGAAAGGCTCGATCGTCTACGACCAGGAGCGCATGAACGAATTCGAACTCTATCAGGCCGAGGGGCGCGGCTCGGAACAGGGCTTCCGCAAGATACTGGCGGCGCCCGCCCATCGGCCCTATGATCGCTTCATCCCGGCGCCCGGCCATGGCCTCGGCTTCAACGATCTGAAGATCATCGAATGCCGCGAGCTGATCCGGGCAATTTCAGGCGAGCCGTCGTCGATCGTGACATTCGAAGACGGTCTCAGGATAGAGAAGTCGGTGCATGCCATGGCACAGTCCTTCCACGAGCGCCGTTGGATCGAGATCGGCTGAATGTAAGAGGCCGCTTTCCGTTGACGGCGTATGAGGCCGCTGCATAATTCTTAAATCGGAATCGATTTGAAGAGTATGCGGCAAATTGAAAGTGCTACAGCGTCCTTTGCGCGTCTGAAGACGCGCGGCGCTGGAGGGGATAGCCTCGGCGCGAGTGTCGGGCGCAGCTTCAGGAGTGAGATCGTGACGGATAGACTGGTGATCATCGGCGCGGGACAGGCCGGTTTCGCATTGGCGGCCAAGCTGCGTGCGTTGAAGGACACGCGCCCGATCACCCTTATCGGCGCGGAGGACGTGGCGCCCTATCAGCGCCCGCCGCTTTCGAAGAAATACCTGCTCGGCGAAATGGCATTCGACCGTCTGCTGTTCCGCGCCGAGCACTGGTATGCCGACAACGATGTCGACCTTCGCCTTTCGACCTGGGCCGAGCAGATCAAGCCTGACACCAAGCAGGTTCTCCTGCAGGACGGCTCCGTTCTCGATTACGGCACGCTGGCGCTGGCCACCGGCTCGACGCCGCGCCGGCTGCCGGCCGCAATCGGCGGTGATCTCGAAGGTGTCTATGTCGCCCGCGACAAGCGCGATGCCGATCTGCTCGCCGAAGAGATGCGTCCCGGTCGCCGCGTCCTCATCATCGGTGGCGGTTATATCGGTCTCGAGGCGGCCGCCGTCGCCCGCCATCGCGGCCTTGAGGTGACCGTCATCGAGATGGCCGACCGTATCCTGCAGCGCGTCGCGGCGAAGGAGACCGCCGACATCATGCGCGGGATCCATGAAAGCCATGACGTGGTGATTCGGGAAAAGACAGGGCTCAAGCATCTGATCGGCACGGATGGCCGCGTCACCGGCGCCGCACTTTCCGACGGTTCGGTCATCGATATCGACTTCGCCGTCGTCGGCATCGGCGTCGCGCCGAACGACCAGCTCGCCAAGGAAGCCGGCCTCGAAGTCGCCAACGGCATTGTCGTCGACGAATTCGCCCGCACCTCCGATCCGTCGATCTTTGCCGCCGGCGATTGCGCCGCCCTTCCCTGGCAGGGCGGCCGCATCAGGCTCGAATCGGTGCAGAACGCCGTCGACCAGGCCGAAGCGGCGGCAGCGGTCATCGCCGGTGGCAGCGAGCCCTATGAGCCGAAGCCATGGTTCTGGTCCGATCAGTATGACGTCAAGCTGCAGATCGCCGGCTTCAATCTCGGTTATGATGAGACGCTGCTGCGCCCCGGCGCCCGCGAAGGCGCCCACTCCGTCTGGTACTTCAGGGATGGCCTGCTGATTGCCGTCGATGCGATAAACGACGCGAAAGCCTATGTGACCGGAAAGAAACTGCTGGAATCCGGGATCAATCCCGATAGATCGATTCTCGCCGACCCCTCTGCCGACCTCAAGAGCCTGCTCGGCTAAATCTGCACCTGTTGTCGCAGGGGATTGGCGCCGGCGGTAACGCCGTCCTGGATTCGCTGATCCTGCCGGAGGCCGGGCGGCAAGGCTCGGCGTCTTTCGCCAAGACAACGAAGCGCGATTAATTTCTTCTGATCACGGCAGGAAATGCCGTTCTGTTTGCGCAGCCAGCCGAAAGGCTGCCTGCTGTATTTCTTCTGGTGAAAATTCAAAAAACTCTTGCATTCACAGGCCGGTCACCATAGTTAGGCCGCACCGGAGAGGTGGCCGAGTGGTCGAAGGCGCTCCCCTGCTAAGGGAGTATACGTCAAAAGCGTATCGTGGGTTCGAATCCCATCTTCTCCGCCATTCCGATTTTCCAAGAGTCTGCCGCTCCTTAGTTCCTGGTCAGGAATCATATTCGCTTGGTCGATTACAGCGCCGCGCGTCTTTTCAGGCGGACAATGGATGCTGAAGCGACTTTGAGTCGCTGCGTAATTCCTTAAATCGGTTCCCGGTTTTATTGAATGATGCAGCGGGGCTTTGCGGCCACGCGACGGGAAGGTCTCTCCGCCTCGAGCGAGAGAATCGCTTTGCGGGAATCACTTCCCGCGCCCTGCATCGGCAGGTGACGAAAGCGGATTGGTGCACCTCCGGTTACGCTTCCCAGCGCTACGGTATCCCCGAATGAACCGGATTTTGTCAAAAAAGTGTCGCGAATGTGTCGCAAAGCGCATGTCCAATTCTTTGTCGATCAGAGCTAAGCAGCCGCAAAATCAGGGTTTTCTTAACAAAGCATAAAGGAAATCGGGGCTGGTTGCCCGACTTGTGTCCTTTCAGCAACAGAATGTCGGGAAGGCTCCCGCAAACCCCCCATCCGAGTAAGTTGGTGATTGCGTGACGGCTTCCGTCTTGTATTTTCAGCGTCGGAAGCAAGGGCGACTGATCGTCCACTTCTTGAAACACGGGGATGGGGCAGGGAACGCTGCTCAGCGAAAGATCCCAAACCCGATCGAAACTTTGAATTGGAGGTCATTTATGAACATCAAGAGCCTTCTTCTCGGCTCCGCTGCTGCTCTCGCAGTAGTTTCCGGTGCTCAGGCTGCTGACGCTATCGTTGCTGCCGAGCCGGAACCGGTTGAATACGTCCGCGTTTGCGACGCTTACGGCACCGGCTATTTCTACATCCCGGGCACTGAAACCTGCCTCAAGATCAACGGTTACGTCCGTTTCCAGGTTAACGTCGGCGAAGATATCGGCGGCGACTCTGACTGGGATGCCTTCAGCCGCGGTCAGGTTCAGTTCACGGCCAAGAGCGACACCGAATACGGTCCGCTGACCGGCGTCATCGTCATGCAGTTCAATGCTGACAATGCCTCCTCTCAGGGTGCCAAGCTCGACTCCGCTTACCTCGACATCGCCGGCTTCCGCGCTGGTCTGTTCTACAGCTGGTGGGACGATGGCCTCTCTGGCGAAACCGACGATATCGGCTCTCCGGTCACCCTGCATAACTCCATCCGTTATCAGTACGAAACCTCCGACTTCTACGCTGGCATCAGCGTCGATGAACTCGAAGACGGCTTCTACAAGACGGACGAAGAAGCCAACAACGTTGGTGTTGCAGTCGGTCTCGGCGGCAAGGCTGGCGCGTTCAGCTACCAGATCACTGCCGGCTACGACGTCGACAACGAAGAAGGTGCTGTCCGTGCAATGGGTACGGTTGACATCGGTCCCGGCACGCTCGGCCTCGCTGCCGTATACGCTACCGGCCCGAGCTCCTACTACACCAAGGCTGAATGGGCTGTTGCTGCCGAATACGCAATCAAGGCAACCGACAAGCTCAAGATCACCCCTGGCGTCCAGTACTACAGCGACTACTACGTTTCTGGCGACGACTTCGGCAACGGCGATGCCTGGAAGGCCGGTCTGACGGTTGATTACCAGATCGTCGACAACTTCTACGCCAAGGCTTCGGTTCAGTACCTCGATCCGGAAGATGCTGACGACTCCACGACGGGCTACTTCCGCCTGCAGCGTGCGTTCTAATCTGACCAGATTAGGCAATACGGAAAGCCCGGCTCTTGAGCCGGGCTTTCTGCTTTTGGTCACTGTCTCGATAGATGGAGATCAAAGCGCTTATCGGCAATTGGCGAGAAAAGCCTGAATCATTGCGGGGATGCTGCCGAGATGGAGGAGCGGTGCATGCCCTTGCTTCGCCGCGGTGTGCAGAACCAGTCCGGAATGGCGGCGTGCCATTTCGTCGGCCGTCTGCTTTGAGAGCAGCGACGTATTCTCGCCGCGGATCAACATGAGCGGCAACCGGCTCAGGCTTTCGAATTGCTCCCACAGATCGGGTAGCGGCTGGCTGAAATCGACCGATTTGAGTGCATCTGCGATCGCCGGATCGAAATCGGCGACCGGCCTTCCCCCGACGTCGCGATAAAGCGCAAGCGCCATCTCGCGCCAGTCTTCCCCCGCAAGTGCGGTAAACGACGCCCCATGATTTTCCTTCAATATATCGGCCGCCTCGCTCCACTCCGCCGGCTGCCTGCCATTGTTGAGGTAATCTCGGATTCGTGCCAGCCCTTCAGCTTCGATCACAGGCCCGATATCGTTGAGGATGACGGCTTCGAGGAGAGCCGGACGCGTCGCTGCGATCAGATGCAGGATCAGCCCGCCGCGCGATGTGCCGATGAAGATCGCCCGCTCGATGCCGACCGCCGCGCAGGCGGCCATGACGTCGCCGGCTTCGACGGCGAGATTGTAGTTCGCCTTATTCTCGTCCCATGCCGAGTTTCCCCGCCCGCGCGAATCGAGCGCGATGACCCTGCGCGGCGCTGTTCTGTCCCGGGAGAGAAGCAGCGCCAGCCGATGAAAATCCCGCGTATTGCGGGTCAGGCCGGGCAGGCAGATCACCGGCAGCCGTCCGCCTGTTAGGGCCTCGTCGGGCCGGTAGTCGCGGGCATAAAGCCTCAGCCCGTCGGAAGATGTGTAAAACCGTTCCTGGAAATCACCTGCGTAAGTATCCGGCATCGCATCCCCTCGAGATCTGTTGATCCCGAAGATGTAGCCTGCTTTGCGAGCCGCACCAAACGGCTTCAGGAGGCGCTGCGTCCGCCGATCAGGTCGCGTTCGATATCGGTCGGCTGGCCAAGGCGGGCCTTGTAGACTTCGTAATTCTCCATCACCCGCTGCACGTAGTTGCGCGTTTCGGGGAAGGGGATGCGCTCGATCCAGTCGACGATCTCGTCGATCGGCCTGCCGCGCGGATCGCCGTAGCGGCCGATCCATTCCGGCACCCGCTTCGGCCCGGCATTGTAGGCAATGAAGGTGAGGATATAGGAGCCGCCAAAGGCGTCGATCTGCTCGCCGAGATAATGCGCGCCGAGCGTCGCGTTATAGCCGGCATCGGCCGTCAGCTTGTCTTTGGAATAGGTAATATTGTGGCGCTTGGCCACCGCCTGGGCTGTTCCCGGCAGAAGCTGCAGCAGGCCGCGCGCATTCGCCGCCGAAACGGCGGCCGGGTTGAAGGCGCTTTCCTGCCGGGCGATGGCATAGGCGAGTGCCTTGCCGGAGCCTGATATATTGGCGTTCGCTGGGATCACGCCGACCGGAAAGGCCAGCGCTGCGACATCGATGCCGCGCCCGTAAGCGATCTTGCCGATCTGCAGCGAGAGATGATGATCGCCGGATTGCTCGGCCTTTGCTGCAAGGACGGCCAACTCACCGGGGCTCTGCAGCTGATCGGCGAGCGCGAGATAGAGAATATCGGCCCGCCATCCATGGCCTGCGGCTTCCAGCCGGGCGATCGCCTGCACGGCTTCGCGCGCCTGGAAGCGTTGCCGGTCGGCCGTGCTCGGAGAGGGATAGGCGACGTTCAGCGTCTTTCGCCCCAGCCGTTCGGCCGCGAGTTGACCGTAGAAGGTGCCGGGAAAATTCGCGGCTTTCGTATAGAATTCACTGGATTGGCCGGGGCCGCCGGCCTCCGCTGCCCGGCCCAGCCAATACCAGGCGCGTGAAACCGAGATCGGCCCGTTTGATGTCTGGAGGATCTTGCGGAAGTGTCTTTCCGCCGTTGTCGGGTCCTGCAGGCCGCGAAGCGCGTACCATCCGGCATGGAACTCGGCCTCGACGATATCCGTCGGGCTTGTTGCGGCGTAGTTTGCGACGATGCGATAGGCGGGCTTGAATTGCCCCTGGTCGACCAGGCCGCGGCTGATGATCCGCTGCTCGTTCCACCACTCGCCGGAATTGACGAGTTCGCTGCGCTCGGGTGGCATCTGCTCCAGCAGCGCTGCCGCTTCGGCATATTTGTCCTGCTTGCGCAGATATTCGATCCGGGCAAACAGCAGGCCGGCATCGCCGCGCCATCTCGCATCGACGGCGTTAAGCAGGGCGCCGGCATTGGCTGCTTTGGCGTCGACGGCAGCCCAGGCCTTGTAGAGCGACTGCGCCTGGCCCATGTCGCCGAAGCGCTTGGCCTGCGCCACCCGGCCGCGATACATCAGATAGTCCATCCGCGCCTTATGGTCGGCAGGCGTCAGCAGCGCGGAAAACTCGATGAGGATCTTGTCCTCCGTCGCCTTGTCGAGAGCCTCTCCACGCCAGACCTTGCGGATATATTTTGCTGCCTGCGCCTGCTTGCCTGTCGCAACCAGCGCCCGGCCGAGGATGACGGCGCCCTGCATCGTCTCAGGCGCAGTATCGCCGAAGGCGGCGAGCACGGCGGAAGGGGCGGGATTTTCGTCATAGAGCGCGCGCTCGGAATAGGCGCGCAGCCGCGAAAGACCCGGCCAACCCTTGAGCTCCTGCGCGGCGCTGGCGATTTCATAGGAGGGAACGCCCTTCAATCCAGAAACGGCGATCGCCCAGGTGAGGATATGGCGGTCAAGCGTATCGTCGCGCATGCTGTCGCGGATCGAAAGCGCCAGCTGCGGGTCCTTGTCGGAAAGCGCGTCGAGGCCGGTTTTCAGGTCGCTGTTGACAGGCGCCACTGCCGGATTGCGCGGGATGGCGCCTGTTGTGATCGCCTCCGGTATGGATGTCTCGGGGATGAAGCCGAGCGGCTTGACATCAGGCATGGCAGCGCTCTCGCCGGGAAGCGGCGACGCAACGCTGCCCCACGCGGCGGCAATGAAGCCGAAGGCGGACAGAATCAGGACAGCTTTCTTCATCCGGGATCTCGCACCGAAAACACGCCCTGCCATTAGGCTAGAGGCATCTTAACGAAACCTTACCGTACCAGGTAAAATTCATTCACATCTGCTATCGGAATTTGCCCTAAACCGAACTCTCCGCGCTTGTCGCGATGATTTCGGCGCTCTATGGTGCGCAACTCTTATTCATGGAATGCGGCCGAAGCAAGGATTTGGTCGTGAGGAGCTTTGCATGTTCAATGGGTCCATTCCCGCCCTCGTCACCCCCTTCACCGACGCCGGACTGATCGACGAAGATAGTTTCGCCGCTCATGTCGACTGGCAGATCAAGGAAGGCAGCGCCGGTCTCGTTCCGGTCGGCACGACGGGCGAATCCCCGACGCTGTCGCATGCCGAACACAAGCGGGTCGTGGAACTTTGCATCGAGGTTGCCGCAAAACGCGTCCCCGTCATGGCCGGCGCCGGCTCGAACAATACGCGAGAGGCGATCGAGCTTGCCCAGCATGCCGAAAAGGTCGGTGCGAACGCCGTTCTGGTCGTCACTCCCTATTACAACAAGCCGACGCAGAAGGGTTTGATCGCGCATTTTTCGGCGATCGCCGAGGCCGTCGATCTGCCGATCTATATCTATAACATCCCCGGCCGCTCGGTGGTCGACATGACGCCGGAAACGATGGGGGCGCTCGCCAAGGCGCACAGCAATATCGTCGGCGTCAAGGATGCAACGGGTAAGATCGAGCGCGTCTCCGAACAGCGCATCACCTGCGGCACGGATTTCCGGCAACTGTCCGGCGAGGATGCGACGGCGCTCGGCTTCAACGCCCATGGCGGTGTCGGCTGTATTTCGGTAACGGCCAATGTCGCCCCGCGGCTCTGCGCCGAGTTCCAGGCGGCGACGCTCGCAGGCGATTATGCCCGCGCCCTGGAATATCAGGATCGGCTGATGCCGCTGCACAAGGCGATCTTCCTCGAGCCGGGTCTTTGCGGCGCCAAATACGGGCTCTCCAGGCTTGGCCGCATGAGCCGCAACGTCCGCTCGCCGCTGCTTTCGACGCTGGAGCCGGCCACGGAAACGGCGATCGACGCCGCGCTGCGCCATGCCGGCCTGCTGAACTGAAAAGACCGGCCATCTTCACAAGGCCGGGTCGCTCCCTTACATAAAGGGCAAGCCCTCAGATAGAGGTCGGGAATGAGGGCGCGGCTTTTCGCGCTCTAAATGAATGGAATGTCGTCATGGCCCCCAAAGGCAGCCAGCGCGTGGTGAACAAGGTCGTGGCCGAAAACCGCAAGGCCCGCTTCAACTACGAGATCATCGATACCTACGAGGCCGGCCTCGTGCTGATGGGCACGGAGGTCAAATCGCTGCGCGAGGGCAAGGCCAATATCGCCGAATCCTATGCCTCGGATGAGGGGGGCGAGATCTGGCTGATCAATTCCTATCTGCCGGAATATCTGCAGGCCAACCGCTTCAATCACGAACCGCGCCGACGCCGCAAGCTGCTGCTGTCGGGCCGTGAGATTCATCGCCTGCGTTCTGCCGTCAACCGTGAAGGCATGACGCTGATCCCGCTGAAGATCTATTTCAACGATCGCGGTCGGGCGAAGATGGAACTGGCGCTCGCCAAGGGTAAAAAATTGCATGACAAGCGCGAGTCGGAGAAAGAACGCGATTGGAACCGGCAGAAGAGCCGCCTGCTGAAGGACAATGGCTGATCTAAGATCGGCCGCTGTCGTTCAGCACGCATGCCAAAGCATGGCGATGCGCGAAGGCAGCTGCCGTGCCGCTGAGCTTCGCAGCTCCGCTTCGAGATGGTGGAGAGATCACTCCTCGAAATCGCTGGCCGGGACGACTTCGACCGGACGTGGCGCCCGCTCGGAAGGATCACGACCGATTTCAGCCTTCAAAGACAAGAGATCGATGAAATGATCGGCCTGCCGACGCAGGTCGTCGGCGATCATCGGCGGCTGCGTCGCCATGGTTGAGATCACCGAGACCTTGCGGCCTCTGCGCTGCAGCGCCTCGACCAGATTGGTGAAATCACCGTCGCCGGAGAAGATGACAAGATGATCGACCGTTTCGGACTGTTCCATGGCGTCGATCGCAAGCTCGATGTCCATGTTGCCCTTGATCTTTCGGCGACCCATGGAATCTGTGAATTCCTTGGCGGGCTTGGTGACGACTTTGTAGCCGTTGTAGTCGAGCCAGTCGATCAGCGGCCGGATCGATGAATATTCCTGATCCTCGATCAGAGCGGTATAATAATAAGCGCGCAGCAGATAACCGCGTTTCTGGAATGCTTTCAACAGTTTGCGGTAATCTATGTCGAAGCCGAGGCTCTTGGATGCAGCGTAGAGGTTGGCGCCGTCAATGAAGAGTGCAATTTTTTCGCGTGGGTCAAACATCGCTTACCAATCCAATGAGAGCAATCGAAATCCGCAGGTGACAAACTTCAATAAAAACAATACCTTGCGTTTCTATTTCGCTTTGATCCTTACTTTATGAATTATTCATATATGAAAGATTTAGGGCACGATTCGGCATATTCCAAGCAACCTTCGGTGGAATTATGACATTCTCCATGGAAATTTAGCTCAGTCGCGGATAAAGACGAGGGGCGCCGGAATGAAAAACTTGTATTTGCCCGGTTTTAATTGTATCGGGCGTGCTAATCCCGAAATGACGACCGCAAAGGACAGGCAATGGCCCGTGTCACAGTTGAAGATTGCATCGACAAGGTGGAGAACCGCTTCGAGCTGGTTCTGCTCGCCAGCCACCGCGCCCGGCTGATTTCCCAGGGTGCCTCGATCACCATCGATCGCGACAATGACAAGAATCCTGTCGTGGCCCTGCGCGAAATCGCCGACGAGACGCTTTCACCCGATGACCTCAAGGAAGATCTGATCCATTCGCTGCAGAAGCATGTCGAAGTCGACGAGCCCGAGCCCGATCCGGCAAGCATGATCGCCGCCGGCGGCGTCGCCGCAGCCGACAGCGAGGAGCAGGACGACCTGCCGGAGACGATCACTTTCGACCAGATGTCGGAAGAAGAGCTGCTAGCCGGCATCGAAGGCCTGGTGCCGCCGGAAAAGAGCGACGACTACTAAGCGCATAGGCCGGATCCCGGTCACATCGGTCAGATGTGATACCGAAACAGCTTCATGCGATGCAAAAGAGCGATGATTACCAATCGTCAATCTTGCGCCTTTATTGCTTAGGCATATTATTGCCCATGTGTGCGCCAATCGTTGATTGGCGCGCTTTTATTTTTATCGGAGTGGCTTTGGAATGATGCGGCAGTACGAGCTCGTGGAGCGGGTTCAGCAATACAAGCCCGATGCCAATGAAGCACTGCTGAACAAAGCCTATGTCTACGCCATGCAGAAGCATGGCCAGCAAAAGCGCGCGAGCGGCGATCCCTATATTTCTCATCCGCTCGAAGTCGCCGCCATCCTCACCGACATGCACCTCGATGAATCGACGATCGCGGTTGCCCTTCTGCACGACACGATCGAGGATACGACGGCGACGCGCGCCGAGATCGACGAACTGTTCGGCGAGGATATCGGCCGCCTGGTCGAGGGGCTGACGAAGATCAAGAAGCTCGATCTCGTCACCAAGAAGGCCAAGCAGGCGGAAAACCTGCGCAAGCTGCTGCTCGCCATATCCGATGATGTGCGTGTGCTGCTCGTCAAGCTTGCCGATCGCCTGCACAATATGCGCACCCTCGATCACATGTCGGCCGACAAGCGCGCCCGCATCTCCGAGGAGACGATGGAAATCTATGCGCCGCTGGCCGGCCGCATGGGCATGCAGGACATGCGTGAGGAACTCGAGGAACTCTCCTTCCGGCATATGAACCCGGAAGCCTACGAGACCGTCACCAAAAGGCTGGAAGAGCTTTCGAAGCGCAACGAGGGCATCGTCAAGAAGATCGAGGCCGAACTGCGCGACCTGCTGGTCGCAAGCGGGTTGACGAGCGCCTATGTCAAGGGCCGACAGAAGAAGCCCTATTCGGTCTTTCGCAAGATGCAGTCGAAGTCTCTTTCCTTCGAGCAGCTTTCCGATGTCTACGGCTTCCGCCTGATCGTCGAGGACATCCCGTCCTGCTATCGGGCGCTCGGCATCGTCCACACGCGCTGGCGCGTCGTGCCCGGCCGCTTCAAGGACTATATTTCGACGCCAAAGCAGAATGATTACCGGTCGCTGCACACCACCATCGTCGGTCCGTCCAGCCAGCGCATCGAACTGCAGATCCGCACCAAGCGCATGCACGAAATCGCCGAATTCGGCATCGCCGCCCACGCGCTTTACAAGGACGGCGCCACCAATGCCGACGGCGACATCCTTTCGCGCGAATCCAACGCCTATTCCTGGCTGCGCCATACGATCGAGGCGCTCGCCGAGGGCGACAGCCCGGAAGAATTCCTCGAACACACCAAGCTTGAGCTCTTCCAGGATCAGGTCTTCTGCTTCACGCCGAAGGGCAAGCTGATTGCCCTGCCGCGTGGCGCCACCCCGATCGATTTCGCCTATGCGGTGCACACCAATATCGGCGACACCACGGTGGGCGCCAAGATCAACGGCCGTATCATGCCGCTGGTGACGCGGCTTGCCAATGGCGACGAGGTCGAGATCATCCGCTCCGGCGTGCAGGTTCCGCCCGCCGCCTGGGAAGAGATCGTCGTGACCGGCAAGGCGCGCGCCGCCATCCGCCGCGCCACCCGCATGGCGATCCGCAAGCAATATGCCGGCCTCGGTCACCGCATTCTCGAGCGTACCTTCGACAGGGCCGGCAAGATCTTCTCGCGCGAGGCGATGAAGCCGGCGCTACACCGTCTCGGCCAAAAGGATGTCGAGGATGCGATTGCCGCCGTCGGCCGTGGCGAGATGTCCTCGCTCGATGTGCTGCGCGCCGTCTATCCCGATCATCAGGACGAGCGCGTCACCGTGAAACCATCAGGCGACGACGGCTGGTTCAACGTGCGCAGTGCGGCCGGCATGATCTTCAAGATCCCCGGCAAGACCAAGGCCGGGCCCGACGGCGGCCATTCGGAAGTCGACACGCATGCCGATATCGGTCCGATCCGCGGTCTGTCCGGCAATGTCGACGTCAAGTTCGCGCCGACTGGTGCCGTGCCTGGCGATCGCATCGTCGGCATCATGGACCAGGGCAACGGCATCACCATCTATCCGATCCAGTCGCCGAGCCTGCAGCGCTTCGACGATCAGCCCGACCGCTGGATCGACGTCCGCTGGGATCTCGACGAAGCCAACAAGTCGCGTTTCATGGCGCGCATCATGGTCAATGGGTTGAATGAGCCCGGCACGCTCGCCAAGGTCGCCCAGACGGTCGCAGGCCTCGACGTCAATATTCGCCTTCTGAACACGGTGCGGGTGGCGGCCGATTTCACCGAAATGATGCTCGAGGTCGAGGTCTGGGACTTGCGCCAGCTCAATCAGCTGCTCGCCCAGATGAAGGAACTGGATTGCATCGCCACCGTTCGGCGGCTTTACGAGTAAGCTTTTGTTAAGCCTGTCAGTGGGCTGGGCGAGAGATTGCATATTTTATGATCGTTTTGTGCGCAATGTGGAGCACCAAAAAGGCAAGCAATGCATTAGGCGCATGGCTGTCTCCATGTTGCGGCTGTAGTAATTAACCTGCGCCGGGCCTATCTTCTGATCATCGAAACGCAAACAGAAGATGAGACAAGATAATGTTTGACCCTATCAGGAAAATCGCTCGTGCCTTCCGCGCTCAGACCACGCAGGAACGTGAAATGGCATATCTCAATGGCTCGCTCGATCGTATCGATCTCGAGTTTCGTCAGCGCCAGGTCGACCGCGGTCTATTCCGCAATCGCTAATACTGAGCTTTATACTTGAGGCGAGTGAGGGACGTTTTGCATAACGGACGCCCCTCGGCTGAAGAAGTTCCTCTCCGCTGAGAGAGCTGAGCTGTTTTTCGGGCGGTATCATTTGCCGCTCTTGTCATGGTCATGTGCGCTGCACTAAATACCGGCCATGTTGTTTCGCCGTCGCAAGCCTGCGGGATTCAAGGAAAAGATGCGAGAGCTTTTATGGCCCCGCAAAGGTTTCCTTCGCCCGATCCGTTACCTGACAATGCGCATCCTGCGCCTGAGCGCCTCGCCGCACGCGGTTGCGGCTGGCGTCGCCGCGGGTGTCTTCGTCTCGTGGACGCCGTTCATCGGCGTGCATTTCGTCATGGCCTTCGTCATCACCTATTTCCTCTCCGGCAGCATGGTGGCCGCCGCCCTCGGCTGCGCGGCCTTCGGCAATCCGCTGACCTATCCCTTCATCTGGGGCATCACCTGGGAGATCGGACATCTGCTGCTCAGCCGCGAGGATCATCTGGCCGGTCAGACGGTGGATCTGGCCGCGCTTTTCCATAAGCTGAATTTCACCGAGCTGTGGAAGCCGGTGCTGGAACCGATGCTGGTAGGCGCCATTCCGCCGGCGATCGTCACCTCCGTTGCGCTCTATGCGCTGACGTTCTACACCGTGAAGGGTTTTCAGACGCGCCGCCACATACGGCTGATCGAGCGGGCGCGCCTGCGCCTTGCCAGCCCGGCCGGCGACATGCCGAGCGTTTGAACCCGATCGAGAATTCTCAAGCGACGGAAGGTTCCGGCATGATCATCGGCATTGGCAGCGATCTGATCGACATTCGCCGCATCGAGAAATCCATCGAGCGCTTCGGCGAGCGCTTCACCCAACGCTGCTTCACCGAGGTCGAACGCGCGCGTTCCGACCGTCGGGCAAATCGCGCCGAATCCTATGCCAAGCGTTTCGCCGCCAAGGAGGCCTGTTCCAAAGCACTCGGCACCGGTATCGCCCAGGGCGTTTTCTGGAAGGACATGGGCGTCGTCAACCTGCCGAGCGGCAAACCGACCATGGTTTTGTCAGGCGCCGCCGCCCTGATCCTCGAATCGCTGCTGCCCGCAGGCCACAAGCCCGCCATTCATTTGACAATAACCGATGATTATCCCTTGGCGCAGGCCTTCGTCATTATCGAGGCGTTGCCGGAGAACCTTTGATCCGGAGTGTTATCGCGACCCCCGTAAGCCTGTAGTCGCGACCTCTCGTCGCTTTTGACGTTGTCGCCATTGCCGCAATCGGCCGAAGCCGCTAGAGAGAACGACAGAAAGAATTGCGCCTCCGCGGCGTCTTGAAGGAATAAGACTGCGTGTCCGAAAAAGTCGAAGCCAAGCCGAACGCCCTCTGGGAAAATATCAAAGTCATCATCCAGGCGCTGATTTTGGCGATGGTGATCCGAACGGTGCTGTTCCAGCCCTTTACCATTCCGTCCGGTTCGATGATGCCGACGCTGCTCGTCGGCGATTATATCTTCGTCAACAAGTTCGCCTACGGCTATTCGAAATATTCGCTGCCCTTCTCCCCCGACATCTTCAGCGGCCGCCTGTTCGGCGCCGATCCGAAGCGTGGCGACATCGTCGTCTTCCGCTTCCCGCCAAACCCCGAGGTTGATTACATCAAGCGCTGCATCGGCCTGCCGGGCGATCACATCCAGGTGACCGACGGCGTGCTCTACGTCAACGGTAAGCCGGTTCCGAAGGTGGCGGACGGGACCTTCACGTCGGATTACAAGCTCGATCCGGGCGCCGATGTGCCGGTGTTCCGCGAAACGCTCGACAGCGGCAAGACCTACGACACGCTCGATCAGTCTCCGGTGTCGCGGGGTGACAACACCCGTGAATTCATCGTGCCGGAAGGCCATTATTTCATGATGGGCGACAACCGCGACAACTCGCTCGACAGCCGGTTCGACGTCGGCTTCGTGCCTGCCGAAAATCTTGTCGGCCGAGCCAGCGTCATCTTCTTCTCGCTCGGCAACGACACCTCCTTCCGAGAAATCTGGAAGTGGCCGACGAACATGCGTTGGGACCGCCTCTTCAAGGTTGTTGAATGAGCAAGGCGCAGACGCTTTCTGCGGCGGACCGCGCAAAGCTTGAAGGCCTGATCGGTCACGACTTCGCCGAAAAGGAACGCCTCGATCGGGCGCTGACCCATGCCAGCGCCCGCACGGAAAAGGGCGGCAATTACGAACGGCTGGAATTCCTCGGCGACAGGGTCCTCGGGCTCTGCATCGCCGAGCTTCTGTTCCGCACCTTCGGCACGGCAGGCGAAGGCGAGCTCTCGGTTCGCCTCAACCAGCTCGTCAGCGCCGAAACCTGCGCAGCGGTCGCCGACGAACTCAATCTTCACCTCTATATCCGCACCGGCGCCGATGTGAAGAAATTGACCGGCAAGCGCATGATGAACGTGCGCGCCGATGTCGTTGAAAGCCTGATCGCCGCGATCTATCTCGACGGCGGCCTTGAGGTCGCCCGTCGGTTCATACTGCGCTATTGGCAGGGCAGGGCGGCGCGGGCCGATGGCGCCAAGCGCGACGCCAAGACCGAGCTGCAGGAATGGTCGCACGCGAAATTCGGCGTCACTCCGATCTACCGGGTTGATGAACGCAGCGGACCGGATCATGATCCGCGTTTCAAGGTGACGGTGGAAGTTGCTGGCATTAAGCCCGAAACCGGCGTAGAGCGGTCGAAGCGTGCCGCCGAACAGGTTGCGGCGACGAAGATGCTTGAGCGCGAAGGCATTTGGCAGCAATCGCCTGCCGGAAACTGACGGGACAATGACACAAGAAGAAGATATCGCGGCCGAAGCTGCCGCAGAAACCAGTGGTCCGACGCATTCGGGCTTCGTCGCGCTGATCGGGCCGACCAATGCCGGCAAGTCGACGTTGGTAAACCGCCTCGTCGGCGCCAAGGTCTCGATCGTCAGCCATAAGGTGCAGACGACGCGGGCGATCGTGCGCGGCATCGCCATCCACGACAATGCCCAGATCGTCTTCATGGACACGCCTGGTATCTTCAAGCCGCGTCGCCGGCTTGACCGCGCCATGGTGACCTCGGCCTGGGGCGGTGCCAAGGATGCCGATCTGATCGTGCTCTTGATCGACAGCGAGCGCGGTCTGCGCGGCGATGCCGAAGCCATCCTCGAAGGCCTCAAGGAGGTCCGGCAGCCGAAGATACTGTTGCTCAACAAGATCGACCGCGTCAATCGCGAGGATCTCCTGGCGCTGGCCGCTGCCGCCAACGAGAAGATCGCCTTCGAGCGCACCTTCATGATATCGGCCGAAAACGGCTCCGGTTGCGACGACGTCATGGACTATCTGGCGAAGACCCTCCCGGAGGGGCCGTGGTACTATCCGGAAGACCAGATCTCCGATTTGCCGATGCGTCAGCTCGCCGCCGAGATCACCCGCGAAAAACTGTTTCTGCGCCTCCATCAGGAGCTTCCCTATGCCTCGCACGTCGAAACGGAGAAGTGGGAAGAGCGCAAGGACGGCTCGGTGCGGATCGAGCAGGTGATCTATCTCGAGCGCGACAGCCAGAAGAAGATCGCCCTCGGCAAGGGTGGTGAAACCATCAAGGCGATCTCGACTGCCTCCCGCAAGGAACTGTCGGAAATCCTCGAACAGCCGGTCCATCTCTTCCTGTTCGTCAAGGTTCGTGAGAATTGGGGCGATGATCCCGAGCGGTTCCGCGAAATGGGCCTCGATTTCCCGAAATAAAGCATGGCAAAGATTTCATCGGGCACGCGCCAGCCCTTTGTTTTCGCATAAAAAATCTGCCTCGCTCATGGAACAAATCCGTGGCCTGCGCATTCTTTGATGAGCGGCGCGCCAACGTTGGCGCGCCGGTTTTGCGGCGGCAAGGGCAAATATGGCGACGTCGAGACCCATCCATTCTTTCAAGACCCCTTGCGAGCAATGTCCTTTGCGCCCCTTGCCGCATTTCAGGGAGTTCAGCCGCGACGAGTTGGAATTCGTCTCGCGTTTCAAGAGGGGCGAGCTTGCCGTCGATGCCGGCTCCACCATCCTCGTTGAGGGCGCACACAGCGCTCATCTCTTCACGGTGCTTTCCGGCTGGGGCTTCCGCTACAAGATGCTGGAGGACGGGCGCCGCCAGATTCTGAATTATATCATGCCGGGCGACCTGATCGGCCTGCAGGGAACGATCGCCGGCGAGATGCAGCACTCCGTCGAAGCGCTTTCGCCCGTTTCCCTGTGTGTCTTCGAGCGTGACCGGTTGATGACGCTCTACAACAAACATGCCTCGCTCGCCTTCGACATCACCTGGATCGCCGCGCGCGAGGAACGCATCCTGGATGAGCATCTCCTGAGCATCGGCCGCCGCACGGCGCTGGAAAGAGCCGCCTACCTGATCGCTTTCCTGTTCGAGCGCGGCCGGAAGCTCAATATCTTCAACGGCCGCAAATTCATCCCCATCACCCAGCAGCACATTGCCGACACGCTTGGTCTTTCCATCGTCCACACCAACAAGACTCTGAAAAAGCTCGCCGAACGTGGGTTGATTCGCTGGCAGGAGCGCGGCTGCGAGGTGCTGAACGGCGAAGAGTTGATGGCGATCGCCGGTTGGGAAGGGCTCGGAGAGGGCAAACGCCCGTTCATCTAAATTCCATTCTCCGCGTCCCGGGCATGCTCTATCGCTTTGTTTTGGCGTTATTGCGCTCGATTTCGATCGCTTGCTACCATCCACATTTGATGGGCAAACTCTCGCATTTCTGTGAGATCGGTCCGCCTGCGACGACAAAACTGCCGGTAGCCGTCTTGGCTTCGCGCAAATCACAGTCATCCGTCTGAGGACACGATTATTTGTCGACAGACCCCTGGCCAACCAGCTTGGTTATGTCTTTTTTAAATGCAGATTAGCATCAGGGAAAATAAGGTCGGGCATCATCTTTCCTCCGATTTTGATTCTTATCGACCGGGCAGAAAAATGGTTTATTCAGACAAGGTGGCGGAATTCACCGATAGCGTGCCATGCGGGGCACCGGAGGGCAATGATGTTGGCGAAACGGCCGGGGCGCTGCGACAGGCGCTCGACGAGGGGCATCGAATCATGAGCGCAATCCGTGTTCTGGTTCTTGAGGACAGTCTGATAATCGCGATGGAGGCGGAGGATATTCTGCGCCTGGCCGGCGTCGAGAGCATCGATATCGTCGGCAGCGTCGAGCAGGCGAGGGCTGCCATCGCGGCGGAGACATATGATTTCGCCCTTCTCGACGTCAATCTCGGTGACGGCATGAGCTTCGGATTTGCCCGCCATCTTTTCGATATCGGCATCCCCTTCGGCTTCGTCAGTGGCTATTCCGATACGGGCGATTTCCCACCCGACCTGCAGCACATCCCGCTTTTGGTCAAGCCTTTCGACGAAACGGCGATGCGTGACTTCCTGCTGAGGCTTTTCCCGGCTGTCGCCTGACGCGGTCCATGACAGAAACCGGTCCTTGGATTAGGATGGATTCGTCATCCGCAAGGACTTCTTTCGATGCAGTGGCAAGACCATGCGATCATTCTGGGCGTCAAGCGCCACGGTGAGACGAGCGTCATCGCCGAGGTGATGACGCGTGATCGCGGCCGCCATCTCGGCCTGGTGCGTTCCGGCCGCTCGCGCGCCATGCAGCCTGTGCTGCAGGCGGGCAATGCCGTCGAAGTCACCTGGCGCGCTCGGCTTGACGAGCATCTCGGAGATTTCCGCGTCGAGCCGGTGACGCTGCGCGCCGCCCGCCTGATGGAAACGGCGACCGCCGTCTACGGCGTCCAGGCCATGGGCGCGCTGCTGCGGCTGCTGCCGGAGCGTGACCCGCATCCGCATCTCTTCGATGCGCTTGAAGTAATCCTCGATCACCTGCACAACCCGGCCGATGCCGGCGAACTCTTCGTGCGTTTCGAGCTTGCGGTGCTGAATGATCTCGGCTTTGGACTCGATCTTGCCGAATGCGCCGCAACCGGCGCCCGTTCCGATCTCGTCTATGTCTCGCCGAAATCCGGGCGTGCCGTCAGCCGCACGGCCGGTGCCCCCTGGGCGGACAAGATGCTGCTCCTGCCGCCGTTCCTCAGTGCCGAAGGCAATCATGCGGCCGACTTTGATAGTCTCGCAGCAGCATTCCGGCTGACGGGGTTCTTTCTGCATCGCCACGTCTATGAGCCGCGTGGTATCGAGGCGGCGGCGGCCCGCGACGGTTTCGTTCAGGCCGCGCTCAAGGCGCTCAATCCAGCCTTGCGGACGCTTTCCCCTCCGAATGGTATTTCCGCCTGACCTCGTTTTTTACGGGTGCAAAACATCCTCCGGATTTGGCGGTTTACCTGCCGAAGAGCGCTTCCTATGTCTTCACAGGATTGCCAATCAAGGAGGACCTCATGCTGACCAAGACCGCATCACCGACGACGATCACGCTTTGGAACGGCCGCGAAATTCCGCGCCTCGGCATGGGATGCTGGGCGATCGGCGGTCCCTTCTTCGCCGGCGACACGCCACTCGGCTGGGGCGATGTCGACGACGATGAATCCGTCGAAGCGATCCATCGCGCCATCGAACTCGGCATCCGCTTCTTCGACACGGCGTCGAATTACGGCGCCGGCCACTCGGAGGACGTGCTCGGCCGGGCGATCGGCAATCGCGACGATATCGTCATCGCCACCAAATTCGGCTTTGCCACCGATCCGGAAACCAAGCAGGCAACCGGTGCCTTTGCCGATCAGGCCTTCATTCGCCGTTCGGTCGAGACCTCGTTGCGCCGCCTGAAGCGCGACCGCCTCGATCTGCTGCAGTTCCACATCAATGATTTTCCGCTGGAACAGTCGGATGCCGTCTTCGATACGCTGGAGGCGCTGCGGGCCGAAGGCAAGATCGATGCGTTCGGCTGGAGCACCGATTCTCCCGATCGCGCCGCCCGTCATGCCGGCCGCCGGGGCTATGTCTCGATCCAGCATACGATGAACGTCTTCGAGCCGGTGCCGGAGATGATTGCGGTGATCGAGGGGAAGGGGTTGATCTCCATCAATCGCGGCCCGCTGGCCATGGGTCTGCTCACTGGCAAGTTCACCGCCGACAAGGCGGTGGGCGCGAAGGATGTCCGCGGTGCCGCCCTCGACTGGATGGTCTATTTCAAGGACGGGCGCATCGCCCCCGAATTCGCCGCAAGGCTCGATGCCGTCCGTGATCTCCTGACCTCAGGTGGCCGCACGCTGACGCAGGGCGCGCTTGCCTGGCTCTGGGCACGCTCGCCGCGCACGCTCCCCATTCCGGGTTTCCGCACCGTCGCCCAGGTGGAGGAAAATGCCGGCGCACTGGAAAAGGGACCGCTGCCGGCCGATGTCATGGCGGGAATCGATGCCGCGCTTGATCGCGTCTGAAAAGGCTAGAGCCTTTCCGGGTTAGATTGCAGCATTCTGCCGGAGCAGGTTTTCGTCAGGGCAGAGGCGATTGGCGAAGGGCGTACCTCCTGGTACGTTCGAGCCGATCGCCTTTGATCCTGGCGGAAAGATGCCCGGCCCTTCGGGTTGGCTGAAACGGGCCGTCTGATCGACCGGCCGGCTTGGCCGTAGAGCTGGGCTACGACGCGCGCCGGCCGGTCGACCATCCGACTCCGTTTGAGCCAACAGAATGTTTCAATCTAACCCGGAAAGGCTCTAGGCTGCGGCGCGACGTTTGAGCGCCCAGCCTTCCGGTCTCTCTTCAACGATGCTGACGGCGTCGCCGACCGTAATCCTGCCGCTGCCGCGCGGCGTGACGTTCCAGCCGAACAGTGGGCCGGGCACGCGCCGGTCGGCCGACATGCGGATGCGGCCCATGGCCGGCATCGGGTTTGGCCCCTCGCGTGAACCGGTCAGCTGGTCTTGGGTCGTCATGATGCAGCGGGAGCAGGGTTTGACGAGATCGAAGCGGATGCCGGCGATCTCGATTGCCGCCCAGCGGTCCTCCGGCCAGGCCTCGTCCGTATCGATGACGATGTTCGGACGGAAGCGTTCCATGCCGACACTGCCTTCGCCATGGGCGGCGAGATCGGCATTCAATGCCTTCAGCGAGCCGGTTGTCGTCACAAGGATCTGATAGCCGTCGGTGAAGGTGACGGGCGTGCCTTCGCCGGCCCATTCGGCATTCGCCGTTCGCCGCGCCTGGCCATCGAAGAAGACCAGCCGCACCTCGCGGCCGAGCCACTCGGAAAGCTGCCGGTTGCTCTCCGGATCGGCGACGGCGGCACTGACGGCAGATTTCCACACGGTCACATCCATGCGATTTTCAGGCTGAGGCGGCTGAACCGATATGTCAGGCTTTCCCTGCATCAGCAGCCGAAAGGCGTTCGCTTCCGGTCGCACCTCGATACGTGCGAGGTCTGGCAGCTCGCGCTGGGTGATGAAGTGCCCCAGCGCATCGGTGATCATCGCCCGTCGGTCGCCGGGAAGCCCGTAGGCGTCGATGTCGGCGGCCGGCAGCGCAATGCCGCGGGCGCTCTTGAGCGGGTAGATGAAGAGGTCGCTGACACGCATGTTGTGCTCCTAGAGTCTTTCCGGGTTAGATTGCAGCATTCTGCCGGAGCAGGTTTTCGTCAGGGCAAAGGCGATTGGCGACGGGCATACCCTAAGGTACGTCCGAGCCGATCGCCTTTGCTCTGGCGGAAAGATGCCCGGCCCACCGGCCGCACTGCTTCGCCATGCGAAGCAACAGGTGCGTCCGGCGATTCTAAAGTCTTGCAGATTTGCCAGGCAAATCTGCGGGAGGGTTGGCTGAAACGGGCCGTCTGATCGACCGGCCGGCTTGGCCGTAGAACTGGGCTACGACGCGCGCCGGCCGGTCGACCATCCGACTCCGTTTGAGCCAACAGAATGCTGCAATCTAACCCGGAAAGACTCTAGATTTCATCCATGAAGGCCGAGAGGAAGTCGCGCAAGCTCTTGTCGCGCGCGGCCGCCAGCCTGCGGCCGGTCTCGGTCTGGAACCCTTCCGCCAGTTTGAACAGCTTCGTCTGGAAATGGTCAATGGCATAACGCTTGTCATCGAGCGGACGGTCCGCTGCCGGCGGATCGAACGGATCGTAGAGCCCGGATCCTAGTCGCCCGGCGATATAGAAGCAGCGTGCGGCGCCGATCATGCCGATCGCGTCCAGCCGGTCGGCATCTTGCAGGATCTTCGCCTCCAGCGTCTGCGGCGCCACCCCGGCCGAGAAGCTGTGCGCGGTGATTGCATGGGCCGCGGCGTCAATATCCGCTTCGCTCCAGCCGAGTTCCGCCAGGATTGCCGATGCCTTCTCCGCCGCCAAAGCCGATGCTTTTGCCCGCAACGGCGAATTCTTCTCGACGGCGACACAGTCGTGCAGCAGCACGGAAGCGGCAAGAACCCGCCCGTCGCCGCCTTCGCCCGCATGGATGCGCATGGCATTCCTGAAGACGCGCAGGATATGCGCAAGGTCGTGCGAGCCGTCGTCGCCGTCGGTCGCATGGGCAATCAGCGCCGCCGCGAGCGTTTCGTGTGGGGAGAAGGCTTCGGCCTCGAACATTGCGCCACCTGTCATAAGGAAAATCGTTTCCGCCAACAGGGCATCGGGGCGGAAGTGATGCCGGCGGGTAAAGTATGCGACAACGAAGACACCGGGAATCGTAGCCGATTGTGTAGCGGCTTGCCGTGCGAGTCGCAATCGACGGCACTGCCCGTCTGAGAAGACGAGAGCGCCGCAACGCCCTGAATTGGGATCTCAGTGCTTGGCTTGAGGACGATGCGCCACGGCGCCGTTATTTGGCGGCAGGGAGAGAAGATGGGCCACGTCACCTGCAGGTCTTGGCGGGCTGATATGATAGCCCTGGATCTCGTCGCATTCCTCGCGTTCGAGCAGCGCCAACTGCGCTGCGGTCTCGACACCTTCGACCGTGACGCGCATGCCGAGCGCATCGCCGAGCAGGATGATCGCGTGCATGATCGCATGCGCTTCCTTGTTGTCGACGATGTCGTTGACGAAGGATTTGTCGATCTTGATCTTATCGAAGGGGAAGCTCGAGAGGTAACTCAGTGAGGAATAGCCGGTGCCGAAATCGTCCATCGAGATGCGGATGCCGCGCTCCTTCAGCGCATGCAGGATCGGCAGCACCTCGCCCAGATTTTCCATCAGCACGCTCTCGGTGATTTCGAGCTCTAGCCGCGACGGCGACAGCGATGCAGCGCCAAGCGCCTCGCTGACATCCTGCGTCAGGTCGCTGCTGCTGAACTGGATCGCCGAGACATTGACGGCGACCTTGATGCCCTCCGGCCATTGCGCCGCATCGCTGCAGGCCTGGCGCAAAACCCATCGGCCGATATCGACGACGAGGCCGACCTCTTCGGCAAGCGGAATGAAATCCATCGGCGGAACGCGGCCTCGGACGGGGTGGTTCCAGCGGATCAGAGCTTCGAAGCCGCAGACGCGCCGCTGCGAGAGATCATAGAGCGGCTGGTAGTGCAGCTCGAATTCCTCGTTCTCAACGGCGGCTTTGAGGTCTGCCTCAAGCGCGTGGCGCAGCTGCATCTGCGCTTCCATCTCGCCGGTAAAGAAGCGCTCGCGCTTGCGCCCATCTGCCTTGGCATGTGACAGCGCCACGCCGGCGTTCCTCAACAGGATGTCGGTTTCCTCCCCATCATCAGGGGCGACTGCGATGCCCATGGAGACGCTGAGTTCCACCTGTTTTTCGCCGTGGAAGAACGGTGCGGAAAGCTCTTGGCGGATCTGCTCTGCAAGCGCCGTCACGTTCCACGGCTGCTGCTTGCCCGTCTGCAGGATGGCAAATTCGTCCGAACCGAGGCGCGCCAGGGTGTTCTCCGAACCGGCCGAGATTCGGATACGCGCGGCGACCTGCTGCAGGATCGTGTCGCCGGCCGAAACGCCCATCGTGTTGTTGATCGATTTGAACCCGTCGAGATTGAGGTGGACGAGGGCTATCTGCTCATCCGGCTTGCGCTCGGTGAGCGTCGCATCGACCTGCTCGCGGAAATGGATGCGGTTCGGAAGGCCGGTCAGCGGGTCGTGGTGGGCGAGATAGGTGATGCGCTCGGCCGCCCTTCGATCCTCGGTAATATCGGCATGTATGGCGATGTTGCTGCCGTCGGCAAGAATGGTCACCATGCTCTGAATGATGCGGCCATCGTCCATCACCCATTCGCGCCGGCGGATGCTGCCGGTTCTTGCGGTTGCGGAGGAATGTCGCCCGCTCCGCCGGCCGGGCTTGGCCCCGGCGCTCTCTGTACCGCGCATTTTGGCCGTGAGATCGGCGATTGCCGCGCCGGCAGTGACATCTTCCTGCGTCAGGCCGAAGAGTTGACGGAAGCGGATGTTGGAAAGCGTCAGCCGCTGGTCGGCGTCGAAGACGCTGAGACCGAGCGGCAGATTGTTGAGAATGATTTCGAAGAGCTTTGTCTGTCCGTCGAATGCCTGGCTGAGGGCGGAAATATTGCCTCGCAGCGCATGGTTTTCCCTGAGCAGCGTCTCCGCGCTTCTTTCGATTTCGTCATAATCGCTTTCATGGACGCGATAGGTCGCGATCACAAGTTCCATCAGTCGCTGCGCATCGATCGATCCATCGGCGGCGACGGCCTGGCTACATTGCTGCCAGAAGAGCGCTTCAGCTTTCATGCCGATACATCTTGCGAGACGGCTGCGACGGCATGGTCGTCTTCATTGATGAACGTACCTCATTGCGTTGGGAAACCTCTAAAATTGATTTTTTATAAGCTGAACGCCTGGGTGGTGCCTTGTGACGCCCATTTTGTACGGGCCGGATTAATATTCGGTTGCAGTGCAGCAGCGGCGTTGACGCGATAGACGTTTGTTTTTTATGTGAAAAATCGCTGAAATACGGAGAAAATCGGCCCGTTGACGCTGGCGGAAGCCTGTACCGAGGCGTTCCGTTAACGTTTGTCAATCATCGTTAATGAGAAGTTAACAACTTATTGACGCACTGCGCAAATCAGTTTAACCACCGAGTCAACAGTGATTTTCCACCTTCGTATTGCGTACAAACACCACCGGCAAAAGGCGGTGAATGGAGGTTTGTATGACCAGCACCACATCCGTTTCAGACACCTCATATGCATATCTGGCGACGCTTTCGCGGCTCGATGCCAATGGCGATGGCGTACTCAGCCGCGGCGAACGTGCCGCCGACAAGAAGCCCGGCATCATCAAGGAGCTCCTCGAAGAGGACAAGGCCAGCGAGACGCAGCCGAAGTTTTCCGGCAGCCTGATTGCGCTGATGATGGACACGCGTGACAGTGGCACGGCAAGCAGCATCGCCGTTTCCTATCCGTTGCAGCAGACCGCGCCGACAACGGGCGATCAGCCCGAGGATCTCTACCGCAAGACCTACGGCCAGTTCGATTTCGACGCCGTCGCCTGAACGGCATCCCGATCCAGGTGATCTGCAAGCCGGCCGTTTGGCCGGCTTTTCTCGTCCCGTCTTCTTCGTTCGATCTTCCTCGGTCAGGAACACCTTCCGGTTTGACACGTTCAGGAGGACAACCGAATGGAAGGAGATCTCCATGAAAGCCATGCGCACCATCGCCGCTCTGAGCCTGCTTGCGGTCGCATTGCCGGCGGCGGCTCAGGACAAGCAGACGGCGGTCGCCAATTTCGTCGGCAAGGACGGCAAGGAAGACGGCCGCGCCCAGCTGACGGCCGCCGCCACTGGCGGTGTGCTGATCGAAGTCGAGATATCGGGGCTGCCGGCGAACAAATGGGTGGCCTTCCATGTTCATGAGACCGGCCGATGCGACGCCGCGACCCATCACGAGTCGGCAGGCGGCCACTTCAACCCTGGCAAGGCCGAGCACGGCATCCTTGCCGCCAAGGGGCCGCACGCCGGTGATATGCCCAATCAATATGTCGGGCAGGACGGGGTGCTCCGGGCGCAGATCTTCGACAGCATGGTCACGCTCGACGACAAGACCGACGGCATTCGCGGCCGCGCCTTGATGGTGCATGCCAATTCCGATGATTATCGCAGCCAGCCCTCGGGGGATGCCGGGGAAAGACTGTCCTGCGGCGTCATCCAATAATCCACGGGGCAACTCCTTGATCGGATCGATTCAAGGGCAAAATTATGCACAAATTCAAGGTGTTACATCGTTATTTGCACGTCTTGAACGACAAGGCGCGCTGTAACCTTTCATTGCCGTGTCGCCGCCTGCTTTTCGGCCGCCGTCCTGCCGTTGGACTTCTTTGTCGGTGTTGCGTCTGAGGTATCCGACAGCGTGGCCGGACGACCCTTCTCGTCGAAGGCGAGTTTCACGCGCTTCACCATGTCACGGCTGAGCGACCACCAGTCGCCGGTCTTTGCCCAGTAGCGCAGCGTTACGAAGATCGCGCCGTCAGCGATGCTGTCGATAAAGACGCTGGGAGCCGGTGATGGCAGCACCCGCGAATCGGCTTTGGCGAGGCCCATCAGCGTCCCCATCGCCAGATCGATATCATCCTCATAGGCGACCTTGATCTTCACATCGTTCTGCCGCGTGGGCTCGCGGCTGAAATTGGTAATCGGCGTGTTCCAGAGCGTCGAATTCGGCGCCAATCGGTAGAGCCCGTCGCCGGTCCTGAGTTCGGTCGCAAACAATCCGATTTCGCGCACCGTGCCGGCCACGCTGCTGGTTTCGATATATTCCCCGACGCGAAACGGCCTGAGGATCAACAGCATGATGCCGGCAGCGATATTCTGCAGCGTCCCTTGCAGCGCCAGTCCGATCGCGAGACCGGCTGCGCCGAGTGCCGCGATGATCGAGGCGGTCTGGACGCCGAACTGGCCGAGGACGGTGATGAACACCAGGATGAGCAGCGCATAGCGCAGCACGTTGGTGAAGAATCGCGCCAACGTCTCGTCGATGCCACGGACACGCGACAGGCCTTCATAAGCCCAGCGGCTGGTAAAGCCGGCAAGCGCCCAGCCAAGAACAAGCAGGATCACCGCGCCGAGGACGGAGAAGGAATACTGCACCGCCAGCGCGCTTGCCTGGCTGAGTGCGGTTTGCGTGGCGAGGAGGACATCGGCTGCCTGTTGTTCCATGATCTGGCCCTGTCGTTGTGCTTGGTCGGGGGCTAGATGGAGCGGCTGGCGGCAGCGTCAACCGCAGGCGGTGTCCCGGATATCAAGCACGAAGGGCGCATTGCCGTCGGCATCGGCACCGCGGCCGATCGCCCGCACCGCCGCGACCAACCGGCCGCCGCGGTCAAGCAGCGCGTCACCGATCTCGACCAGCCGGGTATTCGGTGTTGCGAAAGGCGAGGCGGCCCGCAGCCGGCGGGCAAGCGTTCCCTCGCTCTGATCCGGTGCCAGCGACAGGGCGGCGATCAGGGCTGCGGCCGGCGATCGCGACACGCCCATCCAGCAATGGATGAGCAGCGGCGTCTCCTGCCGCCACGAGGCGGCAAAGTCGATAATCCCGCGCACATGCGTCTCGTCAGGCGCTACGAGATTGCCGGTGCCCTTGAAGGCGATGTCGTTCATACCGAGCGTCAGATGGCGATCGGCCGCGATCACGCCCGGCCGGTGAAAGGCCTGCTCCTTGGCAATCAGGCTGATCATGTCGCGCGCCTTGTGGCGCACCGCCATTTCCGCGATGCGGGCCAGCGGCGAGACGACGATGAAGCTCACGATACCGTCTCCCGCTCGGCGTCGATCGCCGCGAAACGCTCGCAGAACAACCGCTGCGCTTCGATCGCCGGCAAGGGCTCGATCATCAGCATGTCCTTGCTGATGCCGCGTGGCTGGCCGAAGAATTTCTGCGCCTCGGCGGGCGTGAAGCCGGCAAGCACCGTCGCTTCGAAATAGGCGGCGATCGCGTCGGCCTTCTTGATCCGGTCCTTGAGGTCGCGCGAGGGGTGCGGTGGCAGGCCGAAGCGCAGGTGCACGGCGGCCTCCAATCGCTTTTCCACCGTCTTGTAGCCGCCGCCGACCACCGATTTGAACGGCGATATCATATCGCCGATCACATATTCGGGTGCATCATGCAACAGCGCCATCAGGCACTCCTGCGGCCGCGCGTCGTTGAAGCGGCGGAAAATATCCTCGACGACGAGACTGTGCTGGGCCACCGAAAAAGCATGATCGCCCGAGGTCTGGCCGTTCCAGCGGGCAACGCGCGCAAGCCCATGGGCGATGTCGGCGAGTTCGACGTCGAGCGGCGAGGGGTCGAGCAGGTCGAGCCTGCGCCCGGACAGCATGCGTTGCCAGGCGCGCGGAGTTTTCGCCGTTGTCACGCGCTGGCCTCGTCGGCGCTGGCGGGAAAGACAAGGCCGGACCATGCCGGCAGGACGAGGGAAACAGGCGTTTCGCCGGCGAGCAGCGGCGTGCCTGCCGCCATCGCGGCGCCGGCGCGGTCGATGCGCACGATCGCAAGCCCATGGCCGCCTTCGACGGAGCCGAGCGTTCCCACGGGCTTGCCGGCGGCGGTGATCTCCGTCCCGGTCTCCGGCAAGGCTGTTGCGGCGGACACCGTGACGACGCGCCGGCGCGCGGTGCCGCGGTGCTGCATCCGCGAGACGACCTCCTGGCCGACATAGCAGCCTTTCCGGAAGGAGAGGCCGCCGTTGAAATCCATCAGCACGTCATGCGGGAAGGCGTCCTGCAAGGCGAAGTCCGATCCCGATGTAACGATGCCGTGGCTGATGCGCAGCGCGTCGTAGAGCGCTTCCTGGCCGTCGCCATGTTTGCCGGGACGTCGGATCAGCGTGACGCCGGCCTTGGCAAAGCGGCTATCCCGGACGCCTTGGCTGTCTCGGACGCCTTGGCTGCCGTCGGCGTCCTCATCCCAGGAAACGGTGACGCCCTCTTCGGCACTCGGCGCAAGTGTGACGGCGGCGCGCAGCTTGTACATGGTCAGCCTCTTCAGCAGGGCGTCGCGCTGGCCGGCATCGGTTTCGATCCTGTAGCCGTCGCCGTCCTGCCAGATCATGAAGTCGAACAGGATCTTGCCCTGCGGTGTCAGCAGTGCCCCGGGCCGCGCCTCGTCGGCGCCGAGCGAGGTGATATCGGTGGTGATCAGGTTCTGCAGGAAGGATTGGGCTTCCGCACCGCTGACGAGAAGCAATGAGCGGTCTTTCAGGAATACGGCTGGCATGGCGGAACCTGTCGCGTTGGTCATCGCTCAGAGGTATGTCTTCATGAGGTGGATCGCAAGCGCCATGCGAGATGTGAAAGGCGCAAGTGAGACGGGGGTGTCAGTCGCCCGCCGTGAAGAATTTCCATTTGCCCGCAGGTGTGATGCCGAGGCGGTAGAAATTATATCCGCCGAACTCCTGCATGTCGGAGAGATCGCCGGCGGTGACGATGCGCAGCAACTCGACGCGCTCCGGCGGCGTGAGCGACTTCAGATCCTTCTCGGCAAAATAGGGCCAGACATACATGTCGTCTGCTGTGCCCTGGCCGACATGCACGAAACCGGTCGAGACGATGTCGAGCATGATGGCAAGAATCTCGTCTCCGTCAGGATCGCCTGAAAGATCCTTCAGCGTGCCGATCGGATCGTCGGTCGGCTCGCCCACCGTCACCTGCGTCTGTTCGGCGCCGGTGCCCATCAGCGGCCGCAGCCGTTCGAGATCGCCGGAGGCGGCCGCCTCGACGATCTGCTCACGCATTTTGCGAACCGGCTCCGGCACCTTGCCGATATCGTAGATCACCTCGACGGGCTTGGAAGCATCCTGGGCGCCGGGCGTCTTGTCGACACCCTGATTGTTCTGGCTGTTGACCAGCGGATCAGCCATCGGAACACCGGGAGTGGTCCCGCCTTGCGGCTGGCTCTGTCCCTGAGCGTTTCCCTGCGCGGGCGGAGTGTCGTTGGCAGCCTGGCCCGGGATCTTGTGCAGTTCGGAAAGCGCATAGGCTGCCGGCGCGAGGAAAACATTGCCGGCGGCGAGGCTGAACGCAAGCAGCACCGGCGCGAGGGGAGTTCGCGAAATTTTCTCTTTACCGGGGCGCATCAATCTCTCTGATTGGTCGTTATTGCAGGGTGCGGTTCGCGGAGAATTCGCCGGCAAGCATGCGCTCACGCAGCGAATCCAGCAGGGCTTCGGCACTGTTTTCCCCATGCAATCTGATCGTCTCGCGCAGCGCATGCGCAATGGCGGCATCAGCGATGATTTCAGGCTCGATTCCGTCGGCCATGCCGTCGGCCCAAGCCTCGTTCTGGTACTCCAGAGCCGCCTGCATCTTTTCGTGGACGATCATGTCGTCGATGTCGTTGAGGCTTGCTTCCATTGTTTTTTCCTCAGAACTTCTCATGTCTTACTGCACCGTTAACAACACTAACAGCCTTTTCCCAAAACGACACGTCCGCATGCGAAAACAGGTTAATTTAAGGTTAATTTCCAAAGCGCGAGGTAATTTCTGTGGCGAGTGTTGCACCTTCGTTACGGTAGCGCTCTTCTGCCACGATGGCCGCCGGGGTGCAATCCGTATAGACCGAGGCGAAGGTGCGATAGCCGCGATTGAAGGCCGCTGTGAGCTTTTCCCGACGCTGCGGTTCGTTGCCGGTCTCCGAATCGAGCAGTTGCTGCATGCCGTCTCGCCACTCGTCGCCGCCCGCTGCCTTGCAGAGCGTTCTGAGATAATGCACCGATCCCAGCACTTCGGCGAGCCGCGCCAGCTTGTCATCATAGGGCACGGCTACAGCAGGCGGCGGCGCAATTTCCTCCTCCTGTGGAGGCGGCGTATTCTTGCCCTGCGCCATCGTGGGGCCGGCGAGCACGAGCAGGGCCAGGAAAACGCGTCGAACGGGAATCATGCTCGTAGTTGATACGCTGAGCATGACGGCAACAAGGCGTGCCTGAAAGTTTCCACTTCTATTCGCCGCCCGAAAGCCGCTCCGCGCATTCGAGCACGCTCTGCGGAACCGGCAGCCGCCGGATTTCCTCCACCGTGTACCAACCGAGGGCGGCCGCATCGTCGGCGGCTTCCGCCACCGCGTCCCGATCCGCGTCGACGCGAAAGACCGACAGCAGGAAATGGCTGTTGATGCTGCCGTCGGCCGCATGCGTCTTCAGGTCATAGGTCGAAAACAGCCGCGGATTGCGAGCGGAAATGCCGGTTTCCTCGCGGAATTCCCGCAATGCCGTTTCCTCCGGCGTTTCGCCGGGTTCGGCACGTCCGCCGGGAAAGGCATACATGTCGGCTGAAGGCGGGTTGCGTCGCAACACCAGAAGGAATCGTCCGTCACGTTCGAGAATGGCGGCGGAGCCGGGTTTGGCGGTGGATGTCATCGGGCCTGCTCTTGCTGTGATCGCCCATCTTATCGGATGAAGAGTGCGACGGGGATTCGAAAGGTGCTTCCGTGACCTACATCATCTTTGCGTTTGCCGCTCTCTTCGAGATCGCTGGCTGCTTTGCCTTCTGGGCATGGCTGAAGCTCGAAAAGCCCGCCTGGTGGCTGGCGCCGGGCATGGTCTCCCTGGCGCTTTTCGCCTGGCTTCTGACGCTGGTTCCGAGCGAGGCCGCCGGCCGTACCTTCGCAGCCTATGGCGGCATCTACATCCTCGCCTCGCTGCTCTGGCTGTGGCTGGTTGAGAGCCGCGTGCCGGACCGTTACGACATCGGCGGCGCGCTGATCTGCCTTGCCGGCGCCAGCCTCATCCTCTTCGCGCCGAGAGGTTGAGGCGCCTTGACCGGACACGAGCTGGGTGCAAAAACACGCCGATGTGTGGACGTTTCTCCCTGACAAGCTCCCGCGGCGACCTGCGCGATTTCTTCTCCGGTCTCGATCTCGACGATTTTCCGGCGCGCTACAATATTGCGCCGACGCAGCCGATCCTCGTCGTCATCGCGGGCGAGGGCAGGGAGCAGGGCAGCAATCTGCCCGACCGGCGCGCCGTGCTCGTGCGCTGGGGTCTCACGCCGGGCTGGGTCAAGGACCCGAAGGATTTCCCGCTGCTGATCAATGCGCGCTCCGAAACCGCGATCGGCAAAGCCTCCTTCCGCGCCGCCATGCGCCATCGCCGCGTGCTCATTCCGGCCTCCGGCTTCTATGAATGGCATCGCCCGTCCAAGGAAAGCGGCGAGCGGCCGCAGGCCTACTGGATCAGGCCGCGCCAGGGCGGGGTCATCGCCTTTGCCGGGCTGATGGAGACATGGTCCTCGGCCGACGGCTCCGAGGTCGATACCGGCGCGATCCTGACGACATCGGCCAATTCAGGCATATCGGCGATCCACGATCGCATGCCTGTCGTCATCAGACCTGAGGATTTCTCGCGCTGGCTCGATTGCAAGACGCAGGAACCACGCGACGTGGCCGACCTGATGCAGCCCGTTCAGGATGATTTTTTTGAGGCCGTCCCGGTCTCCGACAAGGTCAACAAGGTTGCCAATATGGGGCCGGACCTGCAGGATCCGGTTGTCATCGAAAAGCCGCTGAGGGCGCCCGAGAAGCAAAAGCCGGACGACGGCCAACTCAGCTTCTTCTGAACGATATCCTAAGATGTTCAGGGCCGCCGGCGGCCTGTCGGTGCCGACGTCTCACATCAGCGGCGGCGTCGCGTCGGCCATCAGGTTTTTCGGGTTGTGCTTATGTCGCCAGAGCGTTGTTAGGAGATTTCCGGCGATCGCCTCGTCACTCACTTCGTCAGCGGTGCCTAACGCATGTAACCCGAAAGCACGCATGATCCCAATTTGAAGTCTTCCGCCTCAAGCGGATTTCTTGACGCTGGTCGGCTTATGCTTTGCCATCAGCGATGCTGCGGCAACAGCCTTCAGGCCGACGGGGCGATAGTTGGCGGCGAGGTCTGGCTTGGCCGCCTGCTGTTCGCCGGTACTGCTCTTCTTCGAAGTCACGATACTCTCCTTACGTGGTTCTTCCCTGGGTATTTTATGGTTTGATGTTTGGTCACGAATAGCGACAAAACGGGGGCGTAGCTTATCAGGATTTGTAAACGCCGACCATAATTCGCGAGGCTTAACTGAAGCCTACGTTGGTTAATACTTACTGAAGGGAGCGGTTCCAATAAAAGCGCGAAAGCGGTTTTCTGGGGAAAAGCGCGCAACGGTTTTCACCGGGATAAAGCGCCTGCTTTCCCGGGGATAGCTGAGAATGAAGGAAAAGAAGCATTTCCGTCATTTGGAGAAATCCGGAAATGCTCGAAGATCAGATGTGCCGGCCGATATCGTCGTCGCCGACGCCGGGTTCCTCGATCGTCAGGGTTCCGTATTTCCGCTGCCATTTCCGTGCGCCGAAGGGAAGCGATACGAGGTAGGCGGCAACGGTAAAGACCATTACCTCCCAGGTGTAGCTCATCAGCAGCGCCACATAGAGCACGACGCCGAGCATCATCGGCAGCACGAGATCGCGCCGCAGACGGTTGCCTTCCGATTTGCCCGACCAGACCGGCAGCCGGCTGATCAGCAGGAAGGCGATCAGCACCGTGTAGATCGACGAGAGATAGGCGAAGGTGCGGTCCGTTGCCAGTCCGAGGAAGCCGAGATAGACCGGCAGCAGCACCAGCATGGCGCCGGCCGGCGCCGGCACGCCGACGAAATATTCCGATTGCCAGCTCGCCTTGTTCTCGCGTTCTGACATGACGTTGAAGCGGGCAAGGCGAAGCCCGGCGGCGATCGCATAGATCAGGGCGGCGATCCAGCCGAGCGAACGCGCCTGGTCGAGGGCGAAGACATAGACGACGAGGGCGGGCGCGACGCCGAAATTGACGATGTCGGCAAGCGAATCCATCTGCGCGCCGAACTTCGAGGTCGCCTTCATCAGCCGCGCCACGCGCCCGTCGATGCCATCGAGGAAGGCGGCGAGCAGCACCATGGCGACGGCGAGCTCGTAACGATTCTCGAAAGCCAGCCGGATGCCGGTCAACCCGGCGCAGATCGCCAGAATGGTGATGAGGTTCGGAAAGACGAGCCGGAGCGGGATTTCGCGCAGACGCGGGCCGCGGGCGGAATCATCCGGCCCATTGGGCTCGAAAGGCGGAAAAGGCGTTTCCATATCGCGTTCCAATCGTTCCTAAAGCAATTCCAGCAAGGCTGCCCAGCGGTCGCTTCCGTGAAAAGCTGAACCGCTTTAGCTGCGGCGGCTGATGACAGGACCCCTGGCGGAGGCGAATTCGGCAATCACGGTTTCGCCGGCAACTGCCGTCTGGCCGAGCGAGACGCGTGGTGCCGCACCGGCGGGCAGGAACACGTCGAGTCGCGAGCCGAAACGGATCAGCCCGAAGCGCTCGCCGGCATCCACCGGCTCGTTCGGGTTCGCCCAGCAGAGGATGCGCCGCGCCACCAGGCCGGCAATCTGCACGACGCCGATCTGGCCGTGGCGGGTTTCGATCACCAGTCCGTTGCGCTCGTTGTCCTCGCTCGCCTTGTCGAGTTCGGCGTTGACGAAGCTGCCGGGGCGGTAGTTGATGCTGACGATCCGCCCCCGCATTGGCGCCCGGTTCACATGGCAATTGAAGACGTTCATGAAGACCGAGATGCGCAGCATCGGCTCATTGCCGAGGTCGAGCTCGGCCGGCGGCGTCACCATCTGGATCGCCGAGACCTTGCCGTCGGCAGGAGAGATCACCAGATCGTCGTCCTGCGGGGTCACGCGCTCCGGATCGCGGAAGAAATAGGCGCACCACAGCGTGAAGATCATGCCGATCCAGAAGAGCGGCTTGAAGATCCAGCCCAAGACCAGCGATGCGACGAAGAAGGCGGCAACGAAGGGATAACCCTCCTTGTGCACGGGGACGATCGTGTTGCGAACCGTGTTGAACAGGCTCATGCTGCCGGTCTCCTTGCGTTGTCGTTTTTTGCTGGTTAGCGAAAAACCGTCTCCGGGGCAATGCTGTGGCCCTGGCCCCGGTTCCCATGCCGGGGTTCTGAACAACAAAAGCCGGCCGGCGCCGGTTTCCAGGTTCAGCTTGCCGGAGCAAGCCGCGTGATCACGCCCATGTCGTCGCTTTCGCGCACTTGCTTCAGATGTTCCTCCGCCTGTGTCGCCTCGCGCTGGCGGCTCCACATCGAGGCATAGAGGCCGTTCCTTTCGAGGAGGGCGGCATGTGTGCCGCGCTCGGCGATCTCGCCGCTTTTGAGCACGATGATTTCATCGGCGCTGATGACCGTCGAAAGACGGTGGGCGATAACAAGCGTCGTGCGGTTCTTCGAGACCACGTCGAGCGCCGTCTGGATCTCACGCTCCGTCGTCGTGTCGAGCGCCGACGTCGCCTCGTCGAGGATCAGGATCGGCGGCGCCTTGAGGATGGTGCGGGCGATTGCCACCCGCTGCTTCTCGCCGCCGGAAAGTTTGAGCCCACGCTCGCCGACCTTGGTTTCGAACCCCTCGGGCAGCGTTTCGATGAAATGCGCGATCTGCGCCACCTCGGCCGCCGCAAAGACCTCGCCGTCGCTGGCCGATGTGCGGCCGTAGCGGATGTTGTAGGCGACCGTGTCGTTGAAGAGCACCGTATCCTGCGGCACCATGCCGATATGAGAGCGCAGGCTCTTCTGCGTCACCGTGCGGATATCCTGGCCGTCGACGGTGATCGCGCCGCTCTGAATATCGTAGAAACGATAGAGCAGCCGTGACAGCGTCGATTTGCCGGCACCCGACGGACCGACGACGGCGACCGTCTTGCCGGCCGGCACCTCGAAGGAAATGCCCTTCAGGATCGGACGGGCCGGATCGTAGGCGAAGTGCACGTCCTTGAAAGAGATTGCGCCCTGGCCGATCCTGAGCTCGCTCGCATCGGGTGCGTCTTTGACCTCGGACTTCACCTCGAGCAGGTCGAACATCTGCTCGATGTCGGTCAGCCCCTGGCGAATTTCGCGGTAGACGAAGCCGATGAAGTTGAGCGGCACGGAAAGCTGCAGCAGCATCGAATTGACGAAGACGAAATCGCCGACCGTCTGCTCGCCGCGCTGCACCGCCAGTGCCGACAGCACCAGCATGATAGTCGTGCCGATGCCGAAGATGACGCCCTGGCCGAAGTTCAGCCAGCCGAGCGAGGTCCAGACATCGGTCGCCGCCTTTTCGTAGCGTTCCATCGATTTGTCGAAGCGCTTTGCCTCCATTTCCTCATTGCCGAAATATTTGACGGTCTCGAAATTGAGGAGGGAGTCGATCGCCTTGGTGTTGGCGTCGGTATCGCTGTCGTTCATCGACCGGCGGATGGCGATGCGCCAGTCGGATGCGCGGATCGTGAACCAGATATAGGCCCAGACGGTGAAGGCGGTGACGGCGAGATAGGAGAAACCGTAACCCCACCAGAAGATCACCGCCGTCAGCAGGAATTCGATGACGGTCGGGACCGAATTGAGGATCGTGAAGCGTACGATCGTCTCGATGCCCTTGGTGCCGCGCTCGATGATGCGCGAAAGCCCGCCGGTCTTGCGCTCGAGATGGAAGCGCAGCGACAGTTCGTGCATGTGCACGAAGGTCCTGTAGGCGAGTTGGCGCACCGCATGTTGCCCGACGCTGGCAAAGAGCGCGTCGCGCAGTTGGTTGAGGCCGAGCTGGATCAGCCGGGTGATGTTGTAGGCGATGACAAGGGCGATGGCGCCGGCAAAGAGCGGCGGCACGGAGCCGGCAAGATCCATCCTGCCGTTCAGCGCATCGGTCGACCACTTGAAGAAATAGGGAACCAGCAGCAATACGAATTTGGAGATCAGCAGGTAGACCGAGGCCCAGACGACGCGCATCTTGAGGTCGCTTCGGCCGGCCGGCCACATATAGGGCCAGAGGTTGAGAAGTGTGCGCAGCAGATTGGATTCCGAGACTGTCTTGCCGTTTGCCATGCTTATCTCCAGCCCGGACGAAATGTACCGTCGTAGCGGCGCTTCGATGCCGGCAAAGCGCGGAATCGGAATGTGCCTGAAGGCGTTTCCCACAACCCGCAGCCGCCAGATAGGGTGCCGCGCGGACGAATACAACACGTGCGGGCTTCAGGAAAAGAGAAGCCGGGCGGGTTATCCCGCCCGGCCTCGTCATGTTGTTGTTGGAGCTTAGAGCCGCTGACCGGAAAGACGCTTGCGGTGCAGCTCTTCGGCATTCGGCAACACATCCTTCGGCAGGCCGAAGATCTGGCCGGGGCGGATGCGATCGGGATTGATGATCTTGTCTTCGTTGGCGATGTAGATCGTCGTGTAGCGCACGCCGAGGCCATAGGTGCGGCGTGAGATCTGCCACAGCGTGTCGCCGCGGCGAATGATGACCGCCGCGTTGTTTGCCGTCAGCGGCGCCTGTTCGATCGTCTTCGGCTCATTGCTGCCGATGTCGTTTGCAGTGGGTGCCGCCGGAGCGGGTGCAGCGGTGAGTTCGGCAATCATGCCGCCCAGCCTGTCGAGTGCGGCGCCGACAGACTTCGCATCCCCGGGCAGGCTTTGCAGCAGCTTCAGCGCATTGCCGGCGACCTGCGACGAAGAGCCGGAGGCTTGTTTGAAGGCGTCCGGGGCATCGGCCGCCGGGCGGAAGTCGGCGACGGAGCGCAACGCGAATTCCGTTGCCGAGCGCGCCGCCGCAAGCTGTTCGGCGCCAGGCAGCTTGCCGTCGGCAAACAGCCCCTTCAGCAGCCCGAACGCCTTGCCGGCCTCGGCCTTGAGCTTGCCGAGCTCGCCTTCGTCGAGCGGCACCATCGAGGAGGCGCCACTCGCATCGGCCGGGACCGATTGCGCCGCGACCCTCACCTGATCGCCGGCCGGGCGATTGAAATTCACCGCCGCGCGCACGATCACTTTGCCTGTGGGGTCGACGACATCGACGCGGATTTTGTGGTCGCCGACCGAAAGCGCCACCACGCCGTCGATGACGAAATGACCGTCGGTGCCGGCCGTGTCCTGGCCGATGAGGTTGTCGTCTGCATAGCCGATGACCTTGGCATTGGAGCGCGTCGTGCCGGCAATGAAGATCTTGTTGCCCTCGATCTCGACGGCATTGACCATCACATCGGGCGCAGTCGTCTTGTCAGGTGCGGCCGTGGCGGGAGTGGCCGGTGCCGTATCCGTGCCGCCGGAGGTATCGGTGACACCAGGCGTCTGCAGCGCCAGGTCGCCGGTCGGCGCAGCCGCGGTTTCGCCCGCCGGCTTGTCCGCAGGCGGCGCCGCCGGATTGGAGGCATCGGCGACTTCGGTTCCGGCCTTCGGCGCGGTGATGATCCGGCTCGCCGCGCCGGGTTTGGAGACCATGGCGAGCAGGTTGGCGCCATTGCCGTCCTTCGGCACTGATATGGTCGCGACCTCTTCGGAAAGCGTGCTCTTGCCGTCCTTGTCCGTGAATTTGAGCACGAGCTGGTGGTCGCCGGCTGGAAGCGGATCGTCGAGGACGGCGGCAAAATCGCCGCTCGCATCGACATTAGCCGTCGTCACCACCTTTTCGCCGTCGAGCACCTCGAGTTTGCCGTTCGGTTCGGCGGAGCCGGCAATCACCGTCGAGCCGTCGGGTTCGACGCGCAAGACGTCGAAAGCCGGAAGCTTCGGTCCGGTATTCGCCGCCGCATTATTCGCAGTTGGGGCGGGCTCGGGCGCACCGGTCAGCGCGGCCTCGGCCCTGGCGACCGCGGCAGACGCATCGGCGATGTTCTCGGGCAGCGACTGAACGATGGCGAGCGCCTTTGCGCCGCCGTCCTTGGCCTTGGCGGCAAGGGTCTGGGTCGCGGGATCGAGACCCTCGGGGATGGCAAAATCGGCAAGTGCCGTCAATGCGTTGACGGCCTTGGTCTTGGCGGCGGTGAAGGCATCGATGGCGGGGCCTTTGCCATCGGCGAACAGCGCCTTGAGCTCGCTGAGCGACACGCCGGCATCGGCCGAAAGACGACCCACCTTATCGGCGACCGCAGCCGTGTCGGCGATGGTGGAGCGTGATGTCTTTGCCGCCTCGTTGACCGTGTTCTTGAGCTCCGTGCTTGCCTGGTTGATGGCGTCGCCGACCTTGGTTGCATCGCCGCCGATGCGCGGCATGACGAAAAACACCATCAATAGGATTGCGATTACGAGGACTGCAAGAGCCAGCAAGCCGGCACGGTTCTTCATCATTATGTCTCCCAAGGCGGCAATTTGCCGTAGTAACCAAAATTGCTAGCGATTCCCGTTGCTTTTCACAAGCATTCAAAGCAATTAGGCAAGCTAGGCATGCTGCTTTTCAGTCAATTTTCTTGACTGCATTGAAATGGAATAGTTGTTTGCCTCTATGACCGAACAATCTGTATCGATTCGATCCATCTGCGTTTACTGCGGCTCAAGGCCGGGACGCGATCCTTCCCACATGGCGGCCGGGCGTGCTCTCGGAAGAGAGATCGCCGAATACGGCCTGCGCCTCGTCTATGGCGGGGGTACCAAAGGCATCATGGGCGCGGTTGCGAGCGGCGTTCTTTCAGGCGGCGGTCAGGTGACGGGCATCATTCCCGAATTCCTGATCGATATGGAAGCGACTCGCCACTCGCTCGGTCAGCTCAACGAACTCATTGTAACCCCTGACATGCACGCGCGCAAACACACCATGTTCGAGCGCTCCGATGCTTTCGTCGCACTGCCCGGCGGCATCGGTACGCTGGAGGAGATCGTCGAGATCATGACCTGGGCGCAGCTCGGCCGCCACGAGAAGCCGATGGTCTTCGCCAACATCAACGGTTTCTGGGATCCGATGATGGAACTGATGCGCCATATGACCGAAGAGGGCTTCCTGCACACCGCCCACCGGGTTCAGCCGCTCGTCGTCGACGAGATCTCCGGCATCATCCCGGCGATCATGGCCCAGGCAGCCCAGCTCGCCGCCGATCGTGACGGCGAGGAGGACGTGATTTCGAAGATGTAGGGTTTCAATGCAGGTCGCCCCAGCGGTTTTGGGACAACGGCATGCATAGAACAAAGACCTGAAGCGCGTCGCGTGACTCCGGTTTGACGCGACGCCATTTGGCGCTTCAGCGTCCGCGGCTCCCCTTCAGCATCGACCAGCTATAGAGGAACAGCCCCGCCCAGATCAGCGGGAAGGCGATCATGCGCGCCGTGCCGAGTGGCTCGTGGAAGACGAAAACCGCGATCAGGAAGATCATTGTCGGCGCGATATACTGCATGATGCCGATCGTCGAGAGCTTCAGGAGCTTGGCGCCGTTCGCATAGATCATCAGCGGCACGGCGGTGATGACGCCGCAGCCGAGCAGCAGGGTCGTGTCGGCGAGGCCGGTGCGGTAGAGATGACCCTGGCCGCTGCCGAATTCGAGATAGAGGATATAGAGCAGGGCCGGGCCGCTCAGGATCAGCACTTCGAGGAAGAAGCCCTGGTTCGGCCCGAGCGGCAGCGTCTTGCGCAGCAGGGCATAAAAACCCCAGCTGATTGCCAGCGTCAGCGCCACCCACGGGATGCCGCCGCTATCCAGCGCGAGAACGGCGACGGCGAGGGCTGCCAGTCCGATCGCCGCCATCTGCAGCGGCTGCAGCTTTTCCTTGAGGATCACCGCGCCGAGACAGATGCTGAACAGCGGATTGATGAAATAGCCAAGCGCCGCATCGAGCGAATGGCCGGCGCCGATCGCCCAGACATAGGTGCCCCAGTTGACGGTGATCAGCGACGCCGTCAGCGCCCCCATCGCCAGCATGCGCGGCGAGCGGAGCGCGGCACGGATATCCCCGGTGCGTCCGAGCACGACCAGCACTAGGCCTGCCAGCGGCAGCGACCAGACGATGCGATGGGCGATCACCTCGGCCGGCGAAATATGCGCCACCGCCTTCATGTAGATCGGCAGGAAGCCCCAGAGCAGATAGGCCGTCAGCGCGAAGGCGAACCCGCGCGGACTGTCTTCGTTCTTGGCCAACGGAAGGGATGCATCGGTCGACATCGGTGTTTCCATCTTTGTTCTTCTTCTGATCCGGCCTAGCTTAAGCGCCGTGAATAGGCCAATTCATTTCGTTGAATGAAGGGTGAGAAGATCTGAAGCGCAAGACGCCGGCCGGCATTGGCCGCGGCGACGCCCGAAGGGGACGAACGGTATTTGGATGGGTCTTGTCGCCGAACCGGCGGAATAGACTTATTCCGCCGCGATCTTGCCCGCCAGCTGCCGGTTCTTCATCAGCTTATAGATGACTGAATCCATCAGCGCCTGGAACGAAGCGTCGATGATGTTCTCCGAGACGCCGACCGTCCACCAGCGCACGCCGTCGCTGTCGGTGGATTCGATCAGCACGCGGGTGATCGCCTCCGTGCCGCCATTGAGGATACGCACCTTGAAATCGGCGAGCACCAGATCGTCGATCTCGTGCTGGTACTTGCCGAAATCCTTGCGCAGCGCGAGGTCGAGCGCGTTGACGGGACCTTCGGCATCGGCAACCGACATCAGCGTTTGGCCGTCGATGGTAATCTTGACCACCGCTTCCGAGACGATCTTCACACGGCCAAGACTGTCGAAGCGGCGCTCGATCATGACGCGGAAGCCGTCGATGGTGAAGAATTCGGGGATCGTGCCGAGCGTGCGGCGCGCCAGCAGCTCGAAGCTCGCATCCGCGCCCTCATAGGCATAGCCCGTCGCCTCGCGTTCCTTGACGATCGAGATCAGCAGGTCGAGCTTCGGATCGTCCTTGGCGACCTCGATGCCGCGCCGTTTCAACGCATTGATGAAGTTTGCCTTGCCGCCCTGGTCCGACACCATGACCTTGCGGAAATTGCCGACGCTTTCCGGCGGCACATGTTCATAGGTGCGCGGATCCTTGAGCAGCGCCGAGGCGTGGATGCCGGCCTTGGTGGCGAAGGCGGAAGCGCCGACATAGGGCATCTGGTGATCGGGCGAGCGGTTGAGCAACTCGTCGAAGGCATGCGAGAGCCGGGTGAGGTTGAGCAGCCGCTCCTCGTCAATCGCCGTTTCGAAACGTGTATTGTAGGCGCTCTTCAGCGCCAAGGTCGGGATCAGTGTCACCAGATTGGCATTGCCGCAGCGCTCGCCGATGCCGTTCAGCGTGCCCTGGATCTGCCGGACGCCGGCTTCGACTGCGGCAAGCGAATTGGCGACCGCCTGGCCGGTGTCGTTATGTGCATGGATGCCAAGACAGTGGCCGGGAACACCCGAGGCGATCACCGCCTCGACGATCGCCCGCACCTCCGGGGGCTGCGTGCCGCCATTGGTATCGCAGAGCACGACCCAGCGTGCGCCGCTCTCATAGGCCGTCTTGGCGCAGGCGAGCGCATAGGCCGGATTGGCCTTGAAGCCGTCGAAGAAATGCTCGCAATCGACGATCGCCTCCTTGCCGGCGCCGACCGCCGCTTTGACGCTTTCGCCGATGCATTCGAGGTTTTCCTCATTGGTGCAGCCGAGCGCCACCGCGACGTGATAGTCCCAGCTCTTGGCGACGAAACAGATGGCGTCGCTCTTGGCCTGCAAGAGCCCCGCAATGCCGGGATCGTTGGACACCGAAATGCCTGCCCGTTTCGTCATGCCGAAGGCGACGAAACTGGCCCGGCTGGTGCGCTTCTCGCCGAAGAAGGCAGTATCCGTCGGATTGGCGCCGGGATATCCGCCCTCGACATAATCAAGGCCGAACTCGTCCAGCATGGCGGCGATCGCAATCTTATCCTCGACGGAGAAATCGATGCCGGGCGTCTGCTGCCCGTCCCGGAGCGTCGTGTCAAAGAGATAGATGCGTTCTTTCATGTCGTTTCCTCCCGCCAAGCGGGTGTTGTTTCTGTCGTGCGGATGCCCCCTCATCCGCGCTACGGGCACCTTCTCTCCGAGGGGAGAAGGGTAGCCACGTCGTTCGCCTTGTCCCCTCTACCCTCGGGGAGAGGGTTAGGGTGAGGGGGGCTTCACGGTGTGGCTTATGCCTTCCCGGCAAACTGATCCGTCGCCCGGATCAGCCGATCGAGAATCCCGGGCTCCGAATAGGCATGGCCCGCACCCTCGATCAGATGGAACTCCGCCTTCGGCCAGGCCTTGTGCAACTGCCAGGCATATCTAGCCGGGCAGGGCATGTCGTAGCGGCCATGCACGATGACGCCGGGAATATCCTTGAGCCTGCCGGCATCGCGGATCAGCTGTCCCTCGTCCATCCAGCCGGCATTGACGAAGAAATGGTTCTCGATGCGCGCAAAGGCATAGGCGAATTCCGGCTCCTCGAACTTGCCGCTCGTCGAAGGTTCGGGCAGCAGCGTGATCGTTTCGCCTTCCCAGATACTCCAGGCCTGCGCGGCCTCGAGGCGCACCTTCCTATCCTCGTGCGTCAGGCGGCGATGATAGGCATGCATCATCTCATGCCGCTCTTCCGGCGGAATGGGAGCGATGAAGCGCTCCCACTTATCCGGGAACATTTCCGAGACGCCGAATTGATAGTACCAGTCGAGCTCGGCCTTGGTCAGCGTGTAGATACCGCGCAGGATGAGCTCGGACACGTGCTGCGGATGCGTCTCGGCATAGGCGAGCGCCAGCGTAGAACCCCAGGAGCCGCCGAACACCTGCCAGCTGTCGACGCCGGCCATTTCGCGCAGCCGCTCGATATCGGCGACGAGGTGCCAGGTCGTGTTGGCATTGAGATCCGCATGCGGCGTCGACCTGCCGCAACCGCGCTGGTCGAACAGCATGACGTCGTAAAGCGCGGGATCGAAAAGCCGGCGGTGTGCGGGCGAAAAACCGCCGCCCGGACCGCCATGGAGGAAGACGGCGGGCTTGGCGCCAGGCGTACCGGAGCGCTCCCAATAGATCACATGGCCATCGCCGACATCGAGATGGCCGGACGCATAGGGTTCGATTTCCGGATAGAGCGTGCGCAGGATCTCGGTCATATCTTCACGCCTTTCGCGGGCCAGACTTCTGTGTCGTGATCGGGATGCTGGAAGGAGATGATCGCCTCCTGCCGGGCGTAGAAATCCTGATCCTTCAGCACCGGCGCCTTGAAGATTTCCTCGACCCAGGGCAGGCGGGCCTCGTAGTTGACCTGGATCAGCGGTGCGAGGTCGCTGCGGTCGTCGAAGGTGCCGATCGCAAGCTCCAGTCCGCCCGGATGACGATAGGTCATCGGGGTGCCGCAATTGCTGCAGAAGCCGCGATCGATATTGACCGAGGACTGGAAGTAGCTCGGCTCGCCGCGCGTCCACTCCATGCCTTCCTCAGGCGCGGTGACGAGCGCCGAGAAAAAGCCGCCGAACTGCTTCTGGCACATGCGGCAATGGCAGATCGAGGGACGCCCCAACTTGCCTGAGATGCGGAAGCGCACGGCGCCGCACTGGCATCCGCCTGTCTTGATCGTGTCCGTCATGAGGTCTCTCCGAAAGGCCAGCTTTTCGTGTCGTGGTCGGGGTGCTGATGATTGCTCGCCGCGATCGCATTCTCGCGGTCGGGCGTCTCAGGCTCCGGTTCGAGCGGCAGGCCGTCCAGCGCATGAAACCAGGACATCTTCTGGCCGGTATTCGATTGCGCCACCGGCCTGACCGCGTCGGGCTCGTCGAGCGAGCCGAGCGTGAGGTTGATGAAGTCTTCGCCCGGAATGTCGTAGAACAGCGGCGTGCCGCAATCGCCGCAGAAACCGCGCCGCACCAGATCCGAGGACTGGAACCATTTTGGCGCGCCGCGCGTCATGGTGAAATCGCTGCGCTTCACGCCGGCCAGCGGCATGAAATAATTGCCGGCCGCCTTCTGACACATGCGGCAATGGCAAAGATGGGGATAGCCGAGTTCGCCTTTGGCGCGGTAACGCACCGCCCCGCATTGGCACCCGCCGCTTTTGTCCGTTTCCGTCGTCATTCGAGCTCCTTGGGGGGGCATGCCTGCGTCTCATGATCTGGATGCTGGTAGGAGACAAGCTCGAGCAGGAAGGGAGCGGCTTGCACATCCTCCTCCGTCCTGTGCCCCGGCAATTCGTGCAGATGATCGACGAAACCGATCTTGCCCTCGACGCCGAATTGGACCAGCGGCGGAAACGCCGAAGGATCGTCGAAGGCGCCCGCGGCAATCGCCATTCCATCCGGCGCTTCGTAGGTGAGCGGCGTGCCGCAATCGCCGCAGAAGCCGCGCTCGACGAAATTGGAAGAGCGAAATCTTTTCCGCTCTCCGCGGGTCCATTCGAAATCGGCACCGCGCACCGAGACCAGCGGCGCATAATAAGCCCCGAACGCCTTCTGGCACATGCGGCAATGACAGATCGACGAATCCTTGATGTCCCCGCTGACCCGGAAACGGATCGTCCCGCATTGGCAGCCGCCGGTGTAGGTGGTCATCTCTTGACCTCCCACGTCGTCACGCGCTCGCCTGTCACCGGATCCTTGCCGTCTTTCAGCTGGATACCCTTTGCCGTCAGTTCGTCGCGGATCTTGTCGGCCTCGGTGAAGTTCTTCGCCTTCAGCATTTCGAGACGCATGGCGACCAGCGCATCGATCGCCGATGCGACGGCTTCGTCGATCTCCATCTTTTTCGGCAGCAGGCCCAGAAGGTCGGCCGTTGCCGCAAAGGTGGCGCCCACGGCGGGATCCGTATGGGCGGCCTGCGCCAGTGCATGCAATGCCTGCACCGCCGCCACCGTGTTGAGATCGTCCGCCAGCGCATTCAGCACGCTTTCATCGGGCGCCGCGTCGCCGGCTTCTGTGGCCGGCCATTTGGCGAGCAGACGTTCGGCCTCTTCCAGTCGCTTGATCGAGAAATCGATCGGCTCGCGGTAATGCGTCATCAGCATGGCAAGGCGCAGCACCTGGCCCGGCCATTGGCGGCCGCCGAAAGTATCCGTGTGCAGCAATTCGTGGATGGTGACGAAATTGCCTTCGGATTTCGACATCTTGCGGCCTTCGACCTGCAGGAACCCGTTATGCATCCAGACATTCGCCATCACTTGGGTACCATGGGCGCAGCGCGACTGGGCGATCTCGTTTTCATGGTGCGGGAAGATCAGGTCCAGCCCGCCGCCGTGAATGTCGAAGACATCGCCGAGATAACGCTTGCTCATCGCAGAGCATTCGATGTGCCATCCAGGCCGGCCGCGGCCCCACGGGCTCTCCCAGCCGGGCTCGTTGTGGCTCGACAGTTTCCAGAGCACGAAATCGCCCGGGTTCTTCTTATGCGCGTCGACGGCGATGCGCGCACCTGCCTGCTGCTCGTCGAGCGGACGCTTCGAAAGCTGACCGTAATCCGCCATGGATTTGGTGTCGAACAGCACTTCGCCCGATGCGACATAGGCATGGCCGTTACCGATCAGCTTCTCGATGATCTCGATCATCTCGGCGATGTTGTCGGTGGCGCGCGGTTCGAAATCCGGCTCCAGGCAGCCGAGTTCGGCGACATCGGCGTGAAATTGCGTTTCGGTTTTTTCGGTGACCGCGCGGATCGCCTCATTGAGTGGCAGGCCCGGGTGGTCCCGAAGTGCGCGCGCATTGATCTTGTCATCGACGTCGGTGATGTTGCGGGCGTAAATGACGTGGTCTTTGCCGTAGACATGACGCAGCAGCCGGAACAGCACATCGAAGACGATGACCGGCCGGGCATTGCCGATATGAGCGAAGTCATAGACGGTCGGCCCGCAGACATACATGCGGACAGCGTCGGGATCGATCGGCGAAAACACCGATTTTTCCCGTGTCAGCGTGTTGTACAGCTTCAGTTCCGGCGTCGCGTCCATTCCACTCTCCCAAAGGCACGATCAGAAAAATAATGCGACCGGCGGACCGGGGCGTTTCGCATCTTGACTATTTGGGAGACGAAAACGGCCGGGCCAGCGCTCGCGCTAGCGAATAATCTTCCGGCAGATAATGCAGATAACCGTTTTCATGGCGGGTTTTATGGCCCGGTTCGCGCTTCCGGTCAAGGGGGACGAAGAGCGATCGGCGGCAACAGGATCCATCCATCCGATTCTGCCATTTTCGCGGCGCAAATCTCGCATAGCCAGATGAGAAGCTGTCGAAAATTGGGGGGAAGGGATGCGGAAACTGGCTCGATCGACGATCGGAGCAACTGCAATTCTGGTGGTCGCATTCGCGGCATATCTGGCATACGATTTCGGGATGCTTCGCTTCAACAATCCCTCTCTCGACAGCTATCCGATCCAAGGCATCGATGTCAGCCATCACCAGGGTGATATCGATTGGAAGGCGGTCGCTACGCAGGCGAATGTCCGCTTCGCCTTCATGAAGGCGACCGAAGGGGGAGATCATCGGGATTCCAAATTCGCCGACAACTGGCAGCGCGCCAGAGATGCCGGCGTGGTCAGGGGCGCTTATCATTTCTTCACCTTCTGCCGCCCGGGCAGGGATCAGGCGCAGAATGTCCTGGCGACCGTGCCGAAGGAGCAGGGAACCCTGCCCATCGCCGTCGATCTGGAGTTTGTCGGCAATTGCAACAGAGTCCCGACGCTCGAGGAAATGGCGGCCGAGGTGAGCGCCTTCTTCGCCGAACTGAAAGTCACCTTTCCCGAAAAGCCTATCTTTTACGTCACGCAGGAATTCTTCGATCAATATCTGAAAGGCAATGAATCCCGCTTCCCCGATCATTACCTGTGGCTGCGAAGCGTGTTCAGGGAGCCGAGGCAGGAAGAATGCAGCCGTTGGTCGATCTGGCAATTTGCCGATAACGGCACATTGGACGGCATTCAGGGACCGGTGGATCTCAACGTCCTATGCCCGTCGGAAACGGGCCTGGCGCATCTGTTCCCGGCCGTTGCTGCGAAGTGAGACGTCTATAGCGCCGCGCGTCTTTCTATTCCGGCAGCCGGTAATCGACGAGCTTGTTTTCCCGCACCATAAACAGTTTGCCCGTCTCCGTTACTCCGGGACCGAGCAACGGCAGGATCGCCTTCGCCACTTCGGATGGATGCGGCAATGTCTGCGGATCTTCGCCGGGGACCGCCTGCGCCCGCATCGCGGTGCGTGTCGCGCCGGGATCGACGCTGGTGATCCGCAGCGGTGTGCTTTGACTTTCGCCCGCCCATGTGCGCGCCAGCGCCTCGACGGCGGCCTTGGAGGCAGAATAGGCGCCCCAGAAGGGGCGGCATTTATGGGCAGCGCCTGAAGACAGGATGACCGCTCGGCCGGCATCGGAACGGGCGAGCAGCGGATCGACCGAGCGGATCAGCCGCCATGTCGCGGTGACGTTGATGCTCATCACCTTCTCGAACACTTTCGCTTCGATATGGCCGATCGGCGAAATGACGCCGAGCACGCCGGCATTGGCGACGAGGATGTCGAGCTTGCCCCAGCGCTCGAAGATCGAGCCGCCGAGCGCATCGATCGCATTCATGTCGGCAAGGTCGAAGGGCACGAGCGTCGCCGTGCCGCCGACGGCCTTGATCGCATCGTCGAGATCCTCGAGCCCGCCGACCGTGCGGGCGCAGGCAATCACATGGGCGCCGGCTTTGGCCAGTTCCAGCGCCGTAAAATAGCCGATGCCGCGCGACGCGCCGGTGACGAGTGCGATCTTGCCCTCAAGATTGATGTTCATGATGTCGTATTCCCCGACGAAGGGAGAGGGGTGCGGTGAACCCCTCCGGGATGGATGATAGGAAAGCCGGCCCCGGTCAGCCGTTGCTTGTCAGCCGTTGCTGGCAAGCATCGAAAGCTTGTTGCCCATCGACTCGCCGTTCTTGTCGAGTAGGCGGGTCGGGTAGTCACCGGTGAAATAGTGATCGGTGAATTGCGGCCGGGCCGGATTGCGATCCTCGCCGCCGACGGCGCGGTAAAGCCCGTTGATCGACAGGAAAGCCAGCGAATCCGCACCGATATATTTGGCCATGGCTTCGACATCGGCATACTGGTTTGCCAGCAGCTTTTCGGCATCGGGCGTGTCGATGCCGTAGAAATCCGGGAAGAAGATCATCGGGCTTGCGACGCGGACATGGACTTCGCGCGCGCCGGCTTCGCGGATCATCTGGACGATCTTGAGAGAGGTCGTGCCGCGCACGATGGAATCGTCCACCAGCACCACTCGCTTGCCTTCGATCATCGCCCGGTTGGCCGAATGCTTCAGCTTCACGCCGAAGGCGCGGATCTGCTGCGTCGGCTCGATGAAGGTACGGCCGACATAATGGTTGCGGATGATACCGTATTCGAAGGGAATGCCGCTCTGCTGGGCATAGCCGAGCGCTGCTGGCGTGCCGCCATCCGGCACCGGCACGATCACGTCGGCATCGACGGGCGATTCCTTGGCGAGGTTCATGCCCATGTTCTTGCGCGTCGTATAGACGTTGCGGCCGCCGACGACCGAATCCGGCCGGGCGAAATAGACATATTCGAACAGGCAGAGGCGCTCCGGCTGCGGCTTGCTGGGCTTGCGCGCATCGATGCTGATCGAGCCGTCGGGCTGGATTTCGCAGATGACGACTTCGCCGTTTTCCACGTCGCGGATGAACTTGGCGCCGATGATATCGAGCGCGCAGGTTTCCGAGCAGAAGATCGGCTTGCCGTCGAGTTCGCCCAGCACGAGCGGGCGGATGCCTGTGGGGTCACGGGCGGCAATCAGCTTCGTGCGCGTCATGGCGAGCATCGAATAGCCGCCTTCCATCTGGCGGATCGCATCGATGAAGCGGTCGGATGTGGACGCATGGCGCGAGCGGGCAATGAGGTGGAGGACGACTTCCGTGTCGGAGGTCGACTGACAGATGGCGCCGGTGGCGATGATCTGGCGGCGCAGCGTCAGGCCATTGGTGAAATTGCCGTTATGGGCAATGGCGATGCCGCCTTCTTCCAGTTCGGCAAAGAGCGGCTGCACGTTGCGCATGGCCACTTCGCCTGTCGTCGAGTAGCGCGTATGGCCGATCGACATGCTGCCCGGCAGGCGGGCGAGCGTCATCGGATTGGTATAGTGGTCGCCGACGAGGCCCATATGGCGCTCTTGATAAAAGCGCTTGCCGTCGAAGGAGACGATGCCGGCCGCTTCCTGTCCGCGATGCTGAAGCGCATGCAGGCCAAGCGCCGTGAGCGCTGCGGCATCGGGATGTCCCAAAATTCCGAATACCCCGCATTCTTCATGCAGCGTATCTCCGTCGAGCGGATCGTCGGTCGGGATGGCATGGGACTGGTTCATTTCTGCGGGCCTCTGCTCTCACAAGAATGGATCGGCATTTCCAGAAATAACGGAAGCCCGGCGGAGCTGGAATGCCCGACCGGACCCTCATTCACATTCCGCTCAAATGGCAATTGCCTTAAGGCGGGTCAAGCTCTTGAACACTGTGTCAATTCGCCGGCTGCTGTGCGCCGTCTGCAGGCGCATTCGGTGCGTCTTCCGCTGGAGCCTGGTCGCCCGTCGGCGGCGTGGTACCCTCAGTGCCCTGTGCCTGCGGCTGAAGCTTATCACGGATGCTCGCCGGTATCATCTGGGCAAATTGCTCCGGCAGAGCCGATTTCAGCTTCACGACCATCGAATCCAGGAAGGGTTTCGATTTGGCTTCGTTGACCCAGGCCGGGCGGTGATCGACATCGACCAGCCAGTTCCAGAAGGCGACGGCAACGACCAGGAGCAGCACGCCGCGGGCTGCCCCGAACAGGAAACCGAGCGTGCGATCAAGCGCGCCGACGCGGCTGTCGATGATGAAATCGGCGATCTTCATCGTGATGAAGGAGATGACGATGAGCGCGATCAGGAAGACGACCGCTGCCGAACCGATGATCGCGATGCGGTCGTCATCGGTGTATTTCTTCGCATAGGGCAGCAGGTAGGGATAGAGGTAATAGGCCGCCGCCGCCGAACCGCCCCAACTCGCGATCGAGAGGATCTCGCGCGAAAAGCCGCGGACCATCGCCAGCACGGCGGAGAAGAGCACGACGCCGATGACAATACCGTCGAAAATCGTAATGGGCATGTAAATTCAACTCCAGGACTGCCGCTTGGCGGCCGTGTCGTGCCTTATCGTGTGCCTCCTATATCATCACCAATCTTGGCAATGAAAGGATCAAACCTCGTCTTCCACACGCAACGCCCCCTTCGACCCGGCGATGCGCGCGACCAGATCCGGCAGGCTTTCGACCTCGCTCCAGCGCCCGCCGGAACCCTTCGGCAATTCGGCGGAGGCGGATGGAAGCAATGCTGCGGAAAAACCCAGCTTCTCGGCTTCCTTGAGGCGCTGGGCGGTGTGCGCAACCGGCCGGATGGCGCCCGACAGGCTGACTTCGCCGAAATAGACGCAATCGGCAGGAAGGGCAATACCGGCAAGCGAGGAAACGAGCGCCGAAGCGACGGCCAGATCGGCCGCCGGTTCGGTGATGCGGTAACCGCCGGCAACGTTGAGGTAGACGTCGTGCTGGCCGAGCCGGACGCCGCAATGGGCTTCGAGCACGGCCAGGATCATCGATAGCCGGGCCGAATCCCAGCCGACCACGGCGCGCCGCGGCGTGCCGAGCGAGGTCGGCGCCACCAGCGCCTGCACCTCGACGAGCACCGGACGTGTGCCTTCCATGCCGGCAAAGACGGCAGCACCTGGCGATTTTTCGTTGCGCTCGCCGAGGAAGAGCTCCGAGGGATTGGCGACTTCGCGCAAGCCCTTGTCGGACATTTCGAAGACGCCGATCTCGTCGGTCGGGCCGAAGCGGTTCTTGACCGTGCGCAGGATGCGGTAGTGATGGCCGCGATCGCCTTCGAAATAGAGCACGGCATCGACCATGTGCTCGACGACGCGCGGGCCGGCGATCTGCCCGTCCTTGGTCACATGCCCGACGAGCACCATGGCGGCCCCCGTCTGCTTGGCGAAACGGATCATCGCCTGCACGCCGGTGCGCACCTGCGTCACCGTTCCCGGCGCGGATTCGGCCAGTTCGCTCCACAGCGTCTGGATGGAATCGATGATGACGAGGTCCGGCCGCTTGCCCTCGGCGAGGGTCGCGAGAATATCCTCGACATTGGTTTCGGCCGCCAGCATCACGTCGGTATCGGCCGCCGCGAGGCGTTGCGCCCGCAGCCGGACCTGCGCCACGGCTTCTTCGCCGGAGACGTAGATGATCTTGTGGCCGCGCCGTGCAAGGGCGGCGGCCGCCTGCATCAGCAGCGTCGATTTGCCGATGCCGGGATCGCCGCCGATCAGCACCGCCGAGCCGCGCACGAAGCCGCCTCCAAGCGCCCGGTCGAGCTCCGACATGGCGGTGTGGATGCGCGGCGCCTCCTCGATCTCGCCGGATAGCGCCGTCAGCGCCACCGGGCGGCCCTTTTTCGGCGTCTTGCCCGGACCGGAGCCGATCCCGCCCATCGGGTCCTCTTCGACGATGGTGTTCCACTCGCCGCAGTTTTCGCATTTGCCGGCCCAGCGGTTATGAACCGTGCCGCAATTCTGGCAGATGAATTGTGTCCTGGCCTTCGCCATCAATTACTCTTTCAGTCCGGATTCCCGAGGCAAGCAGACGCGCCGCTTCATCGAATCATTGTCGTGCTTGAGATAATGGCTATCGCGACGGATCAAAACTAATGATTTCCCCATCAGCGCGCGCCGTGCCTATCCTTTGTTCTCTGCTTATCCGGAACGGTGGAAGATGTTCGATTATTCGCTCGCGCACTGGCTTGCATTTCTGTCGGCTGCGGTTTTGCTCAACCTCTCGCCCGGCCCCGACATCGCCTTCATCCTCGGTCACACGATGAGAGGCGGAAAACGTGCCGGTTTTTCCGCGTTGTTCGGCGTCTGGTCTGGCGCCTGCCTGCACGTGCTGATGGCGGCACTCGGTCTTTCCGCCGTGCTTGCCGCTTCCGCCGCCGCCTTCTCGACGGTCAAATGGATCGGCGCCGCCTATCTCGTCTGGCTGGGCATCCAGGCGTTGCGCGCCGGCGGCGGCAATGGACTGATAAAGGCTGCCGGTGAAGAAATGCCGGTCGCAAGGATCTACCGGCAGGGAATCCTGGTGTCGCTGCTCAATCCGAAGGTGGCGATCTTCTTCCTGGCCTTCCTGCCGCAATTCGTCGTCGAAGGGGCAGGACCGGCATGGGCCCAACTCCTGCTGCATGGCGGGCTCATCATTGTCGTCGCTGCCTTCATCGAGCCGCCGCTCGTCCTTCTCGGCGGGCGCCTTGCCGATGCGCTCAGGCATAATCAGAAAGTCGGGCTATGGCTCGATCGCAGCCTCGGCGCGCTTTTCGTGGCGCTCGGCGTCCGCCTTGCGCTCAGCAGCCGTTGACGGGCGAACTCTACTCCTCGGCGACATAGCGCCGCTCATGGCGGAGCCCCATGCTGGTCAGGATCTCGTATCCGATCGTGCCTGCTGCCCGCGCCACGTCGTCGACTGGCATATTCTTGCCGAACAGCTCGACATAATCCCCGGCGCGCACGGCATTGTCAGGCAGGTCGGTGATATCGAAGATCGTCAGGTCCATGGTGATCCGGCCGGCAACCGGCACCTTGCGTCCGGCGATAAAGCCTTGCCCGCCTTGCGGCACCGCTTGGCGCAGCGGCACGCCGCCGCTCGACTGGCTGCGCATATAGCCGTCGGCATAACCGGCCGAGGCGATCGCCAGCCGGCTTTTGCGGTTGAGCTGCAGCGCCCGCCCATAGCTGACGGTCTCGCCGGCCTCGACATTTCGCACCTGGATGATGCGCGCTTCCGCGGTTGCCACCGGCCGCATCGGGTTCGTCATGCCGCAGACCGCTTCGCCGCCATAAAGCGCAATGCCGGGGCGGGTCAGGTCGAAGTGATAATCCTCGCCGAGAAAGATGCCGGCCGAGGCCGCAAGACTTGAATCGATGCCTTCATAGGCGGCGCTAACCCTGTGGAATGATTCGAGCTGCCGCCGGTTCATCGCATGGCTGGGATCGTCGCCGCAGGCGAGATGGCTCATGACAAGCACCGGCGCGAAACTCGCCGGCCGCGAAACATCGTCGACGAGCGCGATCGCATCGTCGATATGTAGTCCGAGCCGATTGAAACCGGTATCGACATGCAGCGCGCAGGGGTAGTCGCCGTAATCGGCCAGCACGGCCATCCAGAAGGCGAGTTGCTCGTCGGAAGAAATCACCGGCACCAGATCATTGTCGAAGAAGCGCCGCTCGGTGCCCGGCCAGATGCCGGAGAGCACGAAGATGCGCGCCTCCGGCGCATAGAGGCGAAGGGTGACGCCCTCGTCGACGGTCGCGACGAAGAAGTCGCGGGCGCCTGCCATATAGAGCGCTTCGCCGGCATCCTCGATGCCCATGCCATAGGCATCCGCCTTGACGACGGCCGAGGCGCGCGCTGCACCGGAGCGGCGCGCCATATCGCGCCAGTTCTCCGTAAGCGCGGTCAAGTCGACGGTCAACCGCAGGCCTGCGGAAGCGAAAAGATCGTCGTCGTCGAAGGGAATGGGAAAATCTGTCATGAATCGCCGTGAAGAAATGAAGGAAAAATCACCTCACCCAGTCTAGTGAGCATTGTGGCCAAGGGAAAGCGCGGTCGGTCACATACCATCCTTTGCCGCCTGTACGATCACTTTTGTTCAAGACGCATGGCGGCTTCGGCGCTAATCTACCCGCATGCAGAACGTATCCCAGAAAGAGGCGGCGGAGGCTATGCCGCTCGCCGACGTGGAATCGGCCCGCTTTTGGCGGGACAGCCGCTTCTGCGACATGGAGTGTCTGAGCGCCACCTTCCTCACTCATGAATATGCGCCGCATGCGCACGATACATTCAGTATCGGCGCGATTGAAAGCGGCAGCCAGATCGCCACGCTGAGCGGCAGGCGGGAGGAAACCGGCCCGGGCGACCTTTATCTTATCGATCCGGGCGTCATTCATGACGGTGCTCCCGGCGGCGAGGGCTACCGTTATCGCATGATCTATCCGGACATGAAATTATTCATCGATATTCTGGAGGATGTGACGGGCAAGGCCTTTCACGCGACGCCGTCTTTTTCCGGCGGGCTTCCACGCGATCCGCAACTCGCCAATGCTTTTCACGCCGCCCACCGCACGCTCGAAAGGGGCGCAGGTGCATTGGAGTCCGATGAAAGCATGTTCTCTGTGCTGGCGGCGATCTTTGCGCGCCACGGCAGCACAATCGTCGTGCCTGTCGATACGCAGGAGCGAAGCGCCGTCGCCCGCGCCCGCGAATACCTCATCGAGAATTTCGACAGCGACGTCGGCCTCGAGGAACTGGCCGGGGTGGCAGGGTTGAGCCGCGCTCACCTCATCCGCGCCTTCCGCAAGGAATACCACATCACGCCACATGCCTTCCTGACGGACCGGCGCGTGCAGGTGGCTCGCAGGCTGCTGCGGCAGGGGCGCATGCCCGCCGATATCGCGCTCGAATGCGGTTTTGCAGATCAGGCGCATTTCTCCCGGCACTTCAAGGCGCGCACGGGCGTAACACCCGGTCAATTCCGTACTGGCTGATCACTTTCGTTCAATACGGCTGTGTCGGGCTGGGCTACTGCTCCGCGATCTCAATCAGGAGGTTGCCATGTTGCAGCAAAGCCGGCCATCCAGCGAATTTCTTACCGGCGAATTTCTTGCCGGAATGCGCGCCATCTTTCCGCTTGTCGTCGCCGTTGCTCCGATCGGTCTGGTTTTCGGCGCGGTTTCGGCCACCAAGGGTCTTTCGGTCTTGGAAACAACGCTGATGAGCGCGCTGGTCTTTGCCGGTGGCTCGCAGTTCGTGGCAATGGATATATGGGCGCATCCGGCAAGCTGGGTCGGCGTCGGCTTTGCCACCCTGCTGGTCAACATCCGCCATGTGCTGATGAGCGCCTCCATCGGCATGAAGATGCAATCCTTCTCCACCATCAGGCGCTATGCCGCCATGTTGTTCCTTGCCGACGAACTCTGGGCCATGGCGGAGTTCCGCGCTGGCAGCACACGGCTGACGCCCGCCTGGTATGCCGGTATCGTCACGCCCTTCTACGTCACCTGGGTCGGCTCTTCGCTGGCAGGCGCGTTGCTCGGCGCCTTTCTGGGCGATCCCGCGGTCATCGGTCTCGATTTCGCCTTTCCGGCCGTGTTTGTCGTGCTGGTCATGGGCTTCTGGAAGGGACCGGAAACGGGCGCAATTCTGGCCGCGAGCGGAATTGCAGCCGTTGTCGTCCATCATTTCGTGCCGGGCGTCTGGTATATCGCAGCCGGTGCTTTGGCCGGACTGGTGATGGCTTTCTGGAAGGGTCGGGTCCAGGAGCAGGCCGCATGACGCTTGATATCAATACCCTGCTTGCCATCCTCGTGATGGCATTTGCGACGATTTTCACGCGCATCAGCGGTCTCGTCCTCATCCGTCATGTGCAGCTGGACGAGCGCTGGAAAACTGCGATTGAGGCGATCCCGCCGGCGGTCCTGATGGCGGTGATCGCTCCGACCGCCTTTGCGACCGGCTGGGCGGAGACACTGGCATGTGCCGCAACGGCACTGGCCGCCCGCCGCCTGCCGATGCTTGCCAGCATCGTCGTCGGCGTTGCAACGGTGGCCTTGTTGCGGGGCGCAGGTTTCTAGGGGAAATTGACCCGGAAAACCGTGTCAATGTTCCTCGTACTGTGTGAAGGAGGGATCGGCGAGATCGGCGAAGCGGGTGAATTCCGACTGGAAGGCGAGCTTCACCGTGCCTGTCGGCCCGTGGCGCTGCTTGGCGATGATGACGTCGGCCGTACCTTTTACCTTGTCGAACAGCGCTTCCCATTCCGGATATTTCGGATCGTGGATGTCGCGCGGCTCCGAATTTTTGACGTAGTATTCCTCGCGGAACACGAACAACACGACGTCGGCGTCCTGCTCGATCGAGCCGGATTCGCGAAGGTCGGAAAGCTGCGGGCGCTTGTCGTCCCGGCTTTCGACCTGACGCGAGAGCTGCGACAGCGCGATGATCGGAACGTTGAGCTCCTTGCCGAGCGCCTTCAGGCCGGTGGTGATCTGGGTGATTTCCTGGACGCGGTTGTCGCTGGATTTGCCCGAGCCGGTCATCAGCTGGATGTAGTCGACCACAAGCACGTCGAGGCCGCGCTGGCGCTTGAGGCGGCGGGCGCGCGCCGAAAGCTGGGCGATCGAAATACCGCCGGTCTGGTCGATATAGAGCGGCACTTTCTGCATCATCATCGAGCAGGCGACGAGCTTTTCAAAATCGGCATCGTTGATGTCGCCGCGGCGGATCTTCGAGGAGGAGACTTCCGTCTGCTCGGAGATGATACGGGTGGCGAGCTGTTCGGACGACATTTCGAGCGAATAGAAGCCGACGACGCCGCCGTTCTTCGCCTTCATGCTGCCGTCCGACTGGACTTCGCCTTCGTAGGCGGCGGCGATATTATAGGCGATATTGGTGGCAAGCGAGGTCTTGCCCATGCCGGGACGTCCGGCCAGCACGATCAAGTCCGAACGCTGCAGGCCACCCATCTTGGAATCCAGCGAATGGATGCCGGTGGAAATGCCGGAAAGCCCGCCATCGCGTTCCTTGGCGACGGCCGCCATGTCGATCGCCAGCGCAACGGCATCGTTGAAGGCCTGGAATCCGCCGTCGTACCGGCCGTTCTCCGCCAGTTCGAAGAGGCGGCGTTCGGTATCTTCGATCTGCGACTGCGGCGGCATGTCGAGCGGCGCGTCATAGGCGATGTTGACGACGTCCTCGCCGATGGTGATCAGCGCCCGGCGTAGCGCCAGGTCGTAGATAGCCCGGCCGTAATCCTCGGCATTGATGACGGTGACGGCGTTGCTGACGAGGCTCGCCAGATATTGCGAAACCGTCATGTCGCCGACCTTCTCGTCGGCCTTCAGGAAGGTCTTGATCGTCACCGGATTGGCGATCTTGCCCATGCGGATGATATCGCCGGCAACCTCGAAGATCTTCCGATGCAGCGGTTCATAGAGATGGATAGGCTTCAGGAAGTCCGACACCCGGTAATAGGCGTCGTTGTTCATCAGGATCGCGCCCAGAAGCGCCTGCTCGGCTTCGATATTGTTGGGTGCTTCGCGATAATGCTGCTCCGACGGAGCAACGGCTGCAATCTTTCGAGCGGCGTCGTTCATCATCATCCGTTCTGTCTTTTTCCAGCTCCGGATTTGCAATTCCGGACGCGAAAATCAAGAGGCTGCGAAAGGAGCGGGGGCTCTCTTCGCCTAAATCCTGAACGCTGTGCACGTTGTTCGACTTCTCCACAGTCTTGGGCGACACAAAGGAGAAATACTGGCAGTGTCACCCGCACGACACGGTCTGGCGCCGACTCAGCCCATCCGTTTCGGAGAAGGGTATTTTAGCGTGGCGCGATAAGGCGCGCAGCAAAAACATCCGGGAAATCCCCTTAAAAAAGCGACCCCGATCGGCCGCGCCTGTCGAAGGGGTGGAAAACGGTCTGTCGAAGGTGTGTAAACGAAAAAGCCCGGCGCGATGGCCGGGCTTTCCCTCTCGTGGATCGCTCCGACGAAAATTATGCTTCGTCTTCGTCGACGCCGTCGGCTTCCGGATCGAAGAAGTCTTCCGGACGCAGTGCGTCTTCGTCGACACCGTAGATCGCGTCGACCGAGGTGAGTTCTTCGCCCTTGGCCTGGCGCTCTGCCTCTTCGGCAGAACGGGCAACGTTGAGCTCGACGTGGATTTCGACTTCGGCATGCAGCTGCAGCTCGACCTTGTGCAGGCCGATCGACTTGATCGGCGTGTTGAGGTGAACCTGGTTGCGGCCGATGTTGAAGCCTTCGGCGGCGAGGATCTCGACGACGTCACGGGCGGCGACCGAACCGTAGAGCTGGCCGGTTTCGCCGGCGGAACGCACGACGATGAAGGACTTGCCGTCGAGAACGTCGGCGACCTTCTGGGCTTCCGACTTGCGCTCGAGGTTGCGGGCTTCGAGCGTCGCACGCTCGGCTTCGAAGCGGGTCTTGTTGGCGGCGTTGGCGCGCAGCGCCTTGCCGAGCGGCAGCAGGTAGTTGCGGGCAAAGCCGTCGCGAACCTTGACGGTTTCGCCCATCTGGCCGAGCTTGGAGATGCGTTCGAGAAGAATGACTTCCATTTTCTTTTTCCTTTCTTGTGTCTCAGATTTTCGTATCGGGTTGTTTGGGGGCATCAGCATCTTTCGTCGGGGTCAGCGCGATCGCCTTGCGCGTATCGCTGAGACCAAGGACGAGGATGAGGAGAGCTGGCAGCAGCATGAGCATCGAAGCCAGGTAGCTAAGGATGAGGGCCGGCATGCGCCAGTCCTTGCCGCGCGTGCGGAAATGCAGCGAGGCGAAACCGGAGAGCATGAAACCGGCGCCGAAGGTGCCGATCACGGTCGCGCCGACCAGCGCCGGAACGCCGCCGAAGAAGCAGGCGGCAAGCCCGGCCAGGAAGATGAAGATCGAGTTGCGGTTCATGCGCAGCGACGAGGGAATGTCCTCGCGCGGGCGAAGGCCGCGGCCGGAGGCTGAGACGATGCGCACCGCAAAATAATAGGCGGCAAACAGCATGGAGACCCACATGCCGCCCTGCAAAGCCGGCAGCATCAGCAGGATCAGCGATTTGGTCTGCGCGGTCGCGGCCGGATCGGGCATGAATTCCGGTTGCTGCTGTTTGAGCGAGGTGATCAGGAGGTCGACGATCGGATCGGTGATCTCAGGCCCGTAGCCGATGATCACGCCGATGACGATGACCGCAAGCGTCACCAGGCCGCAGAGATGCAGCAGGATATCGGAGAGTGGATACCAGGCAAGCAGGTGGTCGGGGCCACCGAGTTCGGAGGCGGGACGCGCGAGATTGGCGAGATGGCTCAGCCAGCCGGCCGGCAGAAGCGTCACCAGCGTCATGATCAGCGCGAAGGAAGGCGAGATCAAGATCGCGCCGAGTGCGGCAGCGGTGGTGACGGCCGAGATCGCCGCGGCGTTGCCCCATCCGAGCCCGACGATCAGAATCGGCAGCGCTGAAGCCGTGTAGAGAAGCGCGCTGAAAAACGACGGCTGCATGCTCGCGCCCAGCACCAGCAGGGCGGCGGTCAATCCGGCGAGTGCGCCGATCAGCAGCGTTCTAATGTTTAGTCGTTTCAAGGTCGCTGTCCTGCTTCATCAAGCAGTTAGAGGATGTTGCTGAATCGAATTCAGAAACGTCTCAACATGGGTTTTAAGAGTTCCGATCCGCGCCCATCGCGAAAGGGAGAAGGGAAGGCACGAATGCCTTCCCTCAACGGTATTGGTGTCGGCCGATCAGGCGACGACGTAGGGCAGCAGGCCGAGGAAACGGGCGCGCTTGATCGCCTGGGCGAGTTCGCGCTGCTTCTTCTGGGAAACCGCCGTGATGCGGGACGGAACGATCTTGCCGCGCTCGGAAATGTAGCGCTGCAGCAGGCGTACGTCCTTGTAGTCGATCCGCGGCGCGTTGGCGCCGGAGAACGGGCAGGTCTTGCGGCGGCGATGGAACGGGCGGCGGACCGGAGCGGAGGAAGTTTCAGACATATCTCGGATCTCCCTTATACACGGTCTTCGCGCGGACGGCGCGGACGGTCGTCACGGTCGCCGAAGCCACCTTCACGCGGCGGACGCGGGCCACGGTCGCGATCACCGAAGCCGCCTTCACGCGGGCCACGGCCGCCTTCACGCGGACGGTCGTCACGGTCGCGCTTCTGCATCATGGCAGACGGACCTTCTTCATGCTTCTCGACGGCGATCGTCATGTAGCGAAGAACGTCTTCGCTGATGCGCATCTGACGTTCCATTTCCTGGACGGCAGCAGCCGGTGCATCGATGTCCATCAGGGCGTAGTGCGCCTTGCGGTTCTTCTTGATGCGGTAGGTGAGGGACTTGAGGCCCCAATTCTCGATACGCCCGACTTTACCGCCGTTTGCTTCGATCACACCCTTGTACTGTTCTACGAGGGCATCGACCTGCTGAGCGGAAATATCCTGCCGGGCAAGGAATACATGTTCATAAAGAGCCATGACAGCTTTGCCTTTCTTGCGTTTGGTTCAACCCGATATTCGGCGGCTAAGCCTCAACGACTGCTCCTGATTGGGTAAACCCAGGCAAGAAAGCGTTTCCGAGACGGTCGAGAGCGGAGACACGGGAGGCTGGAACGCTTCCGTTCCGAACGATTTCCAAAAAGAAACCGGCCCTCCGTTCAGCCACCAGCCAGAAGACCGGGTTAACGAACAGGGCGGCTTATACGGATTTTTTGGGCAAAGGCAAGTGCAATCGGACCCGACGCAAACCGATGGTCGGCGTCGGGGGGCGTTACGGCAAGATGATCAAAGCGTCAGCGGATACTGGCGGTGCACCTTGGCGATCTCCGCCAGGACTTCGTGAGAGAGCGTCAGTTCGGCCGCGCCGATATCGACTTTCAGCTGCTCCATCGAGGTTGCGCCGATGATGACCGAGGCCATGAACGGCCTTGATCGGCAGAAGGCGAGCGCCATGGCCGCCGGGTCGAGGCCGAAGGTTGCGGCGATCTGTAGGTAGGCTTTGGTCGCCGGTTCCTGCAACGGCTGCAGGCGACCGCCGATATCGGGGTTGATCGAACCGCGCGAACCCTTCGGCCTGCCGCCATCTACATATTTGCCGGACAGGATGCCGCCGGCAAGCGGCGAATAGGCGAGCAGCCCGACATCCTCGTGATGCGAGAGTTCGGCGAGGTCGAGATCGAAATGACGGTAGAGCAGGTTATATTCGTTCTGGACGCTGGCAACGCGCGGCAAGCTCTTCTGTTCGGAAAGCGTCAGATATTTCTGTATGCCCCAGGTGGTTTCGTTGGAAAGGCCGATCGCGCGGATCTTGCCTTCCTGCACCAGCGCGCCGAGCGTTTCCAGGATGTCGAGCATGTTGGCGACGGCCTTGTCGCGATCCTGGTTGAAGGGATTGTAGCTCCAGTTCTGGCGGAAATGGAAATGGCCGCGGTTCGGCCAGTGGACCTGGTAGAGATCGACGTAATCGGTCTTCAGCCGCGCCAGGCTGGCCTCGAGCGCCAGTCGGATATTCTTTGCATCGGCGCCTTGGCCGCCGCGAATATAGTCGCGGCCGCGGCCTGCAACCTTGGTGGCGAGCACGATATCCCCGCGCTTGCCGGTCTTTTCGAACCAGCTGCCGATATAGTCTTCGGTCCAGCCCTGCGTTTCGGCCGAAACCGGCGTGGTCGGATAAAGCTCGGCCGTGTCGAAGAAATTGACGCCTTTTTCGACGGCGTAGTCCATCTGCGCATGCGCGTCGGCTTCGCTGTTCTGCGAACCCCAGGTCATCGTGCCAAGGCAGATCTCTGAAACGGAAATCTCGGTGCGGCCTAGTGAATTGTACTTCATGGAAAAACCTTGGAAGAGAGGTGAAAGCCTTGGGAGGGTCCGCGCAAATCTAGGCTGGATTTGGCGGAGCGCAAGAGCAAAAACCGGGCTTTTGCGCGCGTGCGAAAGGCTTTGCGCAGAAGGGGCCGCCACTTGACTCTGCCGGAAAGAATGTCAATTGGAGGCAAAACAGCCTCAAGGGGCGCAATCAGGGACATGAAAATGACCATCGCTTTCACTTTTCCCGGCCAGGGCAGTCAGGCCGTCGGCATGGGCAAGGATCTCGCCGAGAATTTTGCCGAAGCCCGCGCCGTCTTCGACGAGGTCGACGAGGCACTCGGTGAAAAGCTTTCGGACGTCATGTTCAATGGTCCCGAGGATACGTTGACCTTGACGGCGAACGCCCAGCCGGCGCTGATGGCCGTCTCGATCGCGGTCGTCCGCGTTCTTGAAGCCAAGGGGCTGGATCTGAAGTCCAAGGTCGCCTATGTCGCCGGCCACTCGCTCGGCGAATATTCGGCACTTTGCGCCGCCGGCACTTTCTCGCTCGCCGATACTGCGCGGCTTTTGCGCATCCGCGGCAATGCCATGCAGGCGGCCGTCCCCGTCGGCGTCGGCGCCATGGCCGCGATCATCGGCCTCGAACACGCCGACGTCGTTGCCGTCTGCGAGGCAGCGGCTGCCGTCGGCGCCTGCCAGATCGCCAACGACAATGGCGGCGGCCAGATCGTCATCTCTGGTGAGAAGGCCGCCGTCGAAAAGGCCGCCGGCCTTGCGACCGACAAGGGCGCCAAGCGTGCCATTCTGCTGCCGGTCTCCGCTCCCTTCCATTCGACGCTGATGGCGCCGGCCGCCGACGCCATGCGCGAAGCACTGGCAACGGTTTCGAAATCCGATCCGGTCGTGCCCCTCATTGCCAATGTGCGTGCCGCCCCCGTGACCGGCGCCGACGAGATCGCCGGCCTCCTGGTCGAGCAGGTCACCGGCCAGGTCCGCTGGCGCGAGACGGTGGAATGGTTCGCCGGAAATGGCGTCACGACGCTTTATGAACTCGGTTCCGGCAAGGTGCTGACCGGCCTTGCCCGTCGCATCGACAAAACGATCAACGGCATCTCCGTCAACGGTCCGGCGGATATCGACGCGGCCGTCGCCGCCCTCATGGCCTGATTGGTATCTCCAGATATAAGGAACGTTTCCATGTTCGATCTTTCCGGCCGCAAGGCTCTCGTCACCGGCGCATCGGGTGGTATCGGCGAGGAAATCGCCCGCCTTCTTCATAAGCAGGGCGCTATCGTCGGCCTCCACGGCACCCGCGTCGAGAAGCTGGAAGCGCTGGCCGCCGAACTCGGCGAGCGCGTCAAGATCTTCCCGGCCAACCTCTCCGACCGCGATGAGGTCAAGGCGCTCGGCCAGAAGGCCGAGGCCGACCTCGAAGGCGTCGACATTCTCGTCAACAATGCCGGCATCACCCGCGACGGCTTGTTCGTGCGCATGAGCGACGAGGACTGGGACAGCGTGCTCGAAGTCAACCTGACGTCGACCTTCCGCCTGACGCGCGAATTGACGCATCCGATGATGCGTCGCCGCTATGGCCGCATCATCAACATCACATCGGTCGTCGGCGTCACCGGCAATCCGGGCCAGGCCAATTACTGCGCCTCCAAGGCTGGCATGATCGGCTTCACCAAGTCGCTGGCGCAGGAAATTGCCACCCGCAACGTGACGGTCAACTGCGTGGCGCCCGGTTTTATCGAGAGCGCCATGACCGGCAAGCTGAACGACAAGCAGAAGGAAGCGATCATGGGAGCGATCCCGATGAAGCGCATGGGTACGGGCGGCGAGGTCGCTTCGGCGGTCGCTTATCTTGCCTCCTCCGAGGCTGCTTACATGACGGGCCAGACGCTGCACGTAAACGGCGGCATGGCGATGATCTGAAACGACAAACTGTTGGCATGGGTATAATTCCGCCAATAGCATGTTGAGCAATCACGAACCGTTGATTTTCTGGCTTTGCGGCAGACATAAAGCATGTTAAGCGGGCCATGACTGTGAACAGTCGTCCCGAGAAAGCAGACGGACCGGCGGGCTTTTTGCAAGCCTGGGACATCTCTGAAGCCGGGTAAACGAGTTTGCCGAGGATGTCTGAAAACATCGCAGGCTGAAACAGGGTAAGGGTGCCGCAATGGCATTCCGATCAGGACATAAGGTCGAGGAAACCGACATGAGCGATATCGCAGAACGCGTAAAGAAAATTGTTATTGATCATCTTGGCGTCGATGCCGACAAGGTCGTCGAGAGCGCCAGCTTTATCGACGATCTGGGCGCTGACTCGCTCGACACGGTCGAACTTGTCATGGCTTTCGAAGAAGAATTCGGCGTTGAAATTCCTGACGACGCTGCCGACTCGATCCTGACGGTCGGCGATGCCGTGAAGTTTATTGAGAAGGCCCAGGCCTGATCCTGTGCATTTGAGAAAGGGCGGGCCTGGAGTCCGCCCTTTTCTTTTCGGCATATTTCTCCATAGAACATAAGAGACGGGGGGAAGCACGCGATGAGACGTGTCGTCATCACCGGTACCGGCATGGTATCACCCTTGGGATGCGGAACAGAGGTGACGTGGTCCCGGCTGCTTGCCGGCCAGAACGGCGCCCGCCTCGTCACCGAATTCGAAGTCGACGACCTTCCCGCCAAGATCGCTTGCCGTATCCCTGTCGGTGACGGCACCGACGGCACCTTCAATGTCGATCAGTGGATGGAGCCGAAGGAACAGCGCAAGGTCGATCCCTTCATCATCTTCGGCATGGCCGCCGCCGACATGGCGCTTGCCGATGCCGGCTGGCACCCCGAAACCGATGAGGACCAGATCGCCACCGGCGTGCTGATCGGCTCCGGCATCGGCGGCATCGAAGGCATCGTCGAGGCGGGTTACACCCTGCGCGACAAGGGCCCGCGCCGCATTTCTCCCTTCTTCATTCCCGGCCGCCTGATCAACCTCGTCTCCGGCCAGGTCTCGATCCGCCACAAGCTGCGCGGCCCCAATCATTCGGTCGTCACCGCCTGCTCGACGGGCGCGCATGCGATCGGCGATGCCGCGCGGCTGATCGCGTTGGGTGATGCCGACGTCATGGTCGCCGGCGGCACGGAATCCCCGGTCAGCCGCATTTCGCTCGCCGGCTTTGCCGCCTGCAAGGCGCTGTCGACCCAGCACAATGACGACCCGCAAAAGGCTTCGCGCCCCTATGACCGCGACCGCGACGGCTTCGTCATGGGCGAGGGCGCCGGTATCGTCGTGCTCGAGGAACTGGAACACGCCAAGGCGCGCGGCGCCAGGATCTACGCCGAAGTCGTCGGCTACGGCCTGTCGGGCGATGCCTATCACATCACCGCGCCGTCCGAGGACGGCGAGGGCGCCGGCCGTTGCATGGCGATGGCGCTGAAGAGGGCCGGGCTGACGCCGGCCGATATCGATTACATCAACGCCCACGGTACTTCCACCATGGCCGATACGATCGAACTCGGCGCCGTCGAACGGCTGGTCGGCAATGCGGCGTCGAAGATCTCGATGTCCTCGACCAAGTCGGCGACAGGGCACCTTCTCGGTGCTGCCGGCGCTATCGAGGCGATCTTCACCACGCTCGCCATCCGCGACAATATCGCGCCGCCGACGCTCAATCTCGACAATCCCGAACGTGAGACGGCGATCGATCTTGTGCCGCACAAGGCGCGCGAGCGAGAAATCAATGTGGCGCTGTCCAATTCGTTCGGATTCGGCGGCACGAACGCGTCGCTCGTGCTGCGCCGCTACGCACAATAAGGGCCTCTACGCGGCGTAACGGGTGTCCCTTGCGCCGCAGGGCGGCCGTTCCCTACGTTGCGTAGCGGGACGTGCGGGAGCATAACGACCGGCAGCGGCGCCGTTGAACGGCGGCAGAACCTGCTTTTGCCGCATTGCTTCGCGAAATAGCGAAGTGAGGGTCAAGTTTTAGAGGATTGCCGGTGAGCGATACGACGAACCAGAGCAACGATACCCCGCAGGGCGAGAACGACCGGCAGGCACAGAAGGGACCGATCATCCCGAAGTCGCCGAGCGAAGCCCTGCGTCCGGAGCGCGTTCCGGAGCCGCCGAAGCGGTCCAAGAAAGCCCGCGGACAGGTGGTTCTTTTCCTGAACTTCATCATGACCATGGCGGTTCTGGTCTGCGTCGTCGCCGTCATCGGCTTCTACTATGCCACATCGACCTATCGAAACCCCGGTCCGCTGCAGACCAACACCAATTTCATCGTCCGCAACGGCGCTGGTCTGGCCGAAATCGCCTCGAACCTCGAGCGCAATGCGATCATCAGCGATGCCCGCATCTTCCGCTATCTCACGGCAACGCATCTTTCTGCCGGTGAGAGCCTGAAAGCGGGTGAATACGAGATCAAGGCGAGGGCTTCCATGAGCGATATCATGGAGCTTCTGAAATCGGGCAAGTCCATTCTCTATTCCGTTTCCTTCCCGGAGGGCCTGACGGTCCGCCAGATGTTTGACCGCATGCTGCAGGATACTGTGCTGGAAGGCGACTTGCCGGCCGCCCTGCCGACCGAGGGCAGCCTGCGTCCGGATACCTACAAATTCTCGCGCGGCACCAAACGCTCGGAAATCATCGACCAGATGGCGGCTGCGCAGCAGAAGCTCGTCGATCAGATCTGGGACAAGCGCGACTCCTCGCTGCCGCTGCGATCCAAGGAGGAGTTCGTGACGCTCGCCTCGATCGTCGAAAAGGAAACCGGCGTTCCCGACGAGCGTGCGCATGTCGCCTCCGTTTTCCTGAACCGGCTCGGCAAGGGCATGCGCCTGCAATCCGATCCGACGATCATCTACGGTCTCTTCGGCGGCGAGGGTAAACCGGCCGACCGGCCGATCTACCAGTCGGACCTGAAGCGGGACACGCCATACAATACCTATGTCATCAAGGGGCTGCCGCCGACGCCGATCGCCAATCCCGGCAAGGATGCGCTCGAAGCCGTCGCCAATCCCTGGAAGACGCAGGATCTCTATTTCGTTGCCGACGGCACCGGCGGCCATGTCTTTGCCGCCACGCTCGAGGAGCACAACGCCAACGTCAAGCGCTGGCGCAAGCTCGAAGCCGACAAGGGTTCGGATCCGAACATCGCAGTCGACGGCCAGCCGGAAGAGCAGCCGGCGGATAGTGGCGCGACCGTCGTGCCGCCGAAGAAAAAGAAGATCAACTGATACCTTCGGGAGGTTCGCATGGCTTTGCAGTCCATGACCGGTTTTGCGCGGCGCGAGGGAACGAGCGGCCGCTGGCGCTGGGCATGGGAACTGCGCTCGGTCAACGGCAAGGGCCTTGATCTGCGCCTGCGCCTGCCGCCCGGCCTCGAACGCATGGAGGCGGAGGTCCGCCGCCTCGCCGGCGAAAGCTTCAGCCGCGGCAACCTGCAGGCATCCCTATCCGTCACCGCCGACGAGAACCGCTTCGAGGCGGTGCTGAACAGGGAGGCGCTCGCCGCCGTGCTGGCCATGCGCGAGCAATTGGACGGGGTGATCGATCCGTCGCCGCTGAAGCTCGATACGCTGCTCCTGGTGCGCGGCATCGTGGAATTCCGCGAAGGCGAGGATGGCGAGGAGGCGCTTGCCGCCCGTGACGCCGATATCGCTGCCGGTCTGTTGGCCGCGCTTGCCGATCTGAGGGCGATGCGCGAACAGGAAGGGGCGGCGCTGACCCGCATTCTTCTCGACCATGTCGCGACGATCGATGGCCTGGCACGGACGATCGAGGCCGATCCGTCGCGCTCGCCGCAGGAGATCGCTGCGCGGCTTGCCGGGCAGGTCGCCTTGCTGATGGACGGCATGGCCGCGCTCGACCGCGACAGGCTGCATGCCGAAGCCGCGCTGCTGGCGACCAAGGCCGATCTGCGCGAGGAAATCGATCGTCTGAAGGCCCATATCGCCGCCGCGCGCGATCTTCTGGTGAAAGGTGGCCCTGCAGGGCGCCGGTTGGACTTCCTTGCACAGGAATTTAACCGCGAATCGAATACCATCTGCTCGAAGTCGAATGCCTCGGCGGTCACCGCTGCCGGCATCGAGCTGAAAGTCGTGATCGACCAGTTCCGCGAGCAGGTCCAGAATTTGGAGTAAGACATGAAACCGGCGAAAACTTCGCCCGTGCAGATCGCCCGCCGCGGTCTGATGCTTGTCATTTCGTCGCCGTCGGGCGCCGGCAAGTCCACCATCGCGCGCACGCTGCTGGGGATCGACAAGAATATCGGCCTTTCCGTCAGCGTTACCACGCGCCCGCGCCGCCCGAGCGAGGTTGAGGGCGTGCATTACCACTTCAAGAGCGTGCGTGAGTTCGAGCGGCTGCGTGACAGCGATGCGCTACTCGAATGGGCCGAGGTGCACGGCAATTTCTATGGCACGCCGCGCGAGCCGGTGGAGCAGGCCATGGCCGAAGGCCGCGACATGCTCTTCGATATCGACTGGCAGGGCGCCCAGCAATTGCAGGAGAAAATGTCGGCCGACGTCGTCTCGATCTTTGTGCTGCCGCCGACCATGACCGAACTGCAGTCGCGGCTGCATCGCCGCGCCGAGGATTCCGAAGAGGTCATCCAGACGCGCCTCGCCAACAGCCGCGCCGAGATCGCCCACTGGCGCGAATATGACTATGTCATCGTAAACGACGACCTCGACACCGCCTTCGACGCCGTTCAGTCGATCGTCAAGGCCGAACGCCTGCGCCGCGACCGCCGCCATGGCATGTTCGACTTCGTCCGCGGACTGCTGGAAGAAACGCCGTCGCTTTAGAGCAATTCCAGCAAAAGTGCACAGCGGTTTTGCGTCCGGAATTGCGTGAAAACAAAGAGATAGAGCATTTTCGTGATTCGAAGAAAAACGGAAATGCTCTAGAACGGCTGGCTTTTCGCCGAGCTTTGAAGGCTGTTCGCCAACAGGCAGAACTCTTCGACGGAAAGGGTCTCGGCTCGCCGCGCCGGATCGATCCCGGCCTTGATGAGCAGGCGCTCACCGCCGAGCGGTTTCAGGCTTTGGCGCAGCATCTTGCGGCGCTGCCCGAAGGCGGCCTGCGTCACCTTTTCCAGATCGGCGACAGCGCAGGGGATGGGATTTTCGCGGGGTGTGAGATGCACGACCGTCGACGTCACCTTCGGCGGCGGTGTGAAGGCTTGCGGCGGCACGTCGAAAGCCATGCGGGCCTCTGTCCGCCAGCCGCAGAGCACGCCGAGACGGCCGTAGTGATCATCGTCTTCGCCAGCGACGATTCGCTCGCCGACTTCCTTCTGAAACATCAGCGTCAGCGACTGCCAGAACGGCGGCCAGGCTTTCGGCAGCAGCCAATTGACCAAAAGCTGCGTGCCGACGTTGTAGGGCAGGTTGGCGATGATCTTGATCGGGCCTTCCGGCGCCAATGTCTCGAAATCCGTCTTCAGCGCGTCGCCTTCGATCACCTCGAGCCGGCCGGGATAATGATCGGCGATCTCGGCGAGCGCCGGCAGGCAGCGTGTATCCCGCTCGATGGCGATAACCTTCCTGGCGCCGAGCGCCAGGATCGCGCGGGTCAACCCGCCGGGGCCGGGGCCGACCTCGATGACGGTTGCCTCGTCGAGCGTCCCCGCCGTGCGGGCGATCTTCTGGGTGAGGTTGAGATCGAGCAGGAAGTTCTGCCCGAGCGCCTTGCGCGCATCGAGGCCGTGGCGTTGGATGACGTCACGAAGCGGTGGCAGACCGTCGAGTGCAGCCATCAGCGGCGGCTTTCGGCGCTGCGGCCAAGCTGGGCGGCGAGCTTCAGCGCGGCAATGAGGCTCTGCTCGCGCGCCAGTCCCTTGCCGGCGATGCCGAAAGCGGTGCCGTGATCCGGCGAGGTGCGCACGAAGGGAAGCCCGAGCGTCACGTTGACGCTGTCGTCGAAACCGAGTGCCTTGGCCGGGATCAGCGCCTGATCGTGATACATGCAGACGGCGACGTCGTAACGCGCCCGCGCCTCGTCATGGAACATCGTATCGGCGGGCAGGGGGCCGATCGCATCGATGCCCTCGTCGCGCAGGCGCTCGATCGCCGGACGGATAATGTCCTCGTCCTCCCGGCCCATCGTCCCGCCTTCGCCCGCATGCGGGTTGAGGCCGGCAACGGCGAGCCGCGGCGCCTCGATGCCGAAGCGGTGCCTGAGGTCTTCATGGGCGACCCGGCAGGTTTCCACAATCAGTTCGCCGGTCAGCGCCTGCGGCACGTCCCGGACTGGAATGTGGATAGTGACGGGAATGGCCCGCAGTTTCGGACCGGACAGCATCATGACAGGCGTCACCGGCCGGCCCGTCGCCCTGGCGGCGAGATCGGCGAGAAATTCGGTATGGCCGGGAAACCGGAAACCCGCCTCGTAGAGCACGGCCTTGGCGATCGGGTTGGTCACGACCGCGACCGCCTCGCCGCTGATGACGAGCGACACGGCTTTCTCGATCGATGCGATCGTGCCCTTCGCCGTAGCCGCATGCGGCTCGCCGGCCACCACTTCGATGCCGGCCGGGACGGTCATGACCGGCAGCGCGTCGGCAAATAGGCCGGCAGCCTCGCTGGCCGTGTCCGTCTCGCGGATCGAAACCGCCAGATTGAGCTGGCGGGCTCTCAGCGCCAGAACATCAGGATCGCCGATCAGGAAGAAAGGCGGCAGCCCGAGTTCGCGCCGCCGCAGCCACGCCATCAGCGTAATATCCGGCCCGATGCCGGCGGGGTCGCCCTGGCTCAGCGCAAGCGGTCGCGAAAACGGTGTCGCCATCGTCGGTCAGCGGTAGGCGATCTGCGCCTTTTTGCGCAGTTCATCCAGGTATTTCTTGCTGTTTTCATTTTCCGGGCCGGCATCTTTTTTACCGGCCTTGGACTTGTCGAGATCCTCCTGGCGGAAGACCATTTCGGCGGCCTGGTCGTCGGAGACCTGGCGCTGGCTGCAGATCGCCAGATATTCGACGCCCTTGTCGGTGACGCGGGTGCCCGTCGTATTGCCCTTGGCCTGCTCGACCAGCGGTTTCCAATCCGGCGGGATCTCGGGGGCGAGCATGCGGCCGAGATCGCGCACAGACACGTCGCGCATCGTCGCGGCAAAGACCTTTGCCTGATCACAGCCCGGAAATTTCGAGCGCGACGCCTCGGCCTCGCCCTTACGCTTGCCGGTGATGGCGCTGCGCTTGGCTTGCGGAATGACGAAGATGATCTGCTGCAGCATATATTCCGTCGTCACCGGCTTCTGTTTGTTGTTCTGCATCATGCGCGAGACGAGATCATAGTTCGACAGCCGCGAGGTCGAGCCGTAGCGCGCGTTGACGACGCGCGGCCAGCTCATCTGTACGGCGATGAAAGCCTTGAAATGATCGACGCCGACGCCGGCGCGATCGAGGATCTGCGACATTTGCTCGACGGAAAGCTTGTTGCCGCTCGAAAAGCGCGCGAAAGACGCATCGACGTCCTGCTGCGAAACCGACATATGGACGCGGGAGACCTCCTGCCGCTTGAGCGTCTCGTCGACCAATTGCTCCTGCGCAGTCTTCGCATCGGCCTTCGTGTGCTGCAGGCGCAGGAAGGCCTGGCGCTTGGCGACATCGCCGCTGGTGATGGCGGTGCCGTTGACCACGGCCTTGACTTCGCTTGCCGCAAGCGCGGGACCGGCGAGGCTTGTCAGCAATGCAAGCGCCGCCCCGGCGAGGAACGTGGTTATGGCTTTTTTCGCGTCAATCATCTGTTGACCTCCCAATAGCGCCGCGAGACGTGTTCGCGGCGTCCTTACCACAGTGCGAGACATGCAGAAATCGCTCCCGTCACGGCGCGAAACCCCTATGCCTCAGATATCGACTGGCGGCAATGTCCTGCACAGGCTTACGGCGAAAGAATGGCTTCAGGCGATGTTTGCGCCCGCCTGCCGTCACTCCAGGCTGTCGGTGCCGATCTTGATGTCGCCGAGCGTGCGGAAGGTCAGCCGTGCGCCGATCGTCCAGTCGCTTGCCGTCTCGTCGTCGGAATCCCTGCTGTCGGTGTAGGCGATCGTGAAGATCGTGCACTCGTCGTCATAGGAGAGACCAAGCGTCCGGCGGCTGATCACATCATTATTCAGATCCCAGGCGATGCCGCCGAAAATCGCCCAGTAATCCTTGAACTTGATTCTGCTGCTGGTCTGGATCTCGTCATTGTCTTCGTCGAAGCCATATTCCGGCTGGGCGCTGAGATGGGTGAAGGTCACCTGCGTCGAGAAGGTGTCGTTCTGGTAAGCCGTCGTCAGGTCGCCGCGGCGGAAATCGAAATCCTTCTCGTCGAGGCGGTAGGAGGCGGTCACTGAAAGGCCGAACGGTGTCTCGACGCCGCCGAGGCCGACATAGTCGGAACGCGTGGTTTCAAGGCCGGAATCCGCGCCGACATTGACGAGATCATCGGTCGCAAACGAATTCTGACCGGCGATCTGGTAGGACTGGCCAAAAATGCCGTGCAGCTTGTAGCCGCTGTCGAACGTACCGGTGTACTGGACGCCGACATTGGCGCGGGTCCCGCCTTCGACGCGGTCATAGCCCGAGAATTTGTCGCGGTCGAACAGTGAGGTGGCGTCGAAGACGAAGCTTTGCGCATCCTCGTTCGGCAGGCGGCCTGCCAGCTGCTCGTCGGGGCGGGCATAGATCTGTGCGATCGGCTCGAGAATATGCGTGCTGTTATCCGTCGTCATCAGGATCGGATAACGCATCTCCAGCCCGGCCGTGAACATCGAACGGGTGGCGGAATTGCCGTCGACATAGTTGCCGGTGTAGCCCGTGGGATCGTCCATGTTCAGCGCGAAGGCGTCGCCGCGCGCAGCCAGCAGCGGCGTGATCACCAGGCCGGTCGGCGTGACGTAGGTGCGTTTCCACTGCAGCTCGGCAGTCAGCCGCGAGGTCTGGCCCTTCAGGCCGCGGAAGCGGTCGAAGCCGTCGACGGTATAGAAGTCGTCATGGGTGCGCGAAATATTCGTCAGGTTGACATCGGCCGAAAGCTCGCCGCCGGCAAGCGGCTGCGGCGCCACATAGTGATAGTCCATCGCGGGATAGACGATCGCCTGCTTTTTCTCGGCCGTGTTCGTCCGGTCGGCATCCTGGACGTCGAAATAGAACGCCCGCATATCGAAATAATTGCGTTTTCCAAGCCCCGTCAGGTAGATCTGGTTGGTCCGATCCGTGCTGCTCAGACCGCGCAGCTTGTAGGTGCGTGAAAAATTGTTGTCGCTCTGCATCATGACGTCCCAGCCGAACGTCCAGCGCGGATTGATGCGGAATTCGGCCTTCGACGCCACCATGCCACGCTGGCCGGCTTCGGCATCGCTGGTGCCGGAGCTGAAATTGTCCGGCTTTGCCTGGTCGATGCCGGCGACGCGCAGGATATGCGTGCCATTTTCGAAGCGCTGGCGGAATTCGCCTTCGACGAGGAAGCCCTGGGCCGTGTAGCCGGTGGCGGTGACCGTCGCGTCCATGCTCGGCGAGATCACGTAATAATAGGGAACGGAAAGCCCGAAGCCGAGATTCTGCGACAGGCTCATCGTCGGGAAGAGAAAGCCGGACTTGCGCTTCACCGTATTGTCGGGAACTTCCATGACCGGCACGAAGGCGATCGGATAACCGAGCAGTTCGAAGCGCGCGCGCTCCAGGCGGATCGTGTGCGTCACGCCGTTCTGGATCACGCGCTTGGCCTTGACCTGCCAGAAGGGCGCGCGTTTCGGATCTTCGGCGCAGGGAAGGCAGGCCGTGTAGACACCCTTGTTCAGAATCATCTGCGTGCCGCCGACACGCTCGCCGCTCTCGGCGACGATACGCGTATTGTCAGCCGTTTCGATGCGCAGTTCGTTCAGGAACCCGTCCGCGAAATTGTCGGTCACGTCAAGGTTGTCTGCATAGATGCGGTTGCCGTCGGGGCTGACCAGCTCGACATTGCCGAGCGCCATCATCCGGCCGGTCTTCTGATTGTACTCGACCTTCTGTGCGACCATTTTGTAGCCGCCATAATTGATCTGAACGCCGCCGACCGCCGACACCAACTGGGCGTCGCGATTGTAGAGGAGTTCGTTGGCCGAAAGCAGAAGCTTCGCCCCTTCAGGAATCTTATTCTTTATCGTTTGTTCGGGCGCGCTGGCCTGGCCGTAAGAGGCCGGGGCACTGCCGAAATAGGAAGATACAGTCGCGCCGACAAGCAGGGCAACCAGCTGTTTACTAAAATACTTGCGGTCGCCTGCCGCCACTAGCCGTCCTCCTGATGAAGCAGAATAGTCGCACCCAAGGCCAGCGCGACGACCACCGGTATCCACGTCGCCACGAAGGGAGGCACGACTCCACTGCTTCCGAATGCCTTTACAAGCACGGTGATGACATAAAGCATGAAGCCCGAGAGGATGCCACCCAGAATCACGGAGCGGGATTGGTTGAACCGGCTAAATTTTAGGGACACTGTTGCAGCAATGAGAGTCATGGCCACCAGCAGCAATGGCTGGGACAACAGGGAGTTGAATTGCGTCTCCAACGCCTTGGTTGAAATACCGAAGGATTTGGCAGCCGCAATCCGGTTGGAAAGGTCAAAGAAACCAATTGTTTCCGGCGCTGTCAGCCGCTCCTGGACGAAATCCTGTTTCAGATTGGTGCGAAGTTGAACCGAAGCTTTACGCAGGGGGATTTCGCCAGGCTTACGCTCGACGACGTTGTTAAGTTGCCAGTAACCATCTTCCAATTTTGCCGTGGCGGCATCCTGTCTCAGAATGACCTGACCACCTGAATCGAAATGGATCAGCACGGCGTCGATCAGCTTGGTTCCGTTCTCCTGAACCGTCTGAGCGCCGATGATGACATCGTCTCGGCCACTGATCTGGCGCAGCCACGGAATCTGCGGCGCCTTGCGCAGGACCGCGTTCTCGCCGCGCCAGTCGGATTCGACCAGCAGCGCCTGGCGCTGTCCCCAGGCCGCGAGCGGATTGAGCGCCGTCATCGTCAGCAGGCCGAGCGCCAGCGAGCCGGCGATGAAGGGGAACATGAACTGCCAGACCGAAATGCCGGCTGCGCGCGTGACGACCAGCTCATATTTGCGGTTGAGCCCGATCAGCACCGTCATGCCGACGAACAGCGCGATGAACGGCACGGTCTGCTGCAGGATGAGCGGCAGGCGCACGGCGGTCATCAGGATGCCGCCGCTGATCGTGTAGCCGGGCAGGCCGGACATGCGGCCCGCCGTCTCGCTGAAATCGAGCAGGAAAGAAATCGCCGAGACGCCGATCAGGAACCAGCCCGTCGTCGCCAGGTAGCGGCGAAAGAAATAACGCGACAATGTCCCGAACATCATTGGGCAGTGCCCCCGCCGGTCCTGCCGGTGGCGGCAAGCAGTCTTTCCTGCGTTCGTCTCCAGAAGGACGACATCCGGTCCCGAACGAACGACGGCATGACCAGTCGTTTGTGCAGGCCGAGGAAGACGATCGAGATGATGCTGCTGACGATCGGGATGGCGTAGAGGACGGCAATATATTCAGGGTCGGTGTCGATCTGATTGGCCGCGTAGAAGGCCGCCCATCGCATCGCGAAGGCATAGGCAAGCGCGCTCACCATCGGATGCAGCCGCGCTTCGCGGTGCGAGCGCGCGTCGCCGGCGATCGCCAGCGAAAACAGGGCAAAGACGACCGGCAGGATCCAGTCCGTCAGCCGGCGGTGCAGTTCGGCGCGGTAGCTCTGCGGCCGGATCGTATAGTCCTTGTCGGCCGGATCCGGGTTGAACAGGAACCACAGGTCACGGTCGCTGGCACGCAGCGTCGCCTGGCCGCGATTCTCGGTCATGTCGGAGAGGTCGAAGGAATAGGAATCGAAGTTGATCACCGAGACATTGCCATCGGGCGTTTTGCGGTGCACTTCGCCCTCATGCATGATCAGCGTCGTGCCCGTATCGTCGACGGCGCCTTCCTTCGCATAATAGATCAGTTCGTAGGCCGGATCGCGCTCGTCGGCGACGAACAGGCCCTTCAGCATGCGGCCCGCCATCCGCTTCGAGATCTGCACATAAAGACCTTCATCAAGCTTGCGGAAGGTCTTTTCTTCGATCACCGAAGACAGCAGGTCGGCATAGGTCTCGGCGATCATCTGGCGCACGACGGTCTTTGCACGCGGCTCGACGACGTTGTCGACGAAGAAGGAAAAGACGCTGATGACGGCGGCAAGCAGCAGGATCGGGCGGATCAGCACACTGCGCCGCGCCCCGGCCGCGTCGATGACGGTGAGCTCGGAATCGTTGTTCATCGTCGTCAGCGTCTGGGTGACCGCGATGACGAGTGCGAAGGGCAGCACGACGGGAATGATCGACGGCAGAATCATCGTCGCGAGCTTGGCGAACGAGCCGATCGACTGGCCGCTGTCGGTGACCAGGTTGATGCGCTGCAGAACCTGTGTCGTCCAAATGATCGCCAGAACGGGCAGGAGCGCCACGAGAAACATCTGGCCGACGCGCCGCAATATGTATGTCTCGAGTAGTTTCATGCCTGCCCTTGAAAGCACCTGCACGCCCAAACGGCTTTGCAGGAGAATCCCTCTACGCTCTTTGTCGCGCTTTTGCGACAAGCTGGTGTCAAAAATTCATTCAAATTTCAGAATTTTTTTGATGCTGTTGCGACTCAGTTAACGCCAGCAGTGCGGCGAAGACGACCAGCGAGGAAAGCCATCCAAGAACGACGTCGGAGAGGTAGTGCGCGCCGAAGGATAGCCGCATCGCCGGCGTGAGGATGGAGATCGCCGCCACCGGCGGCACCAGCGCGTAACGCAGGGATTTCGGAACGAAGATCAGAAGGCAGAAGAGCCAGCCGGCGCTTGCTGCCTCGCCTGATATGAACGAGCAATTCGAAACGCATTTTCCGGCAAGCGAACCCGCCTCGGCGAAATGCAGCGCACCGCCGAAAATATCCGTCTGTATCGGCCGCGGCCGGCCCCAATGTTCTTTCAGCACGACATTGACGAGCAGCACCGGTCCGATCAGCAGCGTTCCGAGTGCGACCTTGAGCTTGCGGGCCCGATCTGCGTTGAAGGTCGCGCCATGCTGCTGGTAGCATTCGATGATTTTCCACACCATCACGATCGCGACGACATAGGGTAGGCGGAAAAAGATGGTGCGTAGCAGATCGAAGGTCGCGACGTCGCGATAGGGAAAGCCGCCGCAGATGCTCCCGGCGGCGGCAGTCGCACCGCAATCTGTGGCCACGAAAAAAAGCTGGGAAAAATAGATGTCTATTCCGGGGAATGCGCGGAAGACGGCAAGCAGCGCCCACCACGTCCAGAACAGCAGCATGAATGCGCCGAAAGTCGTTTTCGGCAGGCGGATTGCGAGCCCCCGCCATCGATTTTTCGAAAAAACTGTCAACGCGAATATCTACGAAACTGACGAAAACATGAGGGCCGTGATGGCCGCGGGCGACCATAACAATTGTCGCAAGCCATTGACAGACCCGCCAAACGCGAAATTATCCGCCAGGGACGGATTTCAAAGAATCCCAGCGGAGAAGACATGTCAGCAAAGTTGGAAATTTCATTCGCAAAGTCGGCAAAGCTCAATGGCGGCCTGTCGATCCTGTTGAAGACCGTGGAGGCCGACAGCGCTGCCGGCGCCGAAACGGTCGACCCGGCAGGCGTGATCGTCAAGGCTGCCAGGATCGCCCGATTCTCCGCGAAATCCATGAGCGCTCTCGATATCGTCGCCCCCGAAGGCGCGGCCGTCGAGCGGATCGTCGTCATCGGGCTTGGCAAGGCCGCCGAACTCACCGCCCATGACTGGCTGAAGGCCGGCGGTGCCGCGGCATCGAGAATCAAGAATACCGACAAGGCCGCTGTCTTCATCGACGTGCCTGGGCTCGAGACGAGCGCGCGGGCCGCCGCCGACTTCGCGCTCGGCATGCTGTTGCGCGCCTATAGCTTCGATACCTACAAGACGAAGAAGGGCGACGAGGAGGAGAAGCCGGCGAAATCTGTCAAGGTGACGATCGTCACCGCCGATGCGGCTGGTGCCAAGAAGGCGTTTTCCGATTCCGAAGCGGTTGCCGGCGGCGTCAATCTGGCCCGTGACCTCGTCAACGAACCGCCGAATGTGCTCGGGCCCGTCGAGTTCGCCGCCAAGACGAGAGAGCTGGAAAAGCTCGGCGTCGAAGTGGAAATCCTGACCGAGAAGGAGATGCGCCGTCTCGGCATGGGCGCCCTTCTCGGCGTCGCCCAGGGCTCCGTGCGCCCGCCGCGCCTGGCGGTCATGCAGTGGAAGGGCGGCAAGGCCAAGGATCGTCCCGTCGCCTTCGTCGGCAAAGGCGTGGTCTTCGATACCGGCGGCATTTCGATCAAGCCGGCCGCCGGCATGGAGGACATGAAGGGTGATATGGGCGGGGCGGCAGCCGTCACCGGCCTCATGCATGTGCTCGCCTCGCGCAAGGCCGCCGTCAACGCCGTCGGTATCATCGGCCTGGTCGAGAACATGCCCGACGGCAACGCCCAGCGTCCGGGCGACATCGTCACCTCGATGTCCGGCCAGACGATCGAGGTGATCAACACCGATGCCGAGGGCCGCCTCGTGCTCTGCGATGCGCTCTGGTACTGCAACGATCGTTTCAAGCCGCAGTTCATGATCAATCTCGCCACGCTGACCGGCGCGATCGTCGTGGCGCTCGGCAACGTGCATGCCGGGCTGTTCTCCAATGACGACCAGCTTTCCGCCCAGCTGACGGCAGCGGGCCTTTCGAGCAATGAGAAGCTCTGGCGCATGCCGCTCGGCCGGGACTACGACAAGCTGATCGACAGCAAGTTCGCCGACATGAAGAATACCGGCGGCCGGCAGGCGGGCTCGATCACGGCGGCGCATTTCCTCAAGCGCTTCGTGCAGGACACGCCCTGGGCGCATCTCGACATTGCCGGCACGGCGATGGGCTCGCCGCAGGACGAGATCAACCAGTCCTGGGGTTCCGGTTTCGGTGTGCGCCTGCTCGATGAGCTCGTCCGCGCCCATTATGAATCCTGATGACGGACGTTCTCTTCTATCATCTGACCGAAAGCCGGCTGGAGGACGCGCTTCCGCCGCTCATCGACAAAAGCGTCGAGCGCGGCTGGCGCGTTGCCGTCCAGACGCGTGAGCCGGCGCGGCGCGATGCTCTCGATCAGCATCTTTGGACGTTCCGCGAGGAGAGCTTCCTGCCGCACGGCACCGACGAGGCCGATTTCGCCGAAAGCCAGCCTGTGCTTTTGACGGTGACGTCAGACAATGCCAATGCGGCGACCGTGCGTTTCATCGTCGACGGCGCCGAGCCGCCGCCGGCCGATGCCTATGAGCGCATCGTCTTCATGTTCGACGGTCATGACCAGGAGCAACTGGAAGCCGCCCGTGCGCAATGGAAGAAGCTGAAAGGCGAGGGGCATAACCTCACCTATTGGCAGCAGACGCCGGAGGGGCGGTGGGAGAAGAAGGCCTGACGCTGTAAGATCTTGAATTGCTGTATGAAGTCTTCCGACGTCGTTCTCAGCGGCCGTCGGAAGCCGTTATCCTTTCGACCCTTTGTCCTCGTCGAGGTTCGTCAGGATGTTGAGGGGGACGATCCCTCCCGCATCTTCCGACGGATTGAGCGCCTCCACTGCCAAAACCCGCTTGCCGCTCGGACTGACAAAAGCGAATGCCCATGCGCTGTCGGCAAAAGTGCTGACCGGCATTTCCGCCCAGCCGGCTTGATGGACAAGGCGTTCGGCATAATAGGCCTTGATGCTTTGCGGGCTGGTGGTGCTGGCGAGATTGCGCGCCAGGACACGCACGGATTTCTCTCCGAACCGCCCTTCCAGTTGGTCCAGTACCTTTTTGGTGGCCTGCCAATCCTGGGCCTGGGTCGCAGATCCGAAGGAATATTCCTCGGATCGGGAAACGCCCGGTGCATCAGGAGGCATGACGACCTGTTCGCCCGAACAGGCTGCAAGGCCGAGAAGCGGCACCACAAGGATGCCAATCTTCAACACGCGGAAAAATCGGCCCTTGCGGCGGATTTTGTTGCTCATGAGCGGCTGCCCCCGAACACTATTGCACATAGGCCGGCAAATCTTGCCGGTTTCTATGACGTTATTGCGACCCTCAGTCGTGGAAGGCGTCGACGAACTTCCGCTTGCCGAGCATGAAGGCGTCGGCGACGTGGCGCAGCGGCGCGAGGTCGACATCCGATCTGCCGGCTTTGACGATTTCGGCGAAGCGACGGTAGAGCGAAGGATATTCCTGCTCCGGTTCGGCGAATGTCAGCGCACCGTTGATGGAAAGCTTGGCGCCGCCCTCGGAAAGCACCATCTGGCCGGCGGCCGTCTCCGCGACGATGTCCCAGCTCTGCTTGCCGGTCTGGCGCCAGTCGAATTCGGCATGAACCGGCAGGCCGTCGGCATTGCGGAAGTGGATGTCGGCCGCGATCGGCGCATCGCGATTCTCGGGAAACTCGAGAACGGCCTCGGTGATGAAGATCGGCCGCGGCAGGATATGGGTGACGATCGACAGCGCATTGATGCCGGGATCGAAGACGCCGAGGCCGCCGGCCTGCCAGATCCAATCCTGGTTCGGATGCCAGTGGCGGACATCCTCCTTCCAGATCACATGCACGCTTTCAATCGTCGTCGAGGCAAGAAACGCCTTCGCGGCCTCGACGCCCGGCGCATAGCGGGAATGCCAGCTGGCAAAGAGCGACGCGCCCTGCTTGCTCGCAAGCGCCTCGAGATCGGCCACTTCGCTCAGCGTGGCGCCGGGCGGCTTTTCCAGGAAGACATGCTTGCCGGCGACGAGTGCTTTGTAGGCTGCCTCATAGCGATATTGCGGCGGCATGCAGAGCGAAACCGCATCGATCGACGGCTCGGCGTCGAGCATCGCCTCGATCGTGGTGTAGCTCGTGACGCCTTCGACCGTGCCGTGGCGGCTCGCCGTGGCGACGAGCTTAAAATCCGGGTTCTTGGCGATGGAGGGAAGATGCTGGTCGCGGACGATCTTGCCGACGCCGACGATGGCGAGGTTGATAGGGGACATGGTGTTTCGCTCGAGCCTGTTAAAAAGTATGATTTATTGAGCCTGTTTGTAGCAGAAAGAGGCGCGCCGACAAGCTCTCCTCCTCCAATTCTGTTGTATCCTAATACATGTCGCCCGGAAGTGTGCAGCGGTTCCGGGATAACGACATGTATAAAACAAAGAGCTTTAGCGCATGATGGTTTGGCGAAGGAAGCTGTAACCCATCGCCGCGCGGGCGGCGCGCTCTTTGGAATTGCCGTCGCCACCATGCCCGCCGGAGCCGAATTCATGGAAGAGCGGACGGTGTCCCGCTTCCTCCAGCCGCGCGGCAAAGCGGCGCGCATGTGAGGGATGCACGCGGTCGTCATTGGCGGAGCTTTCGATATAGATCGGCGGATAGCTGACCTCGGTCGCCGGCCCGACATTGTGCAGCGGCGAATAACCGAGCATGAAATCCCGGTCCGCCGGCGTCTCCGGATCGCCGTATTCGTCCATCCAGGCTTGTCCTGCGCTGAACAGGTGGAAGCGTGTCATGTCGAGGACCGGCACCTGGCACCAGACGGCGCCGAAATCCTCCGGGTAGCGCGTCAGCATCACGCCGGTCAGCAGACCGCCATTGCTGCCGCCCTGGCAGGCGATCCGCGACGGCACGGTGTAGCCGCGGGCGACGAGATCGCGGGCAATGGCGACGAAATCGGCAAAGGCCCGGTCTCGCCCCTGCCGCTTGGCGCTGCGATACCAGTCGGGTCCGAATTCGCCGCCGCCGCGGATATAGGCCTGCACATAGGCGCCGCCTTGCTCCAGCCAGCGTCCCGTCACGCCGGAATAGTTCGGCGACAGCGAAACATCGAAGCCGCCATAGCCGTAAAGCAGCACCGGCAGCGCCCCCTTGATCCACTGCTTCGGCAGGATCAGCCGATAGGCAACCTTCGTCCCGTCCTCGGAAACAGTCTCCAGCAGTTCGGATGACATATCGGTCGCATCGAAATAGCTTGGCGCCGCGGCGACGAAAATCGGTTCGGCCTCTCTGCTGCGATCCGACAAATCGAGGCGATAACAGGCCGGAGGCTGCAGGAAGCCTTGGCCGACGATGCAGAGCGTATCGTCGCCAAGATGCAGATCGGCATGCAGCGGCCTGAAATGGGCCGTCTGCATGTCCGCCGGCAGCGCGATTTCGCGCTGTTCGGCATCGGGCCTTGTCAGGTCCAGCACCATGAGACGCGGACGCAGCCGATCGGAGATGATGAAGACGCACCACTCCCGCATCAGCATCATTTGCGAGATGGACTGGCCCTCGGCAGGCTGAAACAGAATCCGCTCCGGCCCGAGCAGAGCCGTCTCCGAGTTGGGGTTGAAGCGTTGCAGCACGAGGCTGCCGGACGCAACGCGCTCATCGGTCTTTGCCCGCCAAAGGCAATGATCGTGATTGAACTGGAAATCGGCCTCCTGAGGCAGATCGATGCGCCGCTGCGTGCCGTCATTGGCGATCAGGAACGCGCTGGCGACGCCGATCTCATGGGCGGCGACGAAAATGTCGATCAATCCGGCATCGGCCGAAGCGCCCGACAGGGCCGGGTCGATGACGAGATTGAAGCCGTAGACATCCTCGTCGGCGGCTTCGACCATGACGGCGGCCTCTTCCGGTCGCTGCCCGCGCTTCAGTCGCCGCCCGACCCGCGGCCATCCCGAACGGGTCGCCGAAAATCGGTCGATGGAACCGAAATAGCAGATTTCGTCAGGGCTCAGCCAATTGGCATGCGATCGCGCGGCCGGCGTATCGAAGCCGCCCTCGACGATCTCTTTGCTCTCGGCGTCGAATTCGAGCAGCCGGAGAAGATCGGAGCCACCGTCCGAAAGTGTGAGCAATACCCGTGTCGGCTCCCATGGGCAGGTGACGGCGCCGCGCCAGTTCCAGCGCTTGCCTTCGCTGACGCAGAAGGCATCGAGATCGAAGACCGGTTCCCAGCCGGCATCGGGCAAAGGCCTCTGATCCGCGGGCAGGCGGAGCCAGACGCCGAGCGGATTGTCCTTGCTCTGCCGGAAATCGAACAGCCACCCGCCTCGGCGCATCGGGACGATCAGCCTGTCCTGCCGTTCGATCAATGCTTTTATCGCGTCGCGATCCCTCGCGAATTCCGGTGTTCTCAGCGCCTTGTCGGAAAGCCCGTTATGCTCGTCGATGAACTGGCGGGTACGCGGATCGTCGTCCGTTTCGAGATGAAGGTTCATGTCCGACCTGCCTGATTCCATTGACGTCGTATGTTTAGCCAATATTTCGCAGAGTTAGGGCGAAATTAGTGCCGGCCGCGCAAGGCCGAGATGCTCGCGCAGTGTCGAGCCATCATATTGGGTGCGGAACAGGCCGCGTTCCTGCAGGATCGGCACGACCATCTGCGTGAAGTCTTCGAGCCCTTCGGGAAAAAACGGCGGCATGACGTTGAAGCCGTCGGCGGCGCGGCTTTCAAACCATTGCTGCATCCGGTCGGCGATCTCGACCGGCGTGCCAAGCACGATATGGTGGCCGCGGCCGGCGGCAACGCGCAGCGCCAACTGGCGGATGGTCAGGTTCTCGCGCCTTGCAAGCGCGGTCAGCAATTCGGCGCGGCTGCGCAACTGGTCGGAGATCGGGAGGTCCGGCAGAGGGCCGTCGACATCGTAATCGGCAAGGCTGTGGCCGATGCGCTCTTCCAGAAGCGGCATGGCGCTTTTGATGTCAGTCCACTTGTCGAGTTCTGCAAGCTTGTCCGCGGCTTCTTGGGCGGTGCGGCCGATCACCGGCAGGAAGCCCGGCATGATGGCGACCTCGTCCGGCTGACGTCCGAAGCGCGCGACGCGCTCCTTGACGCTCTTGTAGAAGGCCTGCGCCTCTTCAAGGCTCTGCTGGGCGGTGAACACCACGTCGGCGGTGCGGGCGGCAAGATCCTGGCCGGGGCCGGATGAGCCGGCCTGGATCAGGATCGGATGGCCCTGCGGTGCGCGCGGAATGTTCAGCGGCCCCTTGACCGAGAAATACTTGCCCTTGTGATCGAGCACATGCAGCTTGGCCGGATCGGCATAAACGCCGCTCTGCTTGTCCTTGACGAAGGCGTCGTCGTCCCAGCTGTCCCAGAGCCCGCGCACGACGTCGACGAATTCCTCGGCCACGGCGTAACGCTCATCGTGCTCCGGGTGCGCTTTGGAGAAATTGTTCGCCGTGCGGGCATAGGATGTCGTGACCACGTTCCAGGCGGCGCGGCCGTGGCTCAGGTGGTCGATTGAAGCGAAGGCGCGGGCGGTGTGATAGGGCTCGCCATAGGTGGTGGATGCGGTTGCCGCGAGGCCGATCTTGTCCGTCACCACGGCGAGTGCTGAAAGCAGCGTCAAAGGTTCGAAACGCGCGATCGTCGAGGGATGAGCATCGATGCCGCTGGTCAATCCGTCGGCCAGAAAGACCATGTCGAATTTCGCTGCTTCGGCGATCTGGGACACGCGTCTCAGCAAGTCGAAATTCTCGCTTCCCGCCTCGGCGTGAGGATGACGCCAGCCGGAGACGTGGTGACCGGCCCCTTGCAGAAACAGGCCCAGGTGGATTTCTCTTTTGCGGGTCATGACAATATCCTTCGTCATTCTGGATTTTGGGCGGCATCCTGGTTGAGCAGCGCCAGCAGTTGGCGAAGGTCGGCCGTGCTGCTCATTGTCCGGACGAGCGACGGGACATCCGCGAAGGCGGGATCGCGCGCGGTTGCGTCGCGAAATTTTTCGGCCGGATCGCTCAGCCCCGGCAGGCCGTCGAAGCGGCGCTGTATCGCGCTGCCGTCGCGAAGCACGATATCGACGATCACGAAGCGGGTGCGGGGATCGCTCGACATGCGCGGCGCAGTCTCGTCATGGCGGCGGCCGACGCGCCGGGCAAGGTCCATCAGGCGCGGCAATACAGGCCGCTCGTCGAAATGGTCGAGCCGCAGAGCCCCGTCGATGAGGGCGGCGGCGAACACGTATTCGGGACTGAAGCGCGCCTCGATCCCATTGCCGGGCTTGCTCACCACCAGGGCGGCATCGGCGCCGGGCGGGTAGGTGAAGGTGATATGCTCGATTGCGTCAGCCTCCAGACCTTCCCGGTTGAGGCCGATGCCGAGAGACGCGACCGGATGGCTGGCGGTGCAGCAGGGATAGGCCTTCAGCGTCAGCCCGGGCGCCACGATCTGCCATGGCGAACCCCAGTTCTCGGTCACGGCGGACGGGCGTTCCGCGCCGAAGGCATAGACCGAATGGAAGCCGACCGGATTGTCGAGGAAATCGGGAGCGCCGCCGAAACCCGCAGCTGCCATTCTCGCCGAAAGGAGTCCGGATCGCGCCGCCATGCCGGCGTGGAAAGGTTTGGCGTCCGTGCCGAATTGCAGCCGCAGCCCGGACGATTGCGTTGCCGCAAGGCCCAGCGCGACGGCGGTCTCGTCGATGGAGGCGCGCCTCAGATGGGCGATTGCCGCCGCCGCGCCGATCGTCCCGAGCGTCGCCGTGGCGTGGAAACCGTTCTCGTAGTGATTTGAGCCGAGCGACAACCCCAGCCGCGCCATGGCTTCGAGCCCGACGATATAGGAGGCGATCAGCGCATCTGCGGAAAATTCGCGCTCGGCGGCGAACGCCAGCAGGGCCGGGATGATCACGGTCGTCGGATGGCCGCGCACGCTTGCATGCACGTCGTCATAATCGAGCACATGGCCGGCATGACCGTTGACGAGCGCCGCGACCAGCGGATCGGTTCGGCGCGAGCTGCCGAGCAGGATCGCGTCGCCCGGCAGATTGGCGCCGACGGTATCTGCCAGAATGCCGGTCGTGCGGTCGCCGGCGCCTGCGATTGCACAGGCGAGAAAATCGATGATCGCCTTGCGCGCCGCGTCCAATGCCACGGGATCTTTCGATGGATCCGAGGAGATGATCGCCTGGGCGAATGCCGACGTCAGGGGCGCGAATGTGCTCGTCATGAAAAAATCCTAGATGCCTTCGCGCACTGGCCCGCGCCCTCCGGCGAGACCGCCGACGAATTGGCGGATGCGGGGATTGTCGAAGGTGTGGAAAATCTGTTCAGGCGAGCCTTGGTCGACGATGCGGCCGTTCTCGGTGAAGACAACGATGTCGCTGATCTCCTCGGCGAACCGCATTTCGTGGGTCACGAGGATGCTAGTCATGCCGTCGCGGATGAGGTCGCGGATCACCCACAGCACTTCGCCCACCGTCTCGGGGTCAAGCGCCGAGGTGACTTCGTCGAACAGCACCAGTTCCGGCTTCATCGCCAGCGCCCGGGCGATCGCGACGCGCTGCTGCTGACCACCGGAAAGCTGGCCGGGATAGGCGCCGGCTTTTTCCGAAAGCCTGACCTTGTCGAGCAGTTCGCGTGCGAGTTTTTCCGCTTCGCGCCGTTCGACGCCGAGGATGCGGGTCGGGGCCAGCATGATATTGTCCAGCACGCTCAGGTGGGGAAAGAGATTGTACTGCTGGAAGACGATGCCGATACGCTTGCGCAGCGCGATGCGTTCGCTCTCCTTGGCCAGTTGATCGACGCGGGTGCCGTCGACCGTGATGCGGCCGCGCTGCGGCGCCACCAATGCGTTGATGCAGCGCAGGATCGTCGACTTTCCCGAACCGGACGGGCCGATGATGGAAACCGCATTGCCCTTGTTGACGGTGAGGTCTATGCCCTTCAGCACCTCCGTCTGGCCGAAGGACAGGTGCACGTCTTCCAGTCGCACGATCGTTTCGTCGGTTTTTGCGTTCATCATTCAAATCCTCAGGCCGTCTTGAAACGCCGCTCGAGGCGTCGGGTCAGGCGGGCGATCGGGTAGCAAAGCGTGAAGAAGGCGGCCATCACCACGATATAGGCGATGATCGTGAAATCGAGGCGGCGCACGGATGTGCTGGCATCGGTTGCGGCATGCAATAGTTCGTGCACGCCAACCAGCGAGGCGAGCGACGTGCCCATGGTAATGGAGGCCAATATGTTCATCCATGGCGGCAGCGAGCGCCGCAGGCATTGCGGCAGGATGATCCAGCGCAAGGCCTGGCCGCGCGAAAAACCGAGCCCCTTTGCCGCTTCCCATTGCGTGGTCGGGATCGAAAGGACGGCGCCGCGGGTGATCTCGGCCACATAGGCGCTGGCCGGTATGGCAAGGCCGATCACCGCCTTCAGCCAATCCGGGAAGGGCAGATAGTTGCCGGCCACCACGATTTCGAAGGGAAAGATGTAAGTCGTCGCGAAGATCAGCACGAGATGCGGGGCATTGCGGAAGACTTGCACATAGGCCACGACCGGGTAGCGCACCAGCTTGAAGGGAACCAGTTCCAGTATGCCGAACACGGCTCCGACGGTCGTTCCAAGCGTCATCGCGCACAGGCTGATGATGACGTTCATCATGAAGCCCGAGCCGAGATAGGGAAGCCACGTCACCAGTTCGCGCCCCAGCGTCAGGTCGGTCAGCGACCACAGGACGATAACAAGCGGGAGTGCCGTAAAGCCGATATTGCGCAGCAGGCGACCATTCCTGCGCTGCTCGGAAAGTACCGCAGTCGTCATAGGCCATACCCCGGAATGGCGAGCTTGCGCTCCACCCACAGGCCGATGCGGGCAACGGCAAGGTTGATGATGCTGAAGAACAGCAGAATGACGATCATCAGTGACACCACGTTGTCGCGCTGCGTCCAGACCATGATCGAGGCATAGGTAATCTCGCTGACTGCAATCGCATTGCCCACCGTCGTCAACTTCACGAGATTGATGAGATTGTTGACGATCGCGGGCAGCGATGCCCTCATTGCCAGGGGAACTTCGACGTAACGCAGGATCTGCAGCGCGCTGAAGCCGATGCCGCGCGCCGCTTCCACCGTGGCCGACGGCACCGCCTCGATACCTGCGCGGATCGCCTCGGCATGCAAGGCGGCGATGTGCAGTCCGACCACCGCCACCACCCAGAAGAAGGGTGTGAGCGGATTGTTCTGCGTCCCGCCGACCAGGTTCGATACGAATGTATTGAGAACGAGGAAGCTGAACATCAACTGTACCAGCGTCGGCGTGTTTCGGGTGATTTCCACGAAAGCGCGGACCGGCGTCGATAGCCAGGGCTTGCCGGATGTCAGGCAGGCGGCAAACAGCAGCCCGGCAATCAGGCTGACGGGGATCAAGAGGGCAATCAGATAGAGCGTGGTGATGAAACCATCACGCCATATCTGCGCCTCGTACCCCGTCGCCAGGAACTCGTAGTTAAGGCCAAGCCTGTTCGTCAGGTTGACGAACAGGCCGGTCATGCTGGTGTCCTGCATGTCGATCCGCCAGTGTAGCCTGTCTTACTTGCCAGCCGACAGGGTCTTGCGCTCTTGTTCGAGATAGTCGGTATTGCGGAGCCGGTTTGCCTTCGCAAATTCCAGGAGCTTTCCTGACGTATGGAGCTGCCGGATCGACTTATCGAGTGCCTCGGCCGTCTCCTTTTCGCCTTTTCGCACCCAGATCACCGAGTCGGAAGGGAGCAGTTCGGTCGGGAAGAGAATAGTGTAGTCCTTCCACTCCTCGGGCCGGTCCTCCAGCAGAAGGCCGACGGTTGCGCCGACATGGACGGCGGCGACACAATTGCCGCCCTGCAGCGCCAGCAGCGATTCCGGCTGGCTCGGCAAGCCCTTTACCTCGGCGCCGTATTGTTCGATGAGCGGCTGCGTGAAGTTCGACCCTTGCGAAACGCAGACCGGCTTTCCCTTGAGATCTGCCCAGTCCTTCAGGCCGCTGTCCTTGCGTCCGACGGCAGCACCGCCGCTGCGATCATACGGCGTCGCCACCCAATCAAGAACTTTGGCGCGGTCCTCGGTATATTGCATGTTCGCAATCAGGATATCGACCTTGCCCTGCTGGAGAAATTGCACCCGGTTCGGGGGCGTGACGGTGACTGTTTCCAGCTTGACGCCAAGATCGTCCGCGAGCGCTTTTGCAATATCGAGATTGTATCCCTTCTGCGTTTGCGATGTCGGATCGATATAGCCGAAGGGCGCCCCCGAGAGGATGACGCCAACGGTAAGGGTGCCGCGGGCTTTGATGCGGTCGAGCGTGGCATCCGCCGATGCCTGCGTTGCCGCCAGCAAGGCAATCGACATGGCGAGCAGCGCCTTCGGGAGAAATTTGCGTGACATGTTTGAGCTCCGTCTTGGGAAGGTGGAGGGACCGGTTCAGGTCCTCGAGCAATTGCAGCGCTCTTTGGCTCGACTGCTATGGCGTGGATGTGCGCCACTTCGAGGTGAGGCCGAAAGGCTGGTGATGAGATGGACGTCGGCTTCCCGCGCAATATTGGCCATGCTTCTCCGCGCTGATAGAAAAGGACGCTGACCGCATCGCTTTCCTGCGCGAATCGGCAACTGGACGGCTTTGAAAGGCATAGGGAACCGATGAGAGAGAAGGAACGTTCTGTCTCAGAGAAAATCATCATTGTGATGGATTTTGTAGATTTTATTTTCTGAAATAGGCGCGTTCGTTGAAAAATCTTGTGCACGAGAGGGTTGCTGATCGGCAACCTTCCCGCCCGGTAATGGCATCAAAAAACGGATTTTGCTCGGCCGAATTCCTGCCGTCTTGCGGCTAATCCCGACTTGGCAACCCGCCTTAGCGGATCGTCACGAAATCGGCCGAGGCAAGGACGTTGTTCGGCATCGGCGTCTTCTTGAATTTCAGCGTCACGACCTTGTAGCCTTCGGTTTCGAGTTCCGAAAGCAAGGTTGGCAGCATCGTCGCCGTGCGTTTGTGGATGTCATGCATCAGGATGATGCCGCGGCCGCGCTTGTGCAGCAGGTCCATCGTCCGCTGCGTCACGGAGACCGGCGTCGTGTTGAAATAGTCCTTGCTGTCGATGTCGACATCCATGACCACCATGTCGCGCATGGCGATCGCGGCGCGCAGCCTGTGGCTCTCGGCTAGATAGGGGAAGCGGAAGAAGGAGACATCCGTGCCGGTCGCCTTGGTCACCGCCAATTCGCCCTTGATCACCTCGGCCATCGCCGCGTCGAAATCCAGCGAACTCAAATTGGCGTGGTCATAGGTGTGACTGCCGATCGTGTTGCCGTCCTCGGCGACCTTGCGCGCCAGCGCCGGATGCATCTCGGCCATTTCGCCGACCATCATGAAGGCGCCCTTGACACCGAACTGGTCGAGGATCGCCAGTACCTTGTCCGTCCGGCCGGGGATCGGGCCGTCGTCGAAGCTCAGGATCACTTCCTTGTCCTGCAGCTTGAGATCGGCGAGCGAGGAAACCTCCAGCGTCCGCCCGGCCAGATGATGCCAGCCGGTCATGCGCGGCGCCGCAGCGTCGCCGGTATAGGCAAGCTTCCGCTCCTCGGGTGCGATCACCGAGGAGGTCTTGATCGATGTGTCCGGCGCGGATTGTCTGGTGGTGCTGCAGGCAGAAAGAGTGGCCATGAGGGCCATGCAGGACAGAACGAAAAAACGGTACATGGAAAGGGCTCAACAAATCGGTAACGAATGTTGAGACAACCTTTCGAATTATGGTTAACGATCGGTTGATGCAGGCGGGAATTGTGCCGATGCGCGGCACTTCGCCACGCTTTCGCCAGAGCATGATGCCGAAAAGTGTGCGCGGTTTTCGGACGACATCCTGTTCTAAGGCCTGTGGCTATCCCGCCATCGCTTCTTCGTATTCGGCCGAAAGCATCAGCCAGTCTTCCTCGGCGGCAGCCAGTTTTGCCGCCGCTTCGCCGCGCTGTTTTGCCTTCTCGGCGGCCTTGGCCGGTGTCTTTTCATAAAGGGCGGGATCTGCAAGTTCCGCGTCAAGCGCCTGAATCTGTTTCTCCAGTTTCGCCGTCAAGGATTCGATTTCGTTGATCTTTTTCTTGAGTGGGGTCAGCGAGGCGCGACGTTCGGCATTGAGCTTGCGCTGGTCGGCCTTCGACGTCGCCTCTTCAGTTAGCTGCGGCTTTTCTTCTTTTTTTTTACCGGATGTGACGATCAGGTCGCGATACTCGTCCATATCGCCTTCGAAGGTCGTCACCGTACCGCCATTGACCAGCCACAGCCGGTCGACCGTCGCCTCGATCAGATGGCGATCATGCGAGATCAGGATGACGGCGCCTTCGTAATCGTTCAGCGCCTCGATCAGCGCGCGGCGGCTGTCGATGTCGAGGTGGTTGGTCGGCTCGTCGAGGATCAGCAGGTTCGGCGCATGGAAGGCGGCAAGCCCCATCAGCAACCGGGCTTTTTCGCCGCCGGAAAGATCCTTGGCGGCCGTCGCCATCTTCTCGGTCGCAAGCCCCATCTGGGCGACGCGGGCGCGCACCTTGGCCTCCGGCGCGCCGGGCATCAGCCGGCGCACATGTTCCACCGGCGACTGCTCGGGAATGAGGTCGTCGAGTTGGTGCTGCGCGAAGAAGCCGATCTTCAGGCTCGGCGCCAGCTTCACCTCGCCGCTCTCGGGTGCAAGTCGCCCCGAGATGAATTTGGCAAAGGTCGATTTGCCGTTGCCGTTCGAGCCGAGCAGGGCGATGCGGTCGTCATTGTCGATGCGCAGATTGAGGTTCTTCAGGATCGGATTGCCGGGCTCGTAGCCGACGGCGCCGCTCTGGATCGCGACGATCGGCGAGGCCGGCTGCTTTTCCGGCTCGGGAAAGGTGATCGGCTGGACGTGGTCCTCGATCACCGCGGCGACCGTTCCCATGCGCTCGAGCGCCTTGACGCGCGATTGCGCCTGCCGTGCCTTGGAAGCCTTGGCCTTGAAGCGATCGATGAAGCTCTGCAGATGTTTGCGGGCCGCGTCGTTCTTGGCCTTCGCCTTGGTCTGCAGCTCGTCGGCTTCGGCCTTCTGCCGCTCGAACTGGTCGTAGCCGCCGCGATAGAAGGTCAGCTTCTTCTGGTCGAGATGGACGATCGCATTGACCGCATTGTTCAGGAGGTCGCGATCGTGGCTGATGATGATGACGGTGTGCGGATAGCGGCGGACATAATCTTCCAGCCACAGCGTGCCTTCGAGGTCGAGATAGTTGGTCGGCTCGTCGAGCAGCAGCAGATCCGGCTCGGAAAACAGCACGGCGGCAAGGGCGACGCGCATGCGCCAGCCGCCGGAGAAGGAGGAGGCGGGGCGGGCCTGCGCCGCCTGGTCGAAACCGAGGCCGGCAAGAATGCTCGCTGCGCGCGCCTCGGCCGAATGCGCGTCGATATCGACGAGACGCATCTGGATTTCGGCGATGCGGTGCGGATCGGTCGCCGTCTCCGCCTCGGTCACCAGGGCCGTGCGTTCCTTGTCGGCGGCAAGCACGATCTCGATCAGCGCGTCTTCGGTCGCCGGTGCTTCCTGCGCCACCTGGCCGATGCGTGCGGCCTTCGGGATCGACACCGATCCGGTCTCCGAGCCGAGATCGCCGGTAATGACGCGAAACAGCGTGGACTTGCCGGCGCCGTTGCGCCCGACCAGCCCTGCCTTCGTGCCCGAAGGCAGCGAAATGCTGGCATTGTCGAGAAGCAGGCGGCCTGCAATGCGGGCGGAAATGTCGGTGAGCGTGATCATGGCCGGCGTTTTGGCCGAAAGCGCTCGCCAAGGCAAGAGTGCTTTGCCTGCCGCAAGAGACTTGTACGCCTCAGCGGCCGAAAGCCTGCACCGGTTGTCGGGGGTTCGACTGCGCGGCGAGAAGCGCCACACGGGCATTGGCCTGCAACTGCCCGGGCGTTGCCGCATCAGTGCTGAGCGCCACGCCGATCGAAATGGTGAGCCGGCCGGGATCGGCCTTGTCGGATGTCGCGAAGACGAGATTGTCCTCGACGGAGGTGCGCAGGCGCTCGGCGATCGTGATCGCATCCTGCATGCCGACATGGGAAAACAGCAGGGCGAATTCGTCGGCCTCGGTGCGGGCGATGAAATCGTTCTTCTTGACGCATTTGCGGAAGAGGCCGGCGAGCTTCTTCAGAAGCTTGTTGCCCGCCTGGGTCCCGTATCTGTCGTTGAGATCGCTGAAATTGTCGATATCGACCATGATCAGCGCGCTGCCGGCGGCACCCTCTTCGCGCGCGTAGAGATCTGATATCGTCCGGTTCAGCGCGATGCGGTTCGGAAGCCCGGTGATCCTGTCGGCCACAGTGGCCGATTGCATCGCCGAAATGCCGCGTTCCAGCGTTTCCAGCACCCTGATGTCATCCTGCAGCCTGACGCCGATTTCCATCTCGGCCGACAGCACTGTCGTCAGCGAGGCGGTGAGATAGTCGATCTCGCCGAGGAAGGCGGCAAGGCTCTGGTCGTCGTTGCCGGAAACGGATTTCAGGATCGTCCCGCAGGCGCGGGCAAAGGCGTTCTTGTGCTTCAGCCCTTCGGCAAGCCTTTCCGCCACCTCGCGCAGCATCCGGCTCGCCTCGTTGCGTGAGGTCTCCCCCGCCAGTCCGCAATGGCCGACGAGGCGGTATTTCAGGCCGAGTTCATCGAGCATCGGCTGCTGCGGTTGCGGCCCGAGTGCTGCGATATCCTGCGCAAGGCCGGCATTGAGCCCGACGATCGCTTCATGGAAGAGTTCATAGTTGCGCGGCAGCGCGGCAACGTTGAGGCGCGCCATGTGCTGGGCAATCTTCTGAATATCCGCCATCGGCGCCGGACGCGCGGTCTCGCGCGGCACCAGTGCGTTTGCGTTCGCATTCTGCATGACGATCCCTCGCAGCCCGGCCACATCTCTCACATCCCGCTATGCCCGCAAGCTTTTAAAAGAGGCTGAATTTTCAATCGGAAAGCTATGGATCGGCGGCGGAACCGGCAAAGGCGGTTAATTCAGTGTTGATCGCCGGAGCATGATGCCGAAAGTGCGAGCGGTTTTGGATGACATCATGTCCTCGCTTTTAATTTGGATCGGATCTTACATCCACTCGCGGCCCTCGTTGCGCAGGAAGTAGATGAGATCCAGCGTGAGACTCGGCTTGCCGAGTGCCGTCAGCGTCATATGGCACTGGCCGCGATGATGGGTCTGGTGGTTGAAGAAATGCGCGACCGCTGCCGACAGCGGTTGGGTGATCTCGACCGGCTGTACCACCGTGACATAAGTGAAGTCGCCGGCGAGGGTTTTCTCGTCCAGCATGCTCGTCCAGGCAATGATCCGCTCATCCTCCGCTTTGCGGGCGGCGGCCAGCGTATCCAGATCCTCGAAGAGCACGGCATCGAGTGTCGTCGGCGCTTCGCCGGCGCCGGTGAAGCGCTTCATCCATATTCGGTCGGCGACGAGCAGATGATTGAGCGTGCGATGCAGCGAGCCGAAGAAGGCGCCGCGATTGCTGCGGAAGTCTGCATCGCTGAGTTCGGCCGCGGCCGCGTAGACTTGCGTGTTGGCCCAGCGATTATAGGCGGCGAACATCCTGTAATGTCTGAGCATTCACTTCCTCCCGGATTGGTCGCTGCAGTCTAGCCCGGTTTCCCCGAAATCGCAGTGATATGCCCATGAAATTTCCTGATTTGATCGCCGGCGCTTTCTGTCGTGGAATGGATGCAGCCGTGATCTCGAAAGGACTGTCATGACCAGAGCCCTCTATTCCCTCTGCGGTGCCGACGAGCGGCGCTTCTTTTCTCCCCATTGCTGGAAGGCGGTGATGGCGCTGGCGCATAAAGGGCTCGATTTCGAGGAGATTCCGACGACCTACGCCCGCATCCGCGCGATCGGCGGCGGCGTGTCGCCGACCGTGCCGGTGCTCGATGACAACGGCCGGCTGATCCCCGACAGTTTCGACATCGCCCTCTATCTGGAGGAGGCCTATCCCGAGCGGCCGTCGTTGTTTGGCGGCGAGGGCGGCAAGGCGCTGTCGCGCATGGTCGAAGGCTATTCGCAGATGATCATCCATCCGGCGATCATGCGCATTGCCCTTCTCGATATCCACGCGAACCTCGACGAGGGCGACAAGGCCTATTTCCGCGAAAGCCGTGAGGTCAGGCTGGGCAAGCCGCTGGAAGTGGTTGCCGCCGATAGCGAAGCGGAGAAGGCTTCCTTCGGCGCCAAGCTGGAGCCGCTCCGCCACATGCTGAAGTTCCAGCCCTTCATCGGCGGGCAGACGCCGCTGTTTGCCGACTATATCGTCTTCGGCGCGCTGCAATGGCTGCGTGTCTCCGCCGGTCTCGCCATGCTGGCCGCCGCCGATCCGGTCATGGGCTGGTTCGAACGCTGCCTCGATCTTCACCAAAGCCGCGGCAGGACTGTGACAGCGGCGTGAAATTGCCGCCGACCCCTTGTTTTCGGGCGTTGGGGCGGGTAAAGACCGCCCACTTTTCCCGAGAAAACAGAGGATTTGACTATGGCGATTGAACGCACCTTCTCGATGATCAAGCCGGATGCAACCAAGCGCAACCTGACGGGCGCCATCACCAAGATGCTCGAAGATGCCGGTCTGCGCGTCGTCGCCTCCAAGCGCGTCTGGATGAGCCGTCGCGAAGCCGAAGGCTTCTACGCCGTTCACAAGGACCGTCCCTTCTTCGGCGAACTGGTCGAAGGCATGACCTCCGGCCCGACCGTCGTCCAGGTGCTGGAAGGCGAAGGCGCGATCCTCAAGAACCGCGAGATCATGGGCGCGACCAACCCGGCAAACGCTGACGAAGGCACGATCCGCAAGGTTCACGCCCTGTCGATCGGCGAAAACTCCGTTCACGGCTCGGATGCTCCGGAAACGGCCGCCCAGGAAATCAAGTACTGGTTCTCCGACACCGAAATCGTCGGCTGAGGCCTGACGTCGGCATTCGTGCCGAACACCTTGAATTGACTCTTGAAAGCCGGGGGCTCTGCTCCGGCTTTTTCTATGTGCCCTTGTTTCTATGCCGGGCATTTATCGGTATTGGAGAAATCGACGCTGCCGTCAGGCTTGAAGACCTCAGGATTCTTTTCATAAAGCGCGCCGATAACGAGCGGTTTGCTCGGCAGCACTGTCTGGTCGAGGTCGGAACGGAACTGCGTTTTCAATTCCTGCAGCACCTTGCCGTCCTTGTCGACCAGCCGGACACTCACGGAATAGGGGCGGTCCTTGCGCACACAGTGCAGGTTCTCGCTCTGCAGCGCGATCTTGTCGTCGATCGGGTAGATCTTCTGATTCAGTACCAGCGGATCGCCACCTTCAGGATTTTCGAATTCGGCGATGATCACCGAACCGTCGGGAATGGGTCCTATCTTCTTCAGCGTCAGCAGATAGGTGGCGCTCGCCACCCGATAGTTGAAGACGAAGAGATGGCCGGTGACCTCGACCAGATTTTCCGCCTGGCGCTGGCAGGCGGACAGCAGCCCGACAGTGACCGCCATCACGATCCAATAATTCCTCATGGCGTCTCCTCCTTCTTGCGGCGATAGTGCCGATTGGCCTTGGCGCGGTTGCCGCAGACCGCCATGTCGCACCAGGCCCGGCTCCGGTTCTTGCTGCGATCGATGAACAGCCAGCCGCAATTTCCGCAGATCTTCATCCGCTCCGGATCCGGCATGGCGATCAGCCGTAGCACCGAATGGGCAGTAGCCGAGGCCAGGCTGCCGGGGCTTGGGTCGCGCAATGTCTTCGCCAAGGCTTCCAACAGCCCGGCCAGCAGTTGGTCGTTGCCGCCATCGAGTATACGCTTGCGGAAATAGAGGTCGATCTCTTCCCGCAGCGCGATGAAATCCGCCTCGTTTTCCGCCGCCACCGGCGCGATGTCGCCGAAGAGGGCGCGTTCGGCGCAGAATTCGGCGGCCGCGCGCGGAAAACTCCGCATCTGATCGCTGACTGCGAAGCGATCGATCCGCCGCGTAGCATCGTGGCGCAGAACGACGCTGTTGGCGACATCGAGCGCCAGTGCGCCGCCGGCAAAGCGGTGAGGGGTCCAGGAAAAGCTCATATTGAAATTATAACTGGCAAAATAGGTTTTACCAGTTATAATTTTGCGGACGCGGAGTGTCTGGAATGGCCTATCTTCTGCAGCAGCTGGCGAATGCGGTTCCGCTCGCTGCCCTCTATGCCGCGCTCGCCTTCGGTTATGCCGTGGCCTTCGGCGTGACGAAGCGGGCCGACATCACCTATGGGGCGATCTTTGCTTTCGCCGGCCAGATTCTGCTGCTCTTCACCGAACTCGCCTATGTCAGGTTCTGGCTGGTGCTGCCGGCGGCTCTTGCCATCGGCGCCGGCGCTTCCATCGTCTATTCGCTGGCGGCGGGCCTCTGGATCGGCCGCTCGATCATGCTGCCGCTGGTCAGCAAATCGCCGAATACGGTCATCGTCGCCGCCCTCGGCATGATGATCGTGCTGATGGAGACAGCCCGGCTTGCCGCCAATAGCCACGGCATCTGGCTGCCGCCGTTCCTGAACGACACGGTCGTCTTCTGGAGCGACGGCCTGTTCAAGGTGACGCTCACCTATATCCAGCTGATCGACAGCGCGCTGATGTGCGCCATCGTCGCGGTGGGTGCGCTGATCCTCAGGCGCACGGCCTGGGGCCGCGTCTGGCGCGCCGTCACCGACGATCCCTTGGCCGCCGAACTCTGCGGCACCAGCGCCGATCGCGTCTTTCTCGGCGCCTATGCGGCCGCGGCCCTCGTCGCCACCCTCTGCGGCATCCTCGCCACCTTCTATTACGGCTCGATGGATTTTGGCGCCGGCCTGATGTTCGGGCTGAAGGTGCTGCTGATCGCTGCCGTCGGCGGCTACTCCGATCCGCTGCGCTCGGCCGGTGGCGCTGCCGGGCTTGCCGTCGTCGAAACCTTGTGGGGCGCCTACGGCCCCTTCGTCTGGCGGGATCTCGTCATCTTCTCGCTGCTCGTCCTGCTCCTGGTCATGAGCCGCAGGGAGCGCGTCGTGCTCTGATCATTTCCACTTGTCGCGCGCCGTATCGTCGGCGTCTTTCGCCGCGACCCAGTTGCCCGTAGCGCCATCCTTGCCATGTTCCTTCTTCCAGAAGGGGGCGGCGGTCTTCAGGAAATCCATGACGAAATTGGCGCCGTCGAACGCCGCCTGCCGGTGCGGTGCGGCTGCGACGACCAGGACGATATTCTCGCCGGCCGCGATCTTGCCGTAGCGGTGGATGGCGGTCAGGCCGAGAAGTCCGAAACGCGTTATGGCAAGATCGCCGATGCGCCGTATCTCCGCCTCCGCCATGCCGGGATAATGCTCCAGTTCGAGGGCCGCCAGCGTACCGCTTTCATCGCGGCAGAGACCGGAAAAAGTGACGACGGCGCCGATACCGGCTTTATCTTTGGAGAGCAGATCGACCTCGGTCTGCAGGTCGAAGTCTTCGTGTTGAACGCGGATGGTGGGGGTAACGGTCATGATAACATCCCCGACTGTTTTGATGCCGTAGCGGGAGGTATGGAGAGGGCGGAGGGGTATCGATACGACACCACCATCACCGCTTCATCCCCCCGTCATCGGCGGAAATATCCCGATCTCCCGTGCGGCGCCGATCGGTTCGTCATGCTCGACATGCTCCATGTCGAGCGCCACGCGGATCACCTCGGGATATTGAAGTGCGGTCTCATATTCTTCGCCGAGCGTCTTCAAATGATTCAGAAGATCGGCGACGGTGACGACGGAGGAGGGGAGGTCGATCTCCTCTTCTCCCTTGCCGATGCGCTCGCGCACCCATGCGAAATAGACAAGCCGCGTCATTCCTCGTCATCCACGATATGTTTCAGCCCGGCGCGGAAATAATCATAGCCAGTATAGATGGTCAGCAGTGCGGCGATCCACAAGAGCGCGATGCCGGTCTGCGTCGTATAGGGAAAAATTTCGTCACCGGCCGGGCCGGCGAGCAGGAAGGCGATGGCGACGAGCTGCAGCGTCGTCTTCCATTTGGCGATCCGTGTCACCGGTACGCTGACCTTCAGCGCCGCCAGATATTCGCGCAGTCCCGACACCAGGATCTCGCGGCAAAGAATGGTGATCGCCGCCCAGATCGACCAGCCGGCAATCGTCTGGTCGGCCGCGACCAGCAGCAGGATCGAGGCGACCAGCAGCTTGTCGGCGATCGGATCGAGCATGCGGCCGATATTCGACGTCTGATTCCAGATGCGTGCGAGATAGCCGTCGAGGAAATCGGTGAGCGAAGCGATGACGAAGATCCACAGCGCCACCCAGCGCGCCGTGTTGCTGATCGACAGCCTGCCCTCGATGAAGAAGCAGAGAACGATCAGCGGCACGGCGAGGATGCGGCCGTAGGTCAGAAGATTGGGAATGCTGTACGCACGCGATGCCATGGGATCGTTTCTCTGAATTGATACGCCGTTACAGCGCCGCGCGTCTTTCTGAGGCGCGCAAAGGACGCTGTAACATTTTGAACCTGCGCATCGTGCTTTCCGAAAATCGAGTCCGATTTTCGGGCCGATGCGGTAGATGACGGCTTTGGCCGCGGACCGTCAACATTCTTTCTGTCTTTTCACCGCCTTTGCGTGGAATTTGCGACGGAGGCCGGTTATTTCGCGGCGTCGTCGTGGAAATGATTATAGACCTGCTTGGCGACCGCTTCCGATATGCCTTCCACCGCCATCAGGTCGGACAGGGCGGCGCGCGAAACCGCCTTCGCCGTGCCGAAATGCTGGAGCAGCGCCCGTTTGCGCGATGGGCCGATGCCGCCGATCTCGTCGAGCGGGTTCTTGATCATTTCCTTCTTGCGCCGCGCCCGGTGTGAGCCGATCGCGAAACGATGCGCTTCGTCGCGCAGGCGCTGGATGAAGTAGAGCACCGGATCGCGCGGCGGCAGCGTGAAGCTCTCGCGCCCCGGCGGAAAGAAACGTTCGCGCCCGGCGTCGCGGTCGACGCCCTTGGCGATGCCGATCGCCGTGACGCTGTCGGTGATGCCGAGTTCGGCAAGGATGGCGCGCACCGCCGTCATTTGCCCCTGGCCGCCGTCGATCAGGATCACATCGGGCCAGGTGGGGAAGGGCATGTCGGCGGCGTCGGGTGTGGCCGCCTGCACCGTCCGGTCTGGAATGCCTTCCTCCTTGATCAACCGCGAGAAACGCCGTGTCATCACCTCCTTCATCATGCCGAAGTCGTCTCCGGGCGTGATGTCGGTCGATTTGATGTTGAACTTGCGGTACTGGTTCTTGACGAAGCCTTCCGGCCCCGCGACCACCATGCCGCCGACGGCATTGGTGCCCATGATATGCGAGTTGTCGTAGATCTCGATGCGCTGCGGCGCATAGGAAAGCCCGAACGTTTCCTTGAAACCCTCGAGCAGCCGCGACTGCGACGCCGTTTCGGCGAGCTTTCTCCCATGCGCCTCGCGTGCATTGCCGACGACATGATCGACCAGATCGCGCTTCTCGCCGCGCTGCGGCACGAGGATGGAAACCTTGTGGCCGGCCTTTTCGCTGAGTGCGGCAGCGAGCAGTTCCAACTCCTCGACCGTTTCCGACAGCATGATCTGCTTCGGCACCGGCTTGTCGTCGTAGAACTGCGCCATGAAGGAGTTCAGCACTTCGGCGCTCGAAAGCTGCGGATCGGCCTTTGGGAAATAGGCGCGATTGCCCCAGTTCTGTCCGGTGCGGAAGAAGAACACCTGGATGCAGGAAACGCCGCCCTCATGGTGGATGGCGAAAACATCAGCCTCTTCGACGCCGGCCGGATTGATGCCCTGGTGGCTCTGCACATGCGAAAGTGCCGCCAGGCGATCACGATATATCGCCGCCCGCTCGAAATCGAGGTCCTCGGCCGCCTGGTTCATGGCCTCGGCCATATGCGACTTCACCTTCTGGCTCTTGCCGGACAGGAAGTCCTTCGCCTCCTGCACCAGTTCGCCATAACCCTCGTCGCTGACCTCATGCGTGCAGGGCCCGGAACAGCGCTTGATCTGGTAGAGCAGGCAGGGTCGCGTCCGCGTTTCGAAGACGCTGTCGGTGCAGGTGCGAATCAGGAAGGCGCGCTGCAGCGAATTGATCGTCCGCCCGACAGCGCCGGCCGAAGCGAAAGGTCCAAAATAGTCGCCCTTTCGCGCTCTCGCACCGCGATGCTTGAAAATCGCAGGCGCCCGGTGGTCGCCGGTGATGAGGATGTAGGGGAAGGACTTGTCGTCGCGCAGCAATACGTTAAAGCGCGGCCGCAAGCGTTTGATCAGATTCGCTTCCAGAAGCAGCGCTTCGGTTTCCGTGCGCGTCGTCACGAATTCCATGTTCGCCGTCTGGCGTACCATCTGGGCGATGCGGTTGGAATGCACGCGGCCGACGGCGTAATTGCCGACGCGCTTCTTCAGACTGCGCGCCTTGCCGACATAAAGTACGTCGCCCTCGGCATTGAACATGCGGTAGACGCCGGGGCTGTTCGGCAGCCGCTTGACGAATTCACCGATCAGTTCCGCGCCGATGAGCCCGGTTTCATTGAGGCTGCCGGCGTTCCAGTCGACGGCTGCGGCAAGCGGGGCGGCGGCGGAAACATCGCCTTCCACCTCGATATCGTCTTCGCTCTCATCCGTCTCGTCGTAGAGAACGCCGCCATCCGGCAGCTTTCGTCCGTTCATTCCGTAATCTCCGCCACATCGGGCGTCTGCCAGGCGAGGTGCTGGCCGCCGTCGAGGGCAATCATCTGGCCGGTGATCGAGGGCGTGTCGTAAAGGAAGCGAATCGTTTGTCCGAATTCCTTCAGCGCCGGCCCTCGCTGCAAGATAAGGGCTGAGACCTGCGCTTGGAAGTCCTCCATCGCCTGCCGCTCGCTCGGCATCGAGGGGCCGGGGCCGATGGCATTGACGCGGATGCGTGGCGCCAATGCCTGTGCAAGCGTCTGCGTCGCCGTCCACAGAGCGGATTTGGAGAGGGTATAGGAATAGAAGCTGGGCCTCAGCGCCCAAACCCGCTGGTCGATGATATTGACGATCAGCCCCGATGCCGCAGCGGGCATCTGCTGCGCGAAGGCCGCCGCAAGGATAGAGGGCGCACGTACATGCAGGTCGAAGTGCAATGCCCAGGTGGCGGCATTGAAACTACGCGCTGAATCATGCTGGAAGACCGACGCATTGTTGACGAGCAGATCGAGCGGCCCGAGTGCTTCCGACGCCTTCGCGACCAACGCGCCGGTTTCGCCGATATCGGTCAGGTCGGCCTGCAAGGCGGCTGCCCGATATCCCTTCCGCCGTAATTCCGCCACCAGCTCTTCGGCTTCACCAATGGAGCCGTTCGCGTGGATCGCGACGGAAAAGCCATTTGCAGCAAGGTCTTCGGCGATTGCCCGTCCTATTCTCTTAGCTGACCCTGTTATAAGGGCCGTGCGAAGTCTTTCGTCGTTCAAAATCTTGCTTTCTGATCCCGCGAGTCTGCCTGCAGACTATATAGGGGCCGGCGGAGATTATATAAATAGGCCGTTGCGGTTGCGTCCCCGAGCGAGATATTCTATGTATTATTTAAGAATGCGATTTACTAAAATAAGTATTTTAAGTTTAACTCTTCGGTATGGTTAATGAAGTGTATGTTGCGTCAAAGCAACATCGAATTTCAGCCATGCGGCTGCCACAATGATATCACAATTTGGCTCTTTCAAATCCGCATTTGAGTTCCAATTTCAGTCTCGATCCGGAAGGGACATCTGGCAATATCCCGCCAATGCTTCACTGATAGACAGATGACAAGCGGCGCGGGACTGAAAGGAGACTAAGTATGCGTGTACTCATTGCTGGCCTCATGGCCTCCGTTTTTGCAATTGCGGGCGTCTCGGCAGCTCAGGCGGCCGATGCCGTCGACCAGGTTCCGGAAGCGCCGGTTGCCCAGGACGCTCCGGTCAAGCCGGCAGGAAACTGGGAAGGCTTTTATCTCGGCGGCGCCGGCACCTACAACATGGGTGACTTCGGTTCCGACCGCCACACCTATGGTTTCGGCGGCCAGGTCTTCACCGGCTACAACTGGCAGGCGGGCCAGATCGTCTACGGCGTTGAATCCGACCTCGGCTACAGCGGCGACGACGTCTCCTCGGGCGGCGTCAAGAACAAGTATGGCTGGAACGGCTCCGTCCGTGGCCGCGTCGGCTACGACATGAACCCCTTCCTGCTCTACGGCACGGCCGGTCTGGCGATCGGCGACGTCAAGGTTTCCGACGACACCTCGGACGAAAGCAAGACGAACTTCGGCTATACGGTCGGCGCCGGCGTCGAAGCCTTCGTGACCAACAACATCACGACGCGCCTGGAATATCGTTACACCGACTACCAGAGCAAGGACTACGACCTCGACTCCGGCAGCTTCTCGCGCGGTTACGACGAGAACAGCGTCAAGCTCGGTATCGGCGTCAAGTTCTAAGCCGGACAAACCGTTCAAGCATGAAAAGCCGGGCTCATCGCCCGGCTTTTTGCTGTCCGCTTGTTGGTCCGGTCGTTCAGCCGTGCGCTTTGAGCACACTCAGCCCTGGGATTTGAGCTCGTTATGGGCAGGGAATTTCTTGCCGAACTGCTGCAGCCAGTCGGTCAGCGGCGCATGATCGGCCTCCCACTGGTCCTTGAAGCGCAGTTCGAGATAATCGAGCGTCGCGGCCAGCGCGAAATGCCCGCCGCTGAGCTTCTTGCCGAGCTTCGGCGGATTGGCGCTCAGATGAGCGAGCCCGCTCGTCGCCTTCTTCCATTGCCGGTCGATCCACGGCTGGTGAACCTTGTCCTCGTCGCGGAAGCGCCGCTCATAGACGATCGCCAGCAGGCAGTCGCAGATGCCGTCGCAGAGCGCCTCGAGGATTTCCGCATCCGTGCGCTTGCCCTTCTTGGAGGGGTAGAGCCCACCCTTCGTCAGCCGGTCGAAATAATGCATGATCGCCACGCTGTCATAGATCGAAAGCCCGTCATCGGTCAGAAGCGTCGGAATCTTGCCGAGCGGATTGTTATCCACCAGGATCGCCGGTCCGGTATTGGTGTCGACCCGGATGGCATTCAACTCCAGCTCCAGAAAATGCGCGGCCATCCGCACCTTGTTGGAATAGGGCGAGGCGGGCGAACAAAGGAGCTTCATGGGACACCTGATGAGATTGTGGATTGCGGCGCGGACTATCCGCGAAGCTAGCGCATAACCCCGAAAATCGAAATCGATTTTCGGAAAGGATTATGCGCAAATTCAAAGTGCTACGGCGTCTTTGCGCGTCTGAAAAGACGCGCGGTGCTGTAGTTAGCTATCGTCCTTTATGGCCTTGTTCTCGCCGCGCAGCCAGAAGGCGCGGTGCGAGGCGAAACGATCCTGCGCCAGATGGTCCTTCAATGCGGGCAGCAATTGGTGCAACTCGTCCTTCAGCGTGAAGGGCGGGTTGACGATGACGAGGCCTGAGCCCGTCAATCCGGTAGTGCCGCGGTCGCTGCGAACCACGAGCTCGGCGCAGAGCATTTTCGGGATGTCGAGCGCCTGCAGGCTCTCGTGGAATTCCTTGATCGGCGCGCCCTTCTTCAGTGGATACCACAGGCAATAGGTGCCGCCGGGAAAACGCCGATAGGCCTTTTCCAACCCTTCGGCCAGACGCTGATATTCATCCTCTTCCTCGAAGGGCGGATCGACGAGCACGATGCCGCGCTTCTCCTTCGGCGGCAGATGCGCGCCGAGCGCCAGCCAGCCGTCGAGCTCGGTGATGCGGGCATGGTGATCGCCCTCGAACAGCCGGTGCAGCCTGATAAAGTCCTCGGGGTGCAGTTCCATGGCCGACAGCCGGTCCTGCGGGCGGAACAGCATGCGCGCAAGTTTCGGCGATCCAGGATAGAAGCGGATGCCGCCCTCTGGGTTGAGTTCGCGGATTGCCCAGAGGTAGGGCTCGAGCAGTTCGGAAACCTGAGGTCCGAGCTCGGCCTCCATCAGCTTGCCGATGCCCTCGAGCCATTCGCCGGTTTTCTGCGTTTCCTCGGAGGAGAGGTCGTAGAGGCCGATGCCGGCATGCGTGTCGAGCACGCGGAACGCCCCATCCTTCTTCTGCATGTAGCGGATCAGCCGCGCCAGCACGGCATGTTTCAGCACATCGGCAAAGTTGCCCGCGTGGTAGATATGGCGGTAGTTCATTTTCGCTGATGTCCGTATGAATTCGCGTCATGGCGAGCTTTTGTGGCTTTTGGCCGTGCAAGCCTTGGAATATACAAATGCCATGAACATTGCGACCCCCATCCACGCCAAATCAGAAAAGCCGGCCAACAGGGTGGGCCACACCGCCTGTCCGCATGACTGTCCCTCCACCTGTGCGCTGGAGGTCGATATATCAGAGGATGGCCGCATCGGCCGTGTGCGCGGCGCCAATGACCATTCCTACACGTCAGGCGTCATCTGCGCCAAGGTCGCCCGTTATGCCGAGCGGCTCTACCATCCCGACCGCCTGATGCATCCCTTGCGCCGCGCCGGCGCCAAGGGGGCAGGGCAGTGGCAGCAGATTTCCTGGGACGATGCGCTGGATGAGATCGCCGAAGCCTTTGTGAAGGCCGAGGCGAGGGACGGCAGCGAGGCGATCTGGCCCTATTTCTACGCTGGCACCATGGGCTGGGTGCAGCGCGATTCGATCGATCGTCTGCGTCATGCCAAGCGTTACTCCGGCTTCTTCTCCTCGATCTGCACCAACCCCGCCTGGACCGGCTTCACCATGGCGACCGGCACGCTGCGTGGTCCCGATCCGCGCGAGATGGGCCGCACCGATTGCGTCGTCATCTGGGGCACCAACGCGGTCTCGACGCAGGTCAATGTGATGACCCACGCCATCAAGTCGCGCAAGGAGCGCGGCGCCAAGATCGTCGTCATCGACATTTACGACAATCCGACGATGAAGCAGGCCGACATGGCGCTGATCGTCAGGCCGGGTACCGATGCAGCACTCGCGTGCGCTGTCATGCACATCGCCTTCCGCGACGGCCATGCCGACCGTGATTATATGGCGCGGTATGCCGACGATCCCGAGGGTCTCGAAGCGCATCTGAAAACCAGGACGCCGCAATGGGCCGCCGCCATCACCGGTCTTTCGGTCGAGGAGATCGAAGCCTTCGCCAGCCTCGTCGGCACCACGAAGAAGACCTTCTTCCGCCTGGGCTATGGCTTCACCCGCCAGCGCAACGGCGCGGTCGCCATGCATGCGGCCGCCTCGATCGCCACCGTTCTCGGCTCCTGGCAATATGAAGGCGGCGGCGCCTTCCATTCGAACAGCGATATCTTCCGCATGAACAGCGCCGAACTGACCGGCCGGTCGATGAAGGATGCCGATATCCGCATGCTCGACCAGTCGCAGATCGGCCGGGTGCTGACCGGTGATGCGGTGGCGCTCCGTCATCGCGGCCCGGTGACGGCGATGCTGATCCAGAACACCAATCCCGCCAACATCGCCCCCGAGCAGCGCCTCGTCAGACGCGGCTTTGCCCGCAACGACCTCTTCGTCGCCGTCCACGAGCAGTTCATGACCGAAACGGCTGAGATCGCCGATATCGTCATTCCGGCGACGATGTTCGTCGAGCATGACGATATCTACCGGGCCGGCGGCCAGAACCATATCCTGCTGGGGCCGAAGCTGGTCGAGCCGCCGCCGACCGTGCGCACCAATCTCTTCGTCATCGAGGAACTGGCCAAACGCCTCGGCGTCGCCGATCGTCCCGGCTTCGGCTTCACCGCCCGCGAGATGGTCGACCGCATCCTCGAATCGAGTGGCCTGCCGGATTATGAGCATTTCCTCGAACACAAATGGTTCGATCGCCAGCCCGCCTTCGAGGAGGCGCATTATCTGAACGGCTTTGCCCATCCGGATGGCAAGTTCCACTTTCGCCCGGACTGGATCAATCAGCCGGCGCCGAACAAGCCGCCGGCCGCCATCGGGGTGCTCGGGCCGCATGCCGAGCTTCCGGCCTTCCCTGATCAGGTCGATGTCATCGAAGTCGCCGATTCCGAGCATCCTTTCCGGCTGGCCACGTCGCCCGCCCGCAACTTCCTGAATTCGAGCTTCTCCGAGACCAAGACCTCTCGCCAAAAGGAAGGGCGCCCCGAGGTGATGATCAATCCCGCCGACGCCGAAGCCAATGGCATCGCCCATGGCGATCTCGTTCGCATTGGCAACAGCCGCGGCGATCTGCGCATCCACGCCCGCATCACCACCGAAGTGAAATCCGGCGTGCTGATCGCCGAGGGGCTTTGGCCGAACAAGGCGCATGTCGATGGCGAGGGCATCAATGTCTTGACCGGCGCCGACCCCGTCGCACCCTATGGCGGGGCGGCCGTTCACGACAACAAGGTCTGGCTTCGCAGGGACGCAGCATGATGCAGCCGACATCACGCGTGAAGATCGTCAGCGAAGAAATCCTGTCGAATGGCTGGACGCGGCTCTCCAGCTACCTGCTCGATTATATAGACCGCAAGGGCGCAACCCAGCGGTTGAAGCGGGAGGTCTACCACCGCACGCCCGCCGCCTGCATCCTGCTTTATGATCCCAGGCGCGACCTTGTCGTGCTCGTTCGCCAGTTCCGCCTCCCTGTTCATCTCAATGGCGATCCCGCCTGGACAATCGAGGTGCCGGCCGGCCTTCTCGATGATGATCATCCCGAGGCGGCGATCCGCCGCGAGGCGATGGAGGAGACCGGTTATCGGCTGCGCGACGCGCGCTTCCTGTTCAAATCCTATACCTCGCCGGGCGCCGTCACCGAGGTCGTCCACTTCTTCGCAGCCCTCATCGACACTGCCGACCGCGTGGCGGAAGGCGGCGGCCTGGACGAAGAGCACGAGGATATCGAGGTCCTCGAAGTCCCGCTCGACGCGGCCGCGGCAATGATCGAAACTGGCGAGATCTTCGATGCCAAGACGATCGTGCTGTTGCAATGGGCGCTGTTGAACAGGGGCAAACTTCGTTAGCGGGTAAGGCGATCGAGACCTGGTTCGTCAAGTTACTTCGGGCGGATCGACATGATCCGCGACCCGTTTAGTTTTCTCCGCGAACTCGCATCATCTGCTGAAAGGCGCGCTGCTTCAGTGCAGGTACCGCATTGATGATGCGCATTACGCCGCGCGTGACAGCGAGTTGAAGTCTGCCGACAATCGGCCGATGGACCAGGTCGCTGGCATCCATCTGCTTTTTCGATTCTCGGATCGCTTCGGTACTGTAGCGAAGCATCTCGACTTCGTAGGCATGTATGGCTTCGACAAGCGGTTTTCGCCCTTGGTTCGCTTCAACCAGCATGTGTCCGAGCAGTGCGGCATCGCGAAGCGCGGTATTGGCGCCCGCGCCTCGTCCTGGCGTCATCGTATGGACGGCGTCACCGAGCAGAGTGACATTCGAACTCGCCCAAGGCGTCAGCGGGACGGCGGTTCTCATCCTGATATCGTGGATCGTCGAGGGCTCCGTCATCTGAATGAGCGCACGTAAGTGCGGATGCCAGTCCCGGGTGAGTTTCAAGCCCAGTTCTCTCAATTGTTCGCCGCTCAGACCGGTCGGGTCCCGCGGCCAGTTCTGCCGAGCGCCCCATACCCCCCAACCGACGCTGTCCTCGTCGAGTGCTTCGACGAAGTCCGGCCAACGAGCAACAAAATCTGGGTCGCTTCTAGTGCCGGCGAACTCGAGCGAGTGAATGATTGCGCCGAAGCCCATCGGCGCCATGATCAGCGACATGCCTTGAAACATTTTGTCCGACAGCAGAGCTTTCGTCGCGACCGTCATCGGAATTTTGCCCCCGAGCGACACGATCCCCGTGTCTTCCAGACGCGCTTCCGGCAGACGTTGCTTGCGTACAGTCGAATTCGTGCCGTCAGCGCCCACCAGCACATCTCCCGTCGCGAGACTTCCATCCTGAAAGCAAGCTATGACCGACCCGTCGGCACTGTTTGTGTAACTTTGAAGCGTCTTCCCGAAGAAGACGTCGTCTTCAAGTCCTCTGAGTAGAACCCGCCTCAGCGTCTTTCGAATGACGTTCTTTTCACCGTCGAGAGCGTTCGGGCCTGCATCATCGATATCGAAGCTCAGGACTTCGCCCAGTTGTTCAGTGAGCATGTTGAAATAGCGTGGCGACCTGGCGCAGGTGGCGACATAGAGATCGTAGAGTTCGCCGGGGACACAGGCTTTTAGCGCGCGGCTTCCAGCCGGGCTGATGCCGACGCGATGACCACCACTGTCGGCGCTCGGCGCAAAGTCGCGCTCATATACCGCTATGCAAACCCCAGCCTGCTTAAGCAGATGTGCGAGTGCCAAACCGCCGGTCCCGGCGCCGATAATCAAAACCTTCATGGTGTTGGTCCTAGTCGAGTTTGGGGGCGATGGAGAATTTGGCGGCGATCTGTCTCAGCCACTCCTCTGTCCAGGTGATACGCTGGGCGCTGAGGTCCCCGACAATGCCACTGACCCAGGATAATTCGGCTGCGTGGATCGCTCGGAGATATTCCATCTCGAGAAGGAAGAGCCTTGGAACAGCCTGAGCTTCCTGCAAGACGTCGTCGATCCTGCGAAGTTCCGACTCGATGGCTTTTGCTCTGAGCTCAAGCTGGCTCGCCACATCATCAGGCGTAAGCAGCGGAAGAAATGACATCGCCGCGGGGAATTCCGGATATTCTCGCGTCAGGGTCGACAATATCGCCCGCATCCATTCAAGCGCGATTTCGCGGCCCTTCTCAGTTATCTCGTACACGGTTCGCTCTGGACGCTTGTCGTCCCGGACTGTTTTCCGCGGGATGATCAAGCCCTCGCGTTCGAGCCGCTGGATTGTTTGATAAAGGCTCGCCCTCTGCGTGACATTGATCACTTCGTCCTTGCCGCGCTCCTTAATGAGCCGCTGCATTCGGTAAGGATGCATTGGCTCTTCCATGAGCATTGCAAGGACGGCGAGCGCGACTGGAGAGCGTTTGATAGATGTCATAGTAATAATACTACTAGTTTATTTATAACTAGTCAATTCGAAGCTCCAGGTCGCTGGATTCGAGACTCGCGCTGTTTGAAACGATGGTCGTGAATCCGCGCGGCGAGCGCATTCAACCAATTCCAAAGCGCAAGTTTCCGCTTTAAGGTGATCGCGCTCGAAATTTCATACGACTGTCACGAAGCGGTTTTATCCGCTGCGGCTTGTCAATCATCGGATGCGGTCAGGAGAAAGCCCATGTGGCTCAGCAATTTCACCCTCGTTCTCCCAAACGAGGTGGTGAGTGAAGGTGCCGTGCGTGTTGAGGATGGCGTCATCGCTGAGATCAGGCCGGAGCCGGTCGCCGCCGCTGCCGTCGATGGCGGCGGACGGCTGCTGATGCCCGGATTCGTCGATCTGCACGGCGACATGATCGAGCGCGAGATCGCCCCGCGGCCGAACGCGACGATGCCGATCGATTTCGGCATCCACGAACTCGACAAGAAGCTTGCCGCCGCCGGTGTCACGACCGCCTTTGCCGCCGTCTCTTTTGCGACCGAGAGCGTCTACGGCCATGTCCGTTCGCTGGAGACGACCTCGGCAGTGATCGAGGGCATCAACCGTCTGCGCGATGATCTGCTGATCGACCACCGCGTCCATGCCCGCTACGAAATCACCAATGTCGGTGCAGCCCCGGCACTCGAGCGTCTGCTGAATGCCGACCAGATCGACATGGTGTCGCTGACCGACCACACGCCGGGCCAGGGCCAATACAACAATCTGCAGAGCTACATCCTCAGCATTTCCGAGCGCCGCGCCATCTCAGAGGACATGGCGGCGGAGATCGTCGCCAAGCGCATCGCCATGCGCAACAATCCTGACATCGAGGCCAAGCTGAAGGAGATTGTCGCGCTGTCGCTGAAGCACAAGCTGTCGCTTGCCTCGCATGACGATGACAGCGTCGAAAAGGTCGCCGAAATGCATGATCTCGGCGTGACCATCAGCGAGTTTCCGGTCACGGCGCCTGCGGCGGAAGAGGCGCGCCGCCGTGGCCTCTGGACGCTGATGGGCGCGCCGAACGCGCTGCGCGGCCAGTCGATGTCGGGCAATCTCAGCGCCCTCGATGCCGCAAGGGCCGGCCTGCTCAGCGTCATCGCCGCCGATTATCATCCGGCCGCCTTCGTGCCCGGCATCTTCAAGCTTGCCGACATGGTGGAAGGCGGCCTGCCGGCAGCCGTTGCCATGGCGACCGGCAATGCGGCCCGTTCGGCCGGTCTGTCGGATCGTGGCGAGATCGCCCTTGGTCAGCGCGCCGATCTCGTCGTGGTCGAACCGGGCGATATCAACCGCATCCGCGCCACTTTCCGCGCCGGCCGCTTCGTCTACAGCGACGGCACGCTGCATCCGCTGCGGGCTTTGGCGGCTTAGCTGCACGTCTGAGCGTCGAAATAATCCCTCCACCACAGAATGACGAGATCCCGGCTAAGCTGGCTTTCTCGTCGACGGTACCCCGACTATCACATAACTCCGGAACAAGACGCCAACGATGCGGAGTCAAGATGTCATCTGAGCCGAGATTGCTGCACAAGGAGTGGGGGCTGCTGCCGTTCGTTTTAAGTGGAATCGCGACAATATGTGTAATTGTTGTGTCAATTTACTACGATAACCAATATGGTATCCCGAACGTCTATATAGGTGGCAAATATATACAATGCAAAAAATCGGCTGCTTCCTTATTGAATGCGATTATATTTGTATATAAGTATCCATGATTTGTTCTGATATTTATTTCTTTGATTTCTGTTGTTTTTTGTTATATATACGACAGGGGAATATTTGTTTTTGTTGTAATATATTTTGTAATATTCAACTATCCATTTGCTACGATATTGAGCGGATCCAAGATTGTTTTAAGTCAAGCTTCGGTAGAGACGCTGTGTGAGAGGGGAGGTTACGGCTCGGTCGCGATTCACCTTCCTCTATTGTTTTTGTCCTCTTACGTAATCATTGGAAATATTGTTCTGGTGGCCAAGCGATGGCTCAGAAGGAGAATCAAGAATACCTGATACCACAGGATGGAATCAGTTGGCTGACCTCTGTGATTATTTTGGGGTCATAGCGGCGGGCGCTGCTCAATTCTTTCCGAAAGCTCCGGTGTTCAGATCAGTAGGGAAGACCTGATAAAGTTACCGGCTTTCAGAAAATAGCGCAGCAATCTAAGCGCGGTCGCCGATCAGCGAAATCAGCTGTGCCTTGGGTGCGGCGGTCGAGGCCTCCGCGCCGACGGCCTTGCCGCCTTCCATCGTCACCCGGCCTTCGGCAAACAGCCGCAGCGCCTGCGGATAGATTTGATGTTCGATGGTGAGCACACGCGCGGCAAGGCTTTCGGCTGTGTCGCCCGAGAGAACCGGTACGGCCGCCTGGCCGATCACCGGCCCTTCATCCATGCCCTCGGTGACGAAATGCACCGTGCAGCCCGCGATCCGCATCCCGGCGTCGATCGCCCGCTGATGCGTATGCAGGCCGGGAAACAGCGGCAGCAGGGAAGGGTGGATGTTGAGCATCCGGCCTTCGTAACGCTGGATGAAAGTTGCCGTCAGTAGCCGCATGTAGCCTGCCAGGCACAGAATGTCGGGCGAAAGCTCGTCGAGCGCCGAAAAGATCGCCGCCTCATGCGCGTCCTTGCTGGCGTAGTCCTTGCGGGGGAAAGCGAAGGTGGCGATGCCTTCGGCATCAGCCTTGGCAAGCCCGCCGGCATCCGCCTTGTCGGAGATCACCCCGACGATCTCGGCCGGATAGTCGGCGGCCTTCGCCGCCGCAACCAACGCCATCATGTTGGAGCCGCTGCCTGATATGAAGACGACGACGCGTTTGCGCGGTGCGCTCATATCGCAAGCGTGCCCTTGTAGACCGTGCCGGCAGCGCCTTCGTCGCGGGCGATCATGCGGCCGAGCGTGATCACAGTCTCGCCCTCGGCTTCGAGGGCGGCCGAAACGGCCGCGACGTTCTCGACGGCAACGACGGCGATCATGCCGACGCCGCAATTGAAGGTGCGCAGCATTTCCCTGGATTCGACGCCGCCCGTCTTGGCGAGCCACGAAAACACCGCTGGAACCTTGACGGCATCAAGATCGATCTCGGCGGCTAGGTGTTTCGGCAAGACGCGCGGAATGTTTTCCGGGAAACCGCCGCCGGTGATGTGCGCCAGCGCCTTGATGGCGCCGGTCTCGCGGATCGCCTTCAGAAGCGGCTTCACATAGATGCGGGTCGGCTCGAGCAGCGCTTCGCCGAGCAGCCTGCCTTCGGCAAAAGGTGCGGCGGCGCTCCAGTCGAGGCCGGACAGTTCCACGATCTTGCGTACCAGCGAAAAGCCGTTGGAATGGACGCCGGAGGAGGCGAGGCCGAGGATCACGTCACCCTCGGCGATATCGCCCGAGGGCAGCAGCTTGCCGCGTTCGGCAGCACCCACGGCAAAACCGGCGAGATCGTAGTCGCCGGAGGAATACATGCCGGGCATCTCGGCGGTCTCGCCGCCGATCAGCGCGCAGCCGGCCTCGCGGCAGCCGGCGGCAATGCCGCCGACGATGGCTGCGCCCTGGTCGGGGTCGAGCTTGCCGGTCGCGAAATAATCGAGGAAGAACAGCGGCTCGGCGCCCTGCACCACGAGATCGTTGACGCACATGGCGACGAGGTCGATGCCGACGGTGTCGTGATAGTCGGCATCGATGGCGATCTTCAGCTTGGTGCCGACGCCGTCATTGGCGGCGACCAGAACCGGATCGCTGAAGCCCGCCGCCTTGAGGTCGAAGAGCCCGCCGAAGCCGCCGATCTCGCCATCGGCGCCGGGACGGCGCGTCGAACGCACTGCCGGCTTGATCTTCTCGACGAGGAGGTTGCCGGCATCGATATCGACGCCTGCATCGCTATATGTCAGGCCGTTTTTCCCAGACTGGCTCATGCTGGTCTCCGATGGCTATTTCAGGCGGCAAACGTGCCGCGTCATCTGCCGGTCGCAATTGCATGACAGGGGCGTTTATGCAAGCGTTGCATGGCAAAAGCCCCCAATTTCCCGCGTCTCCCTCCACCCTTTCCGGGATTTGACGCGACAGGGTTGACCATCTTTGCGCCTGCATCCTATGTGCTGAATGGCCGCTTCGGATCGGATGCGGCGTTTGGCGGCGGCGAGCAATCAACGGGGAAGCGATGCCACAGCATGTCAGCGGCAACAGTCTCAAGCGTCAGATCTTCTTCTGGCTGGCAGTGCTCGTCTTCTTCATCGTCTTTCTCTATGTCTTCAGCTCGATCCTGCTGCCTTTCATCGCCGGCATGGCGATCGCCTATTTCCTCGATCCGGTGGCCGACCGGCTTGAACGCCTGGGCCTGAGCCGCATGATGGCGACCATCGGCATTCTGGTCGCCTTCGTCATCGTCTTCGCCTTAGCGCTGATGATCCTCATTCCGGTGCTCATCAGCCAGTTCAACGATTTTGCCGAGCGTCTGCCGGGTTATATCGGTCAGTTGCAGCAGTTCATCACGCAGGCGCAGAATTCGCTGCTGCCGGACTGGGTCGAGAACCAGATGGGCGCGATCAAGGACAATCTCTCCGGCATCCTGTCGGAGGGTATGGGGTTCCTCACCGGGCTCTTCGCGCAGATCTGGAATTCCGGCAAGGCGATCGTCGACGTCATATCGCTGCTCGTCGTCACCCCCGTCGTCGCCTTCTATATCCTGCTCGACTGGGACCGCATGGTCGCCAAGGTCGATCAGTGGATCCCGCGCGATTATGTCGGCGATGTCCGCCAGATCGCCAAGGAGATCGACCAGGCGATCGCGGGCTTCATCCGCGGCCAGGGCTCGCTCTGCCTTATCCTCGGCATCTATTATGCCGTCGGCCTTTCTCTCGTCGGGTTGAATTTCGGCCTGCTGATCGGCCTCTTCGCCGGCATGATCAGTTTCATTCCCTATGTCGGCTCGATGGTTGGCCTCGTCCTCGCCATCGGCGTGGCGCTCGTGCAGTTCTGGCCGGATTATCCGTGGATCGGGCTGGTGCTCGTCGTCTTCTTCAGTGGTCAGTTCCTGGAAGGCAACATTCTGCAGCCGAAGCTCGTCGGTTCCAGCGTCGGCCTGCATCCGGTCTGGCTGATGTTTGCGCTTTTTGCCTTCGGCGCGCTCTTCGGTTTCGTCGGTCTTTTGGTCGCCGTGCCGGCCGCCGCAGCCGTCGGCGTCCTTGTTCGCTTCGCGCTTTCACGCTACCTTCAGAGCGATCTTTATTTTGGCGGGTCATCAAGCGGCCGCGCCAGGAAGACGAAATCAGTTCCCAATGAATGACGTCAAGAACGCTGATCCGAAGCGCAAGGCCGGAGAGCAGTTGCCGCTGGTCTTTTCGCACGATGCCGCAAGCGGGCGCGACGACCTCCTGATCTCGGAGCGTCTCGCCGCCGCCGTTTCGATCGTCGATGCCTGGCCCGCATGGCCATCGCCGGTCGTCGTGCTCGCCGGCCCGGTCGGCTCGGGTAAATCGCATCTTGCCCGCATCTGGCGGGACTTGAGCGGCGCCGTCGACATCCATCCCGAGCTCGGCTCGGATGCCGCCGTTGCCGCCGCCGCCGGCCCGGTGCTGTTCGAGGACGCCGATCGCCTCGGCTTCGATGACAACGCGCTATTCCACGTCATCAACAGCGTGCGCGAAAACGGCACCAGCCTGTTGATCACCAGCCGTCTCTGGCCGATGTCATGGCCGGTTTCGCTGCCCGATCTGCGCTCACGCCTGAAAGCGGCAACCGTCGTCGAGATCGGCGAACCCGATGAGGCGCTGTTGTCGCAGGTGATCGTCAAGCTCTTCGCCGACCGGCAGCTTTATATAGATGACAAACTCGTGCTCTATATCGTCAACCGGATGGAGCGGTCGCTGAACGCGGCCCAGACGATCGTCGAAAGGCTCGACCGGCTGGCCCTGTCGCGGGGTACGAAAATCACCCGGTCTCTTGCGGCCGAAGTATTGAATGAATTGGGAAATTCAGAACCGGCCGATTGACTGTCACAGTTCCGTCGTCAAACTGATATAATTGCCTTTGGCGATTGAGAACGGGGTAAGCGGACAATGGATAGTGCAGTCGCAGAACATCAAGAACTCGCTCCCGAGATCAACGACAACACTCCCCCGCTGGAAGAGCTGCTCAAGAGCCCCGAGCGCTTCATCAACCGAGAATTCTCCTGGCTGCAGTTCAACCGCCGTGTCCTCGAAGAAACGCTGAATACCGAGCATCCGCTGCTCGAGCGCGTCCGCTTCTTGTCGATCTCAGCCGCCAACCTCGATGAATTCTTCATGGTGCGTGTCGCCGGCCTCGAGGGCCAGGTGCGCCAGAACATCGCCATCCGCAGCCCCGACGGCAAGACGCCGGCCGAGCAGCTCGACTCGATCCTGCAGGAGATCGACCATCTGCAGATGGAGCAGCAGGCCTCGCTCGCCGTCCTGCAGCAATATCTCGCCAAGGAAGACATCCTGATCGTGCGCCCCGGCGCCTTGAGCGATGCCGACCGCCAGTGGCTGGCCGCCGAATTCGAACAGGCGATCTTCCCGGTCCTGACGCCGCTGTCGATCGATCCGGCCCATCCGTTCCCCTTCATTCCGAATCTCGGCTTCTCGATCGGCCTGCAGCTCGTCAGCAAGAACGGCCGCGAGCCGATGACGGCGCTGCTGCGCCTGCCGGTGGCGCTCGACCGCTTCGTTCGTCTGCCGGATGATGGAAACACGATCCGCTACATCACGCTGGAAGATGTCGCCAACATCTTCATCCATCGGCTCTACCCGGGTTACGAGGTGCAGGGTTCCGGTACGTTCCGCGTCATCCGCGACAGCGATATCGAAGTCGAGGAAGAGGCCGAGGATCTCGTCCGCTTTTTCGAAACGGCGCTGAAGCGCCGCCGCCGCGGTAAGGTCATCCGCATCGAGACCGACTCGGAAATGCCGGCCTCGCTGCGCCAGTTCGTCGTTCAGGCCCTCAATATCCCGGACAATCGCGTCGCCGTTCTGCCGGGTCTTTTGGCGTTGAACACCCTGTCCGAGATCACCAAGGCGCCGCGCGAGGATCTCAGGTTTGCCCCCTACAATGCGCGATTTCCCGAGCGCGTCCGCGAACATGCCGGCGACTGCTTTGCCGCCATCCGCGAAAAGGACATGGTCGTCCATCACCCCTACGAATCTTTCGACGTGGTGGTCCAGTTTCTTCTCCAGGCTGCGCGCGATCCTGACGTCCTGGCGATAAAGCAGACGCTTTACCGTACCTCCAACGACAGCCCGATCGTCCGCGCCCTGATCGACGCCGCCGAAGCCGGCAAGTCGGTGACGGCGCTGGTCGAGCTCAAGGCCCGCTTCGACGAAGAGGCGAACATCCGCTGGGCGCGCGATCTCGAACGCGCCGGCGTGCAGGTCGTCTTCGGTTTCATCGAGCTCAAGACCCACGCCAAGATGTCGATGGTCGTCCGGCGCGAGGAAGGCAAGCTGCGCACCTATTGCCACCTCGGAACGGGCAACTACCACCCGATCACCGCGAAGATTTATACCGACCTTTCCTATTTTACCTGCAATCCCGTCATCGCCCATGACATGGCGAATATCTTCAACTTCATCACCGGCTACGGCGAGCCCGAACAGGGCATGCAGCTCGCCATCTCGCCCTATACGATGCGCCCGCGCATCCTGCGCCACATCGAGGAGGAGATCCAGCATGCCAGGAACGGCGCGCCGGCCGCGATCTGGATGAAGATGAACGCGCTTGTCGATCCCGACATCATCGATGCGCTCTATCGCGCCAGCCATGCCGGCGTCGAGATCGATCTGGTGGTGCGCGGCATCTGCTGCCTGCGCCCGCAGGTGCCCGGCCTTTCGGAGAAGATCCGCGTCAAGTCGATCGTCGGCCGCTTCCTCGAACACAGCCGCATCTTCTGCTTCGGCAACGGCCACGGCCTGCCGTCCGATAAGGCGCTGGTTTACATCGGTTCGGCCGACATGATGCCACGAAACCTCGATCGCCGCGTCGAAACCATGGTTCCGCTGACGAATCCGACCGTTCACGAGCAAGTCTTGTCACAGATTATGCTCGGCAACGTGATTGACAATCAACAAAGCTACGAGATATTGCCCGACGGTACGTCGCGACGCATGGAAGTGCGCAGGGGCGAAGAACCGTTCAATGCGCAGCAGTATTTCATGACCAATCCGAGCCTGTCGGGCCGTGGTGAAGCTCTGAAGTCCAGTGCGCCGAAGCTGATCGCCGGCCTGCTCGAAGGCCGCAACAACAAGTAAAACTGGACCTAAATGGTTGAATCTGAAGCCCAGGGGCGCCTTCCGGGGATCGCTCCGGTCTCCGTCGTCGATATTGGATCGAATTCCATTCGTCTAGTCGTCTACGAAGGCATGTCCCGTTCGCCGACCGTCCTGTTCAACGAAAAGGTCCTCTGCGGCCTTGGCAAGGGCGTCGCCCTTACCGGCAAGATGGATGAAGACAGCGTCGCGCGGGCTTTGGCGGCGCTGCATCGTTTCAAGGCTCTGTCCGACCAGGCGCGCGCCGCCACCATGTATGTGCTGGCAACGGCAGCCGCGCGCGAGGCGAGCAACGGTCCCGATTTCATCCACCAGGCAGAAACCATCCTGAACCGCAAAGTCCGCGTGCTTTCGGGCGAGGAAGAGGCGAAATTCGCCTCGCTCGGCATCATCAGCGGTTTCTACAATCCTGACGGCATTGCCGGCGACCTTGGCGGCGGCTCGCTGGAGCTGATCGATATCAAGGGTAAGGAATTCGGCAAGGGCATCACTCTGCCGCTCGGCGGCCTGCGCCTGTCGGAATATGCAGGCGGTTCGCTCTCCAAGGCCCAGAGCTTTGCCCGCAAGCAGTTGAAGACGGCAAAGCTGCTGTCGAAAGGCGAGGGGCGTACCTTCTACGCCGTGGGCGGCACCTGGCGAAACATCGCCAAGCTGCACATGGAAATCACCCATTATCCGCTGCACATGATGCAGGGCTATGAGGTGTCGCTCGAAGCGATGATGCAGTTCCTCGACCAGGTGGTGGCCGCGCGCGACTCCAGGGAGCCGGCGCTGCAGGCCGTTTCCAAGCACCGTCGGTCGCTGCTGCCCTTCGGCGCCGTCGCCATGAAGGAAGTGCTGAGCGCGATGAAGCCGTCGATGATTTCCTTCTCGGCGCAAGGTGTGCGCGAGGGATATCTCTATTCGCTGCTGTCGGAGGCCGAGCGCCGCGCCGATCCGCTGCTTGCCGCTGCCGGCGAGCTGGCGATCCTGCGTGCCCGCTCGCCGGAGCATGCTCGCGAGCTGGCCGAATGGACCGGCCGCATGATGCCCCTCTTCGGCATCCAGGAAACCGAAGAGGAAAGCCGCTACCGTCAGGCCGCCTGTCTGCTTGCCGATATCAGCTGGCGCGCCCATCCTGACTATCGAGGGCTGCAGGCGCTGAACGTCATCGCTCACTCTTCCTTCGTCGGCATCAGTCATCCCGGCCGCGCCTTTATCGCGCTTTCCAACTATTACCGTTTCGAAGGCCTGCATGACGACGGCGCCACCGGCCCGCTGGCCCAGATCGCCACGCCTCAGCTCATCGAGCGCGCCAAGCTGCTCGGCGGCATGCTGCGTGTCGTCTACCTCTTCTCGGCCTCGATGCCCGGCATCGTCAAGAACCTGACCTTCCGCAAATCGCCGAACCCGGACCTCGACCTCGAATTCGTCGTGCCTCCCGAGTACCGCGATTTCGCCGGCGAACGCCTGGACGGTCGCCTGCAGCAGCTGTCGAGACTGACCAACAAGCGGCTGGCGTTTCTGTTCGAGTAGGGTAGGCATCTTTACGGCGGGCTGTTTTGACCGTGCCGTCCCTCCGCCTTCCCTCATTCCTGTGCTCGTCACAGGAATCCAGCCACCGCGCGTCCGCTCGGTGAACGACTCAATGCGAGGGTTGAAAAAGTCTCTTGCGCCCAACGACTTGGGCGCACTGCATTCCTGTGACGAGCACAGGAATGAGGGAGAAACTTAGATGCCCACGACCAGATAAAAAAGGGCGGCGCTTACGTACCGCCCTCTCTATCTCACATCAAACCCGAATTACTTCGCGTTCAAAAACTCGCCGACCTCAAGCAGGCTGAACTCGTTATTGTCGGCCTTGTCGACGGCGCGGCCGGCCGAGAAGGGCAGGTTGTTGTCGTTGCCGATGATGATGTGCGTGGCGTCGACGCGGTCGACGTTTTCGATCGTCACGAACGGCATGTCGTAGACGCCGTCCTTGCTGCCGGCCTTCTTCTTGTTGTCGGGGTCCTGGATATTGAGGAGGTCGATATAGCCGATCTTGCGGACGGCCTTGCCGACATTGGCATCGTTGAACTCGATCTTGTAGACGCGCTTCAGTTCGGCCGGAGCCTCGAAGCAATCCGGCTTCGGCTGCTTGGGGTCGGCGCAGGCCTTGTCCTTGGCGCCGGCGCCGCTGTCGCGCTCGATGACGAGAGCGGTCGTGTCGTCGAGCATGTTGAAGTCGCCGATCGACACGCCCTTGTCTTCGAACGGATAGAGCCAGCTGCGGCCGGTCCACTTCTTGGCGGCGACGTCGAATTCGATAACGCGGATGGCGGTGTGGCCATCGACCGTTTCCATCGTGCCGTCATCCTTGTAGATGGCGCCTTCGAGTAGGCCGTAGAGCTTGGAACCATCCTTCGACATGGCGAGGCCTTCGAAGCCGCCGGAGCGCTTCAGGTTGAAGACCGGCATCTTCGCGGCCGGGTTGCCCGGCAGCTGGATCAGCGGATTGTCGGGCGAAAGCACCGGCTTGCCGTCGAGCGTCGTCGGGATGACGTCGGTCAGGCGGCCTGACGGGTCGAATTTCAGGATGTAGGGACCGAATTCGTCGCCGAGCCAGAAGCCGTCGGCAACCGGCTGGATCGATTCGATATCGAAGTCGGCGCCGGTGAGGTAGCGCGTGTCGGTGCCTTCGAGCACGATCGGGAACGGAGCGATCTTGTTGGGGTCGGAGAGGAAGAGGTTCTTGACGACATCAGCCTTGTTGCCGGCCCAGTCGAACTTCATCTGGTGCAGGAAGAGCATGGAGTCGGACGAGTTGGCCTTCGAGCCGAAGCCGTTGTCGGAGAGCGTCCAGAAGGTGCCGTCGGTCATCGTCTTGATGCCGGAAAAACCCTGGATCGGCTGGCCGTTGAAGGGAAGCTTCAGATCGGTGATGCGGGCGCCGTCCTTGCCGGGAACGGTGCCGAGCGCTTCGGTGCGCTTGCGGTCCGCCGTCGTGAACTTGCCGGAATGCTTGAGGAATTCGGGGGCATCGGCCGGTGCCGGAACCATGGTGTTGGCAGGCAGGATCGCCTGGCCGGCGAGCTTGGCCGGAAACTGCTGCTGGTCGGCCGCAGCGGAGGTCGCGACCAGGATGAAAAGCGATACGGAAGCAAAAAGGACGGTCTTCATAATATCCCCGTGGAACGGATGCGAATGCTTTCCGCTTAGCAGGGCTTTGATGTCAGCGAATTGACGGTTGGGTGAAGCTTTGGTGACGTGCGGCCGAACCGCTGCTCAGCCGTGCAGAATGACGGCGGGCGTGTTCAGGACGGTCACCGCGCGTGAGGAAAGCGCCATGACGCCAAGCGCCTGGCCGCGGCCCCTGACGGCATGGGTGCCGAGATCTTCGCAGGAGATGTTGTCGGGAAACTCCATGCGCCGGGCAAGCTCGGCGGAGATCAGCACCGGCCGGTTCAGACTGCGGCAGAGGGTTTCCAGCCGAGCGGTGGTGTTCACCGTATCGCCGAAATAGCTGATTTTGTGATGGTCGACGCCGACTTCGGCGGTGATGATCTCGCCGCCGTGAAGGGCGGCGCGCAGCTTCGGCACCTGGCCGTAATTTTTCCGCCAGCCGGCGGCATTGGCGTCGATATCGGCGAGAATGTCGAAGATGCAGCGCACGCAGCGCGCATTCTTGACACCACGGGCAAGCGGCCAGGTGATGATCGCGGCATCCCCGACATAGTCGTTGATCATGCCCTTGTGACGCCTGACGGGCTCGGCGAAGGTCGCAAACAGCGAGCTCAGCAGCTGCTGCGCCCTGAGGTCACCGTGCTTTTCGGCAAAGGCCGTCGAATCGACGAGATCGATGAACAGGAAGACACGTTCTTCCCTGACCGGATTGCGGTAGCGGCTGACGAGCATGCTGAGGAAAACGTCGCGGCCGAGCAGTTCTCGCACACGCAGGACGAAGATCATCAAGGCGCAGACCGCCAGCGCATAGAGGAAGACCTCGAACGGCATGATGACGAGATCGAGGAGCGACGGCGGCTTCAGCATGCCGACCGACCAGAGCAGCAGGCCCGCGCAGGCAAAGCCGATGCTCATCAGGATCTCATAGATCACCAGCTCGGTGATGATGAAGGCGAAAGTCGGCAGCTTTTGGATGCGCCTGTAGAGCGTGCGCAACAGCACCTTACGCTCGAAAGCGATGATCGGCATGCCGATGAAAAGCGCGAAGATCGCTCCGATGACGGGCGTCTGGTTGGAATAGAACATGGAATCATAGATGACGCCGCTGGCCGCGAGGACGATCGCGATCAGGATCCAATTCTGCGTCGGAGATATTTCCCGCATGCCGCCTCTGCGCCGTGATGTTTCACCCAGCCATTGTTTCCGGCCGGAACCAACCGTCAAGCGAATTCGAAACGACGGCGCCGCGTCGTTCGGACGCGTGAAGCACGATGCAGCCCTTGGAAGTGCTGCATAATCTATCCAACCTCAGAGGCTGACGGTTTCGACCTTCCGGTCGACGAAGCGCAGAGCGATGTCGCCCTGGATCAGCCGCAGCGCCGGCTCGCCGAAAAGATCGCGCCGCCAGCCGCTGAGGGCCGCGACATCGGCCTTTTCGCCCTCGGCGGCGATCCTGTCGAGATCCTCGCTGTTGGCGATCACCTTCGGCGCCACGCCGTGTTTTTCCGAAATCAGCTTCAACAGCACCTTGAGCAGTTCGACGGCGGCAGCGGCCCCTTCGGGCGCCTGCGCCTGGCGTGGTGCGTGCGGCATATCGGCCTTCGGAAGAGCAAGCGCCGCGTTGACGGCCTCGATAACAGCGGCGCCGGAAGTCGAGCGCTCCCAGCCTTTCGGAATGGTGCGCAACCGGCCCAGCGCCTCGGTATCCTTGGGCTGCTGCTGGGCGATCTCGTAGATCGCATCGTCCTTCAGCACGCGCGACCGCGGCACGTTGCGGGCGCGGGCCTCGCGTTCGCGCCAGGCGGCGACATATTTCAGGATCGCCAGCTCCTGCGGCTTGCGCAGGCGCATCTTCAATCGCTGCCAGGCATCGTCGGGATGCATGTCGTAGGTTTCGCGCGCCTCGAGAATGTCCATTTCCTCGGAGAGCCAGGAGGTGCGGCCTTCGCGATCGAGCTCCGCCTTCAGCGACAGGTAGACGTCGCGCAGGTGGGTGACGTCGGCCAGCGCATATTCCAGCTGCTTGTCGGAGAGCGGCCGGCGGCTCCAGTCGGTGAAGCGCGACGACTTGTCGATATGGACACTCTTGATGCGGCTGACCAGTTGATCGTAGGAGACGCTGTCGCCGAAGCCGCAGACCATGGCGGCGACCTGCGTGTCGAAGATCGGATGCGGAATGAGATTGCCGCGATTGAAGATGATTTCAATGTCCTGGCGCGCCGCATGAAAGACCTTCAGCACCTTCGTATCGGCCATCAGCTCGAAGAAGGGGGCGAGATCGATGCCCTTGGCCAGCGGATCGACGAGAACTTCGGTCGTCGGGCTTGCCATCTGGATCAGGCAGAGCTCCGGCCAGAAGGTCGTCTCGCGCAGGAATTCGGTGTCGATGGTGATGAAGTCGGACTTGGCCAGCTCTTTGCAGGCGGCCGCCAAATCGGCGGTGGTTTCGATCATATCATTTCATTCGCAAGGAAAAGGTCGGTTGAACCTTCCTTCTCCTTTCGGTTCGATATGTCAATACAACAGCATACGCTTCGAGCATTGCTGGCGAAGAATCACGTCCAAACTGAGGCAAGGGCGAACCACGGCGCGACGCGCGGCCACGATCGTGAAGGCGCGCGGTCTCAGCTCACCCTGAGATAACTCGTCATCCCCGTCTTCTGATGCTCGATGATATGGCAATGCAGCAGCCAGTCGCCGGGATTGTCGGCGACGAAGGCGAGCTGCACCTTCTCGTCCGGTTGGATGAGATAGGTATCGGAGGTGAGCGGCATCACCTCCCGCGTCGAGGAGGAGATCACCGTGAAGCTCATCCCGTGCAGATGGATCGGATGCGTATGCGGCGTGGTGTTCTCCAGATTGAAGACATAGCTCCTGCCGAGCTTCAATTCCGCAAGCGGCGCCGTCGGATCGGGCGTGTCGCCCGGCCACGGCACCTTGTTGATGGCCCAGAAACTGTAGCCGAGCGTGCCGCAGATGCTTTCGACGGCGGCATTCTCGGCGGTGGCGCTCAGCACCAGCGGGATCTGTTCGGCGGTGGAAAGATCGGCCTTCGGCACCGGATTTTCGACAAGCGGCCCGAGATCGCCGATATCGCGCTTCAATGATGATCCGACCGCGCGCAGGCTGGCGATCGTCTTCGGCGTCGTGCCGCGGATATCTTCCAGCGTCGCGACCGCGCCTTCGCTATCCGGCATGCGCACGGCAAGATCGAGCCGTTGACCCGGCCCGATCTGCAGGAGGTCGAGGGGAAAACGCGTCGGCACCGGATTGCCGTCGATCGCAATCACCGTCGCATCGGCGCCTTCCATCTTCAGCGAGAAGATCCGCGTCACGTCGGTGACCGCGATGCGCAGCCGCACCAGCCCGCCGGCCGGCGCGTCATATTGCGGTTCCTGGTGCCAGTTGGCCGTGCGCACCGTGCCGTAGGTGCCGGTCTTGGCCGCGTCGCGCGGCCGGAAGGGAGCGATGAATTGCCCGTCGCCGCCGAGCCGCCAGTCACGCAGGTTCAGCACCACTTCGGCATCGAACCCCGGATCGGCTGGGTCCTCGACGACGATGACGCCGGTCATGCCGTGCCCCATCTGCGTCAGCGTGTTGCAATGCGGATGATACCAGAAGGTGCCGGCATCGGGTGGCGTGAAGGCATAATCGAAGCTGTCGCCGGTATAGATGTAGGGCTGCGTCATGAACGGTACGCCGTCCATGCGGTTGTCGATGCGAAGCCCGTGCCAGTGGATCGTGGTCGGCTCGTCGAGCCCGTTTTTCAGCCGCGCCGCATAAGGGCGTCCCTTGGTCATCCTCAAAACCGGCGGCATGCCGTCGTGGCCCCAGCTCATGATATCCCTGGTCGGTCCCGCCTCGGTCAGCATGGCCTCGGTCTTTACCGCCGTCAGCAACTGCGGCTCGGGAGCTGCCTCGGCAAGCCCGAATTTGCCGGCAATGCCAATGCCGGCGCCATAAGCGCCCGCGACGGCGGATGCCTTCAAGAGGTTGCGGCGGGTAAGCAGAGGCATGCGGACGCTCCACGGTCAGAATGCCGATCCTTTTAAAGTTGACCGGTAGCTTCAGCAATACGGCAAGCGCGGCCAAACTGCCGCAGCATGGCGGCCGCCGCCTCGCCATAAACGCGTGTCAAACGCCCGGCCGCGTGCGCCAAGCCTTGACAAATCGGAGCGTCCATGCGCTTTTCCGCCCGATTTTCTTGTCGGCGCTTGAGGGTCCTGAAACCCTTGCTGCCGTCTCAGTACATGCCAGGATTTGACATCATGCATCGCTATCGCAGCCACACATGCGCCGCACTCCGCAAGACGGATGTCGGCTCGACCGTCCGCATTTCCGGCTGGGTCCACCGCGTTCGCGACCATGGCGGCGTTCTCTTCATCGACCTTCGCGACCATTACGGCATCACCCAGGTCGTCGCCGATCCCGACAGCCCGGCCTTCAAGATGGCGGAAACCGTCCGCGGCGAATGGGTCATCCGCATCGACGGTCTCGTCAAGGCCCGTACCGAAGACACCGTCAACAAAACCATGGCGACCGGCGAGATCGAGCTCTACGCGCAGGAGATCGAAGTCCTCTCCGCCGCCAAGGAATTGCCGCTGCCGGTCTTCGGCGAGCCGGACTATCCCGAGGACGTCCGCCTCAAGTATCGTTTCCTCGATCTTCGCCGCGAAACGCTGCACCGGAACATCGTCAAGCGCACCCAGGTCATCTCCGCCATGCGCCGCGAAATGGGCAATGTCGGCTTCACCGAATATACGACGCCGATCCTGACGGCCTCCTCGCCGGAAGGCGCGCGCGACTTCCTCGTGCCCTCGCGCATCCATCCCGGCACCTTCTACGCGCTGCCGCAGGCGCCGCAGCAGTACAAGCAGCTGCTGATGGTCGCAGGCTTCGACCGCTACTTCCAGATCGCGCCGTGCTTCCGCGACGAAGACCCGCGCGCCGACCGCCTGCCGGGCGAATTCTACCAGCTCGACCTCGAAATGAGCTTCGTGACCCAGGAAGACGTCTGGAACACGATGGGTCCGCTGATGACCAACATTTTCGAGGAATTCGCCGAAGGCAAGCCGGTCACCAAGGAATGGCCGCGCATTCCCTATGACGAGGCGATCCGCAAATATGGTTCGGACAAGCCGGACCTGCGCAATCCGATCGTCATGGAAGCGGTGACCGAGCATTTTGCCGGCTCCGGCTTCAAGGTCTTCGCCGGCATGATCGCCTCCAACCCGAAGGTTGAGATCTGGGCGATCCCGGCAAAGACCGGCGGCTCGCGCGCCTTCTGCGACCGCATGAACGCCTGGGCGCAGAGCCAGGGCCAGCCCGGCCTCGGCTACATCTTCTGGCGCAGCGAGAACGACAAGCTCGAAGGGGCAGGTCCGCTTGCCAAGAACATCGGCGAGGAGCGCACCGACGCGATCCGCACCCAGCTCGGTCTCGGTGATGGCGACGCCTGCTTCTTCGTCGCCGGCGAGCCGGAAAAATTCTACAAGTTCGCCGGCGAGGCGCGCACCAAGGCTGGCGAAGAACTGAACCTCGTCGACCGCGACCGCTTCGAACTGTGCTGGATCGTCGACTTCCCCTTCTTCGAGTGGAGCGAGGAAGACAAGAAGGTCGACTTCGCCCACAATCCGTTCTCGATGCCGCAGGGCGGTCTCGAAGCGCTGCAGAACCAGGATCCGCTGACGATCAAGGCGTTCCAGTACGATGCCGTCTGCAACGGCTTCGAAATCGCCTCGGGCTCGATCCGCAACCAGTCGCCGGAAACCATGGTCGCCGCCTTCGAGAAGGTCGGCCTCAGCCAGCAGGATGTCGAAGACCGTTTCGGCGGCCTCTACCGCGCCTTCCAGTACGGCGCGCCTCCGCATGGCGGCGCTGCCTTCGGCATCGACCGTATCGTCATGCTGCTCGTCGGCGCGAAGAACCTGCGCGAGATCTCGCTGTTCCCGATGAACCAGCAGGCCCAGGACCTCTTGATGGGGGCGCCGAGCCCGGCAACCCCGACACAGCTGCGCGAACTCTCGATCCGGCCGATCCCGCCGGTGAAGAAAGACTGAGAGTTCTTCTCGGCTCGCATGCAAAGCCCGGCGGCTTCAACTGCCGGGCTTTTTGCTTGTTTCACTCGCTCACAATGCCGCGTAGATCGCCTCGCGAAGATCGACTGTGAACTTGCCCCACATGCCCTCCAGCGTCGTGTTGGTCAGCGCCACGACGGTCAGCCGGTTGACCGGGTCGACGAACCAGCTATGGCCGTAGACGCCGCCCCATTTCAGCGTGCCCTTGGGGAAGGGGACGCCTGCCTCGGCCGGATTGGTGATAACGGACCAGCCGAAACCGAAGCCGGAACCGGGCTCGTGCTGCTGGCGGCGCCCGCCGGCCTGGTCGGTCGTCATCATCCCTACGGTTTCGCTCGAGACCAGCGGGACGCCGCCCCTGCGGATGGCGTCGAGGATGGCGAGCACGTCACCCGCCGTTCCCGCCATGCCGGCGCCGCCTGAATGATAGGAGGCGGGGTCGAAGATGCGGTTCGGCGCGAAGCGGATGGGACCCATCAGCGACATCACCAGCGCATTCTCGCCCATCAGCGCCGGTTCCGGTGACGCATCCATATAGGCTGCCGCCAGCCGGCTGCGGTCGCGAACCGAAAACGCGGTATCGGCAAGACCGAGCGGTTTCGTCACCAGATCAGCGACGGCGTCGCCGAGCGGCACGCCGGTTTCCGCCTCGATGACGCCGCCGAGAACATCCATGGCGACGGAATATTGCCAGTCGCTGCCCGGCGCGAAGCGCAGCGGCACGCTGGCGATCCGCCGCAGGTTTTCGGCCAGCGGCAGTCCCGGTTCGTCGAGGCCGTCGGAAACGCCGGCGCTGATATAAGGGCCGCCATCCTCTTCGGAGAAGCTGTAGCCGAGCCCTGATGTATGGGTCAGCAGGTGGCGGATGCGAATGGTTGCTTCGCCACCATCGGGCAGCCTTGGACGGAAGTCCGGTAGCCATTGCGTCACCGCGTCGTCGAGCCCGATTCTTCCCTGCTCGACGAGCCGCATCGCGGCGATGGTGACGATCGGCTTGGTAATGGAGGCGAGCCTGAAGATCGTGTCCTCGCGCATGGCCAAACCGTTTTCGCGATCGGCAAGGCCGGCGGCGCGGCGATGGACGATCTCTCCGTCGCGGGCGATAAGCACCACCGTTCCAACCAGCCGTTGTTCGGTAAGCGCGCTTGTGATTGCCGCATCGACCGCTGCGGCAAGGGATGAATTCCTGTCGGCATCCGCCGTTTCGAGGGGAAGACTCATCAGATTAAATCTCCTATAATCACAATGACCGTTCCTGAATATAGCAGGACGCTTCGAATTTCTAGAGTGATCATTGTGAAAAATAGCGCTGACACGAAAAATCCCGCCGCCCGCCGACGCGGCCGCCCGCCCGCCTTCGACCGCGAGACCGTTCTCTCGGCGGCGCGCGAGACCTTCTGGGCGCATGGATATGAGGGCGCCTCGATCGCCGATCTCACCGCCGCCATGGGCATCACGCCGCAAAGCCTCTATGCCGCCTTCCACTCGAAGGCCGATCTCTATCGCGCGGCGCTCGAGCAATATCGCGGGCTGGGCGCCGATACGTTTTCCGCGCTCGGCGAGCCGATCGACACCGTCTCCGCCTTCGAGCGCATATTGCGGGGCTCGGCGGCGATCTTCTCGGCACCGGAGCATCCGAAAGGCTGCATGATCTCCACCGCGGCGCTGAACTGCGCCAGCGAAAACGAGGTCATCGCCGACCATGTTGCGGCGATGCGCCGCCGGTCGCTGGATGCTTTCACCGCGAGGATCGAGCGCGGCATCCGCGAGGGCGATATCAAGGCCGGGTCGAACCCTCGCGCACTCGCACGGTTCCTCGGCGCCATCATCCAGGGCATGTCGGTGCAGGCGAGGGACGGGGCGCCTCTTGAGGAACTGCTTGATATCGCAGCCCTCGCCATTGCCGAGGTCGCCCGCCACCGCGCCTGAAAACGAAAAGGCCCGGCAGAATGCGCTGCCGGGCCTTTCGTCATGAGATCGAAGCGATCAGTCGTTGGCGGTAACCTTGACGCCGAGCACTTGCGGCAATGTGTTCGGAGCGCCCATGGCGGCGCCGACGATCGTCGGGAACGGCACCGGCTTTTCAGGCGCGGCCTTGACCGTCAGGCTCTTCGGATCGTCGAGGAAGGTGTTGACGGCGGCCGAAACGGCGTTCTGCAGTTCCGGGATATTGAGCTGCGCCAGCATGATCGGCGTCATCGCCTTCAGCGAATCCGCCATCTGCTTGCCGGACATGTTCTGCTGCGAACCGGCATAATCCAGCGCGCGCTTGGTGATCGAAGCATCTTCGAAACGCACTTGCGCCGCCTCGAAGGACAGCTGCTGCATCAGGCCGAGCATGGCAAGGCCGAGCGCCTGGTCCGACTGTTCCTTGTTTGGATTGGCTTCGGATTCCTTCATCGCATCCTGCATCGACTTCATGAAGGCCATCGTGTAGCCCGAGATCTTGAAGCCGAGGCTCAGTTTGCCGATGTTGGTGAAGTCGAGGGCGAATTCCGAAATGTCGATCGTGCCGGGGGCAAGTTCCCAGGCGCCCTTCATGGTAATGTCGCCCTGGACGTGCTGCAGGGCGAGCTTCTCGAGCGCGTCCTTGCTTTTCGGCTCCTCAGCCTTGGTGAGATCGACCTTCAGGCTTTTGACGGCGCCGTCGAAATCGAAGCCGGATTCGTCCTCGCGCAGCGTCAGGTTCATGTTGCTTTCGAGCAGCGAGAACATTTCCGCGCCGTCCTTGACCACCTTCAGCGGGCCGGTATGGGCGCTTTCGTAGAGCATCATGGTATCGAGCGTATCGCCGCCCGCCGTTGCCGGGACCGAGATGCCACCGAGCGTCAGTCCCTCCGCCGTCACTGTGGCGCCGTCTTCCGTCTTGTTGATGTCGGGGAAGGCGGCTTCTTCGATGTAATAGCCGCCGTCCTCGTCTTCTTCGACGCCGGAAAGGGTGATCTCGCCGATGGGCAGGCTTTCGCCGCTGGTCGGTTTGACGGTGACATTCTTCAAGGTCACGGTGGTGCCGTCGATATCGATGTTCTCAGCCGCAATCGCTACGCCCTGGGCCGCATAGGCGGCATTGATCTTCTTCAGCAGATCGGTGCCGTCGAGAGCAAAAGCCGAGCCGGCGAGCGAGAAAAAGGCGGCGCCCGACAGCATCAGCCGCGTTGTCCGGTAAAAGTTCATGGGGTGTTTCCTCTGGTGGCGTGTGGCGGTTTTGAATCTGCAGTTACGCTACTACGGATTGGGCCAGCTTTATATTTGCGGACTTCTAAATTTCCGTTGAAAGGAACGGCAAACGAAGTCCAAATTGCGGCGGAACGTTTGTCTCATCCTTTGATGTCAGTCGGAAGACTTCATCCACAGCTGCAATGGCCTGGATTCCTTGCCCGCCGGGCTCTTCTGAGTTAGTCAAGACCCATGGGACAAGAGATTTTGCCGCCTTCCGGCGGAGACGACGACAACATCCAGCCGGTCGACCTCAAGGCGGCGCTCGAGCAGCGTTACCTCGCCTATGCGCTATCGACCATCATGCATCGCGCTTTGCCTGACGTGCGCGACGGGCTGAAGCCCGTCCATCGCCGCATCGTCTATGCGATGAACGAGATGGGGCTGAGGCCGAATACAGCCTTCAGGAAATGCGCCAAGATCGTCGGCGAAGTGATGGGTAATTACCATCCGCACGGCGACCAGTCGATCTACGATGCGCTTGCCCGTCTCGCCCAGGATTTCTCGCAGCGCTACACGCTGGTCAACGGCCAGGGCAATTTCGGCAATATCGACGGCGACAGTCCCGCCGCCATGCGTTACACCGAATCGAAGATGACGGCGGTCTCCGAACTGCTGCTCGAAGGCATCGATCAGGATGCCGTCGATTTTCGTGACACCTACGACGAATCGAATACCGAGCCGGTCGTCCTTCCCGGCGCCTTCCCGAACCTGCTCGCCAACGGCTCCTCCGGCATCGCCGTCGGCATGGCGACCTCGATCCCGTCGCACAATGCCCACGAGCTTTGCGACGCCGCCCTGCATCTGATCAAGCATCCGGATGCGACGGTCGAAAAGCTGGTCGAATTCATTCCCGGCCCGGATTTTCCGACCGGCGGCATCATCATCGACAACCGCGACAGCATCATCGAGAGCTACCGTACCGGCCGCGGCGGTTTCCGCGTGCGGGCGAAATGGCAGACGGAAGATCTCGGCCGCGGCGGCTACCAGATCGTCATCACCGAAATTCCCTTCCAGGTGCAGAAATCGCGACTGATCGAGAAGATCGCCGAGCTGCTGATCGCCCGCAAGCTGCCGCTCTTGGAAGATATCCGCGACGAATCGGCCGAGGACATCCGCGTTGTGCTGGTGCCGAAGACCCGCAGCGTCGATCCGACGATCCTGATGGAATCGATGTTCAAGCTGACGGAGCTCGAGAGCCGCTTCCCGCTCAACATGAACGTGCTGTCCATGGGCCGCATCCCGCGGGTCATGGCGTTGAACGAAGTGCTGAAGGAGTGGCTGGACCACCGCCGCGAAGTCCTGCAGCGCCGCTCGCGCTTCCGCCTGGCGGCGATCGACAGGCGCCTCGAAATCCTCGGCGGTCTTCTGGTCGCCTATCTCAACATCGACGAGGTCATCCGCATCATCCGCGAGGAGGATGAGCCGAAGCCGGTCATGATGGCGCGCTGGGATCTGACCGACAATCAGGTCGAGGCGATCCTCAACATGCGGCTGCGCGCCTTGCGCAAGCTGGAAGAGTTCGAGATTCGCAAGGAATTCGACGAACTCACCAGGGAAAAGGGCGAGATCGAGACGCTGCTTGCCTCCGACGACAAGCAGTGGCAGACGGTCGCCTGGGAAATCGGCGAAGTGAAGAAGAAATTCGCCAAGGCGACCGAGGTCGGCCGCCGCCGCACCCAGTTTGCCGATGCGCCTGAGACCGACGAGGAAGCGATCCAGCAGGCGATGATCGAGAAGGAACCGATCACTGTCGTCATTTCCGAAAAGGGCTGGATCCGCGCGCTGAAGGGCCATATCGCCGATACGGCGACGCTGACCTTCAAGGAAGGCGATGGCTTGAAGATAGCCTTCCCGGCGCAGACGACGGACAAGATCCTGATCGTCACGACCGGCGGCAAGGCTTTCACACTCGGCGGCGACAAGCTGCCGGGTGGCCGCGGCCACGGCGAGCCGTTGCGCATCATTGTCGATATGGACAACGACCAGGCGGTGCTGACCGCTTTCGTCCATGATCCCTCGCGCAAGCAGCTGATCGTCTCCACAGCCGGCAACGGTTTCGTCGTTGCGGAAGCCGAGCTGGTCGCCAACACCCGCAAGGGCAAGCAGATCATGAACGTCGCGCTGCCCGAGGAAACGCAATTGCTCGTGCCCGTCAGCGGGGACCATGTCGCCGTCGTCGGCGAAAACCGCAAGCTGCTGGTCTTTCCGCTGGTGCAGGTGCCGGAAATGTCGCGCGGCAAGGGCGTGCGCCTGCAGCGTTACAAGGATGGCGGTATTTCCGACGTCCGCTGCTTCGCGATATCAGACGGCCTCGTCTGGGAAGACAGTGCCGGCCGCACCTTCACGAAGAACAAGGACGAGCTTGCCGAATGGCTGGCAGACCGCGCCACCGCCGGCCGCACCGTGCCGAAGGGCTTCCCGCGCAGCGGTAGATTCGCCGGCTGAGGCATAAATTCCGCGCTTGTCTCTTGGCGGGCGCGGCAACTCCTCTATCTCATTGCTGTTACCAAAAATATGAAAGGCCGGCTCCGGAGGCGGACGGAATGGCCGCAGGCCGCGCACGGAAGGAGTGTGCGCGCACTACCGGAGGAAAATCGATGCCCGCCAGCACCATCAAATTGCATGTCAGCCGCACCTACGGGGTGCCGCCTGCTGTCGTCTACGACGCCTGGCTCAATCCCGAAATCGCCCGCCGCTTCCTGTTTGCCACCGATGATGGCCATGTCATCCGCGCTGAGATCGATCCGCATGTCGGCGGCCGTTTCTTCGTGGTCGACCGCCGCCCGACCGGCGACGCCTTCCACCAGGGAGTCTTCCTGGAACTGAAGCGCCCACGACGCATGGTCTTCAGCTTCTCCGTCGAGGAGCATGATCACAATTGCGACCGCGTCGAAATCGAGATCGAGCCTCTTGGCGGCGGCAGCCGCCTGACGTTGACCCACGAAATGTGCGCCGAATGGGCCGAACACGAGGAAAAGACCCGGCAAGGCTGGGCGCATGTGATCGAGGGGCTTGGCAGGGAACTGGAGCAGCAGCAGTTCAAGGCGACGGGTTGAGCGCTATGCTGAAATCCCGAAGGAAGCGGGTCGCGCCTTCCTCGTCGATCTCGCCGGCGGCGACGTCGAGTACAAATGCAATAACCTGCGCGTTATCGGCATTGATGACGTAGCGGTTGATATAGAAACGTAAACGCCGCGAGATAGCCGGTACGCTTGTTTCCATCCTTGAATGGGTGGTTTCTAACAATGGCGTAGAGATAGGCTGCGGCGAATACGAAGATATCGGTTTCGCCATGTGCCGCCTTGTCGAGCGGCCGTGCCAAACTGGTTTCCAATGCGTTGGCATCCCGGAGGCCAGACAGACCGCCGTGCTCGGCGATCTGCTCGTCATGCATATTTTCAATCGCCTGGCGGATTCGCGGAGCGCCACTCGATATTTTTCCATGCCGATGCGGGCTGCCCGCACTTGCTCGGCAAGGTCCGCCGATTCCGGCACGAGCCGAATATTACCCTCGACCTCTCGCAATTCGAGGCTGTCGCCGCGGCTCAAGCCCAGCCGCTGCAGTACCTCTTTAGGGATAATAACGCCCTGGGAATTGCCGACCTTGCGGATTGTGCCCTTCATCATTTTATCCCCTGTAATAACGGAGTTACAACATCGGTCCGATCCGGCGGCAACGTCCTATTCCGCTGGTTGCCTGATGCTCTTCTCCCGCACCATCCAGAAGCAATGCCCGGCGATCGCCGTCACCAGGATGCCGCCGCCGACCAGCGTCATCGCCGCCGGCGTTTCGGCGAAGATCAGCCAAACCCAGATCGGCGCGAGCACGGTCTCCAGCAGATAGAACATGCCGACTTCAGGCGCGGAAAGATAACGCGGCCCCGTTGCAAGGCACCAGAAGGCGACCGGCATCATGATGGCGCCATTCAAGAGGATCCAGCCGGGATGGGCGATGGAAAATCCCAAGGGCAGAGCTTGCGCGAGGCCGAGGGCGGCCGGCAGGATGGCGGCAAGCAGCGGCACGAAGCCCATTTCCCGGCGCGAGCCACGTCCGATGGTGATGGCTGCGGCAAGAATAAGCGCGCTGAGAAGCGCCATGGCGTCGCCAAAAATATGGCCGCTCGCAAGCCCTTCGCGCACGATCAGCCCGACGCCGAAGATCATGAACAGCATGGCGATCAGCGTCGCGGCCTGCGGCTTCTCCTTCAGGAAAATCCAGGAAAGCAGGGCAGCGAACATCGGGTTGAAGGCGACGATGAAGACGACATTGGCTGTGGCCGTATTGAAGACTGAAAGCACGAAGGTGAGGGAGGAGAGGCCGTAAAGCAGGCCGGCGAATAGGCCTGCTCGCCCAGGAATGAGGACCGGCCATTTGCCCGAGGCAAGGCGCATTGCTCCAAGGATGACGAGCGTCGCAAGAATCGTTGCTGCGCTTCGTATTCCCAGGATCGACCAGATGTCGCCATTGCCAAGACGGACGAGCGGGATATCCATCGAAAGCGCCAGCCCGCCGATCGCCGTCAGCAGCAGACCCTTCCGATGATCGGAAAGAGCGGTGGGGAACATTCAGTCGTGGGTGCTTTCGGGCATGGAGGCGGGATCGAAACGTTCCCAGCCGCGCGGCGTCAGATGCTCCTGCGGCTGGAAGCGCGTCTTGTAGTCCATTTTCCGCGACCCTTGAACCCAGTAGCCGAGATAGACGTGCGGCAGTCCCAGCGCTTTCGTGCGCCTGATATGGTCGAGAATCATGAAGGTGCCGAGCGAACGCCGATCGAGCGCCGGATTGAAATAGGAATAGACCATCGACAGCCCGTCGCTCATCGTATCGGTCAGCGCTGCGGCAAGCAGTTCGCCCTTCGGCCGCTGCTCCAGTCCGGAGCCTTCCTCGCGCCGGCGGTATTCGATGATTCTCGTATTCACGTGCGTGTCTTCCACCATGATCGCATAGTCGAGCACGGTCATGTCGGACATGCCGCCCTGCTGGTGGCGAAAATCGAGATAACGCCGGAAGAGCGAATATTGCTCGCTGGAAGGCTGGGCGGGGAATTCAGTGGCCATGACGTCGGAATTGGCGGCAAGCACCCGCTTCATCGATTTCGTCGGCTCGAATTCCTGGGCGAGAATGCGCACGGAAACGCAGGCGCGACAGGATTCGCAGGCCGGGCGGTAGGCGATGTTCTGCGAGCGGCGGAAACCGCCCTGCGTCAGGATGTCGTTCATCTCGGCGGCACGCGGGCCGACCAGATGGGTGAACACCTTGCGCTCCATCTCATGCGGCAAATATGGACACGCAGCCGGAGCCGTCAGATAAAACTGCGGGGATGGCGTGGTCTGCGTATTCATTTGTCGCGGAAATTTCCTTGTCGAGACAGTGCCGTTTTCAGACAGCATGACCTAAGAATAGAAAACGTCAACAGCGGGGCGGGTTTCGCCCTTCATTTCAGTCTTCTAATTTTAGATATGGAGCGTCCGAAGTTCCCGGCAAAGGCAAGGCGGAGACTTTATTTCGTCTCCGCCCTCCCAAAAAGCCCAAAGTTGCAATGAGGCTCTGAGCCAGGGTCTCAGGCTGTGCGCACCGTTGCCGTGCCGACCAGCAGGTCGTGGACGAGACGGCTGCGCTCGATGAACAGGCCGGCCAGCAGGATGAGCGGCGTCAGCACCGAGTTGAGGATCCAGAACAGCGCCAGATGCACGATCGCCGTCATGAAATCCATCGGCCGCCCATCGACGCGCACGATTGCGATTCCCATGGCGCGCATGCCGAGCGAGGCCTGGCTCGGTCCGCCCACCGTCAGGCCGAAGTAAATGCCGGCGACGATGACGAAGAGGGCAGGGTAGAGAAAGAAGCCGAGCCCCAGCGTGACGATCGACAGGAAGAACAGTACGATCGCCGCGGGAATGCAGAGCAGCGCCACGATGACGTAATCGAGGATGAAGGCGAGGACACGGCGGCTCAACACGCCGCTATAGGCGCGCCAGTCCTCCGGTGCGGCATAAAGCGGATTGGGGTTGTAGCTCATCTCAATCTCCTGCGGAAAAACGATGCCGCTGATATGGTATCGGCAGGGCAAAATGCAATAATCTGCCCCCAAATCGCCAATCTGCTTGAAATCACCGCTTCGCGAGAATCCTCGCCACCTCGACCGCGAAATAGGTGAGGATGCCGTCGCATCCTGCCCGCTTGAACGACAGCAGCGTTTCGAGCATCGCCCGCTCGCCGTCGATCCAGCCGTTCATCGCCGCAGCCTTGATCTGCGTATATTCGCCGGAAACCTGGTAGGCGAAGGTCGGCAAGCCGAAGGCCTCCTTTATCCGCCAGCAGATATCGAGATAGGGCAGGCCGGGCTTGACCATCAGCATGTCGGCGCCTTCCTCGACGTCGAGGGCCGCGTCGCGGACTGCCTCGGTGCCGTTGGCGGGGTCGAGATAATAGGTCTTCTTGTCGCCTTTCAGCAGCCCGCCCGTCGAGATCGCCTCGCGATAGGGACCGTAGAAGGCGGAGGCGAATTTCGTCGCATAGCTCATGATGCCGACGTTCTGGTGGCCGGCCGCATCGAGCGCCATGCGGATCGCGCCGATACGCCCGTCCATCATCTCCGACGGTGCGATGATGTCTGCGCCGGCATCCGCCTGCATCACGGCGGCGCGCGCCACCTGGTCGACCGTTTCGTCATTGACGATTTCGCCGTCTCTGAGAATACCGTCATGGCCATGGCTGGTGAAGGGATCGAGCGCGACGTCGGTGATGACGCCGATATTGGGCACCGCCTTCTTGATCGCTGCCGTCGCCTGGTTGATCAGATTGTTGGCTTCGAGGCTGTTCGAGCCGGTCTCGTCGCGCAATTCCATCTCGATATTCGGAAAGGTGGCAAGTGCCGGAATGCCGAGGCCGGCCGCTTCACGCGCGGCTTCCACGGCTTTGTCGATGCTCATCCGGTTGACGCCGGGCATGGCCGGGATCGGATCGACGATGCCGGAACCCGGGACGATGAAGATCGGCCAGATCAGGTCGTCGACCGTCAGCCGGTTCTCCTGCACCAGCCGGCGTGTCCAATCCGCCTTGCGGTTGCGCCGCATGCGGCGATGGCCGGTGATCTCGTCGACGAGATGAGTCCTGTCCTGCATGATATCTGTCCCAAGCCCATTCCATTTATCCGAGCGCTCATTATCATGGCGCCCGGAAAATCCAAACCGGACGATTGGCCGCGGCGGAAAACCTCCGGCGCATAACCGCGAAATTTGGAGTCGATTTTCAGGGTTATGCGCCAACGCAATGTGATAGAGCGTCCTCAGCCCGTCTTGTCTGATGCGCGGGCGCCTTTGTGAAGATGCAACCCCAAACCGATGTCTGCGCTATGGAAACCGATTCCCCGACGATACCGAAACGCACGCTGGCGGATATCCTCTTCATTCTCTTCCTGAGGCTGGTTGCCGTCTCCTGCTTCTGGTTCGGCCTGCAATATTGGGCGATGCTCGTCGGCTATTCGCTGGTCGGCGCCGGCCGCTTCGATCTTTTGAGCCTGCCATGGAAGGTGGCGAGCACCAGTCTCGCGGTGCTTTTCCCCGTTGCCTCCCTCGGTCTCTGGCTCACCGTTTCCTGGGGACCGGTGATCTGGGTGCTCGCTGCCGGCGGGCAGATCCTGATGTATGGCCTGCTGCCCGATATTTTCGGCCCCAACCAGCTGATCATCCTGCTGCATGTCATGGTCGCCGTCGTTTACTGGATTTTCCGCCTGCTGCTGTGGCTGGAAAAGCGCCGGCATCGCCGCCAGGTAAGCGTTGATTTACCCTGAGACAACGTGGAGTTACCGGTAAGGCTCCGTTAAGCCTGCGGTTTAAGTCGAATTTTATATGTATTCGATAGGGTCTCACTCAAGGCGGGAAGAAAACACACCGCCAAACAAACAGTGAGGCAGTCAATATGAATACGAAAATCAAGCCGCAGGCGGTATCGACCTTCCGTGACCAGCAGGATCATGACATCCGTGATCTTTACATGGAATCCCTTCATCTCGTTGAACGTCTGCACCGTCGTCTTCTCGACGTCATCAAGGACGAATTCGACCGTCAGGGTCGCAGCGACGTCAACGCCATTCAGGCGCTGCTCCTTTTCAACATCGGCAATTCCGAGCTGACCGCCGGCGAGCTGCGCTCGCGTGGCTACTATCTCGGCTCCAACGTTTCCTACAACGTCAAGAAGCTGGTCGATCTCGGCTTCATCAACCACCAGCGCTCCCGCATCGACCGCCGATCGGTCCGCATCAGCCTGACCGAAACTGGCCAGGACATCGCCGAAACGGTGGCCAAGCTCTACGAACGCCACATCGCCTCGATCGACAAGGTCGGCGGCATCGGCACCGACGAGTTCACCCAGATGAACAAGCTGCTCCAGCGTCTGGACCGTTTCTGGAACGATCAGATCCTCTATCGTCTCTAAAACCCGGACCTCCTTTCAGGGTTGCAGAAAATCGGACGTGTTCCCTGCACGTCCGATTTGCCGTTTGATCCGCGTGGCATCTTTGCAACGCAGGGCAGACAAGCGCAAAGCCCGGTATTCAAGCCGTTTTTTAGCCGTTATTAACCGGCACGGTTTACCCCGTCATATGGTTCGTTGCGTCGTGTTCCCGGCAGCCGACAGTCCTTCTGCCGACCTGGCAACACGAATTGGCCATATTGGTGTGGCAGCGGAAGGCTTAACAACCGGCGCTTTCAATGGACCGATCAGAGTTCAGGCTTTCTCATCGCAATCTTGTGATGGGGGAGGCGGAGTTTTTTGATACGCCGGGACAACGAATGGACAGGGATCTGCGTTAAAGCGCAGTGATTTCGCAAAGAGCCGCGGCTTGTTCTTATGGCGGCATTGAGTGGTTGGGACTATGTCGAAGAAAAACGGAATTGAAGCTCTCTCTCGCCGCGCTTTCCTTGCGTCCGCGGCAACGGTTGGCGCCAGCGCGATCGCGGCGCCGGCATTTGCGCAATCGGCGCTCGATACGCTGATCAACGCGCCGCGCCGCGGCAACTGGGACGACCAGTTCGACGCCAAGGCGGCGTCGCGCACGGCGACCGCCATGGTTTCCAACACGCCGATCCTCGGGCCCCAATCGGTCGCGAGCGCCCAGCAGGCAATCATGCAGTATCAGCAGATCGCCGCAGCCGGCGGCTGGCCCGAGGTCAATCCCGGTGACCAGCGCCTGCAGCTCGGCGTCAGCTCTCCCGCCGTCCAGGCGCTGCGCCAGCGTCTCGCGATCACCGGCGATCTGCCGCGCGAGGCCGGCCTGTCCAACGCCTTCGATTCCTATGTCGACGGCGCCGTCAAGCGCTTCCAGGCGCGTCACGGACTGCCGGCCGATGGCGTTCTCGGCGAATTCACCCTGAAGGCGATGAACATCCCCGCCGATGTTCGCCTGCAGCAGCTGAACACCAATGTCGTCCGTCTGCAGACCTTCCCCGAGGACTTGGGCCGCCGTCACCTGATGGTCAATATTCCGGCGGCCTATGTCGAGGCCGTCGAAGACGGCAGTGTCGCGACGCGTCACACCGCGGTCGTCGGCCGCTTGAGCCGCCCGACGCATCTGGTCAATTCGAAGATCTACGAGGTCATCCTCAATCCTTACTGGACGGCGCCGCGCTCGATCGTCGAGAAGGACATCATGCCGCTGATGCGCAAGGATCCGACCTATCTCGAAAAGAACGCCATCCGCCTGATCGACGGCAAGGGCAACGAAGTCGCCCCCGAAACCGTCGACTGGAACGGCGAGGCGCCGAACCTGATGTTCCGACAGGACCCCGGCAAGATCAACGCCATGGCGTCGACGAAGATCAACTTCTACAACAAGAACGGCGAGTATATGCACGACACGCCGCAGCAGGGCCTGTTCAACAAGCTGATGCGCTTCGAATCCTCGGGCTGCGTCCGCGTGCAGAACGTGCGCGACCTGACCAACTGGCTGCTGCGCGAGACCCCCGGCTGGAGCCGCCAGCAGATGGAGCAGGTGATCGCCACCGGCGTCAACACGCCGATCAAACTCGCGGCGGAAGTTCCGGTTTACTTCGTCTATATCTCTGCCTGGGGCATGCCCGACGGCATCGTCCAGTTCCGTGACGACATCTATCAGATGGACGGCAATGCCGAGCTGGCGCTCGACACCACGGCTGGCATGGAACAGCCGGTTCAGTAAGCGGCAAGCTCTGCATCGCAATTTGAGAACCGCGCTTTCGGGCGCGGTTTTTTTATGCCGGGAGGGGCTCTCCATAAAATGGCCGCCAGGCATCGGCGCGGCGCGGCCGGAAAAGAGCGTGAGCGCGCGCTTTGCTCAGCAAATGTCGTTCTTCGTATTGCCCTTGCCACAGCGGAAGGCTAATACCTCAGCGCATTCCAGTTGAGGAGCCCGCCCATGACCAATGCTTCCACCGAATCCTTCTTCAATCGCTCGCTTGCGGACGTCGATCCGGACATTTTCAGCGCGATCGGAAAGGAGCTCGGTCGCCAACGGCACGAGATCGAACTGATCGCTTCTGAGAACATCGTCTCCCGCGCCGTGTTGGAAGCCCAGGGCTCCATCATGACCAACAAATATGCCGAGGGTTATCCCGGCAAGCGTTATTACGGCGGCTGCCAGTTCGTCGATATCGCCGAGGAACTGGCGATCGAGCGCGCCAAGAAGCTGTTCGGCGTCAATTTCGCCAACGTCCAGCCGAATTCCGGTTCGCAGATGAACCAGGCCGTGTTCCTGGCGCTCCTGCAGCCCGGCGACACTTTCATGGGTCTCGACCTGAATTCGGGCGGCCATCTCACGCATGGTTCGCCGGTCAACATGTCCGGCAAGTGGTTCAACGTCGTTTCCTACGGCGTGCGCGAAGGCGATAACCTGCTCGACATGGATGAGGTCGCCCGCAAGGCCGAAGAAACCAAGCCGAAGCTCATCATCGCCGGCGGCACTGCCTATTCCCGCATCTGGGACTGGAAGCGCTTCCGCGAGATCGCCGACAGCGTCGGCGCCTATCTGATGGTCGACATGGCCCATATTGCCGGCCTCGTCGCCGGTGGCGTTCATCCGTCGCCGTTCCCGCATTGCCATGTCGCGACGACGACGACCCACAAGTCGCTGCGCGGCCCGCGCGGCGGCGTCATCCTCACCAATGACGAGGATCTGGCCAAGAAGTTCAATTCGGCCGTTTTCCCCGGCCTGCAGGGTGGTCCGCTGATGCACATCATCGCCGCCAAGGCCGTTGCCTTCGGCGAGGCACTGCAGCCGGAATTCAAGGATTATGCCGCTCAGGTCGTCAAGAATGCCAAGGCGCTCGCTGAAACGCTGATATCAGGCGGCCTCGACGTCGTCTCCGGCGGCACCGACAACCACCTGATGCTGGTCGACCTGCGCAAGAAGAACGCCACCGGCAAGCGCGCCGAGGCAGCGCTCGGCCGTGCCTACGTCACCTGCAACAAGAATGGCATTCCCTTCGATCCGGAAAAGCCCTTCGTCACCTCGGGTGTGCGCCTGGGCGCACCGGCCGGCACCACCCGTGGCTTCAAGGAAGCGGAATTCCGCGAAATCGGCAATCTCATTGTCGAGGTTCTCGACGGCCTGAAGGTCGCCAATTCCGATGAAGGCAATGCCGCCGTCGAAGCCGCCGTGCGCGGCAAGGTGGTCAATCTCACCGACCGCTTCCCCATGTATGGCTACATGGGATAAGGAGTAGGGATGCGCTGCCCCTATTGCGGTTCGGAAGATACTCAGGTCAAGGATTCGCGCCCGGCGGAGGACAACACCTCCATCCGCCGGCGGCGCATCTGTCCGGATTGCGGCGGTCGCTTCACCACCTTCGAGCGCGTGCAGCTGCGCGAGCTGATGGTCATCAAGAAGACCGGCCGCAAGGTGCCATTCGACCGCGACAAGCTGGTGCGCTCTTTCGAGGTGGCGCTACGCAAGCGCCCGGTCGAGCGGGATCGGATCGAGCGCGCCGTCTCCGGCATCGTCCGCCGGCTTGAAAGCTCCGGCGAAACCGAGATCTCTTCCGAGCAGATCGGCCTGCAGGTGCTGGAGGCGATGAAGAGCCTCGATGATGTCGGCTTCGTGCGCTACGCCTCGGTCTATCGGGATTTCTCGCTTGCCGAGGATTTCGAGAAGGTCATTTCGGAAATCAACGCCAAGATTGCCCGCGACCCGCTGGACAGGTGAGCCATGAGCATCACGCCGCATGACGAACGTTTCATGGCGGCGGCGATCCGCCTGTCGCGCTGGCATCTCGGCCGCACCGCTACCAACCCCTCCGTCGGATGCGTGATCGTCAGGGATGGCGTCATCGTCGGCCGGGCGGTGACGGCGCTCGGGGGCCGCCCGCATGCCGAGACGCAGGCGCTGGCTGAAGCCGGCGCGCTCGCCCGCGGCGCCACCGCCTATGTGACGCTCGAACCTTGCTCGCATCACGGCAAGACGCCGCCCTGTTCCGAGGCGCTGATCGCCTCTGGCGTTGGCCGCGTCGTCATCAGCGTCACCGATCCAGATCCGCGTGTCTCGGGCCGCGGCATCGCCATGCTGCGTGAAGCCGGCATACAGGTGGATGCCGGTGCTCTGGAGGAAGAGGGCCGGCGTTCGATTGCCGCCTATCTCACCCGCCAGACGAAGAACCGGCCCTATGTGACTCTCAAGCTTGCCGTTTCCGCCGACGGCATGGTCGGCCGTCAGGGGGAGGGACAGGTGGCAATCACCGGCCCGCTTGCCCGCGCGCAGGTGCATGCGCTGCGCGCCGAAACCGATGCGATCCTCGTCGGCATCGGCACGGCGATTGCGGACGATCCGCTGCTGACGGTGCGAACACCAGGTCTCGAAGCCCAGTCCCCGATCCGCATCGTTCTCGATCCCACCCTGGCATTGCCGCTGACCAGCAAGCTCGCCCTGACGGCGCGGGACGTGCCTGTCATCGTGGTGGCGAGTGAGGAAGTGTGGCCTTTGTCGGCGGATGCGGAGGGGCTACCCCCCTCTATCCTGCCGGACACCTCCCCACCTGTGGGGGGTCCGAAGGACGGGTCGAGACCTGTGGCTCGGCCCCGGTACTCCGGCAGGGCAGAAGGCGGTACCCCACCCACAGACGCTACCGACATGGACTCGCGCCGCGCCGCACTCGAAGCCGCCGGCGTCGAGATCGTCTATTGCAATCCTTACCATCCGGAAATCCTGCTGCCGGCACTCGCAACACGCGGTATTTCCTCGCTTCTGGTCGAGGGCGGCGCAAAGACGGCGCGGCTTTTCCTCGAGGCTGGCCTCGTCGACCGTATCCAGCTTTATCAGGCGCCTGTCGTTATCGGCCAGCGCGGTATTGAATCGCCGCTTGATGCAACCGACATACCATCGGGTTTTGCCCATAGGGGCACGCGGATGTTCGGCGAAGATCGCCTGGACGAATATGAAAGAGGGTTTTGATGTTCACCGGAATAGTCACCGATGTCGGCACGGTCGAATCCGTTTCCCCGTTGAAGGAAGGCATCCGCCTGCGGGTCGCGACCGCCTATGATCCCGCGACCATCGACATGGGCGCCTCGATCTCGCATGCCGGCATCTGCCTGACCGTCACCGCCCTGCCGGCCGAAGGCAGCAACGGCCGCTGGTACGAGGTCGAGGCCTGGGAGGAGGCGCTCCGGCTGACGACGATCGGCACCTGGCGGGAAGGCAGCCGCATCAATCTCGAACGGTCGCTGAAGATCGGCGATGAGCTCGGCGGCCATATCGTTTCCGGCCATGTCGACGGCAAGGCGGAAATCCTCTCGGTGACATCGGAGGGTGACGCCACGCGCTACCGCCTGCGTGCGCCCGGACACCTCGCAAAATTCGTCGCCCCCAAGGGTTCGATCGCACTCGACGGCACCTCGCTGACGGTCAATGCGGTCGACGGCACGGATTTCGACGTGCTGCTCATCCGCCATACGCTCGAAGTCACCACCTGGGGCGACCGCAAGGCCGGCGATTTCGTCAATTTCGAGGTTGATACCATGGCGCGTTACGCCGCCCGGCTGGCCGAATTCCCCAGCGCCTCAGCCTGAAATGTGCCCCTCACCCTAACCTGCCGGGGTCGAGCCACTCGTATCGCCCCGTCCTTCGGACCCCCGTAAAAGCGGGGCGAGGGGACGTGCCATGCGAGACGCCGGCGAAGGACGGAGAGGTCGCCGCATATTCCCTTCGCCCCGTTTACGGGGAGAAGGTGCCGGCAGGCGGATGAGGGGCCGCTACCGCGAAAACTGAATAATCTCGCCATTGTATTGCGTCCGCGCCGTCTCGCGAAAACCGAGCTTGGCTGCCACCCGCAACGAAGCCTCATTCTCGGGGCTGATGATGCAGCTCATTGGTTTTCCTGGGAAATGCACCTCCGCCCAGCCGATCAGGATTGCCAGCGCCTCGGTGGCATAACCGCGGCCGTGTGCTAAGGGCATCAGCGCCCAGCCGACTTCCATCGTCCCTTCGATCGACGGTTCCATCTCGCGGCGGGCTTCGAGGAAGCCCGCTTCGCCGATGAACCGGCCGCTCTCTTTTTCGATGATCGCCAGAAAGCCGAAGCCCATATGATGCCACATGCCGGCGAGGCGCAGCATGCGGCTCCAGCTCTGCTCGCGCGTCGATGGCACGCCGGTGATGAAGCGAACGACGTCCTCGTTTGCCCATAATGCCGCATGCGCCTCGAAATCGTCGAGGCGGTGAGGGCGCATCGTCAGCCGCGCCGTTTCGAAGGTCGGAATGTCGGTCACATCAGGTCCTTATGGAAATCGCGCCCTCAGGCGCCGGGCTCGCCGTCCCAATAATCGAGATCACCTTCCGGCCGTCCGATGTGGCGGAAGCGCCCGGCTTTTGTGCCGTCCCTGTTGGTCTTGGCAAGGAACTTTCCGGAATCGGGATATTCGACGATCTCGGTCTTCGCCATCGTCGAGATGCCGAGATAGACAAGCGTCGTCGTGCCGGTGTTGATGATTTGGTGCGCCGTTTCCGGCCCGCCAGCCGGCGCGCCGAGCACGTCGCCCGCCCTGATCGGATGGCGCGCGTCGCCGAAGCGGTATTCGCCGGTGCCTGCGATTATATGGAAGAGTTCGTCTTCGACATGATGATTGTGGAAGGGACAGCCCGACTTGCCTGGCGGTACCTCGTTGTAGCTGACGCCGAGTCCGACGAGGCCGAGAAGCGTGCCGAACGAGGTGTCGACGCTTTCATAGAACTCGCCCTGTTTCCAATGGTCGAGCTTGAGATCGGCGGTATTGATCACCGCCTTCGGTTCCATCGCCATGATGTTCTCCTGTTGCAGGAAGAGAAACTATCATCGCGCCGGAAAATTCAATGCCTATCTCGGAAATCCCCGGCATGGGCGGAGAGGAGACCGCCGCCCATGCTGTGAGCGGCCGCGCATGGAATGGAACACGCTAGGGACGCTCGATCACTTCAACCCACGCATACCCCCGAAGATCGATTCCGATCTCGGGGGTATGCGCTGGAGCGTCAGCGGACGTAGAAGGTCAAGCTTCCGTCGGCTGCCTGCTCGGCGTTGACGATGTTGCGGACGTCGACGCCTTCATTGTTGAGCCGGTGGGCCAGCGATCTGTTGGCGTCGATCGAGGCCTGGATGCCGCGAACGGCCTGACCGGAGCGTTCCGGCGCCGAGCGCGGACCGGTCGTTTCGTCGTCGAGATTGCGCCAGTTATGGACCTGCTCGACATTGAAATCATTGCCGTGGAAGGTCCGGAGTGTCTGTTCGATGCCCTGGGCCGTGTTCATTCCAAGGCTTTCGGCCCGGCTGACGCCGGCAAATGCGAGCGAGGACAGGGCTGCGGCGAGGGTGATGGTGACAACGCGGTTCATGATGGTATCCTTTCATCTGCTTTGACGGTCGACTGTCGTTGCAGGGGATCGTCTGCGTCACGACATGGAATTGGCGTCGCCCCCTTCGCGATTCAATGGGTTAAGCCACTGAAAATCCATTAAGAATTGTTCATGAAAACCGCCTTCGAATTGCCGTTTTCAAGGCATCCGGGAAAGCTGATTTGAAAGGCTTGCCCAGCAGTGCAGGCAGGACGCGGCTATCCCCTTGCAGATATTTCTTCTTTGGCATTGGGGCATCGGGCGAAATTGCTTGCCATTCGGACGAAGGCATGTTTTGACCGCGGGCTGCCGAGTGGGAAATGTCCCGCCAACCGAAGGTGAACCATGCCGAGAGAGACCGCTCCCCATATTTTGATCGTTGAGGCCCGCTTCTACGACGACATGGCCGACGCCCTGCTCGAAGGCGCGACCTTCGCATTGCAAGAAGCCGGCGCCACCTTCGAGGTGGTCACCGTTCCCGGCGCACTGGAAATTCCGGCGGCGATTGCCATGTCGCTCGATGGAGACGACAATGGCGGCACGCATTATGACGGCTATGTCGCCCTCGGCATGGTCATTCGCGGCGAGACCTATCACTTCGATATCGTGTCGAACGAATCCTCGCGCGCCTTGATGGATCTTGCGGTCAGCGAGTCCCTTGCCATCGGCAACGGCATCCTGACCGTCGAAAACGATGAACAGGCATGGGCGCGCGCGCGCCGCTCGGATAAGGATAAGGGCGGATTTGCCGCTCGTGCAGCTCTGACGATGATCGAGCTGAAGCAGAAACTGGGTGCATAACGAATGAACGACGACAAGACGGAACGGCCGGTCAAGACTGCAAACCAGCGGGGCGCTGCCCGTCTTGCTGCCGTTCAGGCACTTTATCAAATGGATGTCGGCGGCACCGGCGTTCTGGAAATCGTCGCCGAATACGAGGCGCACCGTCTTGGCCAGGAACTCGACGGCGCGACCTATCTGAAGGCCGATGCCGCCTGGTTCCGTTCCATCGTCTCCGGCGTCGTGCGCGATCAGGTCCGCCTCGATCCGCTGATTGCCGCGGCCCTGCAGGATGATTGGGCCTTGTCGCGCCTCGACAGCACCGTGCGCGCCATTCTGCGCGCCGGCGTCTTCGAGATCACCGACCGCAAGGACGTTCCCGTGGCGGTCATCGTCACCGAATATGTCGAGATCGCCCAGGCCTTCTTCGACGACGACGAGCCGAAGCTTGTCAACGCCGTGCTCGACCGCATCGCCAAGCAGGTCCGCGGCGAGGCGAAGAAATAACTCCTTAGCCGCCAAACAATCTCCCTGCGTCTTTCTTCGCACTGCAATGGTTTTCGCCCGTTGCGGTCTTGACGCAACGTGATCGACCACGCAATCTCCGCACCGCTTAGCTGTGGCATTTCTGTGGAGAGGAAGGCGATTCGGCGGCGTATCTGCCGGAGAAGGAGTGATCTCCGGCCTATGGGAGGAACGAGCGAAATGACCATTCTTTTATGCGTAATCGCATGCGGTCTGCTCTCGGTGGTCTATGCCGCCTGGGCAACCCGGTCGGTGCTTGCCGCCGATCAGGGCAATAGCCGCATGCAGGAGATCGCGGGTTACATCCGCGAAGGCGCTCAAGCCTATCTGACGCGCCAGTACAGAACCATTGCCCTTGTCGGCGTTGTTGTTTTCATCGCAGCCTGGCTGCTTCTTTCCGCCACGGCCGCCATCGGTTTCCTGATTGGCGCCGTACTATCAGGCGCTGCCGGTTTCATCGGCATGCATGTCTCCGTCCGCGCCAATGTGCGCACCGCCCAGGCAGCCTCCATCAGCCTTTCCGCTGGCCTCGACATCGCCTTCAAGTCGGGTGCGATCACCGGCATGCTGGTGGCCGGTCTGGCGCTGCTCGGCGTCTCCATCTACTACACTATTTTGACCATCGGGCTCGGCCATGAGAGCGGCTCGCGCGAAGTCATCGATGCGCTGGTGGCGCTCGGCTTCGGCGCTTCGCTGATCTCGATCTTCGCCCGTCTCGGTGGCGGTATCTTCACCAAGGGCGCCGACGTCGGCGGCGACCTCGTCGGCAAGGTGGAAGCCGGCATTCCCGAAGACGATCCGCGCAACCCGGCAACGATTGCCGATAATGTCGGCGACAATGTCGGCGACTGCGCCGGCATGGCCGCCGACCTCTTCGAGACCTATGCGGTCTCGGTCGTCGCCACCATGGTTCTCGCCGCCATCTTCTTTGCCGGCGCGCCGATCCTCCAGTCTGCGATGGTCTATCCGCTGGCGATCTGCGGTGCCTGCATCATCACCTCGATCATCGGCACCTTCTTCGTCAAGCTCGGTGCGAACGGCTCGATCATGGGCGCTCTTTACAAGGGCCTCATCGTCACCGGCCTGCTGTCGATCGTCGGTCTCGGCGCTGCCACCTCGCTGACCATCGGCTGGGGCTCGATCGGCTCCGTCGGCGGCGCCGATATCTCGGGCGCGCACCTCTTCTTCTGCGGCGTCATCGGCCTCGTCGTCACCGCGCTGATCGTGGTGATCACCGAATATTATACAGGCACCGGCAAGCGCCCGGTCGTTTCGATCGCCCAGGCCTCGGTCACCGGTCACGGCACCAACGTCATCCAGGGTCTGGCCGTCTCGCTGGAATCGACGGCACTGCCGGCGATTGTCATCGTCGGCGGCATTCTCGCCACCTACCAGCTCGGCGGCCTGTTCGGCACCGGCATTGCGGTCACGGCGATGCTGGGCATTGCCGGGATGATCGTCGCGCTCGACGCCTTCGGACCGGTGACGGACAATGCCGGCGGTATCGCCGAAATGTCGCATCTGCCGCCGGAGGTGCGCAAATCCACCGACGCGCTCGATGCTGTCGGCAATACGACCAAAGCCGTCACCAAGGGTTATGCCATCGGTTCCGCCGGTCTCGGCGCACTGGTTCTCTTCGCCGCCTACTCCTACGACCTCAAATATTTTGCGGCGAATGGCGACAAGTTCCCTTATTTCGCGGGCATAGGCGAAATTTCCTTCGATCTTTCCAACCCCTACGTCGTGGCGGGATTGATCTTCGGAGGTCTCGTTCCCTACCTCTTCGGCGGCATTGCCATGACCGCCGTCGGCCGTGCGGCCGGCGCGATCGTCGAGGAAGTCCGCCGTCAGTTCAAGGAAAAGCCCGGCATCATGCAGGGCACGGAAAAGCCGGATTACGGCAGGGCCGTCGACCTTCTGACCAAGGCCGCCATCCGCGAGATGATCGTGCCGTCGCTGCTGCCGGTGCTGGCGCCGATCGTCGTCTATTTCGGCGTGCTGCTCATCTCCGGCTCCAAGGCTTCCGCCTTTGCCGCGCTCGGCGCATCGCTGCTCGGCGTCATCATCAACGGCCTCTTCGTCGCCATCTCGATGACATCGGGCGGTGGCGCCTGGGACAATGCCAAGAAGAGCTTCGAGGACGGTTTCGTCGACAAGGACGGCGTGCGTCACATGAAGGGTTCGGATGCGCACAAGGCCTCCGTCACCGGCGATACGGTCGGCGATCCCTACAAGGATACCGCCGGCCCCGCCGTCAACCCGGCGATCAAGATCACCAATATCGTCGCACTTCTGCTGCTCGCCGTTCTTGCTGGCTAGACAGATCAGAGACCATTAAAAAACCCGCCGGAGCGATCCGGCGGGTTTTTCGTATGAGGTATGTCCGATCAGCGCAGGCTGCTTGGGTTCTGCGGCGTACCTCCCGCACCGCCGCCGAACAGGCTGCGGGCAGCACTCGCGGCGCTGCCGCCGGAGAGCATCTGCTGCAGGAAGGTGAGTTCCTTGCCGCCGGTCGGCGTGACGCGTCCGATCGTGTCGAACACCTTGCCGTCCTGCAGCGTATAGTTGGCACGGCGGCTGACGACGTTGTCCTTGTCGAAATAGATTGCCAGAACGCTCTGGTCGACGACCTTCAGCTTCTGGAAGGCGACGGCACGCGTGCGTCGCTGCGAGATATAATAGAAGACTTCGCCGTCGAAGGTCGCCGTCGTCGAGGGGGTGCCGAGCGACAGCAGCACCTGCTCGCGGCTTGAACCCTCCGGAACGAGGTTCAGCGACTGCTGGTCGGCGACATAACCGCCGTTGAGCACGGTGCTGGTTTGGCAGCCGGAAAGAGCTGATGTGGAGGCGATTATGAAGGCAATGGCCGCACTGCTGAAGAATTTCATGTCAGACTTGAAATACCGTTTCTTCAACGACATCTACTCCCTTGAGTGTCGATAGCAGCCATTTTGGGCCTTGCACGCTTTCCTCCTGCAAAACCATTGTGGCCATTCCGAGTCGAATGTCCCGAATTCGCTTCGTAGACGCATTGAAGGCATTGTCCCGAAACTGGCCACGATCAGCATTGCAATTCGCGCCTGCTTCGGTAAACCAGCTTTCGAAATCATGCAACAAGGCCAGACGCCAGCCGGCATGAAGAATGAGGCATTTCCGGAAAAAACAATGATCTTCGGGCTCTTCCGTAAGAAAAACAACAATCAGGCGATCGTCGACAGGCAATATGCGGCCTTGGCGGCGGCCGCGCGCATGCCGGAACTCTACGAGCAGCTCAATGTGCCCGATACGGTCATGGGCCGTTTCGAGATGCTGTCGATCACCATGATTCTGTTTTTTCGCCGCACGCGCGCTTCCGCCACCAGCGGTCAGGAGATCGCCCAGGAGATCGTCGACGCCTTCTTCCAGGATATCGACTATTCGATCCGCGAGCTCGGCATCGGCGACAACAGCGTGCCGAAGCGCATGAAGAAGCTTGCCGGCATGTTTTACGGCCGGCTCGAAGCCTATTCGAAGGCGATGGACACCGGCGATGCCGAAGCCCTGGCTCTTGCTCTTCAACGCAATATCTACCCCGAAACCGAAGCGCCGGCCGATATGTCCGGCCTCGCCGGATGGATGATCACCGCGGAAGCGCATCTGTCCGCTCTAGCCGAAGAGGTGATCGCCACCGGCTCGGCAACGCTTCCGCCGGTCGCCAGCCCACCGGTTGCCTGAAGGAGGAAACGATGAAGAATGATCGGGACGATGTTCCCTTCTCCTATCATGTCAAGGTCGGCCATATTTCGGCCAACCCCGTCGAGGTCCATGTCGAGGCCGACGCCAGCGAACTCACGGCGCTTGCCAAGACCTGGAACGTCGTTTCCGTCGACGATCTCAGCGCCGATCTGCAGATTGCCCGCTGGAAGCGCGACGGCGTGCGCATCAAGGGCCGCGTGCAGGCGAAGATCGTCCAGTCCTGCGTCGTGACGCTGGAACCGGTCGAATCCGCCATCGATGAGAGCTTCGAGCAGATCTTCGTGCCGGAGGGCTCCAAGCTTGCGCGCCAGCCCGGCAGCGACGCCGGCGAGATGCTGCTCGATCCCGACGGTCCCGATCTGCCCGAAACCTTTGTCGGCGATACGATCGATGCCGGCGAGGTGGTTGCAGAATTCGCCGCTTTGGCGATTGATCCCTATCCGCGCAAGGAGGGTATCGAATTCTCAGGTCATATCGAGGATAGCGGCGAGGACGATAAAAAACCCTCCGCTTTCGCGGTCCTCAAGGACTGGAAAAAGGACTGAAGCGTCTCTGGCATTTGACACAATTCAGTTGTAAGCGACGCCAAAACCGGTATTTTGGCCGAAATTTCGCCCCTCGGCGAAAAGAAGGATCAGGGACGCGTGATCAGAATATCTCTCGACCTCATGGGTGGCGACTTTGGTCCCCAGGTTGTCATCCCCGGCGCCGCCAAGGCGCTGGATCGGCATCCGGATATTTCCTTCGTTTTCTACGGTCTCAAGGAACAGTGCGATCCGGTTCTCGCCAAGTTTCCGAAACTCAAAGAAAAATCGCTCTTTCACGATTGCGAACTTGCCGTTGCTATGGATGAGAAGCCGAGCCAGGCGCTGCGCCGCGGCCGCTATATCTCCACCATGTGGCGTTCGATCGAGGCGGTGAAGACGGGGGAGGCCGATGTCGCGGTCTCAGCCGGCAATACCGGGGCGCTGATGGCGATGGCGAAGTTCTGTCTGCGCACCATGGCCAATATCGAGCGCCCGGCGATCGCTGCGATCTGGCCGACGCTGAAGGGCGAGAGCATCGTCCTGGACGTCGGTGCGACGATCGGCGCCGATGCGCAGCAGCTGATGGATTTCGCCCTGATGGGTGGCGCCATGGCGCGCGCGCTGTTCGAAGTCGAACGCCCGACGATCGGCCTTCTGAACGTCGGTGTCGAGGAGATGAAGGGCCAGGAGGAGGTCAAGGAAGCCGGCCGGCTGTTGCGCGAGGCCAATATCGATTCGCTCGAATATTCCGGCTTTGTCGAGGGCAACGACCTTGGCAAGGGCACGGTCGACGTGGTCGTCACCGAAGGATTCTCCGGCAACATCGCACTCAAGACCGCCGAGGGCACCGCCAAGCAGATCGGCGAATATCTGCGTGCCGCCATGTCGCGCACGCTGCTCGCCCGCATCGGCTACCTCTTTGCCAAAAGCGCCTTCGACATGCTTCGTGAGAAGCTCGATCCGAGCAAGGTCAATGGCGGCGTGTTTCTCGGCCTGAACGGTATCGTCATCAAGAGCCATGGCGGAGCGAATGCCGAAGGCATCGCAGCCGCCATCGAAGTCGGCTACGACATGGCCAAGAACGGCCTCAATCAGAAAATAGAAAACGATCTTAAGAAATATCATGCCAAACGGCTGCCCCCAATGGGCCCGGAAGCGGCATGAGCGATAGGGTTCAGTCAAATATGATCCGTTCAGTGGTTCGCGGGTTCGGAGCCGCACTTCCGAAGCGCGTGATGACCAATGGTGACATGGAGGCGATCGTCGACACATCCGACGAATGGATCGTCCAGCGCACCGGCATCCGCCAGCGTTATATCGCCGGTGATGACGAAACGACGGCGTCGCTCGGCGAGGCCGCCGCGCGTGCAGCCCTTGCCAATGGCGGTCTGACGCCCGCCGACATCGATCTCATCATCTGCGCCACCTCGACGCCGGACAACACCTTTCCGGCAACGTCGGTCAACATCCAGAACCGTCTCGGCATGAGCCACGGCTTCGCCTTCGACGTCCAGGCCGTCTGCACCGGTTTCGTCTATGCGGTCACCACAGCAGATGCCTATATCCGCGGCGGGCTTGCCAAGCGCGTTCTCGTCATCGGCGCCGAAACTTTTTCGCGCATTCTCGACTGGAACGACCGCACCACCTGCGTGCTTTTCGGCGATGGCGCCGGCGCGATCATACTCGAAGCGACCGAAGGCGAGGGCACCGTTGCCGACCGCGGCGTGCTGACCGCGCATCTGCGTTCCGACGGCTCGCATAAGGAAAAGCTGTATGTCGATGGCGGACCGTCGACGACCGGCACTGTCGGCAAGCTGCGCATGGAAGGCCGTGAGGTCTTCAAATATGCCGTCGGCATGATCACCGATGTCATTCAGGCGGCTTTCGATTCGACCGGCACTACTGCCGATGATCTCGACTGGCTGGTGCCGCACCAGGCCAATCGACGCATCATCGATGGTTCGGCGAAGAAGCTGAACATCGACGCGGCGAAAGTCGTCGTAACCGTCGACCTGCACGGCAACACGTCGGCCGCCTCGATCCCGCTCGCACTGGCGACCGCTGCCGGCGACGGCCGCATCAAGAAGGGCGACCTGGTGATGCTCGAAGCGATGGGCGGCGGCTTTACCTGGGGCGCCGTTCTGCTGCGCTGGTAGGCAGGAATCCTAAAAAACTGGCGGCGAACAAGAGCTTGACCGTAAGGCGCAAGACAAATACTCTTCGTGCGATTTCACAAAATAGTTTGTAGTGGGCGGGGAAACCATGACCGGAAAAACAGTGACGCGAGCAGACCTGGCGGAATCCGTTTTCCGAAAGGTCGGGCTTTCCCGGACCGAATCTGCCGAACTCGTCGAAACCGTCATCGACGAGATCTGCAATGCGATCGTGCGCGGTGAAACCGTCAAGCTTTCCTCCTTTGCCACTTTCCAGGTGCGCGACAAGAACGAGCGGATCGGCCGCAACCCGAAGACCGGCGAGGAGGTTCCGATTTCCCCGCGCCGTGTCATGACCTTCAAGGCGTCGAACGTGTTGAAGACGCGCATCCTCAAGGCGCATGTCGCTCGCAAGATCAAGCTGAAGCCGCAGAATCCGGCTCCCTGATCATCGGCTTCCCGTTTCTAAGCAGCGTTTTTTGCTTTCGCACTGTCCAACGTTGTGCGCAACGTCGAGACATGACTTGAATTGTCGACGCCAAACCGTTGAAATATGATGAGTCGCCGTTGGATCGAGCCGCGAGGTCGCGTAGCAGTATGACGTTGGACAAGAGCCCCGATGCCTTTCGCACCATCAGCGAAGTCGCAGACGATCTTGATCTGCCGCAGCATGTGCTGCGCTTCTGGGAAACGCGTTTTCCCCAGATAAAGCCGATGAAGCGCGGCGGCGGCCGTCGTTATTACCGGCCGGAGGACGTGGATCTCCTCAAGGGCATCCGGCATCTGCTCTATGATCACGGCTATACGATCAAGGGTGTGCAGAAGCTTCTGAAGACCAACGGCAACAAGTTCGTCATATCGGTCGGCCACGGCGATCTCGCCAGCGTCGAGGCGCTTGCCTCGGGCGTGCAGGATGCCGGTGCCGGCGAACCGCGCGTCGGCATGGCCGACGAAGATCAGATCGTCGGCCGCGCCAAGCCGCCGATCACCCGCCGATTCTTCAATTTCGTCGCTGGAGACGACGAGCAGGAAGTTTCGATCGGCAAGTCGAGCGTCGGCAAGGAAGACAGAGCGCTACTGCAGGAGGCGCTCTACGATCTCCTGGAATGCAAGCGCCTGCTCGACCAGGTGCGCTGAACCGCTTCAGGCTTCGGTCAGCCGCTTCATCGCCTGTTCGAGTTCGCTAAGCTGGAAGGGTTTTTGCAGCACGGGCAATGTGCTGGGGCTGCTGCCATCAGGCGCGGTGCCGTATCCCGTCGCGTAGAGATAGGGTTTGCCGCGTTCGTCGAGCAGCTTTGCGACCGGTAGTGAACTCTGCCCGGCCAGCGAGACGTCGAGTATGGCAGCGTCGAACTCCGTATCCCTGGCGGTTGCCAGCGCTCGCTCCAGATCGGGCGCGCTGGCGCAGACCCGGTAACCCAGATCGGCGAGCATGTCCTCGAGCAGCATGGCAATCAGCGCGTCGTCTTCGACGATGAATATGTCTTTCATGATCCGGTCCACCCATTGCCCCCTTGCTAGAGCGCCGTGCGTCCTTTCGGATGCACAAAGGACGCTCCGACACTTTAAACCTACGCATCGTGCTTTCCAAAAATCGATTCTGATTTTCGGAAAGCACGATGCGTAGGCATGATGGTTTATGTGGACCGCTTGCACGGCTCGTCAAGACGTCGTGCCCGGCAGTGTGAGAAACAGCATATTGCCGGTTGAAATTCGATGTGCAAAAGCTGGGATGCCGGCCGCGCAACGGCCACTTGCTGCATAATTCCTGAAATCCGAATCGATTTCGGGATAAAATTATGCAGAAATCCAAAGTGTTACAGCGTCTTTTGCGCGTCTGAAAAGACATGGCGGTGCTGTAAGAAGGGGTGTCGGATGGATTTGCTGAGTGCCACGGATTGGCTGCGTCACAGGCCGGGTTTTACCTACCCGCTTGCCGTTGCCTTCGTTGGTCTGACGTTTCTTTTGAGGCTTGCCGCCAGCGACTATCTCTCCGGCTTTCCCTTTCTGAGCTTCCTTCCGGCGATATTGCTCGCAAGTTTCATCGGCGGCGCCGGGCCGGGCCTTGTCGCGGCCATGCTTGCCGCTTTCATCGTCCAGCAATTTTTCGTCGAGCCGCACAATATTTTCTGGCCGGTCAGCGCCGGCCAATGGGTCGGTCTTTCCACTTATCTCATCAATGCCGCGATCATCGTCGGCCTGATGGAGATGATCATTATCGCCCATGAGCGGCAGAGCCGCCTTCGCAACGAGCTCAACAGCTTCAACACGCGCCTCGAAGAGACGGTGGTCCAGCGCACGGCCGAGCTCCGGCACGAGATGGAAGAGAATGCTGCCGCTCAGGCGCAGGTCCGCCAGTTGCAGAAGATGGAGACGATCGGACAGCTGACCGGCGGCGTCGCTCACGATTTCAACAACATGCTGGCGATCATCATCGGTAACCTCGATCTCGCCCAGCGGCGCCTGACCGGCAACGAGGATCCCCGGCTGCTGAATTCCATCCAGAACGCCAAAGACGGCGCGCAGAGGGCGGCCGTTCTGACCGCGCGCCTTCTCGCCTTCTCGCGCCAGCAGCCGCTCGCGCCTGAAGTGATCGACCTCAACAAGCTGGTCGGCGGCATGTCCGAGCTGCTACGGCGCACGCTCGGCGAGCAGATCCGGATCGAGACCGTGCTCGCCGGTGGCCTCTGGCCAAGCTTTGCCGATCTGAGCCAGCTCGAGAACGCTATTCTGAACCTGGCCGTCAACGCCCGTGATGCCATGCCGGGCGGCGGAAATCTGACGATCGAGACCGCCAATACCGAACTCGACGAGCGCTATTCGCGCATGCATTCGGAGGTGGAGGCCGGCCAGTATGTGATGATCAGCATCACCGATACCGGCACCGGCATGTCGCCGGAGGTGATCGAGCGCGCCTTCGACCCGTTCTACACGACCAAGGGACCCGGCAAGGGCACCGGTCTCGGCCTTAGCCAGGTTTACGGCTACATCAAGCAGAGCGGCGGCCACATCAAGATCTATTCGGAAATCGACAGGGGCACGACGGTGAAGATCTATCTTCCCCGTCATGTCGGCGCGACGGACGCCCGTTTGAGCGCCGCCGGCGCTCAGCCGATTCCTCAGGGCAGCTTCAACGATACGATCCTGGTGGTGGAGGATGATGAGAACGTCCGCACCATGACCGCAGAAAGCCTGCATGAACTCGGTTACACCGTATTGCAGGCGGCAAGCGGTATGGAGGCGCTTTTGCTTCTGGAGGAGAATGCGGCAGTCGACCTGATCTTCACCGATATCGTCATGCCGCAGATGAGCGGACGCCAGCTTGCCGATGTCGTCCAGGAAAAATGGCCGGCGATCCGGATCCTCTACACGACGGGCTACACCCGCAATGCCATCGTCCACAATGGTGTGCTCGATCACGGCGTTTCCCTGCTCGCCAAGCCCTTCAGCCTGGAGCAGCTCGCCCACAAGATTCGTGAACTTCTGAATGTGCCGGTGAGGATGGAAGATGAGCGGACGTGAAGCCGCTAGATCATAATGCCGAAAAGTGTGTGCGGTTTTCGCACGACATCATGTTCTACTCCTTAATTTAGAACAGGATTTAGATTTTAGGCTGGCCGGGCCTAAAATCATCCTGTTCTAGACGGCCGCACGTCCACGGTTAGATCAGATTATTCCAGGACCTGGATTATGCGGTGCGTCTTCGGCTCGACGATCACGCGCCGCTCGTTGACGACGGTGTAGCCGTAGCCGTCGACGTTGGGCACGGTATGCACTTCGACGGTATCGGGCAGTGTCGCGCCGACTGCGATATCGCCTTCATAGACGACGGACGGCGCGGTTTGCTCCATCACATAGGTGCGCACTTCGCCGGGCAATACCACGGAGCCGGTCGGTGCGGGATCGGTGACGATGACGGTGCTCTGCGCGAAGGCGGCGGAGCTGATGGTCAGCATGGCGGCCGCAGCCAGCATGATCTTGCGCATGGGATATTCTCCTTTTCCTACCCAGACATCAACGCAACGCCGGCCATGCGGCTGACTTTTGCCGGACGGAGACACGCGCAATGAGAGCGGTTGAGGTGTTGCGAAACTGGTTTGTGCATCATACGGTTGAGCTGTCCGAATAACGTCCAGTGTGATTCCCTCCGGTGATATCAGCGGCTCGTTCTTTTTTACTCTTCATTAACCATGCTGGCGGTTTATGTCGGATGAACGGCCGGGTGGTCGTTGATTCGAAGGTCCGTCGCGTTTCGGTTCGCGAATGGATATCTGAAAAGACGATTGCGGCGGCTCGAAACATGCGTTTGCGGAAGACGATATCGCTGATGGCCGTGGCAGGCGTGATGGCCGGCTGCACGTCGACCGGCGGTGTGCATCAGCCTTCCGGGCCGGAAACCGTGGCGCCTGAAAAGGCGCTGGTCCTGCCGCCGCCGGGCGGCCCGTCGATCGTCAGCGTCGTCGAGCGCAAGCGCGGCAACGGCGTCGAGCAGACGATCTCGCTGTTTACCTCATCCGCCGTGCCCGGTCAGAATTTCCTCAAGGTCCAGTTCCTCGGCGCTTCCGGCGCCAATCCCGGCACCGGCAATGCCGGCTTCAGCATGATCAACGAGAGCGGCATTACCCGCGAGGTGGCCCGCTCGGCCCCCGGTGTGCCGATGGCGACCTCGGCGACCTTCCTGCAAAACGCTTATGGGCCCTTCGGCTATGCCGCCGGCCGCAGCCGCGCAGGCGACACCTGCATCTATGCCTGGCAACAGATCCGGTCGAGTGCCGCCGCCAATACCCAGGCGCGCAATTTCGGCATGATCCAGCTGCGTCTGCGTCTCTGCGATGCGAGTGCTACCGAGCGTCAGCTGCTCGGCATTGTCTACGGCTACACCGTATCAGGCACGTTCGACGGCGAGATCTGGAATCCTTACGGCAATCCGCCGCCCGCCGATGGTGCGCTCGGGCGCAGCGGCGCGCCGATCTATCCCGACGAGGGCGGTTATCGCGCCAGTCCGATGCCGATCGGCTATGAGCCGGCGCCCGCGATTGTCAGCGGGCCGCGGGCAACGCCTCTTCGCAAGACCCCGACCTCGCAACCGGCTCAAGGCGCAGCACCTATGCCCGCGCCCATTGGCCCGCGCGTGCCGCTGCCGGGCGAGGCGCCACAGACGAGCGCAAAGCCGGATGCCGCGCCTGCGCCGAACCAACAATCGGCAAGGGCGATCGGCGTCACCGTGCCTTCGCCGGACTGTATAGGCGACGCGGCCATGACGGCCGCCTGCCGGAAATAGTGAGCATGCCAGGGGCGCCGGAAGGCGCCCTGGTTGAGCAACTTCGAAGGAACGACGATGCGCAAAGCCCGCAGTGTCATCATATGGGCCGTGGTTTCGCTCTGCCTGATCGTGCTGATCACGCTGCCGGTCAACCTGCAGACCCAGCTCATCACCAGCATCACCGTGGTAACCGTCATGGCGGTGATCAAGGTCTTGAAGGGCGAGGGGACGTGGCGCCTCGTGGCGCTTGCCTTCGGCACTTCGATCGTGCTGCGTTATGTCTATTGGCGCACCACCAATACGCTGCCGCCTATGAACCAGCCTGAGAATTTCATTCCCGGCCTGCTGCTCTATCTCGCCGAAATGTATAGCGTCGCGATGCTGGCGCTCAGCCTTTTCATCGTCGCCACACCGCTGCCGCCGCGCCCCTCGCGTGCCGCCAATCCCGGGCGTCTGCCGCATGTCGATGTCTTCGTACCGTCCTATAACGAGGATGCCGGGCTTCTTGGAAACACGCTCGCCGCCGCCAAGGCCATGGATTATCCGGCCGAGAAGCTGCATGTCTGGCTGCTCGACGACGGCGGCACCTTGCAGAAGCGCAATTCCGGCAAGCTGCTCGAAGCCCAGGCGGCTGCCGCCCGCCATATCGAGCTGAAGCAACTCTGTCAGGATCTCGACGTCAGCTACCTCACGCGCGACCGCAACGAGCACGCCAAGGCCGGCAATCTCAACAACGGCATGAAACATTCGACCGGCGAACTCATCGCCGTCTTCGATGCCGACCACGCGCCGGCTCGCGATTTCCTGCTCGAGACCGTCGGTTATTTCGAAGACGATCCGAAGCTCTTCCTCGTCCAGACCCCGCACTTCTTCATCAATCCCGATCCGCTGGAGCGCAATCTGCGCACCTTCGACAAGATGCCGAGCGAGAACGAGATGTTCTACGGCATCATCCAGCGCGGCCTCGATAAATGGAACGCCGCCTTCTTCTGCGGCTCGGCGGCGGTTCTGAGCCGCAAGGCGCTCGAATCCCAGAACGGCTTTTCCGGCATCAGCATCACCGAGGATTGCGAGACGGCGCTGGCGCTTCATGGCAGCGGCTGGAACAGCATCTATGTCGACAAGCCGCTGATCGCCGGCCTGCAGCCGGCCACCTTCGCAAGCTTCATCGGTCAGCGCAGCCGCTGGGCGCAGGGCATGATGCAGATCCTGCGCTTTCGCTTCCCGCTTCTGAAGCGCGGCCTGACGATCCCGCAGCGCTTCTGCTACATGTCGTCTACGCTTTTCTGGCTCTTCCCGTTCCCGCGGACGATCTTCCTGTTTGCGCCGCTCTTCTACCTGTTCTTCGATCTGGAGATCTTCACCGCCTCCGGCGGCGAGTTCCTTGCCTATACGCTGGCCTACATGCTCGTGAACCTGATGATGCAGAACTACCTCTACGGGTCGTTCCGCTGGCCCTGGATTTCCGAGCTGTACGAATATGTCCAGACCGTACATCTGCTGCCGGCCGTGGTCTCCGTCATGCTCAATCCGAGGAAGCCGACCTTCAAGGTCACCGCCAAGGATGAATCGATCGCCGTCAGCCGTCTGTCGGAGATCAGCCGTCCGTTCTTCGTCATCTTTGCGGTACAGATCGTCGCGCTCATCATCACCATCTACAGGATCTATGCCGAGCCTTATAAGGCCGACGTCACGCTCGTCGTCGGCGGCTGGAACCTCATCAACCTGATCATGGCCGGTTGCGCGCTGGGTGTCGTGTCGGAACGCGGCGAGCGCGCCTTGTCCCGCCGCGTCCGGGTCAACCGGCGCTGCGAATTCGGCGCCAACGGCAAGTGGTACGCGGCTTCGATCGAGGACGTTTCCGTCCACGGTGCGAGGCTTCACATCTTCAACAAGCAACTCGACGAGATGCTGGTCGGCGCACTCGGCGAAATCCGCTTCCGGCCCTATAGCGGCGCCGATCTGGAAACCCTGCCGCTCATCGTCCGCAACATCGAGCCGTCGGGCGACATCAGCAATGTCGGCTGCCAGTACGTGCCGAAAAGCGCGCTCGACCATCGCCTGATCGCCGACCTGATGTTTGCCAATTCCGGTCAGTGGACCGAGTTTCAGGCCTCGCGCCGCCGCAATCCCGGCCTGATCCGCGGCACCATCTGGTTCCTCGGCCTGTCGTTCTACCAGACGAGCCGGGGCCTCATTTACTTCTTCCGCAGCATGCGGCCGGAGCGGGAAGCCCAGCAGCGGGCGGCAAAGGTCAATGCCGGATGAGAAGGATCGTCGCCGCCTCGCTTCTCCTGCTGAGTGCCTCCGCCTTTGCCCAGGCGCAGACGGCGCCCTTCGACATGTCCGGCGAGCGGCCACCCGGGGCATCCGTTACCCCGAGATTGACGCCACCCACGCCGCCGACAGCCCCTGCACCCGCTCCCGGCACGCCTCCGGTTTCCGTAACACCCGCACCTGCAACGCCGGCCGCTCCTGCTCCCGCAGCCGTTCCTCTGACGATTGTCGTCCAGCCGCAACTGGCAGCACCCGCGCTCCAGCCAGCCGCGGCGGCAAATACCGCAGCGCCGCCGCGCTCCGGCGATGTCCGTCGCTATGTCGTGCCCTTTTCGAAACTGGATCTCAGTGGCGAATACGATCGCCGGTCATGGTCGGTCTATCTGACGCCGGAACAGGCGGCGGCCAAGGCAAGCTTTACCTTCGCCTACCAGAATGCGATCGTCGTCGCGCCTGAGGCATCGGCGGTGACCGTCTATCTCAACAACCGCCCGATCGGCCAACAGCGCGTCGGCTCGCCGGATGGACCGTCGGCCGTCACCTTCCAGGTTCCGCCCGGTTTGCTGCAGCCCGGCGCCAATCTCGTCACCTTCGAGGCCGCCCAGCGCCACCGCACCGATTGCAGCATCCAGTCCACTTATGAGCTGTGGTCGAACATCGATCCGGCCGGAACCTATCTGAGCTTTGCCGGCAGGGATGCCGCCCAGCTGTCGAGCGCCGACGCGATCCGCGCCATCGGCGTCAACGGCGCCGGCAAGACCGAGTTCGACATCGTCGTCCCGGCACTGGAGCAGCCGGGAACCACCAAGCCGCTGCTGCGACTGGCGCAGGGCCTGTCGGTGCTGAGCAGCATGCCGAACCAGATCTTTGCCTTCAGCACCGCTTCGCTTCCGGCCGCCGGGCCAGGTAAACTCAGCGTGCTCGTCGGTACCGCGGCGGAGCTGCGGCCGCTCTTTCCCAGCCTGCCGCCCGGCGCCGAAAGTGCGGCATTCGCCGCTTTCGCCACCGATCCGCGCAGCGGTTCGCCGGTGCTTCTGATCAGCGGCCCCTCCTGGCAGGCGGTCTCCTCGGCGATCGATACCATCGTCTCGCCGACGGACAGGTCCTCGGATGTCCGCCGCGACGTGCTGACGACCGAGCGCTGGAGCGCGCCGAACGCGCCGCTGGTCTTTTCCGATACGAACATCGCCTTGTCCCAACTCGGCGTGAAGACCACCGAATTCTCCGGCCGGCGGCTGCGGACCAGTTTCAATGTTGCCGTGCCGGCCGATTTTTATGCCAATGCCTACGGCGAGGCGAAGGTGCTGCTCGACGCCGCCTATACCGATAACGTGCTGCCCGGCAGCCACATCGATATCTACGTCAACGACAACATCGCCTCCACCGTGCCGATTACCACCACCACCGGCGGCATTCTCCGTCATCTGCCGATCCGCGTGACGATGCGGCACTTCAAGCCCGGTCTCAATTCGGTGGCGATCGAGGCGATCCTGATGACCAAGGACGATGCGGCTTGCGCGCCGGGCGCCACGGCCGGTGCGACGCCGCGCTTTGCCCTTTTCGACACATCCGAGCTGCAGATTCCGGATTTTGCCCGCGTCGGTCAGCGTCCGAATCTGGCGGCAATGTCCGGCACCGCCTATCCCTATGGTCGGGCCACCGAGCCGACGCCGCTCTTTATCGACCGCGTCGATGCCGATACGCTTTCGGCCGCCGCCACGCTGCTCGGCCAGATGGCGATCACGGCCGGCCATCCGATTGACGTCGACACCGTCGCCTCGCCGAATATGATCGGCGATCGCGACGCCATCTTCATCGGCTCCGTCTCGCAGATGCCGGCCACCGCGTTGTCGCAGGCCAATATTTCGACGGAGAGCCAGGCCTCGTGGCGTCCGGTGGCCGATACGCAGGCGAGCGTCGTCGATACCGGTACGGCCTTTGAGGAATGGAATTCCAAGGTCAGCGGCGGTGTCTTGCACAACCGGATCACGGCTTTCCGCGAATGGGTGTCGCGCAATTTCGATATCTCCCGCAGTTCGCTGCAATTCGTGCCCGGCGCCGAGGAGATTTTCACGCCGTCCAACGTCGACACGCTCCTGGTGGCCCAGGGCTCCAGTCCCGCGGGGGCGGGCGCGTGGACCGTGGTGACGGCGCCGTCGGCGAAGGATTTGCGCGAAGGGCTGGAGGTTCTGACCGCGCAGCTGAACTGGCCGCAGATATCAGGCCACATCACCACCTACTCGAGCAAGACAGGCAAGATCGAGACCGTGCCCGTCACCCGTTTCGATTTCGTGCCGTCCACCCCCTGGTCGATCTCCAATTACCGCTTGATCGCCGCCAACTGGCTGTCGACGAATATCCTCTCCTATGCCTTCCTGCTGGTCGTCTTCGTGCTGCTGATCGGGGTCACCACCTCAAGCATGCTCGGAAGGCTGGGTCGGTCGAAATGAGACGGTTACGCGCGCTCCTGCTTGCGGCATCGGTCGCGCTCGCTCCGGCTGGAGCGCCCGCCGTTGCGCAGCAGGCGATGATCAATGCCGGCGCATGGTCGGCATACAAGGCGAAGTTTCTCGATGCGAGCGGCCGTATCGTAGACAACGGCAACGGCAATATCAGCCACAGCGAAGGGCAGGGCTATGGCATGCTGCTCGCCTATCTCGCCGCTAGCCCCGCCGATTTCGAGCAGATCTGGTATTTTACCCGCACCGAACTGCTGCTGCGCGACGATGGCCTGGCCGTCTGGAAATGGGATCCGAACGTCAAGCCGCACGTCACCGACACCAACAACGCCTCGGATGGCGACATGCTGATCGCCTATGCGCTGGCGCTGGCCGGCACGGCGTGGAAACGCGAGGACTATATCCTTGCCGCCTCCCGCATGGCGCAGGCGCTGCTTGCCGAAACCGTCGTGCGCTCGGCTGGCCGGACGCTCCTGTTGCCGGGAAGCGAGGGTTTTACCGGCAGCGACCGTGACGACGGTCCCGTCGTCAACCCGTCCTACTGGATTTACGAGGCTATTCCGGTGATGGCGGCGCTCGCTCCGTCGGATGCCTGGAAACAACTGTCGGAAGATGGCGTGGCGCTGCTGAAGACGATGCAGTTCGGCCCGCGCAAGCTTCCCGCCGAATGGGTGAGCCTGCGCGGTCAGCCGCAGCCGGCCCAGGGTTTCGACGCGGAATTTGCCTATAACGCCATTCGCATTCCGCTTTATCTCGTTCGCGGCGGCGTCACCGACAAGGCGCTGCTGACCCACCTGCGCGAAGGGATGTCGAAAGACGGTGTTCCCGCCACCTTCGATCTGACCACCGGCCGGCCGAAGGCCGTGTTGCCGGATCCGGGTTATAGAATTGTTAACGATGTTGTGGCCTGTGTAATCGATGGGACCAAGCTGCCGGGCTCGGCCCTGCAATTTGCGCCCGCACTCTATTATCCGTCTACGCTCCAGTTGCTGGGGCTGGCCTATATCGGGGAGAAGCATCCGGAGTGTCTGTGAAGTCTTCCCTCGTGGCGGTTTCAGCGGCAGTCGTGGTGGCGACCCTCGTCACCGGGTTGAAGGATCGTGCCGCTCTGCAGGAACGGTTCGGCCTTGGGCCTGCCGGCAAGCCGGTGCCGGAGCTGATGATGATGGGCCGCATCAAGCCGGCCGATGCTCCCGGCGGCAATTCCGAATTCAACGCGCAGCTCGTCGCCGACAAGATCGAGGCAATCACTTCCTCGCCGCCGCCGGCACCGGATACATCCGCGCCGGATGCCGCAGCACAGCAGCCCGAAGTCCCTCCACCTGTGGCATCACAACCTGCGGCACCGCAGACGGCCGCCCCGCCGGCGCCGGTCACGCCCCCCATCGTTTCCGAGCCGCCCACGCCGCAACAGGCTGCGGCGCCGCCGCCGCCCGCCGTCGATGAAAGTGCGCTTCGTTATTTCGCCAGCCGCGGCGACAAGCTGCGCCTGCAGGCCGAAATCTCCCGCCTTCAGGCGCTCTACCCCAACTGGGTTCCGCCGGCCGATCCGCTCGCCGTGCCGCAGAATGGCGACAAACAGCTCGAGGCCATGTGGCAACTCTATTCCGATGGCCGCTATGCGGAGCTGCGCAAGGCGATCGCCGACCGCCAGGCAGCCGATGCCGGATGGCAGCCGCCGGCCGATCTGCTCGACCGGCTTGATGTCGCCGAGGCCCGCGCCCGCCTCATCAATGCGTCCGACCTCAAGCAATTTGCGACGGTGGTCGATACCGCTGCCGCAACGCCGAGCCTGCTCACCTGCAGCGAGATCGATATTCTCTGGCGCGTGGCCGAAGCCTTCATCCGGACCGAGAGGACGCAGCGCGGCCAGGACGCCTACACCTATATCCTGAAGAACTGCCCCAATCCGGCCGAGCGGCAGGCGACGGTCGAAAAAGCCTCGACGCTGCTTGCCTACCAGCCGATGCAGGCGCTGCTCGCGCTGGAGAGGCCTGCCAGTGAGGGCAGCAGCGAATTCGATGCGATCCGCGACAACCTCGCCCGGCGCTTCATGGCCGAAGGCAATGACGATCCGAATCTCGCCATCGCGCCCGATTATGTCGCACGTCTCGAAAAGCTCGCCGCGACCCAGGGGCTTGCCTCGGATGCGCTGCTGCTCGGCTGGTATCAGCTTCGCCGCAACAACGATGCCGATGCCGAGAAGTGGTTCCGCGCCGCCCGCGCCAAGCAAGATTCGGCGGCCGCTTCGCAGGGGCTGGCGCTGGCGCTGATTGCCCGCAAGGCGCCGCAGGAAGCCGAAGAGGTGATGTTCCGCTGGCGCGCCGATTCCGAGGATGCAACATCAACCTATCTCGCCGCCACCGCCAATCTGATGGCGCTGCAGCCGCCGGCCGATCTGGCCGAGGATGTGCTGCATCGCGTCGCCGCCGAAGTCATCGCCCGCAAATACGCGCCGACGGCGCAGCAGTTCGGCTGGTATGCCCGTTCACTCAATCAGTTCCAGACCGCCGCACGCTGGTTCGAGACGGCTCTTGCCTGGAAACCTGATGACGAACCGTCCGCCTATGGCCTTGTCATCACCCGCGAGCAGTTGAGCGACCGCAAGGGCGTGCTCGACCTCCAGCGCGCCTGGGCCGGCCGGTCGACCCGGATCACCAAACTCGAAGATACCTCCTCGCTGACGCCGAATGCGGTCGCGACAGAGAAGGGGACGCTCGCTCCGCAGCAGCCGGTTCAGCCGACGCAGCCGCCGCGTCCGACCGCCGCTCAACCGCTCCCAGCCGAGCAGGGACCTGCACAGCAGCCGGAGCCGGAAGTCGCCGTTGGCGCGGCAAGGCCTTCGCTGCAGACGGTGACCGTCCAGCGCGGTCCGCGCCAGACACGCGGCTGCTCGACGACCATCGATGCAGGGCAGCTCAGCCCGGCCGACGCCCTGTCGCGCGGCTGGTGCCTGATGGATATCAACCGGCCGATGGAGGCGATCTCGGCCTTCGAGGCGGCATTGCAGAGCCCGGCCCGCAAGGTCCGTGAAGACGCGGCCTACGGCCAGAGTCTTGCCTATCTGCGCGCCGGCCTTTCCGGCAATGCTGCCGTCGCGGCCACCAAGGCGCCACAGAACCGACAGCGCGCCGCCGAGCTTCAGGTGGCGATCCTCGCCGACCGGGCGCTTTCGGCCTTCGATGCCGGCCGTTATCGCGAAACCCTGATCTATCTCGATCAGCGTGCCCAGCTGCAGCAGGAACGTATCGACCTGATGGTTCTGCGCGGCTACTGCTACCTCAATCTCAAAATGTACGGCGATGCGACCCGTATCTTCGAAGCCGCTGCCGCGACCGGCAGCCGTGATGCCGCCCGCGGCCTTGCCGACGTCCGCAACGTCACCCATCCGGACGTCAACGACTGACGTTGACGCCGCCGCCGCTCTCCGCTACTCGCCTGCGCAGGGGCCGCCGCGGCCTCATGCTTCCCGGCCTCATGCTTCAAGGAAAAGCCCGTGCCCGCTCGCCATGACGTCCTCGACAGGTCCTATGATGCCTTCCTCTTCGATATGGACGGAACCCTCCTGAATTCCATCGCCGTCGTCGAACGCGTCTGGAGCGACTGGGCAAGGCGCCACGGCTTCGAACCGGAGGTTTTCCTGAAGACCATCCACGGCATCCGTGCCTCCGACGTCATCCGCGGGCTCGGCCTGCCCGGCGTCGATCCGGCCCACGAGTCGGATCTGCTGCTCGCCGAGGAGATGGAGGATGTCTCCGGCATCGTCGAAATCCAGGGCGCCATCCGCTTCCTCTCCGCCATTGCCGATGGCAAATGGGCAATCGTCACCTCGGCGCCGATCGAGCTCGCCAGGCGCCGCATGGCTGCCGCCGGCATCCCGATGCCGAAGGTCATCGTCAGCGGCCAGGAGGTCAAATCAGGCAAGCCCAGCCCCGAAGGTTATCTGCTCGGCGCAAGCCGCCTCGGCGTCGATCCCGCGAAATGCCTGGTCTTCGAAGATGCCGTCGCCGGCATCCTCGCCGGTGAAGCCGCCGGCGCCGACGTCACCGTCATCACCGAAACCCACGCCACTCCATTCGAAACACCGCATTTTTCGATCGCCAACTACCAGGCATGGCAGCCCATTCAAACCGCTGAAGGCCGATTGGCACTCGCCGCGATCTGAGCATTCGCACAAACCGCTTCCTTTTTGTGGGAGGCAAGGTTTTTCCGCTTGCATTGCACGCGCTGAAAAACTAAACGAAGCAAGCCGTTTCGGCAGGTCGGGGCGTAGCGCAGCCCGGTAGCGCACTTGACTGGGGGTCAAGGGGTCGCTGGTTCGAGTCCAGTCGCCCCGACCATTTATCCCCTTGAAATCCCAGTCAGAATGTCACTTTCTTCGTCCCGCCGGCGGCGGAAAACGGAACGAGACATGGCCAGTAGTGCTGAAACGGGAACCGAAAACCCCGGAAAAGTCCCGAACGAAAACGTCATTTGTTGATGTTGCAGACGAGTTGCTACGCCGTCATTGAAAACACGGCGGGCCTTACGCCGTCTTCAGTGCGGTTTCTGAGCGATCGCGATCATCGACTTCGCCAGCAGCGGAATCCTCCCGACATATTCGAAGTCGACGTCTTCGAAGCCTGTTTCGACGAGCAGCGTGCTGAGCGTTTCGGGAGACCAGAATTTGATATGGCCATGGTCCTTGAGCGGCATGAAATGGTCATCCATCTTTCCGCTTACGGCCAACGCCAGATTTTTCCAGTAGCCGTGAAAAGGCGTCGACACGACCGCGATGCCGCCGGGCTTGACCAGATCGTAAATGGTGGCCGAGAAAGATTTGGGATCATAAACATGCTCCACCACTTCAAGGCTTATCACCGCATCGAAGGTCCCGTACCGGCTGGAGAGATCTTCGTAACCAGAGCCGATCTCCAGCGGAAGATCGGGATGAGCCGTTCTCGCTTTCGCAATGCCGTCCTCGGACGGATCGACACCGACGACGTCGTAACCTTTTTTTGCCAGCACGGCGGCAGCACCGCCGGTGCCGCAACCGAGGTCGAAGACCGCAGTCTCGTTTGCCTCCTGAAAATTATTCTGGAGAACATCGACAACGGCCGGCAAGATATAGGAATGGGCGGTCGCCGGCTTGGCGTGGACATAGGTAGTCGCGTCCAGTTCGATAGACATATTACCTCCTGATAAGTGAGCCGCCGCAATGGTACGGCGGACTTTGACGGCAGTGTGGTGTCGTTGTGGTATTAAGGTGATAAACGCCGAAGGCGTTCGCGGCTGCCAAGGGATCTCCAGCGGTCCCGGCGCTCGTCTCGGGGAAGTCCGCGAAGCTGATTGACAGGGTGCCAGGAAGATGCTGAAAACGGGCCGCAATTGAGGTTGCCGCATTCTCGCGGACCAAAGGGCCGCTGTATCGGCTCCAGCCGTTTCGACCATTTAAAATAAATAACGCGCTGGAATACCCTTTGGGAGTGTGTCGCAAATAGTTGCTGTAGTTCTTTTTGGTACTCCCTCAGTTGGGAGAGGTGATGATTGTTGCATTTTGTTAAGGCTATACCGAGCTTTGAAGTTAAGAGTCCAATTTTGATTTGAAAAAGATCTGAACCCTCTTCGCTTTCTGGCGAATATGTGTAGATTAACATTATCCCTGTCAGAAATAGCCTAGTGCGAGCGCATGGCGGATATGAAGCAGAATCTCACTTGCAGGCAGGCCCTCGCAGCCGCTTTCCAAGCTCTGTCGGAAGAGGCCGTCAAAGCCGGCTGGTCGGAGGGCGATGTCGCCCTCGCGCTCGCTGAACTCGCCGAGGAGCAGGTGATCGAGGTGACCGCCAAGGTCATCACGGAAGGCTCCATCCATCCCCAGTTCGCCGCCAGCGGCCGTAGCAGCTAGAGCAATTCACACCAGCAATCCTGCCGCTTTGGCTGCCGTGACGAAGGAAGCCTGCGCTGCGCGCGGGCTGCGCAGTCCGTCGAGCGCATCCAGGCAATGCTGGCGCGCAACGCGATAATCGCGCCCGCGCTTGCTCGGCCACCGTTTCAGATATTCGACGGCCTCCCAGACGGTGGAAACGATCAGGCTGCTATTTGGAGAAAGGACCCGGACGGGGGAGGGAAAGCGTATTTCGCTCACGTCTGCACTCACTGATTCCTGCTACAAGCGCCACCAAACGCGCGGGACAAAATTTTGTTCCATAATTTTATTCCCCGGGAATTTGCGCAGTTGCTAAAGTTCGGACCGTCGCGCATAATGATTTTATGACGGTTGCGGAGGGCGGCCGGCGATGCAAGCGTGAATGCGTTTGCCCTCGGAGGATGTGCGGCGTGATGTTACGATCATCAATTCATCCGCATGATTTACCGCTATTTTCGGAAGATCTCGATTTGCTGTCGCAAGTGCTCGACAAGGTCTGCGACGAACGCGGCCTGGCCAGGACGACACCGGAGGCCGAGCGGATCGGTGCGGTCATCATTCAGCTCTACAGGCAGGGCGTGAAAGACGGCGGCAAACTCGCCGATCTTGCAAAAACCTATCTCTGACGATCAGTTCTGCTCGATCGACACACCATTCTTGCCGATGCTCATCTCGATCCCCTGCGGCTTGCTTTCCTCGTGGAAGATGTAGGCGCCGAGACCGACGACGGCGACGACGAGAACGCCGATGATGACGTAGAGACCATTGCTTCGGTTCAAGAGGCTGCCCCCGTATGTGTTCATGGGACAGCGAAACGCTGAGCGCACCGATTGGTTCCGTCAGTCGTCGTTGGCGGCGTTGAGGTTTTCCGGCCGGATGCCGTCATCGCTGGAGCTGCGTGCGCGCAACCGGATGCCGGGGCCGCCTTCATCTTGATTGCCGCTGGAAAGGAAGATGATGCCGTGCGCTTCGAGCGTACTGCGCACATCGAACAGCGCGTGCGGCTCGCCCGCAAATTCACCGTTTTCGAGCGCCGTCACGGTCTCCACGGGCAGGCCGCTGGCGGCGGCGAGCTCTTCGATACTCATTCCGATCATGGCGCGCGCGCCGCGTATCTGCGTTGCCGTTATCATGGTGGAAAATCTAGCGCATTTGCAGCGCTTCTCAAGTGGCCCGGCGATTGATTGGCGAACGAAGCAATGCTGCATGCATTCTTCAAACGTCCCTCAGTTTTACGCCAAACAGATCATCATGCATGCGCTGGACCGCGATCCCCACGCCGCCCATAAGGGCGGCCCGGTTTCCGAAGCGGCTGATCTCGATGCGCGGCGGATAAGGGGTACAACGCGGCAGGAAACGCCGGATGGCGTCCACGAGTTCCGGTCTCGAGCCGATGCTGCCACCGGTGATCACCAGTTCAGGATCAAGAGTTGCTCCGATTGCCGCAATGGCGACCGCCACCAGCCTGGCCGTCTCTTCGATTGCGGCCACGGCGCTTGTATCTCCTGCATCAAACGCGGCGAAGAGATCGGCCACGGTGGATGCGTCACGCCCGCCGAAACCGGTGTAGCGGCGCAGCATCGCCACGCTGCCGACCGCGCTCTCAAAGGTTCCAAGCGTAAAGCCGCCGGGATCGAACGCATCCCCGCCGATCGGGAGATAGGCGATTTCGCCGGCCGCGCCACGCGCGCCGCGCAACAGAGTTCCGTTGGCGATGATGCCCATGCCGACGCCTGTTCCAAGGGCAACGAAAGCAAAATTGCCGGTTTCGACACCGTGCCCCTGCCACCGCTCCCCTTGCGCCGCAAGGTTCACATCGTTTTCCACGATCACGGTGATCCCCATTCTGTCGCTGAAGACTTGCTGCAGATTTATGGCGTCGATGCCGGGGATATTCGGCGCGACGTTGATGTGTCCGGTGACCGGATCGAGCACGCCGGGTGTGCCCAGGACGGCGAGACGGAGCTTGTCGGCGGTGGTCCCGGCCGCAAGCGCGAGTTCAACGAGAAGATCGCTGAATTGATTGACGAGATGCATGCCTCCGCGCGGGTCGGTGGCCACTTTGGTTTCGGCAACCACGTTTCCCAACAGATCGCAGATGGCTGCGGCGATCTTGGTGCCTCCGAGATCGATAGAGACAGCCAGTCCGGCCCTCGCATTGATTTCATAGATAATGGCATTCCGGCCTGGACGACCGTCGGTCTGCCCGACAGGTTTCAGCCATCCGTCATCCTCGAGGTCGCGCACGACCTCGGAAATCGTCTGCTTTGACAGACCGGTCAGCTTGGCGATATCGGCGCGGGAGATCGGCCCGTTTGCCAAAATGGTTCGGATCACCGCATTGGTTGAAATTTTTCGTGCGATGGGTGTCTGTACGACGGAAGATGTCATTGCCATCCAGCCAGATCGATCCAATTAGTTCGGAGCGCATACTTAATTGGGGCGATATTAGATCATAATTATCAAGAAGAAGAGAAATTCGGAAGCTTAGCTCCGCCGTCCTCCCGGATTTGAGTATAGCAAGATCGGCAATTTGTCTATGTCCTTGACAAATAGGGATCGGCCTGTAGGCTGAGATCAACGCGCAATCCAATGCGCGTGATATAAAGAGGGTCGAGGAGCAGTATGCGCCATACGTCTCGTCCGGGTAGACATGCGCTCGCCAAGGTCGTCCGAAGAGGAGCGGCCTGGGCTTATTCGGCTCTATTTCTTTTTCTCGTCCTGCTGTCTGTTGAACTTGGCGTGCGGGGATCTGCCCATGATAAAGCCTTCGACTGATGGACAGCTTTTCGCCGAAGAGCCCGTTTTACTGCCTGTCATGACGCCGCGCCTTCAGGCCGATGTTCATCCGGGTGGATATGCTGATCTTGCCCTGTGGGGAGCCGGCAGCCTGGGGCGTGTGAGATTTTCTCCATTCACCGGCCCTTATGCCTATGCCCCGAACCGAGTCGTGTCGAAACAGGGCGGCGTGTTTGTCGCGCAGTCGCGACCGGTAATGCTGATCCGCCAAGCAAGCCTTCGGGGCGTGTACCCTGCGCGTCGTTGCGCTTGGTGGCACGAGCCGGATGGCAAGGGTGCCAGGGTGAGGGTCACCCGCAACCACCATCGGCAGACTTTCGAAATGGCCTGGGGTGTCCTCATTGTCGAAACGTCGGGTTCGGATTTGCGGATCGCCATCGGCGCCTCAGGAGACGAAGCTGAGAAAGCGTTGAGCCTCACCAGCGAAGCCATTATCGGGGAAGCCGCTGAATATGCGGCGCGTTGCGACAGGATGCCCGAGGCCGATCCGTTGATGCGCAGCATGGTCAGCCAGGGGATACACGCCGCTCTTTCCAGCATCAGGCACGACGAAAACGGGGCCTTCGCTGGCCTTGCCGCCGGGCAGGCCTATAGTGCTCCGGCGCGAACCTATTACCGCGACGGCTACTGGACGATGCAGCCTCTTTTGATGCTGGCGCCGGAGGCGGTGCGCGATGAGATCCGAATTCTCGCCAAGGGAGTGCAGTCGGATGGGGAGGCCCCGAGCGGCGTGATCTTGACGGGGCCGGCGCAATCACAGGCCTGGCAGCACTTCGTCGCCGACAGCAAGGCCAATGCCAAAAACCACAAAAGAGCCGTGCCGGAATACCACAACCGTCCGCAGGACTGGTGGAGCGATCACTTCGACAGCCCGCTTTTTTTCATTCTATTTCTGAGCGATTATTTCAGCGTGACGCAAGACCTGGCAGAGGTGCAACTGCACTGGCCGATCGTCAGAGCAATCACCGATCGCTATCTCGGCCTGGCCGCGCCCGACAGCGTTCTGCCGCTGAAACCGCGCAACGACCGGGACTGGGCCGACAACGTCTATCGTGAGGGTCTCGTCTCCTATGACCTCGGTCTTTTCGTCGGTGCCATGGACGCGGTGGCAAGGCTTGGCGAGGGCCACGATCCGACGCTTGCCGCACGCGCGCTCAAGACCGCAAATCTGGCCCGTGAAGAAATCGAGGCCAGGCTCTTCGTGCCGGCAACGGCGGGATATATCGATTATGGAACGCCTGGCGCTTTCATCGAGGATCATCTGGCTCTCGACAGCCTGACCTTGTCGCGATTCAGCGCAATTTCGAAGCATAGGGCCGTCGGCCTGTTGAAAGCTTTTGAAAACAGACTGGAAACGCGCAACAATCAACAACAGCCCTATGGCAGCTGGGGTGTCATGTGCGCCTATCCGCCATTCAAGCGGCAAGGCGATCTGCGATCCAAGACCGCTTTTCCCTACCGCTACCACAATGGCTCGGACTGGCCGTATTGGGATGGCGCCTATGCCGAAGAACGCCTTCGCCACGGACTTGGGGGTGCACGCTACGCACTGACACGCTGGTGGGAAACCTGCCTCGACAATGGCTGGATCGGTGCGGTGGAATATTTCTCGCCGCCTTATGGGCGCGGTTCCCTGCTTCAGGGCTGGAGTGCCATGCCGGCGGCGGTCGTCTTGAAATATGGGCTGGACGCTGCAAATGCGGAGCCAAGGTCATGAACAATACTGCGCCGTCGGTTCTAGCGGGACCCCTCATCGATCCGCATCGCGAAGGCGACGGAACCATCCCGTTCGAATTCGGAAAAGCCGAGGTGATGGTAGAAGCCCCTGGCGCGGTGGTTGTTGGGATCGACACCGAGATGCACCGCTCGGACGCCGTGATCTCTCAGCGCCTCAAGCTCAATGCTGATCATCCTGCGTCCCCAACCGGCTGCCTGAAGTCCGGGAAGGATGTTGATGTGAAGATGCGCGGGGTAGTCGTCTTGAAGCCACGGCGTGCCGCTGCGCGGGTTTTGAATACGTTCGATCACGTCGGCGTCGCGCGGACGGGCGGGCGTCAGGCCAGCGATCTCCTGGCGGACGAACGGCCACCAATTCGCCTGCAACTCTCTGTCGAACGCGCTGGTATCCGGGACGCCGACGATATAGCCGACCGGGCGCCCGTCCTGAATCAACACAAAGGCAAAGTCTTCGGCGAATTTGAGATAGGGCACCGACCAGATGTAGCCGGGCAGATGCGGGTCGCTATAGAGCGCGCTGGCATCGTCGCCGCCGTTCGCGGTTTTCAGGCAGATGTCGAAAAGGGCTTCGGTATCCGCTTCGGTCGCCGGGCGGATGGAGCAGTTGTTGTCCATCACTTTGCCACCTCCTGCGTGGCGTTTTTTCATTTCAGGTTGCGAGGGAGGCTCATGCATTGACGATTACCTCAGATTCGCCAGCCCGGCAAAGCTCTGGGGGAAGAAAACGTTCGGCCGTCGCCTGGGCGGCAGGTCTGAACGGAAAGTGGAGAATAAATCAATGAGGTGGAACCGATGAATAGAAGCGTGAAATCGATCAACATACTGCCGGGATGCCAATGGAAGGCAGCCGTCGCGCTTGCTGGTGCAGCGCTTATAAGTTTGGGCCTTTCGGCAGCCGCGCGCGCTGACGATCTGGCTGTGTGGGATGACCAGACCTATGAAGGTCAGAGCGCTGTTATAGAGCAACTGAACAAGGAGTTCGAAGCTGCGCATCCCGGTGTCACGATCAAACGCACCGCCCGCACCTTTGATGACATGAAGTTGACGCTGAAGCTTGCGGTTTCGGCAGGGAACGGCCCTGTCATCACGAAGGTCAACCAGGGCGCCGGCGACATGGGCGCGATGGTCAAGGAAGGATTGCTCCTTCCGGTTGACGACTACATCAAGAAATACAGCTGGGACAAGCGGCAGTCGGATTCAGTGCTTGCTCGAGACCGCTGGGAGGATGGAAAGTTCGGGGTCGGCAAGACCTATGGCATATCAGGCCTCGGTGAGATCGTTGGTCTCTTTTACAATAAAAAGATCCTCGACGATGCGGGCGTAGCATTGCCGCAAACCTTCGAGGAGTTTCTGGCCGATCTTGATAAGCTGAAGGAAAAAGGCGTTGCGCCCTTCATGATGGGCTCGGCAAAGCAGCATCTGGCCCTGCACATGATCGGCGCCATCGAGCAAGCGCATATCGACGCGAGCAATCGCGCCGAACTTGATGATCTGATCTACGGCAGGGGCGGTTCCTGGAACACCAAGGGGAACATCGAATCCGCGAAACTCGTGCAGCAATGGGCACAGGGCGGTTATTTTTTCCCCGGTTTCGAGGGCATCTCGGGTGATGACGCCGTCCAGCTTTTCATATCAGGGCAGGGTGCCTTCCTGATCTCCGGAACCTGGTATTTCGGCGACATGCAACACAATCCGGATATCGGCTTCATGGCCATTCCCGCCCCGAAGGGCATTTCCAAACCATTGAGTGTCGGAGGCGTGGACCTTGCTTGGGCGATAACGAGCCTTGCCAAAACCAAGGCAACGCAGGACCTGGCAGGTGATTATATCGACTATATGGTTTCGGAAAAGGCTGCTGAAACCTGGGCCGCTGCCGGCTATCTTCCGGCAACGTCGCTGGCGGCCGACGCAAAGCCAAAGCTCACGCCGCTGCTGAGCTCCGGCATTGAAATGTGGAAGACACTCAACGCGAACGATGCGCTCGGCCATTACCCCGACTGGTCGAGCCCGACGATGCTGAAGACGATAGACGACAACACGCCGCTTCTTCTGTCCGGCAATATCACCCCCGAAGCCTTCGTCGACGCCATGGACAAGGATTATCAGGCGTATTTGAAGGATAAGAAATAAAAGGTGCGGGCGCTGGCCGCGGCCGTCCGCCTTGGACGCCGCGGCCCGCGTCTTGTCGATCCACGTTAAATTCAGCGCTGCGAGCTGCGGCTTGCAGCGCGATCACCAGCGCCTTGACTTCATGGAGTACTGGATGAAACGCTCCGCACTTGATGGCTCGAAACACACCAATTTTATCTATTTATTGCCTGGATTGCTGCTCTATGCGGCCTTTGTCTTTGGACCGATCATTGCGGCTTTGGCTTTGAGCCTGACCAGTTGGGACGGCTTGAGCATGCCCAGTTGGGTTGGCTTGGGCAATTACGTCGATCTCTTTTCCGACAATCGTTTTTATATCGCCTTGCGTAACAATGCCGCGCTGATGATCTTCTATTGTGTCCTGCCGCTGGTGCTCGGCATAGGCCTTGCCGCCTGCGTCTGGAATCTGAAGCAACGCGAACAGCTTGCGCTGCGGACATTCTTGTTCCTGCCTTACATCATGCCGACGGCCGTGTTGGGCATCATCTGGGCATGGCTCTACAATCCTGCCTTTGGCCCGTTCAATCAGTTTCTGAGAGCAGTAGGGTTGGGCGCCTTCGCGCTGCCGTGGCTCGGCGATTTCAATTTTGTGCTCCCCGCGGTCGGGATCGTTGCCACTTGGTATTTCTTCGGTTTTTGCATGGTCATCTTCCTCACAGGAATTCAGCGCATCGACCCGTCTCTTTTCGACGCCGCCAAGGTCGACGGCGCTTCGGCGCGAAAAACCTTTTTCTGGATCACGCTGCCGCTTCTATTGCCTGAGATAAGGGTGGTTTTGCTTTTGACGGTCATCGCGTCGATCAAGAGCTTCGACCTGATTTTCACGATGACCCGAGGGGGACCCGCCAACGCCACCCTCGTGCCGAATATCTACATGTATCAGCTCGGCTTCGAGCTCAATCGCTTCGGCGCCGCGGCGGCCATCGCCATTGTCGGCGCGGTACTCACATTCGTCATCAACTATGCAATTCACCGATTTGTGGGATCGCAGAATAAAGGATTGGCTTGATGAGCCGTTCGCCCAACTTTCCCGTCGGTGCGCTATTCCTCCGCATTGTCCTCTGGCTTCTTGCCTTCGTCACCATCATCCCCTTCCTGCTTCTGCTTCTGACGTCGATAAAGAGCAAGGCTGACGTTCTGCAGGGTGCGTTCGCTTTGCCGGCATATCCCCATTTCGAAAATTACGTCGATGCCTGGAATGCCGGACATTTCAACGTTTACTTCTGGAATTCGATTACAGTTGTCATACCCGTCGTTGCTGCCAGCGTCTTTCTGGGCCTGCTGACCGGTTTTGCCTTCGCTTACCTGTCATTTCCGTTTCGGCGCACGCTGTTCGCTATCCTGACGCTCGGCATGATGGTGCCGGCGGAGGCCTTCATCATCCCGCTTTATTATGAAATGCGTTATCTCGGTCTGATCAACACCTATGCGGCTCTGATCTTGCCGCAGATCGCGATGTCGATACCGTTCTCAACGATCTTCCTCGCCAGCGCGATGCAGCAATTGCCGGAAGAAGTTCTCGAAGCGGCGGTTCTCGATGGCGCCGGACGCTTCTATATCCTCCGTAAGATCGTTATCCCGCTTATGGTGCCGGCAATGTCGACGCTGGCGCTGTTCCTGTTCATCTGGACCTGGAACGAGTTTTTGATCCCCTTCATTCTGGTCAACGACGACGCCTATCGGACGCTGCCCCTCGGTATGCTGTTTTTCCAAGGGCGCTACACTGTCAATACGCCGGTTTTGACCGCCGGTGCGGTGATCGTCATTGCCCCGCTCATCCTGACCTATCTGGTTTTCCAGCGGCGGTTCATTGCCGGCCTGACGGCAGGAGCCACGAAATAGACAGCTGTGCGATTTCAGACGCGCAAAGCACGATGCGCCAGAGGGTCAGGCCTCACGCCGGTCCCTGGCGCCTTCGCTCGCGCTTGTGGCGCACTTCCAGCGCCGCGCAGCCCCAGACGGTGCCAAGCAGCAGATAGACATGGCGCCAGTGGTCGATGTCGATGACGTTGCCGATCGCCGCATGGCCGAGGACGGAGATCCAGGCGACCATCAGGAAGGGTTGCCACGGCCGGTCGAGCAGCAGGTATCGAAAGCCGAGGGCGAGCGTCCAGACAAGCATGCCGACATAGCTGACGAAGCCGAGCCAGCCATAGGTGGTCAGCGATTTCAGCCAGATATTATGCTCGTCCTCGGGAAACATCGTCCCGAACACCAGCGGACCGATGCCGAGCGGGCGCTCCATCATCATGGTGAAGCCGATCCGGTGGCGCTCGAAGCGGCCGAGATGTTCGCCGTCATATTGCTGCACCAGCTGGGCGCGCGCTGAAAACAGTTCGGCGACCTTCGGGATCTGCAGCGCCACCAGCAGCGAGGCGACCAGCATGATGATCGCCGCCAGCGATAGCACCAGGACCCTCAGACGAAAGGCGCCGCTGCGCTCCTTGAGCAGCATGATGAAGATCAGCAGCACCAGGCCGAGCGCAAAAAGCCCCCAGGCGGCACGGGAAAAGGAGAGGAAGATGCCGAGTGCAAGCACGAGCAGGGCGGCGGCCTTCAACGGCGATTTCTTCAGGTCGCCGGCCAGAATGCCGTGGATGAGGTAGAGCGATGGCGGCACCAGAAAGGGGCCGAAAACGTTGGGGTCCTGGAAGGCGCCTTTGGCGCGGTCGTAGAGCGTGAAGACCTCCGCGCCCGGAAATGCGTGGAAATAGCCGAGTACGCCGAGCGCCGAGGTGGCGACGGCGGCGAAGGTCCAGGCGTTGAACATCAACGGCAGCCGCTTGTGGCTGTCCTCGATGATTGCTGCATAGAACACCGCCGTCAGCGCCAGGAAGGTCGACACCGCGATATACATCGGCCCCGTCGCCAGGTCCTTCATCTGCGTCAGCGACAGCATGCCGCCGATATTGAAGGTGAGCAGCAAGGCGAGCAGCGGCGCTACGCCGCGCGAAATCCTGAGGCCCAGGATGAACCAGAGGCCGATCAGCCCGGCCATCCAGAGTTCATAGGGCGCCGGCTCGTCGATCACGAAACCGGAGAGGAAGACGCCGAAGGCGACGAAGGCCGAGCCGATCAGGCGCAGCGTCATCCGCTGCGGGTGGGCGACACGGGGATATGTCGCCTCGATCGCGCTCAATAGGCGTTTTCCGTGTTGAGCAGCCGGATCGGTGTCAGGAACAGGATCTTGAGATCGAACCAGAGCGACCAGTTCTCGATGTAATAGAGGTCGTAAGCCGTGCGGAACTTGATCTTCTCGTCATTGTCGACTTCGCCGCGCCAGCCGTTGATCTGCGCCCAGCCGGTGACGCCGGGCTTGACGCGGTGGCGGGCGAAATAGCCCTCGACGACATCGGAGAAGGCGCGATCGCGCGCCTGGGCGAGAACGGCATGCGGCCGCGGACCGACCAGCGAAAGCTCGCCTCTCAGCACATTGAAAAGCTGCGGCAATTCGTCGATCGAGCTCTTGCGGATGATACGCCCGACGCGGGTAACACGTGGATCGCCCTTGGTCACCGCAGCCTTGCCTGTGGGGTCGGCCATGTTGGTGTACATCGAGCGGAACTTGAAGACGTTGATGATCTCGTTGTTGAAGCCGTGGCGCTTCTGCATGAAGAAGACCGGGCCTTCGGAGGTCGCCTTGATGGCGATCGCGGTCGCGACCATCACCGGCCAGAGCAGCGCAAGCGCGACCACGGTGAAGAAGATGTCGAAGCCGCGCTTGGCGACGGAATCCCAGTCGCGGATCGGCTTCTTGAAAATGTCGAGCATCGGCACCGTGCCGACATGCGAGTAGGCGCGCGGCCGGAAGCGCAGCCGGTTGGCATGCGCGGCAAGGCGGATATCGACCGGCAGAACCCAGAGCTTCTTCAAAAGGTCGTAGATGCGGGCCTCGGCCGAAAGCGGCAGGGCGATGATCAGCATGTCGATGCGCGTCAGCCGTACGAATTCGACGAGTTCGGCCACGGTGCCGAGCTTCGGATAACCGGCGACCATGATCGGCGAGCGTTTCTCTCCGCGGTCGTCGAAGATGCCGCAGATGCGGATGTCGTTGTCGTCCTGCTGTTCGAGGACGCGGATCAGATCCTTGGCCGGCTCGCCGCCGCCGACGATGACGGCGCGGCGCTCCATGATGCCGTTGCGCGCCCAGTTGCGGATGCCGTAAGCGACGAGGAAACGTTCGGCCACAAGGAAGAGCGCGCCGGCTGCGAACCAAGAAATATAGGCATCGACCATTGCCCATGTGGTGCCGCGAATGAGCGTAAACAGGCCGAGGGTCAGAAGAAGCGCGATCGTCCACGACGCCAGAATGCGCGGCATCAGCCGCAGCTTCGCCCGAAGCGCGGGAATGGTGTAGGTGTCGGTAAGCTGGAGGCCGATGACGGTCAAGGCAGAAGCGATCGCCGCCATGCCAGCCCGCACCAGCGCGGAATCGTGGCCGTCGCCGGGCCAGACATAGTGGACGATCAGGGCGATTGCGAAGAGCGCCAGGAATTCCAACAGCCGCAATTGCCCGATGATGATGGCCGGCGAATAGGTTCCATCGCGGAACTGCTCGGCGATCTGGCGGGCATAGGGGTTGATCTCGGTCGGGTCGGAAGGTTTTTCCTGACCTGCGTCGCCGCGCACCTCGATGTCGGAGACCTGCTTGCGCAGCGCTTCCACGTCGAATTGATCGCCTTTTTCCAGCTTGTTCATGGGGCCAGCTTGTCTATGGGGCATTGTCGCTCATTGTCACCGAGCGAAATACCAGAAAGCCCCTAAGAAATATTTACGAGGCGGCGGGCATTGCTTGGGCCGGCAGCGGTCTCGACGAGTTCGTGGTACAATTTCAGCACATCGCGCGCCATGACGGCGGAGGAAAACACCGCCTTCACCGCCTCGGGCTTCGGCATCGTCCTGGCGTGCCAGCCGGGCGTGCTCAGCGTTTCCGCCATGACGCGGGCGAGATCGTCGGAATTGCCGGGCTCCACCAGTGCAGCGCTGTCGGCGCCGAGCACCTCGGGAATGCCGCCGACTCGGCTTGCGATGATCGTCTTGCCGGCGCCGAGCCCCTCGAGCACGATATAGGGCATGGCTTCGGCGCGCGAGGGAACGACGAGGTTCTGCGCCATCGAGAAAGCCTCATGCACCCGCATTGCCGGCAGCATGCCGATACGTTTGCCGAGGCCGCGTTCGACCATCATCTCGCGGTAGCGGTCGCGATCCGGCCCGTCGCCGATCATCAGCGCCGACAGCGGCCTGCCGAGCAGCCGTTCGGTCTTGGCGAAGGCATCGACAAACAGATCGGGACCCTTGAGGTCCCGGAGCATTCCCACATAGATGAAATGCACCGCATCCGAACGGGTCGGGATCGGCTCGAAATCACGCTCGCTGATACCGTTATAGATCAGTTTCGTCTTCGTCCGCGGCTTACCCACCTTGCGTGCATAGGTGTCGCGCTCATATTCGCAGATGAAGACCAGCGCATCGGTGAAATATTCCTGCAGCCGCTCCATCCTCAGGACGAACTGTCCACTGAAGGAGGAGCGCGAATAATGCAGGCTTCCGCCATGTGCGGTATAGAGGCGGGCTACGCGATACCTGTTCACCCGCAACGCTGAGCCGGCAAGTCGCGCGAGCACGCCGCCCTTGGCGCCGTGTCCGTGCAGCACATCCGGCCGCAAACTTTTGATTTTCTTGTATGTATCCCACATCGTCGCAATATCGGACGGGCTGATCGAACGCCGGATCGGCACGCGTGTCAGGCCGAGCGAGAGATAGGGTCTTATATCGTCGAACAGGCTGTCCTCGTACTCGCCGCCGGTCGAGCTGTCGCAGAGGATGCCGATTTGATGACCGGCCTTGCTGTGCTCCTCGACCAAATCGCGGACATGGCGGAATATTCCGCCGACCGGCGACCTGAAGCAATGGAGGATGCGGAGCGGTCTCTGTTTTGACATTGCTCAGAAGAGCCGTTCGCGAACGTAGATCGTGTCGCCTGCAATGATCGGGCCCGATATGTTGATGCGGCCGGTCAGCACCTGTCCGTTGATCTTGCGGGTGACGTCGACCATGCTCTGGTTGGCGCGGCTGGTGAAGCCGCCGGCAACCGCGATGGCATTCTGCACCGTCATGCCGGGAACATAGGCATACTGGCCGGGCTGGCCGACTTCACCCATGATGAAGATCGAACGGTAGCGATCGACATCGATGGTGACGTCGGGATCGCGAAGATAGCCTTGCTGCAGTTTCTGGGCGATCTGCCCCGAGAGTTGCTGCAGGGTCCGGCCGCGGGCAGGGACCTGGCCGATGAGCGGGAAGGCGATATAGCCGGCCTGATCCACCGTATAGGTGTTGGTCAGGCTCTGCTGGTCGAAAACGGTAACACGCAACCGATCGCCGCTGTCGAGCGTATAGGGCTGGATGGTCGCCTCGTTGAAGGCCTTCGGAGCCGGCTTATACGTCGTGCAGCCGCCCAGTGCTGCCGTCATGGCTGCAAGGCTCAGGGCCAAAAAGATCTTGGGCTGGACGAAAGACATCCGTTTGTGCTCACAGAAAATGAACTCGGTGCAGTCGTTATCGATCCGTTAGGGTTAATGCCCGGTAAAGGACGCTTGCAATTTCCCGGTATCCTTGATCGATCGTCCCTCCTCTACTTGGCAAGGTCGCCATTAACCGTTGAGTTACCATGGTCGTTTACGCTTGCGGCACCTTTGTTGTGGAGTAAGAGCATGTCCAGCGTAGCTCGTGATCAGGATGTGGACATCGACCTCGGCCAGTTGGCCCGCGCGGTCTGGGCGCGCCGTCTGCGGATTTTGACGATCACCCTCGTGGGGGCGGGCGTCGCCTTTGCCGGCGCCAAGATCATGTCGCCGCAATATCGCAGCGAAACGCGCATCCTCATCGAACCCCGTGCGCCGGCCTTTGCCAACACCCAGCAGGTCAACGACGCCAGCGCCGGTCCGCTGATGGATGAACTCAACATCGCCAGCCAGGTGCAGCTCCTGCAATCGGCAGATCTCCTCAAGAAGGTGATCAACGACCTGAAGCTCTACAACCTGCCGGAATTCGACGATGCCGCCAACGGCTCGGCGATGAGCAGCATCCTGGTAAAGCTGCACCTGAAAAAGAACCCGCTGGAGAATCCGCCGGAAGAGCGTGTCATCGATGCCTTCGTCGAGCGCCTGCAGGTCTATCAGGTACCGGGTTCACGCGTCATCGGCATCAATTTCACCTCCAAGGACCCGAAACTCGCCGCCGCAATTCCGAACGCCATGGCGAATGTCTACCTTTCGACCCAGAGCGGCGCCAAGCTCGATTCCAACTCCGAGGCGACCCGCTGGCTGGAGCCGGAGATCGAAGGCCTGCGCCGGAAGGTCAGCGAAGCCGAGAAGAAGGTCGCCGAATACCGCACCTCGCACGGGCTGTTGCAGACGAACGGCACGACCACTTTTCCGGCGCAGCAATTGAACGATATCTCCGCCGAACTGACCCGCGTCAGGGGCGACAAGGCCAATGCCGAGGCGAGAGCGCAGGCGGTGCGCAATGCGCTGTCTTCGGGCGAAGCCTCCGATACGCTGCCCGACATCATGTCCTCGCAGGCGATCCAGCGGCTGAAGGCGACGGAATCCGGCCTGCAGTCGCAGATCTCCGATCTGCAGACCAGTCTTCTCAACAACCATCCGCGGCTGAAAAGCCTGCGTGCGCAACTCGCCGATATCCGTACCCAGATCCGCCAGGAGACGCAGAAGATCCTGACGAGCATCGAGAACGAGTCCAAGGTCGCAGATCTCCGCGCCAGCGAACTCGAGCGCCAGTCGGACACGGTGCAGGCCACCAGCGCCCGCGCCGGTGAGGATGAGGTCGGTCTCAATGCGCTGGAGCGTGAGGCCAACGCCCAGCGCCAGCTGCTCGAAACCTATCTGGTGCGCTATCGCGAGGCCGCCTCCCGCGCCGACAGCAATTCGAGCCCAGCGGATGCCCGCATCGTGTCCAGGGCCGTCGAGCCGGTCGATCCCTATTTCCCCAAGGTGGTGCCGATCGTCGTCGTCGCTGCCGTCGCGACGCTGATTATGAGCGCCATCATCACCATGCTGGCCGAACTTTTCAGCGGCCGGGCGCTCCGCCCGGTGGATGCGTCCCCGGAGGCAATCGAGGCGGAAGCAGCCGTCGAGGAGAAGCATGTGCCGCAGGCCGCTCCGATCGCCGTAGCAGTCAGAAAGCCCGTGCAGCCGAGCATGCTCGCCGTGGTCGCGGACGAGGATGAGCCGGTAGCGGCCGTGGAGGCTGCCGAGGCGCCGGAGGACGACAATGAATTCTCCATCGCCTCAGTTGCTGATTATCTGACCGGCAGCCGTGCGCCGCTGGCAATTGCCATATCCCCGACCGGTGACAATGGTTCGGCGGCGACGGTTTCGCTGACCCGCACGCTCGCCGACGCCGGCCGCCGCGTCATCCTCATCGATATGACCGGTTCCGGCTACCCCACGGAACTGATGGTCGAGGATCAGGCCGCCCTTGGCGTCACCGATTTGCTTTGCGGCGAAGCCGCCTTCGGCGACACGATCCACAGCGACCGCCTGTCCGATGCCCATCTGATCCCCCAGGGCCAGAGCGACGTGCGCCGGGCCATGCGCGGTGTCGACCGGCTGTCCTTGCTGCTCGATGCGCTTGCCGCCGCCTACGACCTCGTGGTGGTCGAATGCGGTTCGGCCGATGTGGCCGGCGTCTCGCGGCTGACGCGCAGCCGCGACGTCGAGATCATCCTCTCGCTGCCTGAAGTCGAAGAGACCATCTTCGTTGCACTGATGACGGAATTCCAGGCTGCGGGCTATGAGCGCGTCGTGCTGATGTCGGGCGGCGAAGGGGCCGAGCAGGAGTTCGGCCGGGCGGCCTGAACGGTTGAAGCATGTCGCGCAAAAGTGTGCCGCGGTTTTGCGGCAACGACATGCGTAAAAACAAAAGGATAGAGCGGTTCTGCGTTTCAGTTAAAAGCTGAACCGCTCTAGCCAATTCGTGCCCGGACGCCCTGGGCGAATCTATAAAGCTTCGGGCGCGCCTTGATATGGGCCTTGCTGCGGGTGACGACCCGGTGGGCGGCGCCGGCGAGAACGCCGAACGACGAGACCGGCAGCACGACGTCGTAATGGGCGGTCTCCACAGGCGCCCAGGAGCGCTTGTAGGTCTGGTCGCCGAGGCCGAAATCGAACAACGCGACACCCTTGCCATGCAATCCCGAAAGGGTCTGCCAATAGAGGAATTCGCCGGGGCTCGTATCCGGCACGAGTTCTTCGTCGATCGCGCCGAACTGGCAGATGATGTGGTCACCCTTGCGTGAGATGCCTGATATCGCGGCGATCCTGCCCTCAAGCGCGCCCTTGAGCCGGAGCACCTGCATCTGCAGCCCGAAATACTGCCTGCTGTCATCCAGCCTGTCGAGCAAGCCATGCAGAAAGGCCCGCGTTTCCCTGTCGGCGAAAACGTCGGGCAGGCCGAGGCTGGCGAAGCGGGCGCTCTTCAGGCGGAAGAAGATATCGAGCACGCGGTGCTGTTCTTCCGATGTCTCGGGAATGACGTATTCGAAGCCGCCGGCTGCCTCGAGGCGCTTCGACTGAACACGGAATTTCTTGCGCCGGTTCTTGGCGTTGAGCTGTTTCAGCGTTTCCTCGAAAGTCGAGAAGAACGGCAGCTGGTAGGCATGATTCTGGTTCTGCACCATCGGCAGCCCGGTCAGCGGGGTCTGTCGCCCGCGCCATTCCAGCGGAATGTTCTGCAGCAGCAGCAGATCGGCCCGACCCTTGAGCGCCTGCTGAAGCTGGCAGGCGAACTTGCCGGCATCGATAGTCCCGCCGCTTTCTGCAAAATTTTCGGAGAACAGGCCGGTATTGATGTTGCTGTGATCGGCACCGATGAACTTCGCGGTCGCGAGCCCTCGGGACTTGACGATTTCGACCGGCAGAATGAAAGCCGTCTGGCCGGCATGGGTGCCTTTGAGGATTGCAAGCGGCCGCTGGAAGGCGCTCACCCAGGCGGCGCACCAGTCATAGCTTTGATGGAGTGATTGCAGATTGTCGCGCTCCAGAGCCCGCCAGTCATCTTCCAGCGGCTGCATCGCGTCGAAGACGTCGATATCGATTTCAGCCATGGCGAGTTTCATGCTCAGCTGACGCAGGCGCGACATGGCCGTATCGGCCAGCGCCACCGTGTCGGACGGCTGTTCATGGACATCGAGCTTTTGCGTCTGCACGGCTTTCTCCGGTCAAGAATGCTGAACGGGAGGGTAGGTATGGCAGACGTATATTTGGTTTAACCGCGCGCGGTGGGCGAGGTTTTCCGCGCATCACGGTTATTCGGCCGTTAATGGCCTACCGCTGCGGCGGCCCGGCCATCCATTTGATGATTACCATCGCCGGCAATACCCAGAGCAGGCCGGTGAGAAAGAAATAGAGCAGATGTCCCCACCAGGGCGCGTTGCCGAGCGTTGCCACCGCGATCGTGTTCGCCACCAGCGCATAGACGAGCACGAGCACGATGATGAGGATCGTGCCGATGAATTTGCGGAGGCGGACGGGCATCGGTTATCTCTCGGCATGGAGGGGGCGAACCGGCGCGACGGCATGCCGCAAAGGTTCGGGGCTTGTTTTGCATGAGCCGGTGGGGCAAATCAACTGCCGGATAGAAGGAGACATCATGGCCGTCGCAAACCCGACCACGGAACAGGCGATCCTGAGCGAAATGCGCAAGCAGAATCGCGACCGCCGCGCCTTGCGCCTCTGGCTCGGCTTCGTGCTTTTGGCGCTCTTCTGTCTCGTGCTCGTCGGCGGCGCCACGCGACTGACCAATTCCGGCCTGTCGATTACCGAGTGGAAGCCGATCCATGGCGTCATCCCGCCGCTGTCGGCCGCCGAGTGGGAGGAGGAATTCCGCCTCTATCAGCGCATTCCCGAATTTCAGCAGCTGAACAGTTCCATGACCGTCGACGAGTTCAAGGGCATCTTCTGGTGGGAATGGGCGCACCGGCTGATCGCCCGCGGCATCGGCGTGATCTTCGCGCTGCCGCTGATCTATTTCTGGCTGACGGGGCGTATCGAAAGGCGCCTGCGCTGGCCGCTCGTCGGCATCCTGGCGCTCGGCGGCCTGCAGGGCTTTATCGGCTGGTGGATGGTGTCTTCGGGCCTTTCCGTCCGCACCGACGTCAGCCAGTACCGGCTCGCCACGCATCTCGTCATGGCCTGCCTGATCTTTGCCGGCTGCATGTGGATCATGCGCGGTCTCTCACCGCACTCCGACTATCCGCCGCCGGCCAGAAGCTCGCGCGCCTTTGCCGCCGCGATCGCCATCTTCTCGCTGTTCCAGATCTATCTCGGCGCGCTGGTGGCGGGGCTCGATGCCGGTTTTTCCTACAATACCTGGCCGCTGATGGATGGCGCCGTTATCCCCTCCGATCTGCTGATCCAGCAGCCCTTCTGGATCAATGTTTTCGAGAACCCGAAGACGGTGCAGTTCATCCACCGCATCGGCGCCTACACGCTCTTCGCGTTGACGCTGATCAACATGGTGATCGCCCTTCGCGCGGCACCTTGGACCACCCATGCACGCCGCGCCGTGCTGCTTTTCGCACTGGTGACGCTGCAGGCGGCGATCGGCATCGCCACGCTGCTGATGCAGGTGCCACTCCACTGGGGCCTGTTGCATCAGGCCGGTGCGCTGGTGGTTTTCGGTTTCGCCGTCGCCAACTGGCGCGGCTTTTACGGCGAATATCCGCATGGGACGATGATCGCCGAACGCGATTGAAGCCGTCGCTGTTGGGTTCTACCGCAGCACCCCATCGAGCAGTGGCATGCCGATGATCGCGGCGGCGGCGATCAGGACGTAGCAGGCGATGCGGAAGGTCCGTTCTCCGGCAAGCCCGAACAGTTTCGACCCGCCATAGAGCCCGACCGCATAACTCGGCAGGATGACGACGGTGAGCGCGAAGACGGCAGGCACGAACAGTCCGCCGAAATAATAGCTGATGGCGCTGAAAACGGACGAGATCGAGAAATAGAGCACGACATTTGCCCGGACGCGGGTGAAGTCGCTCTTGCCGCCGAGCCAATAGGCGACAACCGGCGGCCCGCCGAGCTGCGCGGCGCCGCTGAAAAGCCCGGCGATCAGCCCGACGCCGCTGGTGAGCGGTGCGGATGCCTCGCCGTGGTAGCGCCATCCCGATACCAGCAGCGCAAGCAGGCAGCTGGCGATGATCGTGATGCTCCAGCGCAAGAGCAGCGGGTCGAGCAACGCCAGTATCGCCGTGCCGGCCGGAATGCCGAGCGCAGCACCTGCCGCCATGACGAAAACTTCTCGCCGGTTGGCGCCGCGCCAGGCCGGCGGGATCATCCCGAGCGAGGCAACGCCGTCGATGACGAGCAGGATCGGCGAGATCAGCTTCGGCCCGACGATCGCGCCGCCGAGCGGAACGAAGATCAGGGCGGCGCCGAAGCCGGAAAAGCCGCGGGCAAGCCCGGCGATGAAGGCAAAGACCATCAGCGCATAGATGCCTTGGTCGGGCAGGGCGGCGGTAAACCATGCGTGCACGCCATCGACCAGCGCATCGAGCGTCATGACATCAGGCTCCGTGATTCGGGAACGGCAGGCGAGGAAGGTCCGCCCTCATAGCCCAATCGTCGCCGATGATCGAGCCGAAAACGATGCTGCGGCCGCCGAGGCAGGCGGCCACGAGATCATTGTATAACGAGATCGACACGAAGCGTGAGCGGCATCATCTCGATGCCGCCATTCACGCCCTTACGAGGCGAGCATCAGGTCCATGTTCTGGACGGCGGCGCCCGATGCGCCCTTGCCGAGATTGTCGAGCAGCGCCACCAAATTGACCTGCGAAGCGCCTGGGGTGCCGAAGACGAAGAGCTTCATCGTGTCCTTGCCTTCGAGCTCGACGGCGTTGACGCGGGCAAGCCCCTTGCTTTCGGCCAGCGGCACGACACTGACGATATCCTGGCCGGCATAATGGGCGACGAGGGCGGCATGGATGCTCTCCATCGTCGCGCCCTCGGCGAGATCGTCGAGATGCAGCGGCACCTGCACGATCATCCCTTGAGCAAACTTGCCGACAGATGGCGAGAAGATCGGCGCGCGGTCGAGCAGGCCGTGCACGGTCATCTCCGGCACATGTTTATGGGTGAGCGGCAGGCCATAGAGGAAATGCGGTGCGGTGATCGCATCCGGGTGATCCGGGTTTTCCATCTGCGCGATCATCTGCTTGCCGCCGCCGGTATAACCGGAGACCGCGTTGACCGTGACCGGATAACCGTCCGGCAGAATGCCGGCGGCGCGCAGCGGCCGGATGAGACCGATCGCTCCCGTCGGATAGCAGCCGGGATTGGCGACGAAACGGGCGGCCTTGATCCTGTCGGCCTGCGCACCGTCCATCTCGGCAAAGCCATAGGCCCAACCGGGATTGACGCGGAAGGCGGTCGAGGTGTCGATGACGCGCACATTGTTGTTGGCCGAAACCATCTGAACCGCTTCCTTCGACGCGTCGTCGGGCAGGCAGAGAATAGCGATATCGGCGCTGTTCAGCATGTCCTCGCGCAGGGCGGCGTTGCGCCGCTCGGCTTCGGGGATGGACAGAAGCTCGACATCGCGGCGGCCGGCCATGCGCGTGCGGATCTGCAGACCCGTCGTGCCGTGTTCGCCGTCGATGAAGATTTTCGGTGCCATGTTAAACCTGCGCTTTCAATGGGTTCTGAAGGTTTCCGGATTCAGTTTGAGCGATGATAAGTCAGCCTTGTGACACGGCGATGGCGCGTCGCTCGGCGTGAAGCCCCAGCATATACATCGCCACCGTTGCCCCCGCAATGGCGGTGATATCGGCATGATCATAGGGCGGCGATACCTCGACGACATCAGCGCCACGGATATCGAGCTGGTGCAGGCGCTGCAGCACCGAGAGGATCTTGACGCTCGACGGCCCGCCGGCAACCGGTGTGCCGGTACCCGGCGCAAAGGCCGGATCGAGGCAATCGATATCGAAGGTGAGATAGGCTGGCGCCCCGCGCGTATGGGAGATGATCGCCGAGGCGATATCGCCGGCGCTCATTTCTTCGACCTGATGACCGTAGAGAATATTGACGCCGCAATCCTCCGGCGCATGGGTGCGGATGCCGATCTGGATCGAGCGGTCGGGATCGATGATGCCTTCGCGAGCCGCCCGCGCCACGAAGGAGCCATGGTCGATGCGCCGTTCTTCGTCGAACCAGGTGTCCTGGTGCGCGTCGAACTGCACGAGCGCCAGCGGCCCATGTTTTGCCACATGGGCTTTCAGCAGCGGCCAGGTGACGTAATGATCGCCGCCGAGCGTCAGCAGGAAGGCGCCGCTGTCGAGGATGACATTCGCCTGGCGCTCGATGGCGGCAGGCGTATCCTGATGATTGCCGTAGTCGAGCAGGCAGTCGCCGTAGTCGATCACCGCCATGTCGGCGAAGAGATCGCGGTGGAAGGGATATTGCGCGTCATTGTCGAAGATCGCCGAGGCGCGCCGGATCGCCTGCGGCCCGAAGCGCGTGCCCGGCCTGTTCGATGTCGCGGCATCGAAGGGAATCCCCCAGACGGCGACGTCGACGCCGGCGAGTTCCTTGGTGAAGCGGCGACGCATGAAGGACAGCGCGCCGGCAAAGGTCGGGTCGCTGGCGGCAGAAGTGAGGCTGGTCGCCGTGAAGGCGTGGTCAATCGATCTGTTCGCCAAGTCATGCTCCTTTTTTCGGTGGCAAAACCATAGTCGCGTTCGGTGCGGACGCTGCGTTGCATGATCACCGTTCGACGCCAAAGCGTCGGGTGGCGGTCTCGCGAAGGAATTGGCTGATCCCTTGCGCGCAGAAAGGGGTAGGCGAGCTGCGGGCAGATTTCAAGCCATCGATCGGATGACGGCCGCCCATTGCGGTCGAGCGGCCGTTCTTGACCATCTGCTGTCAGGCCGGCTGCCGCAGGGACCACAACCCGGCGAGCGTCGCCAGCGCGCTCACAGAGATATAGCCAACGACCGGCCAGGCGCTGTCGCCGCCGAGCAGAAGCACAAAGACCGTTCCGGCAAAGCCGACCAAGATGCTCTCGATGCAGAAATAGAACGCTACCGCCGTTCCTGCCGTATCGCCAAAGGCCTCAAGCGCGCCATTGGCAGTCACCGCCGTCGCCAGGACGATGCCGATCGCGATGATCCACATCGGCACGACGAAGCTGACAAAGGAGGGCTGCAGAAACAATTCTCCAAAGGCAAGCAGCACGGCGCCGAGAAGCAGCGTCGCCATGCCTCTGGCAAGACTGCCTGCAATGCCCCAGCGCATGACGAAGCTTTTGGCGAAAGGCGCCGTCACGATCATCGCCAGTGCCACGGTGGCAAAGGCGACGCTGAAGCCGATGCCGGAGAAGCCGGCCCTATCGATCAGGATACGGGGTGCCGTCGAGAAGAAGACGAAGAAGGCACCCATCGCCGTGCTGAAGCCTAATGTATAGACCCAGAAGGGAAAGCTCTTCAGGATCGGGCGGAGGGCGATCTTCGCGGTGGCGGCGGGACGGGTCTCATGCCACCGCATGCCGGCGTTGAAAAGGGCGGCAACCGAAAGGAGGCCGATGACGAGGAAGATGGCGCGCCAGCCGAAGCGATCGGCGATCAAGGCTCCGGCGATGGGGCCCAATGCCGGCACGAAGGAGAGGATGGAGCCGAGCAGGCTATAGATCGTGCTGCTTTCGGGACGCCCGGCGTAGACGTCGCGCACTGTTGCGAAGGTTGCGACGAGAGCCGCCGACGCACCGACTGCCTGCAGCAATCTCCAGGCCACGAAAAGCGGTGCCGCCGAAGTGCCGGCAAGCAGGAAGGAGGAAGCGGCAAAGAGTGCCGTGCCTCCGAGCAGGACGGGCCGTCGTCCGACAATATCGGAAATCGGCCCGAAGACGATCTGCCCGGCGCCGAGCACGAGCATATAGAGGCTGAGGGTCAGTTGGATGACTTCAGGTGAGGTGCCGAGCGCCTCCGGCATAACAGGCACAATCGGCAGATAGATATCCATGGCGAGAGAGGTCAAGATGTCGAAAGGCGCCATCAGCAGCATGGCTGCCGGCACGGAATAGCTCCAGCGCTGGATTTTGGGATAAGACATGGGAAAGCATCCGCTCAAATGATTTCATTCGGCGGCGATCTGTCTTTTCATCAGTATCGGAATTGGCCGGACAGACGCCGCAACAACAGGGCAGGGTTGTTGCGGCCTATTTGTCTGCGGACTTGGTTGTTCCCATGATGCGACCCTGACTGCGGCTTCGCTCATTCGCGAAGCGCCTTGCCCAGTTTCTACCAGCAGAGTTTCTACCAGCAGAACCGAAATGCGACAATGGCAGCCGGCACGCTTCCGCCTGGGTTGAACAGCGCAAATAAAAAGGCCGGGTTTCCCCGGCCTTCGTAATTCCGTCTGTCCGAAGCGATTAACGCTTGGAGAACTGGAAGGAGCGGCGGGCCTTTGCCTTGCCGTACTTCTTGCGTTCGACGACGCGGCTGTCGCGGGTCAGGAAGCCGCCCTTCTTCAGCACCGAGCGCAGGCCCGGCTCGAAGTAGGTCAGCGCCTTGGAGAGACCGTGGCGAACAGCGCCGGCCTGGCCGGACAGGCCACCGCCGGCAACGGTTGCGACGATGTCGAACTGGCCGTCACGGGCAGCCGCAACGATCGGCTGGCGCAGGATCATCTGCAGCACCGGACGGGCGAAATATTCCGCGAATTCCTTGCCGTTGATGATGATCTTGCCGGAGCCCGGCTTCACCCAGACGCGGGCGACGGCGTTCTTGCGCTTGCCGGTCGCGTAGGAGCGGCCGAGCGAATCGACCTTGCGGACGTGGGCCGGAGCAGCAGCTTCGGAAGCCGTGCCGAGATCCTTCAGGGAGGAGAGGTCAGCCATGATCAGGCGCTCCTTACGTTCTTTTTGTTGAGCGCGGCAACGTCGAGGGCGACCGGCTGCTGGGCTTCATGGGGATGGTTGGAGCCGGCGTAAACGCGCAGGTTCTTCATCTGGCGACGGCCGAGCGGGCCACGCGGAACCATGCGTTCGACGGCCTTTTCGAGGACGCGCTCCGGGAAGCGGCCTTCGATGATCTGGCGTGCGGTGCGTTCCTTGATGCCGCCGGCATAACCGGTGTGCCAGTAGTAGACCTTGTCGGAATACTTCTTGCCGGTGAAAACGACCTTGTCGGCATTGATGACGATGACGTTGTCGCCGTCGTCAACGTGGGGCGTGAAGGTTGCCTTGTGCTTGCCGCGCAGGCGCATAGCGATGATGGAAGCGAGACGGCCAACGACCAGCCCTTCGGCGTCGATGATCACCCACTTCTTCTCCACCTCTGCAGGCTTCTGGGAGAAGGTTGCCATAGTGAATACTCTCTTTTGGGACCCTTGGCCCTAGGGCTTAAAGGGCGTTTCTTGTTGCTTGGATTGGCAGGCGCGAGGCATGCCAAAAAGAAAGCAGCCCGGACAGGCTGCGTTCTGGCGCGGTGTATAAAGGGAATGTGACATCGGGTCAATATCGACTCTTCCGACGCCTGTAAAAAATTCCAAGCGAAAACAATATGTTAGATGTATGGTATTATGATACCTCACATTTGTTAGGTAGTGAACTGGGGAGGCTGACGTTTTTTATCTCGTCGCTGCCGGCTTTTGAAACCGCATCCCGCGGTCGAAAGCGGCCCTAACCTTTGAACTCGCGCAGGCATTTCATCATTTCGCGAAGGCCGCGTGTCAGATGTTTGTCCCGGCGCAGCACCATGCCGAGGCGGCGCGTGAGCCGCGGATTCAGCGATGATGTCGTCACCAGACCGGCGCGTTCGCGCTTCAGCGCCAGTCCCGGCAGGATCGACCAGCCGAGCCCCACCGCCACCAGTTCCTTGATTGCCTCGATGCTGCCGAACTCCATCGCGGGGCGGATTCTGGTATTGGGAGCAGCAAGCCACCCATCGATTGCCCGCCGCGTATTGCCTCCCTCGTAAAGCAGCAGCGTCCTGTCGCGCATGAAGGCGGCGTCCGGCCCGCCTTCGGGAATGAGACTGCCTGCGGGAGCGACGGCCAGCAGTTCCTCCTCGTAGAAGGGTTCGATCTCGAAGTTCCGTCCCGATGCCGGCAGGGCGATGACGGCGATGTCGAGGCTATTGTCCTCCAGATCGCGCAGAACGTCATCGGCATCACCGATGCGCACGGTGATTTCGAGGCCGGGCATGCGTTTTCTGGCGGCGGCGATGGCGCGTGGCAGCAGATGAATCGACGCCGTGCCGCCGCTGCCGATGCGCACGCGGCCGCTTGCGCCATCTCTGTACGGCAGCATCGCTTCTTCCGCCGCCGCCGATTCCTGCAGCAGGCGTCGTGCATGCGCGAGAAGATCGAGACCTGCCGCGGTGGGCTGCGCCCGTCGCCCGACGCGCTCGATCAGCCGGACACCGAGCCGCTGTTCGAGGCCCTTTACCTGCAGGCTGACGGCCGGTTGAGTGAGGCCCTCCTTGTCGGCTGCAGCCGTAAAGCTTCCGAGATCGGCAACATTGACGAAGGTCGCGAGTTGATCGAGGTTGAGCGCCATGCCAAAGAAATCCTTATACATATCATAATATCTATAAGCTTCTTTCGTGGCGTCTTCCAGCGCATCTTTCATCCCTTGAAGAAGGGAAGAACAGATGGCTTTGGAAACCAGCGGGATCTTTGTGGCGCCTCGCGATATCGTTCGATCGAAACTGCGCCGCCTGGCGCGTTGGAGCCTGCGGCGGCTGGCGATGATCGAGCATCATCTCGAAAAGCGTCGTAGCCGCCGCACGCTGTCCGAACTCACCGACGACGAGCTTCGCGATGTCGGTCTGACGCGTGCGCAGGCAAGTGCCGAGGCATCGAAGTCGTGGTTCTGGTCCTGACGGCAGCGGCTTACGCGCGGAGTGCGGATCCTGCTCGAAATTGCCAGCGCCTTGTGGCAAAACGTCTGCTGGAATCGAGCGGGCGCAGGGAGCAGCATCATGGCCGAAATCGTATCCTTCCCGGACGCAGCCAGGGCAGAAGAGTGCGGATTGCTGACCCGCTCGCTGCGCGACGGCGTGCTGCGGGTGGTGCTCAACAATCCGCCGGCCAATGTGCTTTCGATCGCGCTTCTCGAAGCGCTGATGCACGAGCTGGAGACGGCCGGGGCGGATTCGGATGTGCGCGTCGTCGTCATCGCTTCGACCGGCAATGTCTTTTCCGCCGGGCATGATCTCAAGGAACTCACGACCCATCGCGCCGATGAAGATCAGGGGGCCGGCTTCTTCGAAAAGTCCTTCCGGCTCGCTGCCGATCTGATGCTGAAGATCGCCCATCTGCCGAAGCCTGTCATCGCCGAGATCGACGGGCTTGCAACGGCTGCCGGCTGTCAGCTGGTTGCCTCCTGCGATCTGGCGATCTGCACCGACAGTTCGACATTCTGCACGCCGGGCGTCAACATCGGCCTGTTCTGTTCGACGCCGATGGTTGCCGTTTCCCGTGCCGCGCACCGCAAGCAGGCAATGGAAATGCTGCTGACCGGCGAGACGATCGACGCCTCGACCGCCAAGGATTTCGGCCTCGTCAACCGCATCGTGCCAAAACAGTATCTGGTGCAGGTCGTGTCCAAATATGCGGCGGTGATCGCCAGCAAATCGCCGATGGCGCTGAGGATCGGCAAGGAAGCCTTCAACCGCCAGCTCGAACTGCCGGTGGAGGCGGCCTATGATTATACCGCCAAGGTGATGGTCGAAAACATGCTGACGCAGGACGCGCAGGAAGGGATCGGCGCCTTCCTCGGCAAGCGTATGCCGGAATGGAAGGGCGAATGACTCACGCCAGTTTCAGAACCAGTCCGCCGATTGCGATAACCACGCCGGCGACGTAGCGCCAGATGCTGGCCTTTTCCTTGAAGACGGTGATCGAGATCACCAGCGCAAAGAGGATCGCGGTTTCGCGCAGAGCGGCGACGGTCGCGACCGGGGCTTTCGTCATCGCCCAGAGCGCCAGCCCGTAGGAAGCGATCGAGCCGGCGCCGCCGATGAGGCCGCGCCACCAGTTGCGACGGACGTGGCGCGCGACGGCGGCAGCGCCGCGCTGCGACGCTGCCCAGGCAAACAGCAGCACCGGCGGCAACAGCGACATCCACAAAGTGTAGGAAACCGCATTGCCGGAGATGCGTGCGCCGATACCGTCGACATAGGTGTAGCTGGCGATGACGCAGGCATTGGCAAGCGCGAACATGACGGCGCGGCTGCTGCCGCGCCGCGCCTCCAAAGCCAGCGTCAGCACCCCGGCCGAAATCGTCATCGTGCCGGCAAGAGCGCCCCAGGAAAGATCTTCCTTGAGGATGAAACCGCTTGTCGCGGCAATCAGCAGCGGTGCGCTGCCACGCATCAATGGATAGACGAGGCCGATATCGCCGGCGCGGTAGGCGGCGGCGACCAATTGAAAATAGGCGAATTGCAGGATGGCCGAGGCGCCGATGAACGGCCAGGCTGAGGCTTGCGGCAGCGGCAGGAATGCCAGGAACGGCAGCGCCGAAACCGCACCGCCGGCCGAGATCAGTGCCGCATCGAGGGATTTGTCGCTCCCCGCCTTGACGATGGCGTTCCATGTCGCGTGCAGCAGTGCGCCGAAGAGAACGAGCAGGATGACGTCGAGAGGCAAGGGAGTAAATCCGGAAAGGATGAGAAGAAGCGGAACACGCCTCGCTTCAGCGTTTCGAATTCCTGATAAGACAACTGAGATTTGCACGAAAATGCACGGCGGCCGCCGCTTATGCGGTCATGTGTCGAATAGCATTCTTTCAGTAGGTGAACAATGGTGGCTCATTGGAGCAATTTTTACGTGCGCGCGACATGCGTTCAATCCAGGCGCTCCTTTCAACTATGAGATGTTTCTAATGGACATAAGAACATAGCGCGGCATTATCATGAACAAAAGGAGAAACAAGCTGTCGGAACTCGGAAGGAGATTATCCTATGCTGCTGAAATATAGATATTATTCTATAACTTTGACATAGGGGAAAATTAAAGCTTTTGATTGTGCAATCTTCAAAAAATCGCAGCGCGGGATTGAGCCCCAAACCTTTCGCAAGCGCGAAAGACGTATAGTTTCCCGCGGCCGTTACAACCGTTAAAACCATCAAAGTTGATGATGAGGAACGAAAAGCATCCCGTCAAGGTTGTCGATGTTCTGGCAGTTCAGGACCGGGCAGCGGGGATCGTCCTTCGAGGGAATATGCGTCCATTCCGCATAATCGGTCGCGTCGCAATAATTGCTGTTGCGGACATAGCGATCGTAGAGCGGCAAGCCGCGGGGAGACTGGTAGCGGAAGATGACGGCGCCCTGATTGTGGATGGCGGCGCGCACGCTGGCACAGCTCATGGCGAGCGGATTGTAGCGCGAGATCGCCAGCGCCGGCGATGCGGCAAGCACGAGCATGAGGGCAAGAGCGATTTTTTTCATCGAATCATCCTCAGGGAGTATCCAATTCATATATACGGAAAAGACGCCCAGCCGGTTTCACGGAAATGCAAAAAAACATGCGGGGCCGTGCTGAAGGGCTTTCGGGAGTGGAGACACGGACATGAATCACGACGCTTACACGGATGACTACCTCGCCGGAATCCTGCATTCGGTAAAGACCATCGCTCTGACCGGCGCTTCGCCCAATCCGGCCCGGCCGAGCAACGGCGTCATGGGTTATCTGCTGTCGTGCGGCTATGAGGTCATTCCTGTCAATCCGGGGCAGGCGGGTAAGCAGATTCAGGGCCGTACCGTGTATGCCCGGCTCGCCGACATTCCCGTGCCGATCGACATGGTCGACGTATTTCGCGCCTCCGAATATCTGGACGGGGTCATCGAGGAGGCGCTGGCGCTGAGCCCGCTGCCGAAGATCATCTGGTCTCAACTTGGTGTCCGCGACGATGCGGCGGCGGCAAAGGCGGAGGCCGTCGGTGTCAAGGTGGTGATGAACCGTTGCCCGGCGATCGAATATCCTCGTCTCATTGCCTGAGTTGCTGTTGGCGGAGACGGATTTTCCACGGAACGCCCGCGGGTTGAAACGGATCGCGATTAACTTTCGTTCGTGAGTGGTTATGATCCCGCTCGTCAGCAATAACGGGAGGACGACATGGCCAAGAACGATCCGGGATTCAACACGTTGGCGATCCATGCCGGCGCACAGCCCGACCCGGCGACCGGCGCGCGGGTAACGCCGATCTACCAGACGACCGCTTTCGTCTTCAATGATTCCGATCATGCCGCCGCCCTCTTCGGCCTGCAGGCCTTCGGCAACATCTACACCCGCATCATGAACCCGACCCAGGCCGTGCTCGAGGAGCGTGTCGCAGCGCTCGAGGGCGGCACGGCAGCACTTGCCGTCGCCTCCGGCCATGCAGCGCAGATGATCGTCTTCCACACCATCATGCGCCCCGGCGAGAACTTCATCGCTGCGCGCAGGCTCTATGGCGGCTCGATCAACCAGTTCGGCCATGCCTTCGAGAATTTCGGCTGGCAGGTGCGCTGGGCCGATTCCGACGATCCGGCAAGCTTCGAAAGCCAGATCGACGACAAGACGCGCGGTATCTTCATCGAAAGCCTGGCCAATCCCGGCGGCACCTTCGTCGATATTGCCGCTATCGCCGACGTCGCACACCGCAACGGCCTGCCGCTGATCGTCGACAACACGTTGGCGACCCCCTATTTCATCCGTCCGATCGAGCATGGCGCCGACATCGTCGTACATTCGCTGACGAAATTTCTCGGCGGCCACGGCAATTCCATGGGCGGCCTCATCGTCGACGGCGGCACCTTCGACTGGTCGAAATCCGGCAATTACCCGATGCTGTCGAGCCCGCGGCCGGAATATAACGGCATGGTCCTGCACGCGACGTTCGGTAATTTCGCCTTTGCGATCGCTGCCCGCGTGCTCGGCCTGCGCGATCTCGGGCCGGCGATTTCGCCCTTCAACGCCTTCCTGATCCTGACCGGCATCGAGACGCTGCCGCTTCGCATGCAGCGCCACAGCGACAATGCGATCGCCGTCGCCAAGTGGCTGAAGGCGCACAGCAAGATCGCCTGGGTGAATTATGCCGGCCTCGACGACGACCCGAACCATGCCCTGCAGCAGCGCTATTCGCCGAAGGGCGCCGGCTCCATCTTCACCTTCGGCGTCAAAGGCGGCTATGAGGCGGGCAAGACGCTGGTCGAGGGACTGGAGCTCTTCTCCCACCTCGCCAATATCGGCGACACCCGTTCGCTCGTCATCCATCCGGCCTCGACGACGCACCGGCAATTGACCGACGAGCAGAGGATCGCCGCCGGCGCCGGGTCTGACGTCGTGCGCCTTTCCGTCGGCATCGAGGACGTCAAGGACATCATCGCCGATCTCGAACAGGCGCTCTCGAAGATCTGAGATCAAAGGGGTCCATAATGACCACGGCAAATTTCATCACCTTCAGCATCGACGGCGTCCAACCGGAGTTCGGCGCCCCGGAGCCCGGCCGGATCATCTCGGGCGATCCGCAATTCCGTAGCTGGAACCTGGAGGAGGCCGAAGGTGGCCTCTATTCCGGTATCTGGGAGGCGACGCCGGGCAAGTGGCGGATTGTCTACGAAGAGTGGGAATATTTCAGCCTGCTCTCCGGCCATTCGATCGTGACGGAGGAGGGCGGCGAGCCGGTGCATCTGAAGGCGGGTGATCGGATGATCCTCAGGCCCGGCTTTAGGGGAACGTGGGAAGTCGTTGAAACGACTCGCAAGGATTATGTGATCAAGGTTTGAGCAGACCGACGCCGGCGACCCCGGGCCTGTCCCGGTTTGCGGCGATAATGGCCTGTTTTTCCGCCAATGACAGCGCTTCTTTGCCGGATAGAACGCTTTTAACCAATCCCATTAATCGGGCCTACATCGTCAAATGCTAGATCTGATCTGCAGCGCATTGCGGACATGATGTCTCCTGCCGTCTCACAGACATGGCCTTGCAATTAATCTTTGCGGAATTTGCATGTCGTCGAATCTTGCAGGTAGGCACGTTCGGACTCAGACGTCTTCCATCATTGCGACAACCGTCTGCTTCCTCGTCGTCGCTCTCGTCCTGACCGGCCTTATGGCTCATGTCGTCGTCAAGATGACCCGGTCGGCAAACGAGATCGACGATGCCAGGGCCAATCGCGCTGCCCGCGCCGCAATCGGCGCATTTGTGGCTCGCCTGGGTTCGACAACGACTGACAATGCCGTATGGGACGATGCCTATCGTGCGACCTCATCGCCGACCGCCGCCGATTGGGCCTATGAGAATTGGGGAAAAACCAGCGAGGATTACGCGCTCTATGACGGCGCGATCGTCATCGGCCCCGACCGGTCTTCGGTTGTCTCGGCCTATGCCAAAGGCAAGCCCTTCCAGCCGAGCGCGTTTTTTGGCGAAACCTTTGATCAGCAGATCAATGCGGCCGCCGATCCTGGGCGGGCGCCGGTGGTCAATTTCATCAAGACCGAGAGCGGCGTCGCGCTGATCGCCTCGCAGGCAATCCAGCCGTTCGAGGCGAGCGGCGAGCTTCCGAAGCTCAGCACGTTGAGCTTCTACAAGGACATCACGCCTGAGGTTCTCGACACGCTCTCGAACGAACATGAACTCGAAGGCCTGCACCTCGAGACGACGCCCAAGCCGGCGTTCCTGAACGCGCCGATCACCGACATGAAGGGGGCCGTCATCGGCTATCTCGTCTGGCCGAGCAAGGCGCCCGGAAGCACCGTGTTTCATCAGGTTGCTCCTTACGTCGCGGCCGCTATCGCCATCCTTGCGCTGTTCCTGATCGGCGTTCTGATGGTTGGCGCGTCCGAGGCGCGACGCCTGCGCCAGTTGGCGCAAGCAGCACTTTTCGAGGCGGGCCATGATAGCCTGAGTGGCCTGTTGAACAGGCATGGGCTTCTCAGCCTGCTGGAAGACCTGGAGGATGTGGGCTCTACGCCACTCCGGCTCTATCTGGTCGACCTTGATGGCTTCAAGGCCGTCAACGATGCCTGGGGGCATGCGGTGGGGGACGATTTGATCCGGCTGGTCTCGAACGCGCTGACCGCCTGCCACCCCGAAGTCGTTGCCGCGGCCCGGCTGGGGGGCGACGAATTTGCATTGGTGCACGTCGGATCCGCTACGTGCGAAGACATGGAAAAGACCATTCTGGCGCTGTTTACCGAGCCCTTCAAAATCGACGGACGAACGATCGAAGTCGGCGCAAGCATCGGAGCGGCTGCGCTCAACGGAGACATTCCGCCTTTGGAGCTGCTCCGCAGAGCGGATATGGCCCTCTATCGCGCCAAGACAAATGGCAGGGGTCAGGCGATCGAATACGATCCTGAACTGGACCGGGAACGCCAACGCGTCGCCGAGCTGGAAGGCCTGTTGAAGCACGCCATCAGCAGTGGCGCGATCGAAGCCGTTTTCCAGCCTCTCGTCTCCGCCACAACAGGCGCCGTCACTGGTCTTGAGGCGTTGGCACGCTGGCGAACGGCGACGGGCAACATCAGTCCGGAGATTTTCATCCCGCTTGCCGAGAGATGCGGCCTCATCGATGCGCTTGGCGTTCATATGCTCAGAACATCGATCGAGCATGCCAAGAACTGGCCCGATCTGGCATTGTCGGTGAATGTTTCGCCGATCCAGCTCTGCAATCCGGAATTTGCCGCCGAAGTGATCTCGGTGCTGCAGGAACTCGATTTCAATCCAAGCCGGCTGACGCTGGAGATCACCGAAGGTGTCCTGATGACAAATCCGGACCAGGCGCGACGATCGATAGATCAGCTGAAGCGCGTCGGCATCAAGTTTGCGCTCGATGACTTCGGCTGCGGCTACGCCAGCATTGGCGCATTGCGGCAGTTCGGGTTTGATCGCATGAAGATCGACCGCTCGCTCGTGTCGGCTCTCGACGAAGGCGCAAATGGCGCCGATGTTCTTCGGGCGACCATTTCCCTGGCGACCGCCCTGCAGATTCCGGTGACCGCCGAAGGGATCGAGAATACCCGCCAGGCGGCGATCTTGCGCGACGCCGGCTGCGATCAGCTGCAGGGATATCTGCTTGGAAGACCTATGTCGGCACACGACATATCCAGCAAGCTGGAAGAAGAGTCAGCCGCATGACTTTCCAGGCGCGGCGGTGATCACCATTGCAGATCCAGCCGGTCCAGCCCGTGGAAATGGTAGACGTCCTTGACCACCGGCGTCTTTGACAGTTTGAGACCGGGAAGCCGTTCGAACAGGATCGGCAGCACGACATTGAGCTCCAGCCGGGCCAGCGGCGCGCCGATGCAGAAATGGATACCGGCGCCGAAGGAGAGGTTCGCCGCCTCGTTGCGATCCGGCCGGAAGGCGAGGGGATCGGTGAATTTCGCCGGGTCGAGATTGGCGGCGGCGAGGATGAGGCTCACCTTGTCGCCGCGCTTGAAGGAGACGCCGTCGATTTCGGCAGGCTCCAGCGCCCAGCGCTGGAAGATGTGCACCGGCGCGCCGATGCGCAAGGTTTCCTCGACCGTGCGCTCCGTCGTCGCTTCGTCCCGGAAGAGTTCCGAGGGATCGCAGCCGCTGTCGAGGATGATGCGCACGGAATTGCCGATCTGGTGCACGGTCGCCTCATGCCCGGCATTGAGCAGCACGATCGTCGTCGAGACGAGCTCCTCCTCGGTCAGATATTGGCCCTTGTGCTCGGTATGGATCATGTGGGTAAGCAGGTCGTCGCGCGGCTCGGCGCGGCGTTCTGCGATCACCGTCTTGACGTAGTCGGAAAATTCCTTGGCCGCCCGTTCGGCCTCTTCCTCCTGCTCGCGCGTGCGGCCGAACATGTACATGCGGACATAGGCGTGCGACCAGGCAAGCAGCTGCGGCCCCATCTCCTCGGGAATGCCGATCATCCGGGCGATCATCGTCACCGGGATGATGTCGGCAAAGGCCGAGAGCAGCTCGACCTCGCCCTTTTTCGCGAAGCCGTCGATCAGCCGGTTGGCGAGTTCGGCAAGCTCCGGTTTCATCTTCTCGACATGGCGGGAGACGAAGGCGCGGTTGACGAGCGTGCGCAGCCGCGTGTGCTCGGGCGGTTCGAGTTCGAGCAGGGAATACCGTTCCGAGAGATCGAAACTGGCAAGATGCGGCATCGGCTCGGCAAGGCCGAGCTCCTCGCGGCTGGCGATATGCAGGATCTGCCGGCCGAAGCGGCGATCGCGCAGCAGCGCGTTCACATGGTCGTAGCCTGTGAAGAACCACTGCTTCTGCTCGCTCCAGTAGAAGGTCGGGCAATGGGCGTGAAGTGCTGCATAGGCGGCATTCGGGTTGCCGTAGAAGGCCGGGTTGCGGCCGTCCAGCGAGACGTGGCGGCGAGCCGGATCGATCGAGAGAAAGGACGGTATCATCATGTCCCGAGGCTTAGCGGATTTGCCGTGCCTCGGAAAGATGCGGGTGAAGAAGCGGGCTAGCCGGCCCGCGACAGCGTGCCCATGCGCCGCAGGGCCTCGACCTGATCGTCGACCGTCGGCACGAGTTCGCCGGCGGTGCTGCTCGGTGTGGCCGGTGCAGGGGCTGCGGCCTCCGCTTCGCCGAAGGTGACCGTGCAGTTGCGGCCGGCGGCCTTGGCGGCATAGAGCGCCCGGTCGGCAGCCGAGATCAGCTTGTCGATATTGGCTTCGATCGAGGAGGCGAGCGCGATGCCGATGCTGACCGTGACCGGGACGATCGCTTCGCCGGTGCTGACGGGCAGGCGGCAGAATTCGGTGCGGATGGCTTCGGCGATCGCCTCGGCTTCCGTCTGGTCCGTAACCGCGGCGAAGGCTGCGAATTCCTCGCCGCCCATGCGGCCGAAGATGCTGTTCGGAATATACTGGCGGGCCATGCGGGCAAACGCGGTGAGTACGGCATCGCCGGATTGGTGGCCGAAACGATCGTTGACGCGCTTGAAATGGTCGAGATCGAAGAGCATCACTGCGACCTGGCGCTGCTCGTTATGGGCTTTTTCCTGGGTGGCGTCGAAATAGCCGAGCAGGCCGCGGCGGTTGAGCACGCCGGTCAGCGAATCGGTCAGGGTCAGCGCACGCAGGTGCCGTTCGGAGCGCTCCATGATCAGCCGGCACGTGAACGCGAAGGCGATGGTCAGCAGGAAGGCGCTGGCCATGGCGGAGACGCCGCCGAGATTGGTCGCCTCGATGTCGCTCGGCAGCGTCAGCGCCGTCGTCAGCGCCGAGCCGAAGCACAGGCAGCCCTGGATGACGAAGACGCCCATCAGTTTGACGCGGGTGCGCTCGCGGCGCATGTCGCCGGCGGCAACCGCCATGGCGAGTGCCGTCGCACCTGTCGCCGAAGCGAGATTGTAGAGCACCACGCGGTTCGAATAATCGCTGTTGACCCAGGGCAGGAAAACCCCGGCCAGCCAGATGACCGGCGGCAGCAGCGCCCACCATTCGATCCTCTTGCGGTCGAGTGCGAGAAAACCCGCCACCCAGGCGCTCTGGCCGAGCAGCGCAATGGCATTGCCCGCCTCGATGGAAAGCACGCTTGGGATTTCGCTGCGCAAGGCAATCATCGCAAAGCCGATGCCGGTCAGAAGGAAGCCGAGACCCCAATAGAGATAGGCCTCGTTCCTGACGTTGTGGCGCCAGGCGACGAACAGCACCAAAGCAAGCGTCATGGCCTCGGAACACCAGATGGCGAGACCTGTAGCAATATTGAACACGGCAGCAAACCCCTCGTCTGTCGGCCCTTTTCAGTTGGCTTGCATCCTTGCCGAGGAAGCTCGCCACTTCCTTAATGTCGCTGCGCTGCGGCATGGTTTTGGGCCGATATCTGCCGGTAGGCTTTCCGTTGGGTAAACGTGTATAAGCACGGTCGAATGAAGTAAGCCTTCCTTCATCCTGTCATGGAGAAAAACCGGGGGAGACAATGCCGAGGGCTCGCCGTTAACAGGCGTTTGGGGGAAAGAGGCTACCAGGAACCGCCCGGCCCCGCCTTCTTAACGTTATCCTCAGGCGTGTCTTGAAGAGGAGGGCAGGGACACTCTATGTAGGGATAAGACATTTTTCTTTGATTCCCGGCGCCGGCCGGCGAGACGTTGACAAAGGACGCACATGAGAAACCCAGTCGATACCGCTATGGCCCTCGTGCCGATGGTCGTGGAACAGACCAACCGCGGTGAACGCTCCTACGACATCTATTCCCGCCTGTTGAAGGAACGCATCATCTTCCTGACGGGCGCCGTCGAAGACCACATGGCGACGCTCGTCTGCGCCCAGCTTCTCTTCCTCGAGGCCGAAAACCCGAAGAAGGAAATCGCCCTCTACATCAATTCGCCCGGTGGCGTCGTCACCGCCGGCATGGCGATTTACGATACGATGCAGTTCATCAAGCCCGCGGTTTCGACGCTCTGCATCGGCCAGGCCGCGTCCATGGGCTCGCTGCTGCTGGCCGCCGGCCACAAGGACATGCGCTTCGCCACGCCGAATTCCCGCATCATGGTGCATCAGCCCTCGGGCGGCTTCCAGGGCCAGGCTTCGGACATCGAGCGCCACGCCCGCGACATCCTCAAGATGAAGCGCCGCCTGAACGAGGTCTATGTCAAGCACACCGGCCGCACCTATGAAGAAGTTGAAAAGACGCTCGATCGTGACCATTTCATGGATGCGGACGAAGCCCAGGGCTGGGGCGTCATCGACAAGGTTCTGACGTCGCGCCTCGAAATGGAAGGCGAACAGGCCTAGTAATTAATTGGGATGGTGTTTTTGTCGCCACAGTTCTATCCCATTTGTGATTGAACAAGGGCTTTCATCCGGCGACGAAGACGCTAATAGTAACTATTAATGCTATGTTGAATTTTTATGACATAGCATTCGGCATTCGAAGGGGAATTCGTTGCCGCCGGAACCCGGACATGATTGGTTGGGACCGGTTCGTACCCCCTGAAGCCCTTCTCGGCAAAGGCTCCGGAAACGGAGTGCCGCCAGGAGCTGATAGAGTGGACCGCGATTTCGCCTTGAAATGCGGCGTGCTGGAAGGAAAATGATATGAGCAAGGTCAGCGGCAGCAACGGCGGCGACTCCAAGAACACTCTCTATTGTTCGTTCTGCGGAAAGAGCCAGCACGAAGTCCGGAAACTGATTGCCGGACCGACCGTCTTCATCTGCGATGAATGCGTCGAATTGTGCATGGACATCATCCGCGAGGAGAACAAGTCCTCGATGGTCAAGTCCCGCGACGGCGTTCCGACGCCCCAGGACATCATCAAGGTCCTCGACGAATATGTCATCGGCCAGCGGCAGGCGAAGAAGATCCTGTCGGTCGCCGTGCACAACCACTACAAGCGCCTGGCGCACGCCTCCAAGAACGGCGAAGTCGAGCTGGCGAAGTCGAACATCATGCTCGTCGGCCCGACGGGCTGCGGCAAGACCTATCTTGCCCAGACGCTGGCCCGGATCATCGACGTTCCCTTCACCATGGCCGATGCGACGACGCTTACCGAGGCCGGTTATGTCGGCGAGGACGTCGAAAACATCATCCTGAAGCTCCTGCAGTCTGCCGACTACAACGTCGAGCGTGCGCAGCGCGGCATCGTCTACATCGACGAAGTCGACAAGATTTCGCGCAAATCCGACAACCCGTCGATCACCCGCGACGTCTCGGGCGAGGGCGTGCAGCAGGCGCTGCTGAAGATCATGGAAGGCACGGTCGCTTCCGTACCGCCGCAGGGCGGCCGCAAGCACCCGCAGCAGGAATTCCTGCAGGTCGACACGACGAACATCCTGTTCATCTGCGGCGGCGCCTTCGCCGGCCTCGACAAGATCATCTCCGCCCGTGGCGAGAAGACCTCGATCGGCTTCGGCGCCACCGTCAAGGCCCAGGACGACCGCCGCGTCGGCGAAGTCCTGCGCGAACTGGAGCCGGAAGATCTGGTCAAGTTTGGCCTCATCCCCGAGTTCATCGGCCGTCTGCCGGTTCTGGCGACGCTCGAGGATCTCGATGAAGATGCGCTGATCCAGATCCTGTCCGAGCCGAAGAACGCGCTGATCAAGCAGTATCAGCGCCTGTTCGAGATGGAAGACGTGGAACTGACCTTCCACGAGGATGCCCTGCGCGAAATCGCCCGCAAGGCGATCGTGCGCAAGACCGGCGCCCGCGGCCTTCGCTCGATCATGGAGAAGATCCTGCTCGACACGATGTTCGAACTGCCGACGCTGGAAGGCGTGCGCGAGGTCGTCATCTCGGAGGAAGTGGTGCGCGGTTCGGCCCGTCCGCTTTACATCTATGCCGATCGTCAGGAAGAAAAGGCCAACGCTTCGGCGTGATCTTGCTGCTTTCCTATGATTATTTTGGGGGCTTGCCATCGGCAGGCCCCTTTCTATTTGAAAAACCATGCGAGGCGCTGTTAGTATTTTGCCGGTGGGAACCGGAATTGCCTTTGCCGATGTTGCGCAAAGGGGAGTGCTTGGCAATGATGCGGTGATTCCGTAAGCCTATTGTTGGCGTTTGTATTTTAGCCGGGTCGGAAGTGGTAAGCGCCGGTCCAGCCACGCGCTTCATAGTGTTGGCGTTCCGTTGTAACAAAGCCGTCACATCCGGGGAACGCGGGCGTTAGCGTGGCTTGAAAAGCGTAGTCAGAACCTCCACTTGTAGCAACAAGTGAGAGTGCCGGCCGGTCCCAAGCGGCCGTGCAGAGAGCCCGGTAACGGGACGATGGAAAGGACATAAAATGACGAAGAAAACGTCTGTAGCGAGCAGCACTGCCTACCCTGTTCTGCCCCTGCGCGACATCGTGGTTTTCCCGCATATGATCGTGCCGCTGTTCGTCGGACGGGAAAAGTCGATCCGTGCGCTCGAAGAGGTCATGGGTTCCGACAAGCAGATCATGCTGGTGACGCAGATCAACGCCAGTGACGACGATCCGGATCCGTCCGCGATTCACAATGTCGGCACCGTGGCGAACGTGTTGCAGCTCCTGAAGCTGCCCGACGGCACCGTCAAGGTTCTGGTCGAAGGCCGCGCCCGCGCCGAGATCGACACCTATACCAGCCGCGAGGATTTCTATGAGGCGCTCGGCCATGTGCTCGAGGAGCCGCATGACGATCCGGTCGAACTGGAAGCCTTGTCGCGTTCGGTCGTCTCCGAATTCGAAAGCTATGTGAAGCTCAACAAGAAGATTTCGCCCGAAGTGGTCGGCGCCGCCAGCCAGATCGACGACTATTCCAAGCTCGCCGATACGGTCGCCTCGCATCTGTCGATCAAGATCACCGAGAAGCAGGAGATGCTGGAGACGACCAGCGTCAAACAGCGCCTCGAAAAAGCTCTCGGCTTCATGGAAGGCGAGATCTCGGTCCTGCAGGTCGAAAAGCGTATCCGCTCGCGCGTCAAGCGCCAGATGGAGAAGACCCAGCGCGAATATTATCTTAACGAGCAGATGAAGGCGATCCAGAAGGAACTCGGCGACGGCGAGGAAGGCCGCGACGAGATGAGCGAGCTGGAAGAGCGCATCTCCAAGACCAAGCTGTCCAAGGAAGCCCGTGAAAAGGCCGATGCGGAACTGAAGAAGCTGCGCCAGATGAGCCCGATGTCGGCGGAAGCCACCGTCGTGCGCAATTATCTGGACTGGCTGCTCGGCATTCCGTGGGGCAAGAAGTCGAAGATCAAGGCCGATCTCAACAATGCCGAGAAGATCCTCGAAGCCGATCACTTCGGTCTCGACAAGGTCAAGGAGCGCATCGTCGAATATCTGGCCGTGCAGGCTCGCGCCACCAAGATCAAGGGCCCGATCCTTTGCCTCGTCGGCCCTCCGGGCGTCGGCAAGACCTCGCTCGCCCAGTCGATCGCCAAGGCGACCGGCCGTGAGTATGTCCGCATGGCGCTTGGCGGCGTTCGCGACGAAGCCGAAATCCGCGGTCACCGCCGCACCTATATCGGCTCGATGCCCGGCAAGGTCATTCAGTCGATGAAGAAGGCGAAGAAGTCCAACCCGCTCTTCCTGCTCGACGAGATCGACAAGATGGGCATGGACTTCCGCGGTGACCCGTCCTCGGCTCTGCTCGAAGTGCTCGATCCGGCGCAGAACTCGACCTTCATGGACCACTACCTGGAAGTCGAATACGACCTGTCGGACGTGATGTTCATCACGACGGCGAATACGCTGAACATTCCGGCACCCCTGATGGACCGCATGGAAATCATCCGTATCGCCGGCTACACCGAGGATGAAAAGCGCGAGATCGCCAAGCGGCACCTCCTGCCGAAGGCCATCAAGGAACATGCGTTGCAGCCGGAGGAATTCTCGGTCAGCGACGATGCCCTGATGGCGATCAGCCAGCAGTACACCCGCGAAGCCGGTGTCCGCAGCTTCGAACGCGAATTGATGAAGCTCGCCCGCAAGGCGGTCACCGAGATCATCAAGGGCAAGACGAAGTCCGTTCACGTGACGGCCGCCAACATCTCCGACTATCTGGGCGTCCCGCGCTTCCGCCATGGCGAAGCCGAGGGCGAGGATCAGGTCGGCGTCGTGACCGGTCTTGCCTGGACGGAGGTCGGCGGCGAGCTGCTGACCATCGAAGGTGTGATGATGCCGGGCAAGGGCCGCATGACGGTCACCGGCAATCTGAAGGACGTCATGAAGGAATCGATCTCGGCAGCGGCCTCCTATGTCCGCTCGCGCGCCGTCGATTTCGGCATCGAGCCGCCGCGCTTCGACAAGAGCGACATCCACGTGCACGTGCCGGAAGGCGCGACACCGAAGGACGGCCCCTCGGCCGGCGTCGCCATGGCAACCGCGATCGTCTCGATCATGACCGGTATCCCGGTGAGCAGGCATGTGGCCATGACCGGTGAAATCACCCTTCGCGGCCGTGTGCTGCCGATCGGCGGTCTCAAGGAAAAGCTGCTCGCAGCGCTTCGCGGCGGCATCAAGAAGGTGCTGATTCCGGAGGAAAACGCCAAGGACCTGGCGGAGATTCCGGATAACGTGAAGAACAACATGGAGATCATCCCGGTATCCCGCATGGGCGAGGTGATCAAGCATGCGCTGATCCGGCGGCCGGAGCCGATCGAATGGGACGGCACGGTGGAAACGCCCGTCATCGCAACGGTCGAAGGCCTCGATGAGACGGGCGCAACCATAGCGCATTGAGTGGCCTGTGCCACATTTATGCCCCATTGGGACAAAACAGACAAAAAGGCTGGCGGAAACGCCAGCCTTTTTTGTGAAAACGTCATGTAGACGCTTGCTTTTCCTTGATTTGCAGGGCTTTTGGGTTTCCGGCGGGCCTGATGAAACCTATTCTGCGCCTAGCTTACATTTGAGTCGTTTCATACCATTTAGAAAGGGGTGGAAACATGAACAAGAATGAACTCGTGTCCGCAGTAGCCGAAAAGGCAGGACTGACGAAGTCTGACGCGGCTTCCGCTGTTGACGCGGTTTTCGACGTTGTCCAGGCTGAACTCAAGAACAAGGGCGACATCCGCCTCGCGGGTTTCGGCAGCTTCACCGTTTCTCATCGCGCTGCAACGAAGGGCCGTAACCCGTCCACGGGCGCTGAAGTCGACATTCCGGCTCGCAACGTGCCGAAATTCACGCCCGGCAAGGGCCTGAAGGACGCCGTCAACGGCTGATCTGAGATTATCCGCCAACCGGAAACGAGACCGGTTGTGCAGGATTTGAGAGGGGTTCGGCTTTGCCGGACCCTTTTTGCTTTTGGCAGGCCCTCTTGCCTTTTTGCTTTGGCTGACCTTGCTGTCGCGCGGGCTTTAATTTACGACATTTCTGTTCTCAGGGCGGGGTGAAACTCCCCACCGGCGGTAAGGGTCTCGACTCAAGCCCGCGAGCGCCTTCTCTCGCGTCGAAGCGGGGAGGGGTCAGCAGATCCGGTGCGATTCCGGAGCCGACGGTTAAAGTCCGGATGGAAGAGAATGAGTGTCGGCTGTGCGAAGGGCAGGGGTCTGCCCGTGTCGCTTGGTCGTGGCTCATGCGTCCTGATTTATGTTGGTCCCTGGTTTCGGATGAAAGACATGAATCAGACTTCCCTAGCCGCAGAGCCGTCTCGCGCCGTCATCGGCGCCCTCTGGATGGTCCTTGCCGGCATTGCTTTTTCGCTTCTCAACGTCGTCACCCAATGGCTGACGATGAAGCTTGCCTTCCCCTCGGCCTCGGCCGCCTTCTGGCAATATGGCTTCGCCTTCCTGTTTTCGCTGCCCTTCCTGCGCAGGCTCGGTCTTGCGGCGATGCGCACGCGCTATCCCTGGCGTCACCTGGCGCGCGTGGTACTTGCCGCGCTCGGCGTCGAGGCCTGGGTCGCCGGCCTTGCTTCGGTGCCGATCTGGCAGGCGATCGCACTGGTGATGACCTCGCCCTTCTTCATCATTATGGGCGCCCGGCTTTTCCTTGGCGAGCGCGTCGGCCCGGCCCGCTGGGCCGCGACCGCGGCCGGTTTCACCGGAGCGATGATCATCCTGCAGCCATGGTCGGACGGCTTTGGCTGGGCGGCTCTCCTGCCCGTGCTCTCGGCGCTGCTGTGGGGCGCCTCGTCGCTGATCACCAAGAGCCTGACGGGCATCGAACGGCCGGAGACGATCACCGTCTGGCTGCTCGTGCTGCTGACGCCGATCAATGGCGGGCTGGCGCTCGCGGCGGGTTTTGCCGTGCCGACCGGGGCGACCCTTGCCCTGTTCCTGCTGGCGGGGCTTTTGACCGCGGCAGCCCAGTATTTCCTCACACTTGCCTATGCCGCGGCCGATGCCGCCTATGTCCAGCCTTTCGACGATCTGAAGCTGCCGCTGAACGTGCTGGCCGGTTGGCTGTTCTTCGGCTATGCGCCGGCGGGCTACCTTTGGCTGGGGGCGGCTCTGATCCTCTCCGCATCGCTCTTCATCATGCGAAACGAGATGCGCAGGGAGCGCAAACCCGCCTGAGATGATCAGCTACAAAATGCCGCCTCTGTCATGCCTCTGTCATGCCGCTCCCGCAGAAAACTCATGTTTCGAATATTCGACACATGGGGGATTTCATGACCATTTCATCGCGCAAGGCAGCGCTTGCTGCCGTGCTTCTCGCATCCGTCGCCTTTCCGGCCGCGGCCGAACCAGTTTTCAACCGCATCGCTTCCTTCCCGGTCGCCCAGAACCTGCCTGATGACAAGGACAAGCTGTCGGTCAGCTCCGCCGAAATCATCACTGCGACCGACGACGGCAACACGCTGATCTATAGCGACAGCCCGCTCGGCGCGATCGGCTTCATCGACATCACCGACGCCAAGGCTCCGAAAGCCGGCGGCGCTGTCATGATGGACGGTGAGCCGACCTCGGTCACCTCGAGCGCCGGCAAGGCGCTCGTCGCCGTCAACACCTCCGAAAGCAAGGCAAAGCCCTCGGGGCGTCTCGCGATCGTCGATGTCGCGACCAGGAAGATCGAGAGCACTTGCGATCTCGGCGGCCAGCCGGATTCGATCGCCCTCAACAAGGACAAGACGCTCGGCGCCATCGCCATCGAAAACGAGCGTGACGAAGAGGTCAATGACGGCAAGATCCCGCAGATGCCGGCCGGCGACCTCGTCGTCTTCCAGCTCAGGAACGGCGCCGTCGATTGCGGCACCATCAAGCATGTGGCGCTGACCGGCCTTGCCGGCGTCGCCCCGGAGGACCCGGAGCCGGAATTCGTCGCCTTCAACGGGTTGAACGAGATCGCGCTGACGCTGCAGGAAAACAACGAGATCGTCATCATCGACGCCAATACGGCCGCGGTGAAGACGCATTTCTCCGCCGGCAGCGTCGATCTGACCGGCATCGACACCAAGCGTGACGGCGCCCTGAAATTTTCAGGCGAATCCAAGGGCGTGCTGCGCGAGCCCGACGCCGTGAAGTGGCTCGACGACAACCGCCTCGTCGTCGCCAATGAAGGCGACTACCAGGGCGGCTCGCGTGGTTTCACCATCTTCGACAAGACCGGCAAGCTTCTCTACGAATCGGGCGCATCCTTCGAACGCGCTGTCGCCCATATCGGCCACTATCCGGAAAGCCGGTCGGGATCGAAGGGCGTCGAGCCCGAAGGTCTCGAAGCCGCCAAGTTCGGCGACGAGCAATATTTCTTCCTGCTCGCCGAACGCGCCTCGGTTGCCGGCGTCTACAAGGACACCGGGGCCGATCCTGAACTCGTCCAGCTGCTCCCGTCCGGCATTTCGCCGGAAGGCGCGATCGCCATTCCTGCGCGCAATCTGCTTGCGACCGCCAACGAGCTCGATCTCGGCAAGGACGGCGGCGCGCGCTCGCATGTGATGATCTATGAGCGCTCGGAAGGCGAAAAGGCCTATCCGCAGATCGTATCCGCCGACAAGGACGGCAATCCGATCGGCTTTGCGGCCCTTTCGGGTCTTGCTGCCGTTCCGGGCAAGCCGGGCATGCTCTATGCCGTCAGCGACAGCGTTCTCGGCTCGCAGCCGACGATCTACACGATCGATGCCAGCAAGAAGCCGGCCGTCATCACCGAGGCCCTCGTCGTCAAGCGGGACGGCGCCCCGGCCCAGAAGATCGACATCGAAGGCATCGCGGCTGCCGCCGACGGCTCCTTCTGGCTCGCCTCGGAGGGTTACAGCGAACGTCTCGTTCCGCACGCCCTCTACAACGTCAATGCCAAGGGCGACATCAAGGCCGAGATCGCTTTGCCGAAGGAGCTTGCCGCCAACGAAATCCGCTACGGCTTCGAGGGCGTGACCATTGTCGGCACCGGTGACGACACGACACTCTGGATGGCGGTGCAGCGCGAGTGGGGTGACGACGAGAAGGGCTTCGTCAAGCTCGTCTCCTACAATCCGAAGAGGAAGGAATGGGGCGCCGTGCGCTATCCGCTCGACAAGACGGAAAGCGGCTGGGTCGGCCTGTCGGAAATCTCGGCCCAGGGCGACAGCGTCTACATCATCGAGCGCGACAACCTCGTCGGCGATGCCGCCAGGCTGAAGAAGCTCTACAAGGTCGCGATATCGGAGCTGAAGCCCGCCAAGCTTGGCGGTGCACTGCCGGTCGTCAAGAAGACCGAAGCACACGACTTCCTCGGTGAACTGAAGACCGCGACCAACGGCTATGTGCTCGACAAGCTCGAAGGCTTTACCTTCGACGCCTCGGGCAAACCCTACGCGGTCACCGACAATGACGGCGTCAGCGACTCCTCCGGCGAGACACTGTTCTTCCCGGTCGAGCTGAATGCGATAAACTGAAAGCTGCCCCTCGCCCTAGCCCTCTCGCCGTAAAACGGGGAGAGGGGACGTGCCCTGCGAGAGGTGTACGGGGAACGGAGGCGTTGCGGCATGGTCCCTTCACCCCGCGAGCGGGGAGAAGGTGGCGGAAGCCGGATGAGGGGCCATCTGGCCTCCCCAGCAAAGAATCAGCACTCCGACTCTACCAGCGCTGATGCACATGCGGCGCGATCAGCCGCTCGTAGATTTCGCGGGTTGCGGCCATGACGTCGGCCGAAAGCGGTGCAAGGTCGGCGGCGGCTGCGTTGGCCTTGGCCTGCTCGGCATTGCGGGCGCCGGGGATGACGACGGTGACGGCTTCAGCCATCAGGATCCAGCGGAGGGCGAAGGCGGCCATGGTGGCGCCTGCGGGCACCAGCTTGCGCACCTCTTCCACTGCCTGCAGGCCGACCTCGAAGGGCACGCCGGCAAAGGTCTCGCCGACATCGAAGGCCTCGCCGTGACGATTGAAATTACGGTGGTCGTCGCTGGCAAAGTGCGTGTCTCGGGTGATCTTGCCGGAGAGGAGACCGCTTGCGAGCGGCACGCGGGCGATGATCGCCACGTTCTTGCGGCGCGCCTCTTGGAAGAACAGGTGGTCGGGGCGCTGGCGGAAGATGTTGTAGATGATCTGGATGCTGACGACGCCGGGATATTCGATCGCCTTCAACCCGTCCTCGACCTTTTCGACGCTGACGCCGTAACCCTTGATCTTGCCGGCCTTCTGCAGAGCGTCCAGGCTCTCGAAGACCTCCGGTTGGTAAAGCACCTCGCGCGGCGGGCAGTGCAGTTGCACGAGGTCGAGGCTGTCGACCACGAGGTTCTTGAGGCTGCGATCGATGAAGCCTTCGAGATTGGCCGTGGTGTAGCCTTCGGCGACATGCGGGTTGAGGCGGCGGCCGGCCTTGGTGGCGACCATCGGGCGGGCGCCGCCGCGCGTCTTCAGCACGTCGGCGATGATTTTTTCCGAGCGGCCGTCGCCGTAGACATCAGCCGTATCGATGAATGTCATGCCGGCATCGAGTGCGGCATTCAGGGCGGCGCGTCCGTCCGCCTCGCTGATATCGCCCCAGGAGCCGCCGATCTGCCAGGCGCCGAAGCCGACATTGGTGACGGTGAAGGGCATGCGGCCAAAAGCATGGTGTTTCATGAAAAATCCTCCCTACTGCATGTCGCCTGAAACTGTGTAGGGATAACGACATGCATAAAAACAAAGAGCCAAGGCGCGTCGCATGAAGCAAGCGCGATGCGATGCGCTTTGGTGATGAAAGACATTGGAATTATCAGTCGGGCGACTTTGCGGCAATTGTCGATCCGGCTTTGATTGGCCGCCTCGATGAAATATCGTTCCGCCACAAGGCTTCAACCGCAATGAATGGAAAAGGAAAGATCATGGAGATCAAACCCGCCGGCTCTCGCCCCTCGACGAAGCCACCGGCCGACTATTTCACCGGCGCCGTCCGCCAGGATCCGCTGATGGAAGCGCCGGCGCCGGCCCGGGCGAGGGCGGTCTCCGTCACCTTCGAACCCGGCGCCCGCACGGCCTGGCATACGCATCCGCTCGGCCAGACACTGATCGTCACATCAGGCAAGGGCCTCGCCCAGAGCTGGGGCGGGGACATCCGCGAAATCCGCCCCGGCGATACCGTCTGGTTCGCACCTGATGAAAAACATTGGCACGGTGCTGCCCCGGATACGGCGATGACGCATATTGCCGTGCACGAGGCGCTGGACGGCAGCCATGTCGACTGGATGGAAAAGGTCAGCGACGAGCAATATTCCGGCAAAGTGTGAGCGGATCAGAGCCGTTTCAGGCAATAGGAAAAATGCGCGTGCGATTCGACCGTCAGGAACTCGAATTGCCAGCCGTAATCCTTGCAGAACTTGGTGACCGCCTCGACGACGCCATAGACGATCGGTTTGACCGTATTGCCGGTGCAGAAATCATGCCCGGCAATGCGCCCCGTCCGCTTCACCTTCTTGTCGCAGAGCAGCAGTTCCTGCCAGGTGAGATCGAAGGAATGGTCGGTATCGACATAGGCCCAGTCGAGGAAATCGTCCTCGAATTCGGCAAGCTTCTCCAGCGATGTGCCTTGCATCAGGTGCAGCCGGCCGGCCGCGATCTCGGCCGCGAAGTTCGTGTGGATCGCGTCTAACCCGGAGCTGTAGCGATCCATCGACCAGGGATCGATGAGGTAGAGCTGCGCCGGCCGGTTCTTTTCCAGGATCTCTGCCGTATATTCGCCGAAGGCTGCGCCCACTTCGACGCCGATGCCGCCGTTCGGGATGCGATAGAGCAATTCGCCGCGGTCCGGCAGCAGCCGGGCGTTTTCCATGTGATGGGCGCTGAGCGGCGTGCGCGGCATGCTCGCCCGGAGCGCCTGCCTTTCTTCACGTGTCTTCATCTCTGATCTCGGGATTGCGGGCGACTGACGGCCCTGATGCGGTTTGACGGGAAGGTAGGAGCGACTGGTGCCGATGACAACCGCATGACGGGAATTTGCTTCTTTCGGACAAACCGCTAAGTTCCATCTGTGAACTGACGAAAAAGCCTCGGGAGGAGCGATTTCATGAGACGCATGTGGCCTGAAGAATTCAACGCCATCATCAGCGGAGCTGAGGAGGTGATGTTGGAAACACCAGCCGAGGCCGGCGAAGCGCCGCTGCAGCGCAAGGCGCTGAAGGCGCGAATCACCATGCAGGATTATGAGCGGATCTGGCCGCTCGCCGAGATGCGCTTCCGGCTTGGCGAAAGGGATGGCAAGGCCATCACCCTGATCACCACCAATCCCCATTACCACGCCTGGCACCCGAAGGACGGCGGCAGCGTCGATTCCGTGTCGGACAGCGGCCGCCATTACAAGACGGATTATCTCGTCGTGCACTTCCTGCTCGACGATGTGAAGGAAACGTCTCCCGCCTGAGGATGAGGCCCGGTGCGGCCGGAAGCCGCACCGGCGTCCTGTGGAAGCCAAGTTGATCCCGACGCTGATGACAACGGCGGCGATATAGCTAACTTGGGCGAACCATATCCTTACGAATTGGAGGTTCCCGTGACAGGCAACGTGCTGGATATCCCGGTCAAGACTGTGGATGGTCGCGAGACCACGCTCAACGAATACAAGGGCAGGGTGCTCCTGGTCGTCAATGTCGCCTCGAAATGCGGGCTCACGCCGCAATATGAGGGGCTGGAAAAGCTCTATGGCGAAAAGCGCGAGCGCGGCTTCGTCATCGCCGCTTTCCCCGCCAACGACTTCAAGGGCCAGGAACCCGGCACCGACGCCGAGATCCTCGACTTCTGCACCAGCGCCTATGACGTCACCTTCCCGATCTTCTCGAAGATCTCGGTCAAGGGCGAGGCGCAGCATCCGCTTTACCGGCAACTGACCAAATCGGGTGTCGCGACGACCGGCGACGGACCGATGCGCGAGCGCCTGAAATCCCACGGCATGACAGGCGGCGACGAGGACGACATCCTCTGGAACTTCGAAAAATTCCTGATCGGCCGCGACGGCAGAGTCGCCGCCCGTTTCGCGCCTGACGTGACCGCAGATGATTCGCGGCTGGTTTCGGCGGTGGATAAGGAATTGGCGAAGAGATGAAGGCCCTCGGGCGACACCAGTGGCGTCTGGACTGCGATGAGTGCTCGGCCGGTGTTCAGATCCCAAGCACGGTCACAAGCGGGGGCGTAAAGTCCTTGTAGCCCAGTCTCGGCCAGTCACACCTTCTGTCGAATCGCGTTTTTGGTTCGTGGCGCTGGCATTTCGGATTCGTCTTGAAGGCGTATCCGGGCAGGCTGACATAGATGGCACTTGGCGTACAAAGGGCAATAGCGATGCACAGCGTCAAGGCGGAGCACAGGGCCTTCATGGCACACCTCCAGGCGTCGTAAGCCTTTAAGCGCGGAAACTTTCCGGGCGGCAAATATTCCCACTTTTGCCGAGCCCCATCCATTCGCCCAATAGGAGGTGGCGCGGCGGCCGGGAGTAGTCCGTTTTGGTGGAGTGCTGTCGCGATGGCGCGCATCTGAAGCTGCCGGGCGTAACGCCTTATTGCGCCGGAACGTCTCGCCGAATGCCGCCTCGAGAATGTAGACCCGCCCACAATTCGGATCATGCGGCGAGCAGGGCATCGGCCAGCCGATTGCACCGGGCACGGAGAATCGTGACAACCGACAGGCGGCGTATGGGCTTTGCGACGATCCACCGGAAGACGATTCGCAGCTGGTTTCGGCGGTGGATCAACAACTGGCGAAGCGTAACGATGAGTGCCCGCCAAACGGAAGGCGTACCCATCACCCCAATCACGCAATCACTTCTGCGTCAGAGAAAATGAGAAGGCGCATCGGGCGCCGCTCATAAATGAAACGCGGTTCTGGAAAAACGAAAACCTATATTCATCGCCACTTTGACCGCTGTCTCTAAAAGATGCGGGGAATCGGCTGATTTTGCTGAAGACGCCGCGCTGGCTGGCTTTCATGATTTCCAGGCTGCAGGCTGAATTGTCGGCATCGACCGAAAAAACAATCGGCAGATCCGACTGCATTCTCAGGAGATATGTTCTGGCTTCGCGGCCCGGAGTTTCTCCCGAGGTCGTCATCGTCTGGTCCCCGGCAGACAGGAACACCTCTTGCGCGGGCTCCTTGGCAATGCACGGCGGCACAGCCACGCCGGCGAGAAGCAGCGCAGAGATGATGGCAACGATTTTCATGAGGTGTCTCCTGACGAAACACCTTGCGCAGATCGTGACCGGATTAGCGAGCTAATTCGAAAGCCCGAATCGGATGGACAAGCAGCGGGAAAGTTTGGAAATGGTGGGCGATGAGAGACTCGAACTCCCGACATCCTCGGTGTAAACGAGGCGCTCTACCAACTGAGCTAATCGCCCATCGCAAACGAAGCCGGATCGGCCTGCCGCGTTGGTGGCCGTGATCTATGCGGAACGCGGCAAAACCGCAAGAGTGTTTGTGAAGATTTTTTGATTTTTTTGGTGGTGCTCCCGTGTCTTGCCCCGTGTCTTGCCCCGTGTCTGGCAATGCCGCTTAGGTTCGGCTCGGCTGTGGAAAAGTGAGAGGAGGGTGGCGCGCATCTCCGTTTCGAAGGCGCTGCGTCTGCGCTTGAGCATCGCTGCGGAACACGGAAGTGCCGGCTTTTGTTCATCTGGCACCCAACCCGTCGAAACATTTCACAGACTGTCATGGTTTTGTCTCCAAACCTGCTTGACACTAAAAGACGAACCCCGTAGTTAGCCGCTCATCGAAACGGGCAGCCGTTTTGGTGAGGGTGCGAAGGCATCCGGACTGCTTGAAATGAATTGCGGGTGTAGCTCAGTTGGTTAGAGTGCCGGCCTGTCACGCCGGAGGTCGCGGGTTCGAGCCCCGTCACTCGCGCCATTTCAAGTCTTTGTAAAACGCAAATGCGATTTGTCGTTTGTCCGGTTTTCTTCATCCTCGCGGCCGCCAATGGCCGATCATATGCGCGGGTGTAGCTCAGTCGGTTAGAGTGCCGGCCTGTCACGCCGGAGGTCGCGGGTTCGAGCCCCGTCACTCGCGCCATTTCTTCCGAAAGCCATGCAGTTTCCAATGGTCAGACATGCAGCTTCAGGCAGCTTGCGTGGATTTGTCGCGACATCGTTGCATCTGCTTGATAATGTCCGCGCGCGACGCGTCGAATTGCCTCTGTAAATCTCTTGCGCCGGGGCGTCGGCTGCGCTAACCACGGCTTGTTGCAACGCACGTTCGCTTGCCGGGCATTTGCCCAAATGCGCGCCTGGCGCCTCCGGCAAGCAGGGATGAACATGATGACTGAACTGCTCAGTTCTTATATTCCGATCGCTATCTTCATCGCTATCGCGCTCGTTATCGGCCTGGCGCTGCTCATTGCGCCGTTCGCCGTGGCTTTCAAAGCGCCTGATTCGGAAAAGCTCTCGGCTTACGAATGCGGCTTCAACGCGTTCGACGACGCCCGCATGAAGTTCGACATCCGCTTCTACCTCGTGTCGATCCTCTTCATCATCTTCGACCTCGAAGTCGCCTTCCTCTTCCCGTGGGCCGTTTCCTTCGGCGCCATCGGCTGGTTCGGCTTCTGGTCCATGATGGTCTTCCTTCTCGTGCTGACCATCGGCTTTATCTATGAATGGAAGAAGGGAGCCCTGGAATGGGAGTAGCCCCTGTGAGCAATCAGCCCCTCGTCGCCCAGCAGCCGAAGGGGATCATCGATCCCTCGACCGGCAAGCCGATCGGCAGCAACGACGCCTTCTTCGGCGAGATCAACAATGAGCTCGCCGACAAGGGTTTCCTTGTCACCTCGACCGACGAGCTGATCAACTGGGCCCGCACCGGCTCGCTGATGTGGATGACCTTCGGTCTGGCCTGCTGCGCCGTCGAAATGATGCAGCTGTCGATGCCGCGCTACGACGTCGAGCGCTTCGGCTTTGCGCCACGCGCCTCGCCGCGCCAGTCCGACGTGATGATCGTCGCCGGCACGCTGACCAACAAGATGGCGCCGGCGCTGCGCAAGGTCTATGACCAGATGCCCGAGCCGCGCTACGTCATCTCGATGGGCTCCTGCGCCAATGGCGGCGGCTATTATCACTATTCCTATTCGGTGGTGCGCGGTTGCGACCGCATCGTGCCGATCGACATCTACGTGCCGGGCTGTCCCCCCACGGCGGAGGCGCTGCTTTACGGCGTGCTTCTGCTGCAGAAGAAGATCCGGCGTACCGGCACGATCGAACGCTAAGGGTTAAGGACAAGGCAATATGAGTGAAGCCCTGACTGAGCTTGCGTCCTACCTTGGTGAAGCGCGCGGCAACCTGGTCGCCGCATCGCAGACGAAGTATGGCGAGCTGACGGTGACGACGACGGGTGAAAACCTGGTCGCGCTGTTGACCTTTTTGCGCGACGACGCCAAATGCGGTTTCGTCAACCTGATCGATATTTGCGGCGTCGACTGGCCGCAGCGCGAGCTGCGTTTCGATGTCGTCTATCATCTGCTGTCGCCGAAGAAGAACCTGCGCATCCGCGTCAAGGTCGCGACCGACGAAGATACGCCAGTTCCCTCGGCCTGCGCCGTCTATCCCGGCGCCGACTGGTTCGAGCGCGAGACCTGGGATATGTACGGCGTGCTCTTCACCGGTCACCCGGACCTGCGCCGCATCCTGACCGACTACGGTTTCGAAGGCCACCCGCTGCGCAAGGACTTCCCGACGACAGGTTTCGTCGAGGTCCGTTACGACGACGCCGCGAAACGCGTCGTGTACGAGCCGGTCGAGTTGAAGCAGGAATTCCGCAACTTCGACTTCATGTCGCCATGGGAAGGCACCGACTATGTGCTGCCCGGTGATGAAAAAGCGAAGCAATAAATTAAAGGCGGCTGGCGGCTTTCGCCGCCACTCATCGGTTATCTGAGAACGCGAGCCATCGCCATGACAGAACATAACGTCCGCAACTTCAACATCAACTTCGGACCGCAGCATCCGGCGGCGCATGGCGTTCTTCGTCTTGTCCTGGAGCTTGACGGCGAAATTGTGGAGCGGGTTGATCCGCATATCGGCCTGTTGCATCGCGGCACCGAGAAGCTGATCGAGACCAAGACCTATCTTCAGGCCGTGCCCTATTTCGATCGCCTCGACTATGTCGCGCCGATGAACCAGGAGCATGCCTATGCGCTCGCCGTCGAAAAGCTGCTCGGCATCGAGATTCCGATCCGCGGCCAGCTGATCCGCGTGCTCTATTCGGAAATCGGCCGCATCCTCTCGCATCTTCTGAACGTCACCACGCAGGCCATGGACGTCGGGGCGCTGACGCCGCCGCTCTGGGGCTTCGAAGAGCGTGAAAAGCTGATGGTGTTTTACGAGCGCGCCAGCGGTTCGCGCATGCACGCTGCTTATGTCCGCCCGGGCGGCGTCCATCAGGACCTGCCGGAACAGCTCGTGCAGGATATCGGCGACTGGTGCGACCCCTTCCTGAAGGCGCTCGACGACATCGACGACCTGCTCACCGGCAACCGCATCTTCAAGCAGCGCAACGTCGATATCGGCGTCGTCTCGCTGGAAGACTGCTGGGCCTGGGGCTTTTCCGGCGTCATGGTGCGCGGTTCGGGCGCTGCCTGGGATCTGCGCCGCGCCCAGCCTTATGAATGTTATTCCGATCTCGAATTCGACATTCCGATCGGCAAGAACGGCGACAACTACGACCGCTACCTGATCCGCATGATCGAGATGCGCGAATCGGTCCGCATCATGAAGCAATGCGTCAATCGCCTGCTGTCCGATGCCAAGACCGGCCCCTTCTCGTCGATCGACGGCAAGGTCGTACCGCCGAAGCGCGGCGAGATGAAGCGCTCGATGGAAGCGCTGATCCACCACTTCAAGCTCTATACCGAAGGCTACCACGTGCCGGCCGGCGAAGTGTACGCCGCCGTCGAGGCGCCGAAGGGCGAGTTCGGCGTCTATCTCGTCTCCGACGGCTCCAACAAGCCTTATCGCTGCAAGATCCGCGCGCCGGGTTATGCCCATCTGCAGGCGATGGACTTCATGTGCCGCGGCCATCAGCTTGCCGACGTCGCGGCCGTGCTCGGCTCGCTCGACATCGTCTTCGGCGAGGTGGACCGCTGATGCAGCTTCTGCCGCTGGCCGTCGCACTCCTTCTTTCGGCATCCGGAGTTTCGGCTCAGGAGGCCGATAGCCTCGGCACGCCGCTGGGCCATAAGGAAGAGACGCCGCCGGCGCAGCAATCGTCCATGGGCGAGCTTTTGTCCAAGGGCTATCAGATCAAGGCTGCCGTTCCGAACGGCGGCAAATTCGTAGTGTTTATGCAGAAAGACCAGTCGGCCTATGCCTGCGAAATGCAGTCTTTGACCGCTTCGCGGTGTGGAACCCTAAACTGACAAGGCGTGAGGAAGAATGTCCGTTCGTCGATTAGCCGAAGATCAATTTCAGCCTGCCGCATTCGCCTTCAGCGATGAGAATGCGGTCTGGGCGGACAAGACGATCCAGAAATACCCCGCCGGCCGCCAGCAATCGGCGGTCATTCCGCTATTGATGCGGGCGCAGGAGCAGGACGGTTGGGTCACGCGCGCGGCGATCGAAAAGATCGCCGACATGCTCGACATGGCCTATATCAGAGTGCTCGAGGTCGCGACCTTCTATACGCAGTTCCAGCTGCATCCTGTCGGCACGCGCGCCCATGTCCAGGTCTGCGGCACGACGCCCTGCATGCTGCGCGGCTCGGAAGCGCTGATGTCGGTCTGCAAGAGCAAGATCCATGCCCATGCCTTCGAGCGCAATGCCGAAGGCACGCTGTCCTGGGAAGAGGTCGAATGTCTCGGGGCCTGCGTCAACGCGCCGATGGTGATGATCGGCAAGGACACCTATGAGGACCTGACGCCAGAGCGTCTCGAAGAGATCATCGACGTCTTTGCCGCCGGCAATGGCGCCAGCATCAAGCCCGGCACCCAGATCGACCGGATATTTTCAGCGCCCGAAGGCGGCCCGACCTCGCTGACGATGGAAGAGCCGAAGGCCAGGACGCGCGCCAAGAAGGCCGATGCCGAAACCGTGTCGGCCCCGGTCGACGCCGCGCCGGTTCCGCCTTCCGAGGCCGCCCGCCCGAAGAGCACCGATGCCGAGACCAATGCAGCGCTGAAGACGCCGGCAACCGCACCGAAGGCGGCGGCGAAGAACGCCAAGGCCGCCGAAGAGCAGCCGATATCGGGCACGGCGGCTGCCGAACCGGCGCCGAAAGCTACCGTCAAGGCCGAAGCCGCCCCGTCGGCCAAGCCTTCCCTGACCGACAAGAACCGTCCGTCCGGCATCGAAAAGCCCGCAGCCCCGGATGATCTGAAGATGATCTCGGGCGTCGGTCCGAAGATCGAGGCGACGCTGAACGAAATCGGCATCTTCACCTTCGCGCAGGTCGCGGGCTGGAAGAAGGCCGAACGCGAATGGGTCGACGGCTACCTGAACTTCCGCGGCCGCATCGAGCGCGATGACTGGGTCAAGCAGGCCAAGGCGCTCGCCAAGGGCGGGGAAGCGGAATATATCAAGGTCTTCGGCAAGAAGCCGCGGTAAGAGGTGAAGCATGTTACAAGATAAAGACCGCATCTTTACCAACATCTACGGCCTCAAGGACAAGTCCCTGAAGGGCGCGATGAGCCGCGGCCACTGGGACGGCACCAAGCAGATCCTCGAAAAGGGCCGTGACTGGATCATCAACGAGATGAAGGCATCCGGCCTTCGCGGTCGCGGCGGCGCTGGCTTCCCCACGGGTCTCAAATGGTCCTTCATGCCGAAGGAAAGCGACGGACGCCCGCATTACCTCGTCGTCAACGCCGACGAATCCGAGCCCGGTACCTGCAAGGACCGCGACATCATGCGCCACGATCCGCATACGCTGATCGAAGGCTGCGTCATCGCGAGCTTCGCCATGGGCGCCAATGCGGCCTACATCTATGTGCGCGGCGAATATATAAGAGAGCGCGAGGCGCTGCAGGCGGCGATCGACGAATGCTATGATTACGGCCTGCTCGGCAAGAACAACAAGCTCGGCTGGGACATGGACATCTTCGTCCATCATGGCGCCGGCGCCTATATCTGCGGCGAGGAAACCGCGCTGCTCGAAAGCCTCGAAGGCAAGAAGGGCCAGCCGCGCCTGAAGCCGCCATTCCCGGCCAATATGGGCCTCTACGGCTGCCCGACGACTGTCAACAACGTCGAATCGATCGCTGTTGCACCGACGATCCTGCGCCGCGGCGCCGGCTGGTTCTCCGCCATCGGCCGCCCGAACAATGTCGGCACCAAGCTGTTCATGCTCTCCGGCCACGTCAACAAGCCGTGCACGGTCGAAGAGGAAATGGGCATCACCTTCCGCGAGCTGGTCGATCGCCACGCCGGCGGCATCCGCGGCGGCTGGGACAATCTGCTCGCCGTCATTCCGGGCGGCGCATCCTGCCCGATCGTTCCGGCCAAGGACATCATCGACTGCCCGATGGATTTCGACGGCTTGCGCGGCGTCGGCTCCTCCTTCGGCACGGCGGCGGCGATCGTCATGGACAAGTCCACCGACGTCATCAAGGCGATCGCCCGCATCTCCGCCTTCTTCAAGCACGAGAGCTGCGGTCAGTGCACGCCGTGCCGCGAAGGCACGGGCTGGATGTGGCGGGTGATGGAACGCATGGCCAAGGGCAATGCCCAGAAGCGCGAAATCGACATGCTGTTCCAGGTGACCAAGCAGATCGAAGGCCACACCATCTGTGCGCTGGGCGACGCAGCCGCATGGCCGGTGCAGGGTCTGATCCGTAACTTCCGTCCCGAGATCGAAAAGCGCATCGACCAGTATACGGCGAGCGCGCTCGATCACGGCGCGGTTCTGGAGGCGGCTGAATAATCATGGCGGACAATGCATCCAAGGCTGGGAAGAAGGAAGAAGTCGCCGATTTCGCGGCCGGTTTCGGCCGCCTTGCCGCCGAGATGCTTGAAAATGCACAGGCGATGCCGGTGCATCCGCTGATGGCGCATCCGGCTGCAGCCTTTGCCGCGGCAACGGCGATCGGCTTCGGTTTCTCGACGCAGATGGCCGGCGCCTTCTTCGGCGCCTGGCAGAGCGCCCTGGAAACCACGAGCAAAGTCGCTGCCGCTCTCGATGACACGCCGCCGGACGAGCCGGCGCCCGATGTCGAAATCCGGCCGGAGAATATTCGCCCTGCCGTCAAGGCTTTCACCAAGCCGGCGGCCGGGAAGAAGGCAGGGCCGACACTGACTGTCGTCAGGCCGGTCAGCGAACCGATCCCGGCCAGCCAGACGAAGCCGGTCACTGAAGCGAAGCCGGTCACTGAAGCGAAGTCTGTCGGCCAAACGAAGTCGGTTAGCGATACGAAGCCGGGCCAGCTGAAGCCGGCCGTGAAGGCAAGACCGGCTGCGCGGGCTGTCAAGGCCGACGATCTCAAGCTGATCGCCGGCATCGGCCCGAAGCTGGAGCAGGTGCTGAACGCCAAGGGTATTCGCAGCTTCGCCGAGATTGCCGCCTGGACCGACGCGGAAATCGCCCGGCTCGACGCCGAACTCGGCTTCAACGGCCGCATCGGCCGTGACGACTGGACCGGTCAGGCAAAAGTTCTGGCAGGGCGAGGCCGCAGGAAGAAATGAACTGTCCGGCCGTGTCAATCGGCCGGAAGAATGGGCAGATCGGCGGACGGGCGGGGGCCTTTCGATGCCGGTGCGGGTTCCGGGTCTGGAACGCGTGACAGAGAATTTCGGCGACATCCGGTGTCGGCAGGACGAAAGATCCGGCTTGGCAATGAGAATGTTGCAAAAATAGGTTTGTTTGCCGTCATCAGGCAAACGGGAAACAGGACTGAGCGACGATGGCAAAACTGAAGATTGACGGCAACGAGATCGAAGTTCCGGATCATTTCACGCTATTGCAGGCGTGTGAGGATGCCGGCGCCGAGGTTCCGCGCTTCTGCTTCCACGAGCGCCTGTCGGTTGCCGGCAATTGCCGCATGTGCCTCGTCGAGGTGAAGGGTGGCCCGCCGAAGCCGCAGGCTTCCTGCGCCATGAGCGTGCGCGACATTCGCGGCGGCCCGAACGGCGAACTGCCCGAGGTCTTCACCAACACCCCGATGGTCAAGAAGGCCCGCGAAGGCGTGATGGAATTCCTGCTGATCAACCATCCGCTGGATTGCCCGATCTGCGACCAGGGCGGCGAATGCGACCTGCAGGACCAGGCGATGGCCTTCGGCATCGACACCTCGCGCTATCAGGAAGACAAGCGCGCCGTCGAAGACAAGTATATCGGCCCGCTCGTCAAGACGGTGATGAACCGCTGCATCCACTGCACGCGCTGCGTCCGCTTCACGACGGAGGTTGCCGGCATTTCCGAACTCGGCCTGATCGGCCGCGGCGAGGATGCCGAGATCACCACCTATCTCGAACAGGCGATGACCTCCGAGCTGCAGGGCAACGTCGTCGACCTTTGCCCGGTCGGCGCGCTCACCTCCAAGCCCTTCGCCTTCACCGCGCGCCCCTGGGAATTGAACAAGACCGAATCGATCGACGTCATGGATGCCGTCGGTTCGGCGATCCGCGTCGACACTCGCGGCCGCGAAGTCATGCGCATCCTGCCGCGCGTCAACGAGGCGATCAACGAGGAGTGGATCTCAGACAAAAGCCGCTTCATCTGGGACGGGCTGAAGACCCAGCGCCTCGACCGGCCCTATGTGCGCCGCGACGGCCGCCTGCAGCCCGCCACCTGGGCCGAAGCCTTCGGCGCCATCAAGGCCGCCGTCAGCGCCACCTCGGGCGACAAGATCGGCGCGATCGCTGGCGACCTTGCTTCCGTCGAGGAAATGTACGCGCTCTCCGAACTGGTGAAGTCGCTGGGCTCGACCAATCTCGACTGTCGCCAGGATGGGGCGGCACTCGATCCGTCGCTCGGCCGCGCAAGCTACCTGTTCAACCCGACCATTTCGGGCATCGACCAGGCCGACGCGCTGTTGATCATCGGCGCCAATCCGCGCTTCGAGGCGGCGATCCTCAATGCCCGCATCCGCAAGCGCTGGCGCCGCGGCAAGTTCCCGATCGGCGTGATCGGCGAGGCGGGCGAACTGCGCTACAGCTATGATTACCTCGGCGCCGGTCCCGACACGCTGAAGGATCTGGTCGACGGCAACCATGCCTTCGCCGAGGTGCTGAAGAACGCCGCCAAGCCGATGATCATCATCGGCCAGGGCGCGCTGTCGCGCAGCGACGGCGCCGGCGTTCTCGCCAGTGCCGCCAAGCTTGCCGGTTCGGTCGGCGCGGTCGTCGAAGGCTGGAACGGTTTTGCCGTCCTCCATACCGCAGCCTCGCGCGTCGGCGGCCTCGACCTCGGCTTCGTGCCGGGTGCTGCCGGCGTCAATGCCGCCGAAATGCTGAGCGCGATGGACGTGCTCTTCCTGCTCGGCGCCGACGAACTCGACTTCGCCGCCAAGAAGGCCAGGCTCACCGTCTATATCGGCTCGCATGGCGACAACGGCGCGCATCATGCCGACGTCATCCTGCCGGCCGCGGCCTATACCGAAAAGTCCGGCACCTGGGTCAACACCGAAGGCCGCGTCCAGATGGGCAACCGCGCCGGCTTTGCGCCGGGCGACGCCCGCGAGGACTGGGCGATCATCCGCGCCCTGTCCGACGTGCTCGGCAAGAAGCTTCCCTTCGATTCGCTGAGCGAACTGCGCGTCCGGCTCTACGCCGCTTTCCCGCATTTCGCCGCCATCGACGAGATCGCCGAAAGCGATAGCGCCCAAATTGCCGCAGTTGCGAAAAAAGCCGGCAAGATGAACAAGTCAGGGTTTGCGTCGCCGGTCAAAGACTTCTATTTGACGAACCCGATAGCGCGCGCCTCGGCTGTCATGGCCGAGTGCTCGGCATTGGCCCGCAACAACTTCAAAGTCGCGGCAGAGTAAGGGCAGGGGACTATGGAATCTTTCTTTTCGACCTATGTCTGGCCGGCGATCATCATGATCGGTCAGTCGCTGCTGCTTCTGGTCTGCCTGCTCGTCTTTATCGCCTATGTGCTGCTCGCCGACCGCAAGATCTGGGCGGCCGTGCAGCTGCGCCGCGGCCCGAACGTCGTCGGTCCCTTCGGCCTGTTCCAATCCTTCGCCGACCTTTTGAAGTTCGTCTTCAAGGAGCCGATCATTCCGGCCGGCGCCAACAAGGCGGTGTTCCTGCTGGCCCCGCTGGTGACGGTGCTTCTGGCGCTGTCCACCTGGGCGGTGGTGCCGCTCGCCGACGGATGGGTGATCGCCAACATCAATGTCGGCATCCTCTATATTTTCGCCATTTCCTCGCTCGAGGTTTACGGCATCATCATGGGCGGCTGGGCTTCGAACTCGAAGTATCCGTTCCTCGGCGCGCTGCGCTCGGCGGCGCAGATGGTGTCCTATGAAGTCTCGATCGGCTTCGTCATCGTCACCGTGCTTCTCTGCGTCGGCTCGCTGAACCTGACCGATATCGTCAATGCCCAGCATACCGGCCTCGGCACCATGCTCGGCCTGCCGTCGTCCTTCCTCGACTGGCACTGGCTGTCGCTCTTCCCGATGTTCATCATCTTCTTCATTTCCGCACTTGCCGAGACGAACCGTCCGCCTTTCGACCTTCCGGAAGCCGAATCGGAACTCGTCGCCGGCTTCATGGTCGAATACGGCTCCTCGCCCTACATGATGTTCATGCTCGGCGAATATGCCGCCGTCGTCCTGATGTGCTCGCTGACGACCATTCTTTTCCTTGGCGGCTGGCTGCCGCCGGTCGATTTCTGGCTCATCAATTGGGTGCCGGGCATCATCTGGTTCATGCTGAAGGCCTGCTTCGTGTTCTTCATGTTCGCGATGGTCAAGGCTTTCGTCCCGCGTTACCGCTACGACCAGCTCATGCGCCTCGGCTGGAAGGTCTTCCTGCCGCTGTCGCTCGCCATGGTCGTCATCGTTGCATTCGTGCTGAAACTGACGGGTTGGGCATGATCATGTCCGCTCTCGTTTCCGGCAAAATTGGAGGTTGAAGATGGCAAGCTTGTCCGGCTCCATCAGCTCGCTGTTTCTCAAGGAATTCGTCGGCGCGTTCTTCTTGTCGATGCGCTATTTCTTCCGCCAGAAGGCGACGATCAACTATCCCTTCGAAAAGGGCCCGGTCTCCCCGCGTTTCCGCGGCGAGCATGCGCTGCGCCGTTATCCGAACGGCGAGGAACGCTGCATCGCCTGCAAGCTCTGCGAGGCGATCTGTCCTGCCCAGGCGATCACCATCGAGGCGGGTCCCCGCCGCAATGACGGCACGCGCCGCACGGTGCGTTACGACATTGACATGGTGAAGTGCATCTATTGCGGCTTCTGCCAGGAAGCCTGCCCGGTCGACGCGATCGTCGAGGGCCCGAATTTCGAATTTGCGACGGAAACCCGCGAAGAGCTCTATTTCGACAAGGCGCGGCTTTTGGACAACGGAGACCGGTGGGAGCGTGAAATCGCCCGCAACATCGCGATCGACTCGCCGTACCGCTGATTGAGATTTGAAATGCCGGGATGGAGCAACGGCTCCGATCGCGGTCAATATGCACAGGAGCTTTGCCGGTTCGCGCCGCGCAAAGCTCTATCGGGCAGGGAAACTCCCGGCTGCCCGGGGGAAGATGAAAAAGGCACCAACATGGGTCTGCAGGCTCTATTTTTCTATCTTTTCGCCTTTGTCGCGGTGGCGTCGGCGTTCATGGTCATCTGGGCGAAGAACCCGGTTCACTCGGTTCTGTTCCTGATCCTGGTGTTCTTCAACGCGGCCGGCCTCTTCCTGCTGCTCGGCGCCGAATTCCTGGCGATGATCCTGCTGGTCGTCTATGTCGGCGCCGTCGCCGTTCTCTTCCTCTTCGTGGTGATGATGCTCGATATCGACTTCACCGAACTGAGGGCCGGCGTTCTCGAATATGCGCCGATCGGCGGGCTGATCGGGGTGATCCTGGCGGCCGAGCTGATCGTCGTCATCGGCGGCAGCGTCATCTCGCCTGAGATCGCCAAATCGGTCGCCATGCCGATCCCGGCGCTGACGGAGCGCACCAATACGGCCGCCCTCGGCGACGTGCTCTACACCAACTACGTCTATTTCTTCCAGATCGCCGGTCTGGTGCTGCTGGTCGCCATGATCGGCGCGATCGTGCTGACGCTCAGGCACCGCACCAACATCAAGCGGCAGAATATTCCCAGGCAGGTTGCCCGTACGCCCGCCACCGCCGTCGAGGTGGTGTCGGTCAAGCCCGGGCAGGGCGTCTAAAGGCAGGTCAAGGAACAAAGAACATGGTCATCGGACTTTCCCACTACCTGACGGTCAGCGCCATCCTCTTCACGCTCGGCGTCTTCGGCATCTTCCTCAACCGGAAGAACGTCATCGTCATCCTGATGTCGATCGAACTGATCCTGCTTGCCGTCAACATCAACATGGTCGCCTTCTCCTCCTTCCTGAACGACATCGTCGGCCAGGTCTTCGCGCTGTTCATCTTGACGGTCGCGGCAGCCGAAGCGGCGATCGGTCTTGCAATTCTCGTTGTCTTCTACCGCAACCGCGGCTCGATCGCGGTCGAAGACGTCAATATGATGAAGGGCTGAGTGGCTCATGTTCCTCTATAAGGCTATCGTCTTTCTTCCCTTGATCGGTGCGATCGTCGCCGGCCTCTTCGGCCGCGCCATCGGCGCCAAGGCTTCGGAATATGTCTCCAGCGGCCTGATGATCATCGCCGCCATCCTGTCCTGGGTTGTCTTCTTCACGGTCGGCATGGGCCACGCCGAAGGCGGCCCGATCAAGGTCGAGGTGCTGCGCTGGATCCAGTCCGGCGGCATCGACGTCTCCTGGTCGTTGCGCGTCGATACGCTGACCTCGGTGATGCTGATCGTCGTCAACACGGTCTCGACGCTGGTGCATGTCTATTCGATCGGTTACATGCACACCGATCCGCACCGCCCGCGCTTCTTCGCCTATCTCTCGCTCTTCACCTTCGCCATGCTGATGCTGGTGACCGCCGACAACCTTGCCCAGATGTTCTTCGGCTGGGAAGGCGTCGGTCTCGCCTCCTACCTGCTGATCGGTTTCTGGTTCAAGAAGCCGTCGGCGACGGCTGCGGCGATGAAGGCCTTCATCGTCAACCGCGTCGGCGACTTCGGCTTCGTGCTCGGCATTGCCGGCGTCTTCGTGCTGTTCGGCTCGATCAATTTCGACACGATCTTCGCCAATGCCTCGAACTTCGCCCCGCATGAAGGCGGCGGCGAGGCGGGCGAGGTGATCCTCAACCTCTTCGGCATGCAGCTCGACAAGGCGCATGCGCTGACCGGCATCTGCCTGCTGCTGTTCATGGGCGCGATGGGCAAGTCGGCGCAGTTCCTGCTGCACACCTGGCTGCCGGACGCCATGGAAGGCCCGACCCCGGTCTCGGCCCTCATCCATGCCGCCACCATGGTCACCGCCGGCGTCTTCCTCGTCGCCCGCATGTCGCCGCTCTTCGAACTGTCGCACGATGCACTCGTCGTCGTCACCGTGATCGGCGCGATCACCGCCTTCTTCGCGGCCACCGTCGGCCTCGTGCAGAACGACATCAAGCGCGTCATCGCCTATTCCACCTGCTCGCAGCTCGGCTACATGTTCGTGGCGCTCGGGGTAGGGGCCTATGGCGCGGCGATCTTCCACCTCTTCACCCATGCCTTCTTCAAGGCGCTGCTCTTCCTCTGCGCCGGCTCGGTCATCCACGCTGTCGATGGCGAGCAGGACATGCGCTACATGGGCGGCCTGCGGCCGCACATTAAGTGGACGTTCCGTATGATGATCATCGGCACGCTGGCGATCACCGGCGTCGGCATTCCCTTCACGCCGTTCGGTCTTGCCGGCTTCTTCTCCAAGGACGTGATCATCGAGGCGACCTATGCATCGCATTCGCCGGTCTCGGGCTTCGCCTTCGCGCTGCTCGTCATCGCGGCTCTGTTCACCAGCTTCTATTCCTGGCGCCTGATCTTCATGACCTTCTATGGAAAGCCGCGCGCCTCGCACGAGGTCATGCACCACGTCCACGAGTCGCCGCAGGTCATGCTGGTGCCGCTCTATCTGCTGGCGGTTGGCGCGGTGCTTGCTGGCTACTTCTTCGAAGGCCGTTTCTACGGCGAGGAGTATGCCGAGTTCTGGAAGGGCGCGCTCTTTACTGGCGCCGAGAACGAACTGGTCGAAGAGTTCCACCATGTGCCGGCGCTCGTGGCTTTGAGCCCGTTCATCGCCATGGTGCTCGGCTTCGTCACGGCCTGGTACATGTATATCCGCTCGCCGCAGACGCCGCGCATCCTGGCGCAGCAGCATCGCGTGCTCTACCAGTTCCTGTTGAACAAGTGGTATTTCGACGAGCTCTACGACTTCCTCTTCGTCCGCACCGCCAAGGCGCTCGGCCGCTTCCTGTGGAAGAAGGGTGATGTCGGCGTCATCGACACCTACGGCCCGAACGGCGTCGCCGCCCGCGTCGTCGCCGTCACCGACCGCGTCGTCCGCCTGCAGACCGGTTACCTCTATCACTACGCCTTCGCCATGCTGATCGGCATTGCGGCGCTCGTTACCTGGATGATGCTCGGGAGTTCCTTCTGATGACCGATTGGCCTATTCTTTCAACGGTCACCTTCCTGCCGCTCGTCGGCGTGGTGCTCCTGCTATTGATGAACGGCGAGAGCGAAACCGGCCGGAAGAACGTGCTGTGGATCTCGCTGATCACCACCGTCTTCACCTTCGTCGTCTCGCTCTTGATCTGGACCGGCTTCGACAATGCGAATCCGGGCTTCCAGATGGTCGAGAAGCATAACTGGCTCGGCACCGGCATCGGCTACCACGTCGGCGTCGACGGCATCTCGATGCTGTTCGTCATCCTGTCGACCTTCCTCATGCCCTTCTGCGTGCTGGCGAGCTGGCTCTCGATCGAGAAGCGCCTGAAGGAATATATGATCGCCTTCCTCATCCTGGAAACGATGATGGTCGGCGTCTTCGTCTCGCTCGATATCGTGCTGTTCTACGTCTTCTTCGAAGCGGGCCTCATTCCGATGTTCCTGATCATCGGCGTGTGGGGCGGCAAGGACCGCGTCTATGCGAGCTACAAGTTCTTCCTCTATACGCTGCTCGGCTCGGTGCTGATGCTGCTCGCCATCATGGCGATGTATTGGCAGGCCGGCACGACCGACATCACCGCGCTGCTCGCCTACAAGTTCCCGCCGGCGCTGCAGACCTGGTTATGGCTTGCCTTCTTCGCCTCCTTCGCGGTGAAGATGCCGATGTGGCCGGTCCATACCTGGCTTCCCGATGCCCACGTTCAGGCGCCGACGGCAGGCTCGGTGATCTTGGCCGGCGTGCTCCTGAAGCTCGGCGGCTACGGTCTTATCCGCTTCTCGCTCGGCATGTTCCCGGTCGCCTCCGATTATTTCGCGCCGCTCGTCTTCGCCATGTCGGTGATTGCCATCATCTATACCTCGCTGGTGGCGATGATGCAGGACGACATCAAGAAGCTGATCGCCTATTCCTCCGTGGCTCATATGGGCTACGTGACCATGGGCATCTTTGCGGCCAACATGCAGGGCGTTCAGGGCTCCATCTTCCAGATGCTGTCGCACGGCATCGTCTCCGGCGCGCTCTTCCTCTGCGTCGGCGTCGTCTACGACCGCACGCATACCCGCGAGATCAACGCCTATGGCGGCCTCGTCAACAACATGCCGAAATATGCCGTCGCGATGATGGTCTTCACCATGGCCAATGTCGGGCTTCCCGGCACGTCGGGCTTCATCGGCGAATTCCTGACGCTGATGGGCGTCTTCCGGGTCAACACCTGGGTCGCGCTCTTTGCCGCCACCGGCGTCATCCTCTCGGCTGCCTACGCGCTCTGGCTTTATCGCCGGGTGATCTTCGGCGCGCTGGAGAAGGAGAAGCTGAAGGCGCTGCTCGATCTGTCGCCGCGTGAGCAACTGATCCTTTACCCGCTGGTCGCGCTGACCATCTTCTTCGGCGTTTACCCGGCTCCGGTCTTCGATGCGACGGCCGCCTCGGTGGATCTGCTGGTCAACAACTACACGGCCGCCGTGCACGCAGCGCAGAATGTTGCGCTGTCTATGAAATGATGACGGGACTTATTGGACATGACCGCTGAAACAATTCTCCTCAGTCTGCATCTTTCCGCGCCGGAGCTCATCCTCGCGGTCGGCGCCCTTGTCCTGTTGATGGTCGGCGTCTTCTCAGGCGAGCGGTCGGGCCTTGTCGTCACCGGCCTCGCCATCGTCCTGCTCCTGGCCTCGGGCCTGTGGCTGCTCTTCGTGCCCGCAGAAGGCCTTGCTTATGGCGGCGTCTACATGGCCGACGGCTTCTCCCGCTTCATGAAGCTGGTGGCGCTGATCGGTTCGCTGGTGGCTCTGTTCATGACGATCGGTCACGCCCGCGAGAACCAGCTCGACAAGTTCGAGTTCCCGGTCCTGCTGGTGCTTGCGACCCTCGGCATCCTGCTGATGATCTCGGCCAACGACCTGATCTCGCTCTATCTGGCGCTGGAACTGCAGTCGCTGGCGCTTTATGTCGTCGCCGCGATCAACCGTGACAGCCTGAAGTCGACCGAAGCAGGGCTGAAATATTTCGTCCTCGGCGCGCTGTCCTCCGGCATGCTGCTCTACGGCATGTCGCTGGTCTATGGCTTCACCGGCCACACCCACTTCTCCGAGATCGCCCAGGCGCTGTCGGTCGAGGGTGCGCGTTCGCTCGGCCTCATCTTCGGCCTGGTCTTCATCCTCGCCGGCATCGCCTTCAAGATTTCGGCCGTTCCCTTCCACATGTGGACGCCCGACGTGTATGAAGGCGCGCCGACGCCGGTGACCGCCTTCCTTGCCGCAGCCCCCAAGGTTGCCGCCATGGCGATGATGACCCGTATCGTCATCACCGCCTTCCAGCCGGTTCTGGCGGACTGGCAGCAGGTCGTCGTCTTCATCTCGATCGCCTCGATGCTGCTCGGCTCGTTTGCCGCCATCGGCCAGAAGAACATCAAGCGACTGATGGCCTATTCCTCGATCGGTCACATGGGTTATGCGCTGGTCGGCCTTGCCGCCGGCAACCAGACCGGCGTCACCGGTGTCATGCTTTACATGGTCATCTACATGGTCATGACGCTCGGCACCTTCGCGATCATCATGTCGATGCGCCGCAAGGACGGCACCGTCGTCGAGAATGTCGACGATCTCGCCGGCCTTTCCACAACGAACCCGTTCATGGCCGTGGTGCTGACGGCGCTGATGTTCTCGCTCGCCGGCATCCCGCCGCTCGCCGGCTTCTTCGCCAAGTACTTCGTCTTCGTCGCCGCCATCGAAGCCAAGCTCTATGCGCTTGCCATCATCGGCGTTCTCGCCTCGGTCGTCGGCGCGTACTACTATCTGCGGGTCATCAAGCTGATGTGGTTCGATGAAGCGACTGGCGAATTCGCCCGTGTCTCCGGTGCGCTGCGTCTGGTCTTCGGTCTCTCCGGCCTGTTCGTCACCGTCTATGTCCTCATCGGCGGTCCGATCGGTGGCGCGGCAGAGCTTGCCGCCGCGACGCTCTTTTGATGGCTTCCGACGGGCGGCGCCGGATATCGCTCGGCGATTTCAGGCACGAGGCTCTGTCGGAGACGTCGTCCACCAACAGCGAATGCCTCGCCCGGGCTCGGGCGGGCGACGGCGGCAATCTCTGGGTGACCGCCGAAAGACAGACCGGCGGCCGCGGCCGCCGCGGCAGGCTCTGGGTTTCCGAACGCGGCAATCTCTACGCTTCGCTTCTGCTGATCGACCCGGCGCCGATGGAGCGCCTGAGCTCCCTGCCGCTGGCCGTTGCCGTTGCCGTACACCAGGCGATCCGCATGGTGCTGCCTCCGGGCGCCGAGCCACTCGAGGTCAAATGGCCGAACGATATTCTTGTCGGCCGAAAGAAGACCTGCGGCATCCTCGTCGAAGGCGAGGGGCTGCCGGATGGTCGTTACGCGCTGATCGTCGGTATCGGCATCAATGTCTCGGTGATGCCCGATAATCCGCTCTACCCCGTCACCTGCCTGCGTCAGCAGGGAAGTGCGGCCTCTCCGGAGGAGCTCTTTGCCCATCTCTTCGCCGCAATGGCTGAAGTGCTTGATCTATGGGACGAGGGCCGCGGTATCGGCGAGATCACGGCGCGCTGGCGCGCCATCGCCTGCGGCATCGGCGAAAAGATTACGGTGAATTTGCCGGACCGATCGATTTCCGGACAATTCGCCGGAATTGATGATAATGGCTTGTTGATGCTCGATACCGGCGCTGGCAGGATAATGCCCATTGCCGCCGGGGATGTGTTTTTTGGATAGCGGAACAAACGAAAATTATGGCGAAACAGGACGAACTGGTATTCCTGCCTCTGGGCGGCGTTGGCGAGATTGGCATGAATCTCGCTCTTTATGGCTACGGCCCGCCCGAGCATCGCCAGTGGATCATGGTCGATTGCGGCGTCACCTTTCCCGGCCCCGACCTGCCGGGCGTCGACCTCGTGCTGCCCGATATCCGCTTCCTCGCCAGCGAGCGCAAGAACCTCAAGGCGATCATCATCACCCACGCGCATGAAGACCATTACGGGGCGCTGGCCGATCTCTGGCCCGGCCTCAATGTGCCGGTCTATGCCTCGGGCTTTACATCAGGGTTGCTCGAAGCCAAGCGCAATTTCGAGAAGGCGACGATCGGCGAAGTGCCGGTGACGCCGTTTAAGGCAGGCGATACGATCAATGTCGGCCCCTTCAGCATTGAAGGCGTGGCCGTCAACCATTCGATCCCCGAGCCGATGTCGCTGATGATCCGTACGCCGGTTGGCAACGTCATCCATACCGGCGACTGGAAGATCGACCACGAGCCTTCGCTCGGGCCGCTGACCGACGAGACACGTTTCCGCCAGCTCGGCGACGAGGGCGTGCTGGCGCTGATGTGCGATTCCACCAATGCACTGCGCGACGGTGTTTCGCCTTCCGAGAAGGATGTGTCCGAAAGCCTGCGCAAGATCATCGAGAATGCCGAGGGCAGGGTGGCGATCACCACCTTCTCGTCGAATGTCGGGCGCATCCGCACCGTTGCCGAGGCCGCCGAAGCGGCCGGCCGCGAAGTGCTGTTGCTCGGCAGCTCGCTGAAGCGCGTCGTTGATGTCGCCCAGGATATCGGCCTGATGGAAGGCGTGAAGCCCTTCATCTCCGAGGAGGAATACGGCTATATCCCGCGCGACAAGGTCGTCGTCATCCTGACCGGCAGTCAGGGCGAGGCACGGGCGGCCCTTGCCAAGCTCTCCCGCGACGAGATGCGCAATGTGGCTTTTGCGGCAGGCGATATCGTCGTCTTTTCCTCGCGCGCCATTCCCGGCAACGAGAAGGCGATCCAGGATATCAAGAACGGCCTCGTCGAGCAGGGCGTGCACATCATCACCGACACGGAGGCGCTGGTCCACGTGTCCGGCCATCCCCGCCGCAACGAGTTGCAGCGGATGTATGAGTGGACGCGGCCGAAGATCGTCGTGCCGGTGCATGGCGAGGCGACGCATCTGACGGCGCACAAGGAATTGGCCGAGCAATCCGGGATCGCGATCGTTCCGCGGGTGCGCAACGGCGATATCCTGCGACTGGCGCCCGGTCCCGTCGAGGTGATCGGCGAAGCGCCGCATGGACGCATCTATAAGGACGGCACGCTGATCGGCGATTTCGACGAGATGGGCATCGGCGAGCGCAAGAAGCTCTCCTATGTCGGCCATGTCGCCGTCAACGTCGTGCTCGACGCCCGCTATGACATCGTCGGCGATCCCGATCTCGTGTCGATCGGCCTGCCGGTCTATGACGACGAGGGCGAGGAGATGGAAGATACGCTGTTCGACGCGGCGGTCAGCGCCATCGAAAGCATTCCGCGCGCCCGCCGCAAGGATATCGACATGCTGCAGGAGGCCGTGCGCCGCGCCATCCGCTCGGCCGCCAATCACGCCTGGGGTAAGAAGCCCGTCGTCACCGCCTTCGTCACCAAGGTCTGATCATGCTCGGCCGGGTCAACCATATCGCCATCGCCGTTCCCGATCTGGCAGTGGCGACGGCCGCCTATCGCGACACGCTAGGGGCTGCGGTATCGCAGCCGCAGGCTCTGCCGGAGCACGGCGTCACCGTCGTCTTCGTCGAACTGCCGAACACCAAGGTCGAATTGTTGCAGCCGCTGGGTGAAACTTCGCCGATCGCAGCCTTCCTCGAAAAGAACCCGTCCGGCGGCATGCACCACATCTGCTACGAGGTGGACGATATTCTTCTCGCCCGTGACCGGCTGGTCGAGGCGGGTGCCAGAGTGCTCGGCGATATCAAGCCGAAGACCGGCGCGCATGGCAAGCCTGTGCTATTTCTGCATCCCAAGGATTTCTTTGGCACGCTGATCGAACTCGAACAGGCCTGACTCCTGCTGCGGCAGAGTGACCCGAAGGCGACTAAACGCTTCGTTCGCTTTGAGTTGGTCGCCATTCCGCCGTATAAGGACGCGATATCAGCGCGACATCAACGGGACCGATAATGCTCGAGATCTTTCTTCAGGGATTTGCCGTCTACTTCATCATCTGGTGGATGACGCTTTTCGCCGTTCTGCCGATCGGTCTGCGCACCCAGGCGGAAGACAATGATGTGGTGCTCGGCACCGTTCCGAGTGCGCCCGCCCGGTTTCGCGCCGCTTTCGTCTTTTCGCTGACGACGCTGATTTCGGCTGTGATCTACGGCCTCTGGTACGTTTGCGACACCTATTTCGGTTGGGGCTTCGACGCCCTGCCGCAACTCGGTCCCAGCTTCTATTGAAGTGTGGCTTTTGCTCAAACTTTGAGCATATGCAAATCTATTGAAAAGCGAATTTCGTCATACCGGCGTCATGCTGTTGCGGCACAGAGCTGACGTAACGGAATGAGGATCATCCCCTACGGAAGCTGCGGGTTTCGTGGATGAGGTGGGGAGCCGAAAAGCCAAAAAAAAACAAGGCTAGAAGCCTTGTTTTAAGTATCGCGTGATCTGTAACCGTTGCCGGGGCTGCGACGAGCGCGCCTAAGATCTGATCCTCCCAAGACTTGACCGCGAATTCGGCAAGAATTTATCCTTCCTGCCTGTTTTGTGAGCTAAAGCTAGCTCAAACATTGGGCTTTGTCATCAGCTTTTTTTGCATTTTTGCTACACTCTAGCAAAATTTTTCTGTTGACAAGATTTTCGTTCAAGTCCTTATAAACACGCGCTTTTTCTGGCCCGTTCATTTTGCGGGTGCGAACATGCGCTTCCGGGAGGTTGCCAACATCCGTTGCGGGTTTCCTTCCTGCCGCGAAGCGGCTATGAACGCTCCCACATCAACAATTGCCTTCGATTCCGCTTGCTGCGGGATCTCAACTGCTTCGGAATCCGCCATGCGTCTGTCTCGCTTTTTCATGCCCATCCTCAAGGAAAATCCCAAGGAGGCGGAAATCGTCTCCCACCGGCTGATGCTGCGCGCCGGCATGATCCGTCAGCAGTCGCAGGGCATCTATTCCTGGCTGCCGCTCGGCAAGCGCGTGCTCGACAAGGTCAACGCCATTATCCGCGACGAGCAGAACCGCGCGGGCGCCATCGAGCTGTCGATGCCGACGCTGCAATCGGCCGAACTCTGGCAGGAAAGCGGCCGCTATGACGCCTACGGCAAGGAGATGCTGCGCATCAAGGACCGCCAGGATCGGCCGATGCTTTACGGCCCCACCAACGAGGAGATGGTAACGGATATTTTCCGCTCTTCCGTCAAATCCTACAAGGACCTGCCGCTCAATCTCTATCACATCCAGCTGAAATTCCGCGACGAGATCCGTCCGCGCTTCGGCACCATGCGCTCGCGCGAATTCATGATGAAGGACGCCTATTCCTTCGATCTGACGCGCGAAGGGGCGGAGCATTCCTACAATAAGATGTTCGCCGCCTATCTCAGAACCTTCGATCGGTTGGGCCTGCGCGCCATTCCGATGCGCGCCGACACCGGCCCGATCGGCGGCAATCTCAGCCATGAGTTCATCATCCTCGCCGACACCGGCGAATCCGAAGTCTTCTGCCACAAGGATTTCGTCGGTTTCGATATTCCCGGCGAACACACCGATTTCGACAGCGTCGAGGGCCTGCAGGCGATCTTCGACAAGTGGACCTCGCTCTATGCGGCGACCTCGGAAATGCACGATGAGGCGGCTTTCAACGCCGTTCCCGAAGGCGACCGGCTTTCGGCGCGTGGTATCGAGGTCGGCCACATCTTCTATTTCGGCACCAAATATTCCGAGCCGATGGGCGCAAAAGTGCAGGGACCGGACGGCAAGGAACACTTCGTCCACATGGGTTCCTATGGTATCGGGCCGACACGCCTTGTTCCCGCCATCATCGAAGCATCGCATGACGACAACGGAATCATCTGGCCGGCATCGGTCGCGCCCTTCGATGTCGTGGTGATCAACATGAAGGCGGGCGATCAGGCCTGCGACGATACCTGCGAGCTGATCTATGCCGCGCTGAGCAAGGCCGGCAAGGATGTGCTCTACGACGATACCGACGATCGGGCCGGTACGAAATTCGCGACCGCCGACCTGATCGGCGTGCCCGTCCAGATCATCGCCGGCCCGCGCGCGGTCGCCAACGGCGAAGTTGAAGTGAAGGACCGCAAGACCGGCGCCCGCGAAACGATGACCATCGAAGCGGCGATCAACCGGTTCGTGGCTTAAGGAAACGGAGGCGAAATGGCAGAGGCAGCAGTGGACCGGAGTTCAAAATCCGGCTTGGGTCCGGCTGGCAAGCCATTTTCCACCTTCGAACGCCTCGTGGCGTGGCGTTATCTGCGCGCCCGCCGCAAGGAGGCCTTCATCTCGGTAATCGCCGGCTTCTCCTTCGTCGGCATCATGCTGGGCGTTGCGACGTTGATCATCGTCATGGCCGTTATGAACGGCTTCCGCACCGAGCTCGTTTCGCGCATTCTCGGCATTAACGGCCACATGATCGTCCAGCCGGTCGACGGCCCCTTCACCGATTATCCCGCTCTCAGCGGCAAGCTCGCCGCCGTACCCGGCGTCAAGATGGCGCTGCCCTTGGTGGAGGGCCAGGTGCTCGCTTCCGCCCAGGCCGGTGGCAGCACCGGCGCGCTGGTGCGCGGCGCCCGCGCCGACGACCTGACCAAGCTCAAGACGATCTCCGACAACATCAAATCCGGCGATATGGTCGGCTATGCCTCCGGCGACGGTGTGCTGATCGGCACCCGCATGGCCGACCAGCTCGGTCTGCGCGTCGGCGATCTCATTACGCTGACGTCGCCAGATGGTGACATCACGCCGATGGGCGTCAGCCCGCGCATCAAGTCCTACAAGATCTCAGGCCTCTTCGAGATCGGCATGTCGGAATATGACTCCTCGATCATCTTCATGCCGCTCGAGGAAGCGCAGCTCTATTTCAACGCCGAGGGGCTGGTGCAGTCGATCGAGCTCTTCGTCGACAATCCGGACGATATCGACGATCTCAGGCCCAAGGTGGAGGAGGCGGCCGGCCGCCAGATCGCCATTACCGACTGGCGCCAGCGCAACCAGACCTTCTTCTCCGCACTCCAGGTCGAGCGCAACGTCATGTTCATGATCTTGACGCTGATCGTGCTTGTCGCGGCGCTGAATATCATTTCCGGCCTCATCATGCTGGTGAAGGACAAGGGCAGCGATATCGCCATTCTGCGCACCATGGGCGCCACCGCCGGTGCGATCATGCGCATCTTCTTCATGACCGGGGCAGCGATCGGCATCGTCGGCACTATTGCCGGCGTTCTGCTCGGCGTTCTCGTCTGCGTCAACATCGAATCTGTCCGCCAGTTCTTCTCCTGGATATCAGGCACCGTACTCTTCAATCCGCAGGTCTATTTCCTCAGCCAGCTGCCGGCCGAAATGGATCTCAGCGAAACGATCTCGATCGTCGTCATGGCGCTGACGCTGTCCTTCATTGCGACCATTTTCCCCGCCTGGCGTGCCTCAAAGCTCGATCCGGTGCAGGCCCTGCGCTACGAATAAGGAATGCCGCCTTCATGAAACGCAACGTCGTTCTCAAGCTTACCGGCGTCGAGCGCCATTACGGGCAGGGCGATACGCTACTCCCGATCCTGAAGGGCGCAGATTTTTCGATATCGAAAGGCGAAATCGTCGCTCTCGTCGCCCCTTCCGGCACCGGCAAATCGACGCTGCTGCATGTCGCCGGCCTCCTGGAGCATCCGGACGGCGGTGAAGTCAACATCAATGGCCATGCCTGTGACGGCCTGAGCGACGATAAACGTACCGCGATCCGCCGCAGCGAAATCGGGTTCGTCTACCAGTTCCACCACCTGCTGCCGGAATTCTCGGCGCTCGAAAACATCATGATGCCGCAGCTGATCGCCGGGCTTTCCTGGAAGGAAGCCGGAGAGCGGGCCGGCCAGCTTCTCGATTATATGCGCATCGGCCATCGTGGTTCGCACCGCCCGGGCGAGCTTTCCGGAGGCGAGCAGCAGCGCGTTGCGATCGCCCGCGCCGTCGCCAATGCGCCGACCCTGCTTCTTGCCGATGAGCCGACCGGCAATCTCGACCCGGAAACGGCAAGCTACGTCTTCGACGCGCTGGAAGCGCTGGTGCGCCAGTCCGGCCTTGCCGCCCTGATCGCCACCCACAATCACGAGCTTGCCCGCCGCATGGATCGGCGCGTCACGATCTCCGACGGCAAGATCGTTGATTTCTGAGGCTGTGCTCAGGGGATGACCAGCCCGCCGCGATAATCGAGCGCATAGGCCTTCTGGCCGTCGACCATGATGCGTTCATGGCCGGTGAACCGCGCACAGCCGCCTTCGCTGCTATCGATATAGCGGCCGAACGGATGATCGAATTCCATGCCGTCCAGAAACCGGCCCTCTCGATACATCGCCGAAAGTGCAGCCTTGATCACCGCTCCGGCTGCTGTGCCGTCGATGAGCTCAGGCGCAATGACGCAGCCGAAATAATTCATCGCCCAGGCGGGCTCTCCGGCAAACCACACCACTTCCTGCCCGGCGAAATCGGTGCCGCCGAAATAGCTGTCGAGATAGCGCCAGTCACCGCGTTCGTAACCGATATCGTGGGAACCCGGCCGGCACGGCGCGCGCGGCACGCCGCCCCCGACATAGGTCGCAGCCTTCGCCTCCACGATGAATTCATTCAGCATCGCAATGTCGAGCATGTCGTTCTCCCTTCGGCCCGATGCTGGCAAATAGGTCGCGACATGTAAAGAACAAAAAGAGAACTTCTGGTGGAATAAGCGCATCACTTTGAGGGGAAGGCGGCCGCCCGAACACGATGTCTGGTCTGTGGGGGCGGGGCAAGGGCATGGCGGCCCCAGATCACAACAAGTGCCAGTTCGTGCGGTTCGCCGCGCGCATCCGGGATTTTCCACACGCAAGAAAGAAGGAAAAGATTCCTGTTGACAACAGAACATACATGGAACAAATTGAAAACATAACGAGTAAAGGAGAGCCCGATGACTGACATGATCCGTGATATCGCAGCATTCACCTCCATCGCAATGTTCGTTGCCAGCTTCTCGCTCATCGTGATGGCGATCTAAAGTTTTCAGGGGACCGCATGGCAATCATGCGGTCCGGAGGTGGGACTTCTTCTGGACATCATCGCCCTCTATGCCGACAATGCGTCCGATTCATTCGGGTGATTGGGAAGGCATGTCATGGCGGACACGGCAAAGGGTTCAACGGGTGAGGCGACCGGCGGCACGCCGGGTTTCATCCACCTGAGGGTCCATTCCGCCTATTCGCTTCTCGAGGGCGCTCTGCCGCTGAAGAAGATCCTCTACAAGGCGACCGGCGACAGCCAGCCGGCGATTGCGATCACCGACACCAACAATCTGTTCGTCGCCCTCGAATTCTCCCAGAAGGCGATGGACGAGGGCCTGCAGCCGATCATCGGCTGTCAGGTCTCGATCGACATGGGAGATGGGTTGGAAACGGAAAAGCGCGGCGGCCAGCAAGCCCTGGTCAAGCTGCCGTCGATCGTTCTTCTCGCCGCGACCGATGCCGGCTACGAACGGCTCGTCGATCTCGTCAGCCGGGCCTATCTCGGCGGCGAAAGCAACCAGGCCGTTCATATCAAAGCCTCCTGGTTGGAAGAGGCCGGCACGGAAGGGCTGATCGCATTGACCGGCGCCCCGACCGGCCCGGTCGACATGGCGATCAGGGAAGGACATCCCGCCCAGGCGGAGGCCCGGCTGCTCTTGCTGAAGCGTCTCTTCGGCGACAGGCTCTATGTCGAGCTGCAGCGCCACGGCACCTACGACAAGCGGCACGAGCAGAAGATTGTCGGGCTTGCCTATGCCCACGACCTGCCGCTGGTTGCGACCAACGAGGCCTTCTTTCCGACGCGCGACGATTACGATGCCCATGATGCGCTGATGGCGGTCGCGCACAACGCCATCGTCTCCGACGACAGCCGCTTTCGCCTGACGCCCGATCACTACCTGAAGAGCCGGGCCGAGATGGCCAAGCTCTTCGCCGACCTGCCGGAAGCGCTCGAAAATACCATCGAGATCGCCAGGCGCTGCTCCTTCGTGCTGAAGACCAGAAAGCCGATCCTGCCGCGTTTCACCGGTGCGACCGACGATGCCGAGGAGGCCGAACGCGCCGAGGCGAGCGAGCTGCGCCGCCAGGCGGTCGAAGGGCTGGACATGCGGCTTGCAACGCTCGGCATGTCGCCGGGTTACGAGGAGAAGGATTATCGCGAGCGGCTGGATTTCGAGCTCAGCGTTATCGAACGCATGCGGTTTCCCGGCTACTTCCTGATCGTTGCCGACTTCATCAAATGGGCCAAGCAGCATGACATTCCCGTCGGTCCCGGCCGCGGCTCGGGCGCCGGTTCGCTGGTCGCCTATGCCTTGACGATCACCGACGTCGATCCCTTGCGTTTTTCGCTGCTCTTCGAGCGCTTCCTCAATCCCGAACGCGTCTCGATGCCGGACTTCGACATCGACTTCTGCCAGGACCGCCGCGAAGAGGTGATCCGCTACGTCCAGGCCAAGTATGGCCGCGAGCAGGTGGCGCAGATCATCACCTTCGGTTCGCTGCAGGCGCGCGCCGCCCTTCGCGACGTCGGCCGCGTGCTGGAAATGCCTTACGGCCAGGTCGACAAGATCTGCAAACTGGTGCCGAACAACCCGGCCAATCCGACCCCGCTGTCCAAAGCGATCGAAGAGGAGCCGAAGCTGCAGGAGGAGGCGGCTAAGGAACCGGTTGTCGCGCGCCTGCTCGATATCGCCCAGAAGATCGAGGGACTTTACCGCCACGCCTCGACCCATGCCGCCGGCATCGTCATCGGCGACCGCCCGCTTTCCAAGCTGGTGCCGATGTATCGCGATCCGCGCTCCGATATGCCGGTCACCCAGTTCAACATGAAATGGGTCGAGCAGGCCGGCCTGGTCAAGTTCGACTTCCTCGGTCTGAAGACGCTGACGGTGCTGAAGGTCGCTGTCGATTTCGTCGCCAAGCTCGGCATCAAGGTCGATCTCGCGGCCATTCCTCTCGACGACAAGAAGACCTACGAGATGCTGTCGCGCGGTGAAACGGTCGGCGTGTTCCAGGTGGAAAGTGCCGGCATGCGCAAGGCGCTGATCGGCATGAAGCCGGACTGCATCGAGGACATCATCGCGCTGGTGGCGCTCTATCGTCCGGGCCCGATGGAGAACATCCCGACCTACAATGCCCGCAAGCACGGTGACGAAGAGCTGGAATCGATCCATCCGATGATCGACCACCTGCTCAAGGAAACGCAAGGCGTCATCGTCTACCAGGAGCAGGTGATGCAGATCGCCCAGGTCCTGTCCGGTTATTCGCTGGGTGAAGCCGACCTTCTGCGCCGCGCCATGGGCAAGAAGATCAAGGCCGAGATGGACCAGCAGCGCGAGCGCTTCGTCGTCGGCGCCGTCAAGAACGGTGTGTCGAAGCCGCAGGCCGACAATATCTTCGAACTGCTGGCGAAGTTCGCCAATTACGGCTTCAACAAGTCGCATGCCGCCGCCTACGCCATCGTCTCCTACCAGACGGCCTACATGAAGGCGCATTATCCGGTCGAATTCCTCGCCGCCTCGATGACGCTCGACATGTCCAATACGGAAAAGGTCAATGATTTCCGCCAGGATGCCAAGCGCCTTGGCATCGAGGTGATCGCACCCTCGGTGCAGACCTCCTTCCGCCATTTCGAAACCGGCGACAACCGCATCTACTACGCGCTCGCCGCCCTCAAAGGCGTCGGCGAATCCGCCGTCGACCATATCGTCGCGGTGCGTGGCGATAAGCCCTTCGCCAGCATCGAGGATTTCTGCCTGCGCATCGATCCGCGCCAGGTCAATCGCCGCGTGCTCGAAAGCCTGATCTATGCCGGCGCCTTCGATTGTTTCGATATGGACCGCGCCCAGCTAGCCGCCGGCCTCGACCGCATCCTCGGTTATGCCCAGCGCGCCCAGGAGAACAAGCTGAGCGGCCAGTCGGACATTTTCGGCAGCACGCTGACCACGGGACCGGAGAAAATCTCGCTGCCGCCGTTCTCGCCCTGGCTCCCCTCGGAGCGGCTGCTGAAGGAATTCCAGGTGTTGGGCTTCTATCTCACGGCCCACCCGCTCGATTCCTACAACAACATCCTGCAGAAGATGCGGGTGCAGACCTTTGCCGAATTTTCCCAAGCGATCAAACAGGGCGCGGCCAATGCCCGGCTTGCCGGCACCGTCATCTCCAAGCAGGAGCGCAAGACCCGCACCGGCAACAAGATGGGCATTATCGTCTTTTCGGATTCTTCCGGCCAGTTCGAAGCGGTGCTGTTTTCGGAAATGCTGAACCAGTATCGCGACGTGCTCGAATCCGGCAAATCCTTCGTGCTGACGGCCACCGGCGAGGAGCGGCCGGAGGGCATCGGCCTGCGCATCCAGACGATTCAGTCGCTGGAGGAAAAGTCGCTGCAGATGCAGAAGGCGCTGCGCGTCTATGTCAGGGATTCCGGGCCGCTCAGGATGGTCGCCGGCCACTTGAACGCCAGGGGCGACGGCCTCGTTTCCTTCATCGTCATCAAGGAGGAGGGCAAACGCGAGGTGGAGGTGGCGCTGCCGGAGAAATACCGCATCACCCCTGAGATCGCCGCCGCCCTTCGCGCCGCCCCCGGCGTTGTCGACGTCGAACTGGTTTGATCAGCCCCGCGTCACCCGCGGGTGATCGTGATGAAATCCGTGCCTTCGCCGGTCTCCCGGCCGAGGCCGGTATCGGAGATCGTCAGTGTCGAGCCGGGCGCGATCAGCGCATCGATCCTGCGGCGGGTCTCGTCGGGGATCGTGATGCGGCTGAGTGAACGGGCGATCGGCTTGCCCGTGACGATCGAGCTTTCCTGATTGGTGATGCCGAGCCGCTTCATCGTCTCGCGGGAGAGATTGTTCTCGAGCGTGATGCCGAGCCAGTCCGCCGTACCGGCCTTTTCATCGACCGCGTGCAGCGTGAAGAAATGTGTGCCGAGCGCCAAGCCCGGATCGGCGATCGTCACCGGCGCTTCGAAGATCGGCTTGAAGGCCTGCCGCACCATGATGACACCATTCGGCGGCGCACCCTTGCCGGTTGCGGCATAGACTTCCTTGAGGAGCGTGTCGGAGACCAGGCTCCTGTCGCCGGCAAATTCCGCCGGCCGCAGCGCCCTGAAATCCTTGATCGCCTGCACGGTCGACGGGCCGAGCAAGCCGTCCGGATCGCCGGCGGAAAAGCCGAGCTGGTTGAGCAGGGTCTGGATGTCGATCACCGTCTCGCGCAGCGTCCGGCGCGTGATCAGCATGCTGATCGGCTCGGACGGCGGTTCGGGTTCGGGTGTTGCGGCCGGCTGTATTGCCGGCATCGGCATCGCAGCCGTGTCGTTCATTGCCACCTGCACTGGTATCCCGGGGCTGTCGGGCATGGAGGGCCGCAGCTCCACATCCGAAAGCAGCGGCATGGCCGCCGGTGCGTCGGGATGGAAAAGGGTCGGGTGGTCGATCGGCTGCGGCACGACTTCGCCGTCGCTGATGATGACGGGAACACCGGGGTCGGTCATGCCATAGAGCATTTTGGCGAAGGCGCCGGGCATACGCACGCAGCCATGCGAGGCTGGATAACGCGGCACCGAATTCGATTCATGCAGCGCGATGCCGGACCAGGTCAGTCGTTGCATGAACGGCATCGGGGCGGCCGAATAGAGATTGGATTCGTGGTATTTCTGCTTCTCGAGCACCGAGAAGATGCCGCTCGGCGTCGTGTGACCGTCCTTGCCGGTCGAGACCTTCGAGGTCGCGACGACCTCGGTGCCATCATAGACCGCAAGCGACTGCTTGTCCTTCGAGACGATGATCTGCAGCGTGCGCGCATCCGCAGCGAGAGCAGGGTGCACGAGTGCGGTGGCCGACAGCAAGCCGAGGCCGAAGACGAGACGCGAGAACATGATACCCAACCATACGCAATACTGCCCGGCAGATTATGGGACGAAGTTTAAGGAAGATTTTATAGGCCGGGCTTGATGTTGCCCTCACGCGCTAGTGATCGCGCTTGCCGCTGCCGAAGGTGTAGCCGGTCTCGACCGTCTTCGTGCCGAACTTGTCGCGCAGCTTGTCCATCGCCGCTTCGGCGGCCGCCCGCCGGCCCGATTGCTGGTCGATGAGGTCGGGCGGATCTGCGCGGGCGGCGTCGCCGAGATCGGTGACGCCGATGCCGAGCAGTCGGAACTTCGTGCCGTCGGTCTCTTTTTCGAGAAGCTCGAGCCCAGTGCGGAAGATCTTGTCGGCAAGCTGGGTCGGGTCTTCGAGCTTGCGGTTGCGGGTGCGCGATTTGAAATCGGCGCTCTTCATCTTCAGCACCACGGTCTGGCCGGCAATGCCGCTTTTCTTCAGCCGCCAGGAGACCTTTTCGGAGAGGTTGCGCAGGATCGGCACCAGCTCCTCGTGACGCGAGATGTCGTCGAAAAAGGTCGTCTCGGACGAAACGCTTTTGGCCGCATCGTTGAGATGCACCTCGCGGTCGTCGATGCCGCGCGACAGCCGTGCGAGCCGCTGGCCGATGCTGCCATAGCGGCGCATCAGGTCGTTCTCCTCCATCTGCTGCAACTGGCCGATGGTGCGGATGCCGTCCGCTTCCAGCGTCGCCGCAAAAGCCTTGCCGACGCCCCAGATCGTGGTGACCGGACGCGGCGCCAGGAATTCGACCGCTTCCTCACGGCCGATGACGGAAAAGCCGCGCGGCTTCTGCAGGTCGGAGGCGACCTTGGCGAGAAATTTGCAGTAGGAAAGCCCGACCGAAACGGTGATGCCGATTTCCTTTTCGACGCGGCGGGCGAATTTGGCGAGCGTGCGCGCCGGCGGATCGTGATGCAGCCTCTCGGTGCCGCCAAGCTCCAGAAAGGCCTCGTCGATCGACAGCGGCTGCACCAGCGGCGTCAGATCCTGCATCATGGTCCGCACCTGCCGCCCGACCCGGACATATTTTTCCATGTCGGGGCGGATGACGATCGCCTGCGGGCACGCCTCCAGCGCCTTGAACATCGGCATGGCCGACCGCACGCCGTGGATGCGGGCGATATAACAAGCGGTGGACACCACGCCGCGTTTGCCGCCGCCGATGATGACGGGCTTGTCGGCAAGTTCCGGATTGTCGCGTTTCTCCACTGCTGCGTAGAAGGCGTCGCAATCGATATGCGCAAGCGTCAATGCGTAGAGTTCACGATGGCGTACGAGACGGGGGCTGCCGCAGGAAACGCAACGGCGCGCCTCGCCCTTCTGCTCGGCAAGGCAGTCGCGACAAAAGCCGGGTGTCTTGTCAGGCGCAGGCGTCATGATGAGAACAAAGATTGAACGCCGGGACATTACGCCTTAAGCTTCCGAGTCACAAGAGACGCGGGAGCTTTGCCTTTGGATAACGACCTTCGTTTCGAGCCGGTCACCTCAGAGCGCTGGGACGACTTCGAAATCCTGTTCGGGCCGCAGGGTGCCTTCTATAACTGCTGGTGCGTTGCGTTGCGCCTGCCGCATGCGATCAGGACCGAGATGGCGCCCGACGAGCGCAAGGCGCATATCCGGGAGCGGATCAAGGCAGGCCCGCCGCCGGGCATCCTCTGTTATGCCGACGGCGCGCCGGTCGCCTGGGTGCAGGTCGGGCCGCGTCATGACGTGCCACAGTTCAATTCGCCGCGCACCGTCTCGCGGCCGCTGGAGGAAGACGATGCGCATGATCCGTCCATCTGGGCCGTCAGTTGCTTTTTCCTGCTGCCCAAACTGCGCGGCAAGGGAATGAGCCATCACCTGCTCGCCGCCGCGATTGATCATGCCCGGCGCCAGGGAGCGCGGCTGCTCGAAGCCTGCCCGATCGATCATGTGAAGCAGTCGAAATCCGTGACGCTCTGCATCGGTTCGACGGCGATCTTTGATGCCGCCGGTTTCGAAACGGTGGCGCGGCGCAAGGACGGCCGTCCGCTCATGCGGCTGGAACTGCGCGAGTGACCGCGCCGGACAGAAAATGCGCCTCGATGAGTTCGGCCACATGCGTCCAGTCGGTAGCGCGGGTAATGTCATCGGCGGCCGCCGGTGCGAAACGATGGACAGGTGAGTTCGGCATCAGATGAATGAGCAGGCAATCGGCGACGTGATCCCTGACGGAATGCAGATTGCGCGCCATATCATCGATGAAGACGACGGGAAGGGAGCGGCTGGCATGCAAGGCGTGAACGATCGGCCCCTTGGGCTGTTCGGTGGCAAGCAGCGGAAAAAGCAGGCCCATCCTGTCGAGCAGGCGACGGCGCTGGTCCTGGAACCGCGGCTGCATGGCCGTCAGGAAAAGCACATCGGCCTCTTCGGAAAGCCGGTCGAGCGTTTCGACGACGCGATCGAGCGGCGTCTGCCACTGCTCCTGCGCTTCGAAGAACTCCTCGATCAGCCGACTGACCTGCTGATCCTCGATCTCCGTGCCATCCGCCTGCGAGACGATGTTGCCGTGAAGCCGGAACGATCGCGGCAGAAACGCATGCCCCTGGCTCTCGAGGAAAAGCTGGAAGGGACCGATGAACTGCAGCACGACGTCGTCGACGTCGCAGACGATCAGCGGCCGTTCGCCGAGGCGAATATGCGAGATGTCGAATTCCCCGGAGGTCACGGTCAGTATTCTCCGGAATCGAGGCCCGGCGAAGAGAAATGCCGCCAGGCGGCGGTCACCGTCTCCGGGCTTATGCCGCTTGCCGCGCAGAAGGCCAAGGCCGTCGGTTCGTGGTTCATCAGGAAATCCATCATGCCGGCGAGAAATCCCGGATCGTTGACGGCGTTGCGCACCTGGCCGGGCGCCACACCCGTCAGGGCGAGAAAGCGGCCGAACATGTCGGGATCGCCGGCAAGCCAGCCGAGCACGGCAATCGCCGTCTCGTGCGGGTCGGCTGCCAGTTGTTTCGATGTCTTGAAGTTGCTTTGCATTTCGCGGGGTAAGTTACCTTTTCTTCAACCAAATACCGGTAGCGTGCGCTATCGGTTTCACGCAGCTTTTGTCCGCATGTGCCTTTCTCATGGGACGAACCGCTGCGCGAACGGACGTAGGGACAGCTTGTCATGCCCAAACAGGTGATGATTGTAGAAGATAACGAGCTCAACATGAAGCTCTTTCGCGACCTCATCGAGGCGTCCGGTTATACCACGATCCAGACCCGAAACGGCATGGAGGCGCTGGATCTGGCGCGCAAGCATCGCCCCGATCTCATCCTCATGGACATTCAGCTTCCCGAGGTCTCAGGCCTCGAAGTCACCAAATGGCTGAAGGAAGACGACGAGCTGCATGTGATTCCCGTCATCGCCGTCACGGCTTTCGCGATGAAGGGCGACGAGGAGCGGATCCGCCAGGGCGGCTGCGAGGCCTATGTTTCCAAGCCGATCTCGGTTCCAAAATTCATCGAGACGATCAAGACCTATCTGGGCGATGCTTGACGCATCGGAAAGACACTTATGACTGCGCGAATACTGGTGGTTGACGATATTCCGGCCAACGTGAAGCTGCTTGAGGCGCGGCTGCTCGCGGAGTATTTCGACGTGATGACCGCAGCCGACGGCTACACGGCGCTGGCGATCTGCGAGCGCAACCAGGTCGATCTCATCCTGCTCGACATCATGATGCCCGGCATAGACGGTTTCGAGGTCTGCGAACGGCTGAAGGCGAGCCAGAAGACAGCCCATATTCCAGTCGTCATGGTCACCGCGCTCGACCAGCCGGCCGATCGCGTGCGCGGCCTGAAGGCTGGCGCCGATGATTTCCTCACCAAGCCGGTCAACGATCTGCAGCTGATCTCTCGGGTGAAGAGCCTGCTGCGGCTGAAGACGTTGAGCGACGAGCTGCGCATCCGCTCCGATACCGCCCATACGATGGGCATCGACGACCTCGCGCGAGCAGGCGAGGGCCGCGCCGATGAGACCGCTCAAGTGTTGCTCGTTGACGGCCGCGCCAATTCGCAGGAGCGCCTCGTCAAGGCGCTGAAGCCGGTCGCCGACGTGCTTGCCCTTTCCGATCCGCAGGCTGCCCTCTTCGAGGCGGCCGAAAGCGCCTTCGATCTCGTCATCGTCAATGCCAATTTCGATGACTACGATCCGCTTCGCCTCTGCTCGCAGCTGCGCTCGCTGGAGCGCACGCGCTTCCTGCCGATTTTGATCATCACCGAGCAGGGCGCGGACGACATGGTGGTGCGCGCGCTCGATCTCGGCGTCAACGATTACATCATCCGCCCGGTCGATCCCAACGAGCTTGTTGCCCGCAGCCTGACGCAGATCCGCCGCAAGCGCTACAACGACCGCCTGCGCGCCAGCGTCAAGCAGACGATCGAGCTTGCCGTCACCGATCCGCTGACCGGCCTTTATAACCGGCGCTATCTCGACAACCATCTGAACGTACTCTTCAACCGTTCGATGGCCCGGGGCCGACCTCTTTCGGTGTTGATCACCGATATCGATCGCTTCAAGCAGGTAAACGACACCTACGGCCATGACGGCGGCGACGAAGTGCTGCGCGAATTCGCAAATCGCGTCCGTTCGACCATCCGTGGCGCCGATCTCGCCTGCCGCTACGGTGGCGAGGAATTCGTCGTCGTGATGCCCGACACCTCGCCGGAAATTGCCGCCACTGTAGCCGAGCGTCTGCGCGCGGCGATCGAAAGCGCTCCCTTCATGCTGAAACACGCCGGCCAAGCGCTGAACGTCACCGCTTCCTTCGGCATCGCCTCGCGGATTGCGGCGGTACTGACCCCGGACCAGCTGATGAAACAGGCGGATCTGGCCCTTTACGAGGCCAAGAATACCGGCCGCAACCGCGTGGTCGCCGCAGCCGCCTGACGAATCAGTTGCCGCCATAGGCACCATTTGCGGGTTTTCCACCGCTGTAAGCCAATCGTTACCGATTTTTAATCTTCGCTTATGCAATGCGGGGCGAAAATTTTGCAACTCAATAGCCCAAAAATGGACCATCGGCGTTGCTGAGGATATGTCGACCTGCGACAGTGTTGAGGATGTCTGGCCGCTGGCTCAAGATGAAATGGAGACTATAAAAAATGCCTGTCGCCGGAAGGGCCAAATAGACTGCGGCGACGTCACCTCACGTAAGGGGAGGGGAGGCGTAAGTTGTTAAGTTATATTGTCGAATTTCTTGGGATGGTCCAACTCTAGGCTTCAAGCCCAAGCAGAGCCGACAAATCTTTGTATGTCCCAAATCTGGACTTTTAACCATAGAATCAGGCTAACAAATTTCACCATTAAGAATTTGTTGATTTTCTTTCATTTCTGCGCAAATTATCGGCTCATAAGAGAAGCGCTCCCGTTGAGGAGTTGTCGATACCCCATGATGCTCAGGTCCGCCGCATCTCCTGGGTCGTGGGGTCGGTCGGCTAGTAGGCAAGTTATAGCGGTTCCTCGTGCCGTTTTGCATGCTGGCCGACCCCCTTTCACAAAAACGCCGTCACTTCCCGAAGATGGAAGGGCGGCGTTTTGTCTGTTTGCGCTATCATCTCTCAAAGACGATCATCCGGACAATAAAAAACGCGCAACCCGAAAGCGCGCGCTTTTTTGAAATCCGTCAGCTCAAGCGATTACTTGATCTTGGTTTCCTTGAACTCGACATGCTTCTTAGCAATCGGGTCGTACTTCGTCTTCGTCATCTTGTCCGTCATCGTACGGCTGTTCTTCGTCGTGACGTAGAAGAAACCGGTGTCGGCTGTCGACAGCAGCTTGATCTTGATTGTTGTAGCCTTGGCCATGGTCGTCCTGCCTTTAAGAAAATGAAAGCCGTGGAAGCCGGATGGGCTCCACGGCAAATTCTGGCGCGAAACTACGAATCCAGCCCGAAAAGTCAAGTCCGTTTTCGAATGAACATCAGTCTGATGCCGGAAAGTAGGGCGTACAGGCCGAAGAAGGCGGCAATCGCCCAGGCAAAACCATTATTTCCAGCGACATCGATCGCCGCGCCGATCGCCTGCGGCCCGGCCACGGTTCCCATCGCATAACAGAAGACGAAGGCAGCATTGGCCGCCGCAAGGTCGGAACCCGTCAGCCGCGAGCCGAGATGGCTGAGTCCGACCGTATAGAGGCCGGAGACGCAGCCGCCCCAGAAAAGCAGGAGCCCGGCCATCAGCAGCCAGTTGTCGACCAGCAGCGGCAGCATCATCGAGCCGATGAACCCCATCAGCGCCATGGCAGCCAGAAGCGGCCGCTTGTCGCCGATGCGGTCGGAGAGCAGGCCGAGCGGGATCTGAAAGATGACGTTGCCGACACCCATCATGGTCAGCAGAAGTGCTGCCTGCGATTCGGTGAAATGGGCGCGCACGGCAAAGATCGGGAAAAGCGACAGCCCGCCCGCTTCGACCGCGCCGAAGATGAAGACCGCCGCCGTCGCCGTCGGCACCAGGAAGACGTAGCGCATGAAATGCAGCTCCGGTTTTTCCTCGAGCACCGGGCTTTCGTCGCGGGCGATGAAGATCGGGATGGCGGCAAGCAGGATGGCGGCGGCGCCGATCAGGAAGGGGAAGATGCCGTCGCTGCCGAGGATCGAAAAGAGCAGCGGCCCGGCCGCAAAGCCAAGGGAAAGCACCGTCGCGTAGATGCCGAGCACGAAGCCGCGCTTGGAAGGCGGCGAAGCGGCATTGATCCAGAATTCGGAGAGGATGAACAGCGTCGTCGTCGCGCCATGGAAGGCGAAACGCAGCGGAAACCACATCCAGAAATCCTCGGCGTAATAAAAACCGAGCGCGCTCAGCGCCGAAATCAGCACCGCCCAGAGCATCGTCGGCGCAACGCCGTATTTATGGGCAAGCTTGGTGGTGATTGGTGCGGCGGCCATCGCCGCAACCCCGGCCATCGCCGTGTTGAGCCCGATCAAGGTGGACGAGATGCCGCGTTTTTCGAGGATGATGCTGAGAAGCGGGAGTCCGAGGCCGATTGCTATGCCGACGGCTGATATGGACGAGATGGCTGCCACCAGAGAAGGCCAATGGATTTCCTCGACATCGCCCGGTGTGCCGTTTCTCGGCTGAGACATTTATCCATCCTTAGAAAGCTACGCGAGCGAACCGGCCTGTCACCTCGCATAGAAAGACACAGGCGTGCCAAACCCAGGTGACGGGCAGCGTTTCGCAGTATTTCCGATGTGAGTGACCACCTGCGGAATGTAAAGCCTGTTCAGACAAGAAAAGCGTACCATGTCAAGTCGTTGAGGATCGTCGGCTGCCGCGTTCGGGTGGTGGTCGGTGGAGCGCTGGCACTACACGTTAAATATGTCTGGAAGGTGAAGGCGCTAAAGTGCGTCGCGATCTTTCAGATTCGCGGCTCGCGCTTTTGCTCGACATGCTCTAATCCGGCCGGCCGGGGATGTCATAATCGTCCGCACCATCACTCTCCCCGCCGAAACCGTGCATGCGCAGCGCCCACTGCAGGCCGATGACGCCGCCCTTGATAGGCTGGATCGAGGCGAGCGCTGTGATGACGGTGATCGGCGCCCAGATGGCAAGGTGCACCCAGACCGGCAGCACGAAGGTCAGGTCGGTCAGCATATAGCCGCCGACCACGACGTGGCCAAGGACGAGAATGACGATATAGGGCGGCAGGTCGTCGGCGCGTTGGTGATGCATCGCCTCGCCGCAGGCCGCGCAATGATCGACCGGTTTCAGGAAGGCGCGAAAGAGCTTGCCGTTACCGCAGGCCGGGCAGCGGTTCATTAGCCCGCGCATGACCGAGCGCCCAACCGGACGCTCGACCTCGGGCGCATCTCCGTAGCGGACCGCCGGATCGGTCGGTGTGATCATCGCCTGTTCCTCTTTCGGACATAGAGCCCCGTGCGTCCTTTCGGACGCACAAAGAACGCTCTAACTCTTTCAATCCTTGCATCACGCTTTTCGAAAATCGATTCCGATTTTCGAGCCGGTGGGCTAGTGCCGTCCGCGCGGCGGCCTCGTTCCGGGTTTCTTGCGGACCTGGCCCCTGTCGCGGCGGCCCGCTTTGTGGAAGGAGCGCACCGCCGTCGGCATCTCGCGGCCCTCGCTGATCATCTCGAAACGCAGCGCGCCGGCAAGCGGGATCGCTTCGGCAAGCTTCACGGTGACGCTGTCGCCCAGGCGATAGCCGAGCCCCGTTCGCTCCCCCGACAGCGCCTGATGCGCCTCGTCATAGATGAAATAATCGGTGCCGAGCGTAGATATAGGGACGAAGCCGTCGGCGCCATAGTCCGGCAAGGCGACAAAAAGCCCCGATTTCGTCACGCCGGAGACCCGCCCGGCAAATTCCTCGCCGACGCGGCCGCTCAGATGATGGGCGATCAGCCGGTCGACCGTCTCGCGCTCGGCGGCCATGGCGCGGCGCTCGAAGGTCGAGATTTCGGCGGCGATATCGTCGAGTGCCGCCTCTTCGTCGGGCGTAATGCCGCCTTCGCCGAAGCCCAGCGAACCGACGAGGGCGCGATGCACGATGAGATCGGCGTAGCGGCGGATCGGCGAGGTGAAGTGGGCGTATTTCATCAGGTTGAGGCCGAAATGACCGATATTCTCGGGACCGTAGATCGCCTGGCTCTGCGAACGCAGCACCATCTCGTTGACCATGGTCTGGTGCGGCGTACCGTCCGCCTTCGCCAGAATGCCGTTGAAGCTGTTGGCGCGCATATTCCCGCCCTTGGCCAGCGAGATGCCGAGTGTCGCCAGGAACTCGCGCAGGATTTCCTGCTTGGCGAGCGTCGGGCCGTCATGGATGCGATAGATCAGCGGCTGGCGTTTCTTTTCCAGGGTCTCGGCGGCACAGACATTCGCCTGGATCATCATTTCTTCGATCAGCTTATGCGCATCGAGCCGCGGCGGCACGAAGACCCGGTCGACCGTGCCGTCGGGCTTCAGCAGGATCTTGCGCTCCGGCATGTCGAGTTCCAGCGGCTGGCGCCGGTCGCGTCCGCGCTTCATCACCTCATAGGCGTGCCAGAGCGGCTTCAGGATCGGCTCGAGCATCGGTCCGGTCTGATCGTCCGGCTTGCCGTCGATCGCCGCCTGCGCCTGCTGGTAGGAGAGCTTTGCGGCGCTCTTCATCATGATGCGATGGAAGGTGTGGCCGATCTTGCGGCCTTCCGCGGAAAAGCTCATGCGCACGGCGAGCGCCGGGCGGTCGACGCCTTGCTTCAGCGAGCAGAGATCGTTGGAGATGCGCTCCGGCAGCATCGGCACGACGCGATCCGGGAAATAGACCGAGTTGCCGCGCTTCAGCGCCTCGCGGTCGAGCGGCGAATTGGGGCGGACATACCAGGAAACGTCGGCAATCGCGACGGTGACGAGGACGCCGCCGGGATTGTCGGGCGAGGGGTCGAGCTCGGCATAGACCGCATCGTCATGGTCCTTGGCGTCGGCCGGATCGATGGTGATCAGCGGCACGTCGCGCCAATCCTCGCGATGCGACATGTTGGCAGGCTTGGCGTCATCCGCCTCGGCGATGACCGCAGGCGGGAAGACATGCGGGATGCCGTGTGCATGGATGGCGATCATCGAGATTGCCTTTTCCGAACCGACGGAACCGACGACGGAAAGCACCTTGGCGCGCGGCAGGCCGAAGCGGCCGAGACGGGCGACTTCCACTTCGACCAGGTCGCCGTCCGCGGCGCCGCCGGTGAAGTCGGGATCGATCACCATTTCCTCGCCGCGCCGTTCGATCGGCAGCAGCCGGCCACCGCCGCCGGGTGCTGCGCGGAAGACGCCCATCGAGGCGCCGCGGCGCCTGTCGATCACCTTGATGATCCGCGCCGTATAGGCCGGCCCGCCGCGATCGACGGCCGGGAAGATCTTTGCCAGGATGCGGTCGCCGAGGCCGGCGACGGGCGCCTTGCCCTTGCCCTGGCGGCCTGCGGGCGATTGCTGGCGGATGGCGACGGCGGGTGCGACGCCCTGGTCCTCCGGCCATTCCGCCGGCCGGCCGATCAGATCGCCATCCTTGTCGCGTGTGGTGATATCGAGAACGGTGACGGGCGGCAGCGCGCCGGGACGGATCAGCGACTTGCGGTTCTTCTGCAGCATGCCTTCCTGCTCGAGTTCCTGCAGCATGTGCTTGAGCTCGACGCGGCTGTCGCCCTTCAGGCCGAAAGCCTTGGCGAGTTCGCGTTTGGAGGCTTTCTGCGGATGATCGGCGATGAAGCGCAGGATCACCTCGCGTGAGGGCAGGGCGCCGTGGACGATGTTCAGCGGCTCGACGGCGGGAGCATCCTTGCCCGAGCGGCCGATCTTGCCCGGGCGCTTGCCCGCGGGGTTCGTTCTCTCGCGCGGTATCCTGCTCACGTCAGCCCTTTTTCGATTTCGCCGGCGCTTTCGCCTTCGTTGCCTTCGGCTTGGCCGCCGTCTTGGTGGTCTTGGCTTCGGCGGCCGCCGCCTTCGGCTTGGCCTTCGCCTTTGCCGTCTTGCCTGCAGGCGCCTTGCCGGCCTTTTCGGTGATCAGCGCGAGCGCTTCCTCGACGGTGATCGCCTGCGGGTCCTTGCCCTTCGGCAATGTCGCATTGACCTTGCCCCAATTGACGTAAGGTCCGTACTTGCCGTCGCGAACGGTGATGGGGCCGCCATCAGGATGATCGCCGAGCGTCTTCAGCGCCGCCGGTGTCCCGCGCGAACCCCGGCCCGGCGCCTGGTTCGCCTTTTCGGCGATAACAGTCACGGCGCGGTTGAGGCCGACCGAGAACACGTCCTCGACGGTTTCCAGATTGGCATAGGAACCGTCATGCAGCAGGAACGGCCCGTAGCGACCGATGCCGGATGAGATCATCTTGCCCGTTTCGGGGTGTTTGCCGATATCGCGCGGCAGCGAGATCAACGCCATCGCCTTTTCATAGTCGATATCCTCGGGCTTCCATCCCTTCGGCAGCGAGGCGCGTTTGGCTTCCTTGCCGTCGCCGCGCTGTATGTAGGGGCCGAAGCGGCCGGACCGCAGCGTCAGCTCCTCGCCGGTCGTCGGATCGGTGCCGAGGTTCTTCGGCTCGTTAAGGGCAGCACCGTCCGCCTCTCCGCCGTTTTCGGAGGAGAGCTGGCGGGTGTAGTTGCAATCCGGATAATTCGAGCAGCCGACGAAGGCGCCGTATTTGCCGAGCTTCAGCGACAGGTTGCCGGTGCCGCAGACCTGGCAGATCCGGGGATCGCTGCCATCCTCCCGCTTCGGGAAGACGAGCGGCGCCAGCGCCTCGTTCAGCGAATCGAGCACGTTGGTGACGCGCAGTTCCTTGGTGTCCTCGATCTGGGCGAAGAAATCCTTCCAGAAGTCGCGCAGCACCTGCTTCCAGTTCAGCTCGCCGGCGGAAATCCGGTCGAGCTTCTCTTCGAGATCGGCGGTGAAGTCGTATTCGACATATTTGGTGAAGAAGCTTTCGAGGAAAGCGGTCACCAGCCGGCCCTTGGCCTGCGGGATCAGCTTGCGCTTGTCGATCGTCACATAGTCGCGGTCGCGCAAGGTTGCCAGCGTCGCGGCATAGGTGGAGGGGCGGCCGATGCCGAGTTCTTCCATCTTCTTGATCAGCGAGGCTTCCGAATAGCGCGGCGGCGGCTCGGTGAAATGCTGCGTCGAGTTGATCTTCTGCTTGGCGAGCGTCTCGCGTGCATTGATCTCCGGCAGGCGGCCATCCTCGTCGCCGTCGTCACTCTGCTCGCCATCCTCCTTCTGGTCGGTATAGGCGGCGATGAAACCGTCGAAGCGGATGACCGAACCGACGGCGCGCAGCCCGGCCTTCTCGCCCTTGTTGTCGGCGGTGATTTCAGCCGTCGTGCGCTCGATTTCGGCCGACGCCATCTGGCTGGCGATGCCGCGCTTCCAGATCAGGTCGTAGAGGCGGATCTGATCGGCATCGAGGAATTTGCGCACGCGGTCGGGCGAGCGGTAGAAATCGGTCGGACGGATCGCCTCGTGCGCCTCCTGGGCGTTCTTGGCCTTGGTGGAGTAGAAGCGCGCCTTCTCGGGCATATAGCGCTCGCCGAACTGGTCGACGATGGCACGGCGCGCCGCATCGATCGCCTCGGGCGCCATCTGCACGCCGTCGGTACGCATATAGGTGATGAGACCGACCGTCTCGCCGCCGATATCGACGCCTTCATAGAGCTTCTGGGCGATCTGCATGGTGCGCGAGGCGGAAAAGCCGAGATTGGAGGAGGCGGCCTGCTGCAGGGTCGAGGTCGTAAACGGCGGTCCGGGATTGCGCTTGACCGGTTTCGCTTCGACCGAGTCGACGATATAGCTTGCGCCTTCGAGCAATGCCTTGAGCTTGCCGGCATCCTCGCCGTTGCCGATCGCGCGCGGTTGCAGCCGTTTGCCGTTCGCTGAAACCAGCCTGGCCTCGAACTCGTCACCGCGCGGTGTCTTCAGAAGGGCTGAGATGTTCCAGTATTCTTCCGAAATGAAGCGTTCGATCTCGGATTCACGGTCGCAGACCAGGCGAAGCGCCACCGACTGGACGCGGCCGGCCGACCGGGCGCCGGGCAGCTTGCGCCAGAGCACCGGCGAAAGATTGAAGCCGACCAGATAGTCGAGCGCGCGCCGCGCCAGATAGGCGTCGACGAGCGGCACGTCGATGTCGCGCGGATCGGCCATCGCGTCGAGCACCGCCTTCTTGGTGATGGCGTTGAAGACGACGCGTTTGACCGGCTTGCCGTTCAGCACGCGCTTCTTGTTCAGCATATCGAGAACGTGCCAGGAAATCGCTTCGCCTTCGCGATCCGGGTCGGTCGCGAGAAAAAGGCCGTCGGAGGATTTCACCGCATCGGCAATATCCTTCATCCGCTTTGCGGAGGCGCTATCGACCTCCCAAAGCATTTCGAAATCCTGATCAGGAAGAACTGAGCCGTCCTTGGCAGGCAGATCGCGCACATGGCCGAAGGAGGCGAGCACTTTGTATCCCGGACCCAGATACTTGTTGATCGTCTTGGCCTTGGCAGGCGATTCCACCACTACAACATTCATGATGATTCTCTAAAAAGGAAACGACGCCAGCGTTGAAGCCAGCGCGACACACACCGAAAGATGGATCCCGGCCCTCCGACATGGACAGGGAAATCGCCGCGGTCAAGGGGTTTGCTACAATTTTAGTTCTTGCATCCGGTGCAGCCGAAGGGAGTTTATCGGGGAAATGCAATCTTAGATAGGTTGTCGAAGGTTTTCGACACAGGGGGCGGCAATTCTGCGATATCGTGCAAAGTTCAATCGGAAAGCGAGACGAACCCGCCCTGATGCCGCTGCAGCCTGCCCGATATATCGAGTTCCAGAAGGATGAGATAGACCGCGGATGCCGACAGACCGGTATGGCGGATGACGTCGTCGATCTCGACCGGCGTCGGCCCGAGCGCATCGATGACGCGGGTTCGGTCGGGATCGCCGGGTGGCACCGAAATTGCCTTGCCCTCACGCGCCGGTTCCTCTGCCATCGATGACGGGAACAGGTCGAATTGCGCAAGCGGCGCCAAAGCCTCGACGACATCGACGGGGGCGGTGACGATCGATGCACCGTCCTTCAGCAGGCCGTTGGTGCCATGGCAGCGCGGATCGAGGGGGGAGCCGGGCACGGCAAACACCAGGCGACCGAACTCGCCGGCAAGCCGCGCCGTGATCAGCGAGCCCGAACGTGTCGCTGCTTCGATGACGACGAGGCCGAGCGCAATGCCGGCGATCAGCCGGTTCCGGCGCGGAAAGTCGCGGGCGCGGGGCTCCCAGCCGAAGGGCATCTCGCTGACCGCCAGGCCGTTGCCGCCGGTGATCTCTTCGAGCAAGCCGATATTCTCCGGCGGGTAGGGCTGGTCGAGACCCCCCGCAAGGGCGGCGATGGTGCCTGTCTCGAGGCTCGCACGGTGGGCTGATGTGTCGATGCCGCGCGCCAGCCCCGAGACCACGGTATAACCCGCCCTGCCGCAGTCGCGCGCCACCATCGCCGCGAATTTCGCGCCTGCGACCGAGGCGTTGCGTGAGCCGACAATGCCGACGGCCGGTCGTTTGGCGGCGGCAAGCGCGCCTTTGACGGCGAGAAGCGGCGGTGCGCCGTCGATCTGTTTCAGTGCCTGCGGATAGTCCGGCTCACCGATGCCCACGAAGCGGGCGCCGAAACGATGCGCTGCCTCCAGTTCCCGATGTGCTTCGGCCTCGCTGGCGATGCGGATTGCCCGCGTGGCGCCGCCGCGCGCCGAAAGCTCCGGCAATGCGGCAAGCGCTGCCTCGGCCGAACCGAAATGATTGATGAGGTCGCGAAAGGTGGCGGGGCCGATATTGTCGGAACGGATGAGGCGCAGCCAGGCAATTCTCTGCCGTTCGGTCAGCACGACGCCTTTTGGTCCCGCGCTCAGCGCATCCATTATCCCTTTGCCCCGATCTTGCTTTCCGTCCCGCCCATCAGCCGCGAGATATTCGCCTTGTGCTTCCAGTAGGAAATCAGGGTCATGATCGCCATCACTGCCGCAACCTTTTCGTTGCCCAGGATCCACAGCGCCACCGGGATGACAAGCATGGCGACCAGTGCCGACAGCGAGGAGTAGCGGGTGGTGAAGGCGACGGCCAGCCAGACGGCGGCGAAGAGCACGACCATGATCGGCGCGACGCCGAGCAGGGTGCCGATATAGGTGGCGACACCCTTGCCGCCCTTGAAGCCGATCCAGACCGGGAAGAGATGACCAATGAAGGCGAAGAAGCCGGCGATGATCGCCGCCTCCTCACCGAGGAAATAACCGACGACCCAGGCCGCCGCCGATGCCTTCAGCGCATCGAGCAGCAGCGTCGCCGCAGCGAGCTTGCGGTTTCCTGTTCTGAGCACATTGGTCGCGCCGATATTGCCGGAGCCGATGCTGCGCACGTCGCCGAGGCCGGCCGCACGCGTCAGGATCAGGCCGAAAGGAATGGAGCCGAAGAGATATCCGATGATGGCTGCGGCAAGCGCGATCGGCAGGGTGATCTGCCATGACAAGAGATTGGATAACATATGCCCCCTCGGCCCTCCGTGGCCTATCCTCGGTCCAGCCGTCTCCTAAATTGCGTGGACAAGCTTTCCCGAGACGTATGTCGCGACCGCCCGTCCGCTGAAGCGCGCATCCTCGAACGGCGTATTCTTCGAACGGGAGAGAAGCATGTCTTTGGCGACAAGCCAAGGCTCATCGAGATCGATCAGCGCGATATCGGCCGCCGCACCCGGCTTCAGCGTGCCGGCGGCGAGGCCGAAAATCTCGGCGGGGCGGGTCGACATGGCGTCGATCAGGCGCATCAGGCTCACCTGGCCGCCATGGTAAAGCCTCAGCGCCGCCGCCAGCATGGTTTCGAGCCCGATCGCGCCGTCCTCCGCCTCGGCGAAGGGCAGGCGCTTCGTATCGACGTCCTGCGGGTCATGCGAGGAGACGATGATGTCGATCGCGCCGCTGGCAAGGGCCTCGACCATCGCCACCCGGTCGTCTTCCGGTCGCAGCGGCGGATAGAGCTTGAAGAAGGTGCGGTATTCGCCGATGTCGTTTTCGTTGAGCGCCAGATTGTTGATCGAGATGCCTGAGGTCACCTTGGCGCCGCGGCTGCGGGCGCGTTCAATCGCCTCGACCGATTCCGGCACCGAGATCATCGCGGCATGATAACGTCCACGCGTCAGCGCAGCGATCCTGAGATCGCGTTCAAGCGGAATGAGTTCGGCTTCCCTGGGAATGCCGGAGAGCCCGAGCCAGCTGGCGAAAAGCCCCTCATGCATGACGCCGTTGGCGCCGAGATATTTGTCACGCGTCTCGCAGGAAATGACGGCGCCGAATTCGCGCGCATAGGTCATGATCCGGCGCAGCACCTGCGTGTCGTGGACGCTGGAATGGGCATCGGTGAAGGCGACGGCGCCGGCCTGCATCAACAGGCCGATCTCGGTCATTTCCTCGCCGGCAAGGCCCTTGGTGATGGCGGCTGCCGGATAGACATTGACGGCGGCCGTATCCCGCGCCGTCTTCTTGACGAATTCGACGAGCGCGATGTCGTCGATGACGGGATCGGTGTCCGGCATCATGATGATCGAGGTGACGCCCCCGGCGGCCGCCGCCCGGCTCGCCGAAGCGATCGTCTCACGATGCTCGCCGCCGGGTTCGCCGATATGGACGCGCGCATCGACGAGGCCGGGCGTCGCCACAAGGCCCGTGCAGTCGCGGATGACGGCGCCATCAGGCGCGCCCTGATTCTGCGCCGCATGGCCGGCGGCGATGATCACGCCGTTTTCGGCGATGATCGTTCCGACTTCGTCGAGGTTGCGCGAGGGATCGACGATGCGGACGTTCTTGAGGACGATCGGGTTGCTCATGCCATCATTCCATCGCTGCGGGGACCCTGGTTCTGCGAGACGAGCAGCGTCTCCATGACCGCCATGCGCACCGCCACCCCCATCTCCACCTGTTCGGCGATCACACTCTGCGGCCCGTCCGCCACCTCGGAAGCGATCTCGACGCCGCGGTTCATCGGGCCGGGATGCATGACCAGCGCATCCTCCTTGGCGGCTTTCAGCGTTTCGGCGTCGAGCCCGTAGAAGTGATAATATTCGCGCACCGAAGGCACGAAGGCGCCGGACATGCGCTCGCGCTGCAGCCGCAGCATCATCACGACGTCGGCGTCCTTCAGCCCTTCCTTCATCGAATGGAAGACCTCGACGCCCATCTCGGCGATGCCGGCGGGCAGGAGGGTTGCAGGTGCGACGACACGGACGCGGGCGCCCATCGCGTTGAGCAATAGGATGTTGGAGCGCGCCACCCGCGAATGCAGCACGTCGCCGCAGATTGCCACGATGATGCGCGACAGCTTGCCCTTGGCGCGACGGATCGTCAGCGCGTCGAGCAGCGCCTGGGTCGGATGTTCGTGCTGCCCGTCGCCGGCATTGACGACCGAGCAGGAGACCTTCTGGGCGAGAAGAGCGGCGGCACCGGCGCTCGAATGGCGGATCACCAGCACGTCGGGGCGCATGGCATTCAGCGTCATCGCCGTGTCGATCAGCGTTTCGCCTTTCTTCACCGAGGAATTGCCGACCGACATGTTCATGACGTCGGCCCCGAGCCTCTTACCGGCAAGCTCGAAGGAGGCCTGCGTGCGGGTCGATGCCTCGAAGAAGAGATTGATCTGCGTCAGCCCGCGCAGCGTCGACGTCTTCTTTTCTCTCTGGCGGCTGATCTTGACGGCCTCATCCGCCTTGTCGAGAAGATAGGTGATATCCTGCTCGGTGAGGCCCTTGATGCCGATGAGGTGGCGGTGGGGGAAAAAGACCATGACCCTGCCTCTTGCTGTCTCTGGCGGGTCTATAAAGAGTGCTGCCCGCCGGGGCAAGCATGCGCTGTGGGCAAAGGCTTATGTCCCCATGCATTTTCGCCCGAATTCCGATAGAGCAGAATGAACCGAATCATAACTTCCGGTTTCCCTTTGCCGGGTTCTTACACTAGAAGCGAATTATGACCTCCGCCAACCGGACTGACGACAAACTCGCAGAACTCAACCAGCCGAGCCTGTGGTCCGGCATCAACGCCTATCGATCCGATCCGCTGATCGTCGACCTGACGGCGGCCCTGCCGCGCGGCATCCGCGAAGACCTGGAAAATATGGGCCGCTACGTCACCTCGCCGGAGGCGCAGGAACTGGCGCGCATGGCCAACCAGGGCGCGCCGCAGCTGCGCACCCATGGTCCGCGCGGTGAGCGCCTCGACGTCGTCGAGTTCCATCCCGCCTGGCACGCGCTGATGCGCCGTTCCATGTCGGTCGGGCTGCATTCCTCCGTCTGGGACCCGCAGGCCGATACCGAGGCCAAGGATGAGGCGCATAAGGTTCGCGCCGCGCGGTTTTATCTGACGTCACAGCTGGAATCCGGCCATCTCTGCCCGCTGACAATGACCAGCGCCTCGGTTGCGGCGCTGTCGGCTTCGCCCGCTGTCCAAAAGGACTGGGCGCCAAAGATCCTCTCGCGCAAATATGATTCGTCGAACAAGCCCGCCATGCAGAAATCCGCCGTGACCATCGGCATGGGCATGACGGAAAAGCAGGGCGGCACGGATGTGCGCGCCAACAGGAGCGCTGCCGAAAAGGTCAGCGAGGGTATCTACCGGCTGTCCGGCCACAAATGGTTCATGTCCGCGCCGATGAGCGATGCCTTCATCATGCTGGCGCAGACGAAGGAGGGCATGGGTTGCTTTCTCGTGCCGCGCCTTCTGGAAGATGGTTCCGCCAACGGGTTGCAGTTCCAGCGGTTGAAGGACAAGGTCGGCAACCGCTCCAACGCCTCTTCCGAGGTCGAGTTTACAGACACATTCGGTTTCCTGCTCGGCGGTCCGGATGCCGGCATCCGCACCATCCTCGATATGGTGACGCTGACCAGGCTCGACTGTGCGCTGGCCTCATCGGGCATCATGCGCGCCTCGCTTGCCGAAGCCGTGCATCACACCCGCGGCCGCAGCGTCTTCGGTAAGATGCTGGTCAACCAGCCGATCATGACGCGCGTGCTCGCCGACATGGCGCTCGATGTCGCCGCCGCGACGGCGCTGTCCTTCCGTCTTGCCGACGCCTTCGACAAGGCGCGCGGCAATGCCGAGGAGGCGGCCTATGCCCGCGTCATGACGCCGGTCGCCAAATACTGGTGCTGCAAGATCGCGCCGGCGCTGATCTACGAGGCGATGGAATGCATCGGCGGCAACGGCTACATCGAAGATCGCCCGATCGCCCGCCATTACCGCGAGGCGCCCGTCAACGCCATCTGGGAAGGCTCCGGCAACGTCATGGCGCTCGACGTGCTGCGTGTGCTCAACCGTGGCAAGGATCTGTTCGAAACCGTCTTCGCCGGCCTTGCCCGCGATCTCGGCCCTGCCGGCAAGAAGACGATCGACGTGTTGCGCGCCGCAATCGCGCTGTGTGAACAGGACGAGGGCGCCGCGCGCCTGCTGGTCGAGCAACTGGCGCTGGCTGCCGGTGCCGCCGAACTCTATCGGCTGGGCGCCGGGCGCATTGCCGATGCCTTCATCGAGACGCGCCTTGCCGGCGGCTGGCGCTCCACTTACGGCATGCTCGATTCCCGTTTCGACGCCAGCTACATCGTCGACTTGCTCTATCCGCCGGCGGCCTGATCGCTACCGGGGATGATGGTCGCTCTTCGCCGGCGTCGAGCCGAGCGATAGTGAAGCGCTCTATGCCGTCTCGCTTGCGGTACACAGTGGCAAAGTGCCGCCCATTTCTACTCCCCACGCTATCGCCATAAACGAAAATCCGGCCGCGTCGCCGCGGCCGGATTTCAGTGTTTACGTCCGAAAATCAGCGTTCAGAAGAAGCCACGGCGCTGCCACCAGCCGGCTTTCTTCGGCTTGCCGTCATCGCCGTCGCCATTCTCGACGCGGGTGGTGGATTTCACCGTCGGCTCGGAGGAGGAGATATTGGATTCGCGGTTGGCGCGAACCGGCTTTGCCTCTTCCTGGACTGATGTTTCGAGATCGGCGGAGGCTTCCACCAACTCCGGTTCTGCCTCGACCACAGGTGCGGTCTCCGCCACCGGTTCCTCGACCGGCGCTGCCGCCGGTTTGCGGCGGCCGCGGCTGCGGGCGGGCTTCACATCTTCGGTGATGACCACTGCGCTCTCGACGGCTGCCATCGCGGGCTGAGCTTCGTCAGCCTGCTCGGCAATCGCCTCGACAGCTACGGCTTCACCAGGAGCGCCGTCGTTCGAAACGTCGTCACCTTCGTCCTCGTCGCCGCCATTGTCTTCACCGGCTTCGCCGGCCGTCAGCTCGGAGCCATCCTCGGCGCGATTGCGGCGACCGCCACGCTTGCCGCGACGGCGGCGCTTGCGGCGCTGCGATTCCTCGCTTTCAGCGCGCGTCTCGGGTGTGGCTTCGGTGTTTTCATCACCTTCGCCGCCCTCGTCGTCGCCATCCTCATCCTCGTCACCGGCTTCGCCTGCTGCCGATACCGGCTGCTCGGCATTGCCGTTGCGGCCGCGGCGGCGCCTGCGGCGCTTGCGCTTGCGGTTACTGTCACCTTCGCCTTCCGAGCGCGCTGCTGCGGGGCGTTCGGCAGCGGCCGGCTTTTCCTCGAGTTCTTCGTCTTCCTCTTCATCCACTTCGATGACGATATCGTCGTCGTCATCCTCGGGAATGGCTGCGAAGTTGAAGAGTGTTTCGATCTTGACCGGGTTTTCCACGGCTTCGCCGCGATCGATCGCGAAATGCTGCGCACCGACCGAACCGTCCGCGTCGATGACGATCGCGACGCCGAAACGGCTTTCGTAATCGATGATCGTCTGGCGCTTGTGGTTGAGCAAATAGAGCGCGATGTCAGGCGTGGTGCGCACGGTGATGTTGTGCGTGGTGTTCTTCAGCAGATATTCCTCGATGCCGCGCAGCACATGCAGCGCGACGGAGGACTGCGAACGCACATGGCCGGTGCCGCCGCAATGCGAGCACACCTGCGTGGTCGATTCGAGAACCGAAGCGCGGATGCGCTGGCGCGACATTTCGAGCAGGCCGAAATGCGAGATCCGGCCGACCTGGATGCGGGCGCGGTCGTTCTTCAGGCATTCCTTCAGCTTCTTCTCGACGGCGCGGTTGTTGCGCTTTTCTTCCATGTCGATGAAGTCGATGACGATCAGGCCGGCAAGGTCGCGCAGGCGAAGCTGGCGGGCGATTTCTTCCGCGGCTTCGAGGTTCGTCTGCAGCGCGGTATCCTCGATTGAGTGTTCGCGCGTCGAGCGGCCGGAGTTGACGTCGATCGAAACCAGCGCTTCCGTCTGGTTCATGATCAGGTAGCCGCCGGAACGCAGGGTCACCTGCGGCTGCAGCATGCGGTCGAGCTGGGCTTCGATGCCCGAGCGCGAGAAGATCGGGTGGATGTCGCGATAGGGCTGAACCACCTTGGCGTGGCTCGGCATCAGCATCTTCATGAAGTCTTTCGCTTCACGATAGCCTTCTTCGCCGGCAACGATGATCTCGCTGATGTCCTTGTTGTAGAGGTCGCGGATCGAGCGCTTGATCAGCGAGCCTTCCTCATAGACGAGGCAGGGAGCGGTGGACGCCAGCGTCAGCGTGCGTACGTTCTCCCACAGGCGCATCAGATATTCGAAGTCGCGCTTGACCTCGACCTTGGTGCGGTTGGCGCCGGCGGTGCGAAGAATGACGCCCATGCCCTGCGGTACCTCGAGCATGCGCGCGATTTCCTTCAGGCGCTTGCGGTCGGCAGGGTTGGTGATCTTGCGGGAAATGCCGCCGCCGCGCGCCGTGTTCGGCATCAAGACGGAATAGCGGCCGGCGAGCGAGAGATAGGTGGTAAGGGCTGCACCCTTGTTGCCGCGCTCTTCCTTGGCGACCTGCACGAGCAGGATCTGGCGGCGCTTGATGACTTCCTGGATGCGGTACTGCTTGCGCGGCTTGCGCTGCACGCGGTCCGGCACTTCTTCCATCGCGTCTTCGGCGCCGACGGATTCGATGACTTCCTCTTCGCCGTGATCGTCATCGTCGTCATCATCATCGTGGCGACGCTTGCTGGTATCGACGTCCTCGGAAATCTCGTCGGTTTCCACCATGGCGGCCATCGCGCCGCCGGTCGAGCCGTCATCCTCGTTGTCGACGGTCGAAGCGCCTTCGGCTTCGACGTCTGTGGGAACGGCGTCCTCGGTCGCGGTCGTTTCGGCGACCGGTTCGGTCACCTTCTTGCGGCTGCGGCGCGGCCTTGCCTTCTTGGCCGGCGCTTCGTCTGCGGCCTCGGGCGATGCCGCGGCCTCTGCCGCTGTCGTCTCTTCCGTTACGGCAGCCGCTTCCGGCGCCTTTGCCGGAACGATGCCGACATCCGGCTGATCCTGCTTGGAAAGATCGACCATCGGCGCGGTTTCGACATGCTCGACATCTTCGTCGCGGCGATGCTCCTCGGCTTCGGCACGAAGCAGTGCCTGACGATCGGCAAGCGGTATCTGGTAATAGTCGGGATGGATTTCGGCGAAGGCCAGGAAGCCGTGCCGGTTGCCGCCGTAATCGACGAAGGCGGCTTGCAGCGAGGGCTCGACCCTCGTTACCTTTGCAAGATAGATGTTGCCGCGGATCTGCTTCTTGTGCTGGGACTCGAAGTCAAATTCTTCTATGCGGTTCCCGCGAACGACAACGACGCGCGTCTCTTCCTCGTGAGACGCATCGATAAGCATTTTGTCTGCCATGTAAGCTGTGCTCCTCGGCGTGGCCGCGAGAGCGCATTCCCGACTGCTGTTGAAACAGAAAGAATGCGGTCCACTGTAGCCGCGCCGGATAATGAAAGTCGCGCCTGATGCGAGGGGGAGGGCAGCAGCCAGACAGCAGCCGGAACCATTTCGGTCCGGGGCCTGTACACTTCAGATAAAACCTGCTGCGAAACCATCAACAACCAAGCGTGATCGACAAATACGAAGACCCGTTCGGGTCCGATGAGTTTGCTCCCTGAGAGCGTGGTGGCTGATCCACCAATGAATTCCGACAATAAGCCGGAAAATCAGGATCCAGTTCTAGGGATGAAGCGCATGAGACGGCGGACGATGACCGATGTGGCGCCAGGTCCTGATCTGGCTGGCAGCCTTTGCGGCGACTCTATCCCGTCAACACTTTACCCTGAAATTCGTTGTATGTTTTCTGTGTCACAATAGCAAGGGAAAAGCCAAATGTGCCATAATATTGATGGATTTCGTAACGCATAGAAGCTGGGGATAAAGTGATCGCGATTCGGCAGGCTAACGGGTGTTTCGTCACAGGGACGTTCGCTGCAGCCGCGTCGGGTTCATGGCAATTCAAATAGGGTGTGGCGGTTTATTGTATAAGAGGGCTCGGATCGCGGCGAAATCCGCAGCGCGGCGATCGACATTCGCAAGGCGGGTTCTGACGGCAACGCTTCTGGCCGCCAGCCTCCTGGCCGTTGCCGGCTCCGTCGAAGCCGGAGATCCGCTGCTTGCTTATGGTGCGCGCATCGTCGGCGACGACGCCAGGACCCGCATCGTCATCGACTTCGATCGCGAACCGCGCTTCTCCGTCCACTATATCGCCAATCCGGAACGCATCGTCGTCGACCTGCCGGCCACCGCCTTCGGCTTTCCGGCGAAGGATCTTGCCGCGCGCGGCCTGTTCAAGGACATCCGTTACGGCAAGATGGATGAGGAAAGCGCCCGCATCGTGCTGACGACGGCAAGGCCGGTGAAGCTGGCGCTCGCCAAAGTGCAGGCCGACGAGGCAGGCAAGGGGCATCGCCTCGTGCTCGATGCCGAGATGATCGACAAGCAGGCCTTTGCCGAGCTGGTGAAGACCCAATCCTGGAATGATCAAACTGAGGCGGACCAGACGACCAGCGCCATTCCGGCGCCTGAGAAAGCCGCTCCCGGCGATTTCGTCATCGCCGTCGACGCCGGCCATGGCGGCATCGATACCGGTGCGATCGGCGTGGACACCAAGACCGAGGAAAAGCAGGTAACGCTCGCCTTCGCCAAGGCGCTGACCGACCGGCTGAACAAGGAACCGGGCATCAAGGCCTTCCTGACGCGCGAGGATGACGAGTTCCTGTCGCTTTCGCAGCGCGTGCTGATCGCCCGCCAGAACCATGCCGGCCTGTTCATTTCGCTGCATGCCGACACGCTGAAGCAGAAGGATATCCGCGGCGCGACCGTCTACACGATCTCCGACAAGGCATCCGACAAGCTCGCCGCCGACCTTGCCGAACGTGAAAACCTTTCCGACCAGATCGCCGGCAAGGAGACGGTCGCCGAGCCGCCCGAGGTCGCAGACATCCTGCTCGATCTGACCCGGCGCGAGACCCAGGCCTTTTCGATCTCGCTGGCCGAGAGCGTGCTGAATTCCTTCAAGGATCAGGTCGGCACCATCAACAATCCGCACCGTCACGCCGGCTTTCGCGTGTTGCAGGCCCCTGACGTGCCGTCGATCCTTCTCGAGCTCGGCTTCCTCTCGAATGCCGATGATGAGAAACTGCTGCTCGACGAGACCTGGCGCGACAAGATCGCCGGTCTCTTGACCGACGCAGTGAAGCGATACCGCGCCGCCGTCATGGCGAATGGCGGCTAATCCATGCCGCGCAAAGATCTGTAGCGGGTTGCGGCATGCTGACATGCATAAAAAACAAAGACTTAAAGCGCGGCACATGAATCAAGTTCTGAGCAAGATGCCTCAGATTGGCGGCGGCGACGGCGTTGCTTGGATGTGACAGTTCTAATGAAACGCTGCCGCAGCGGTGAATGCGGCGGGCAGAGCCCTATTTTGCTCACATTCGCGCCGTTACTCCGGCTTATGTTTCGTAGGCCTGAGGCGCGGAATCGGCTTGTGGCGGTAACGCTCATGGAGTAAGCCGCGCAACGTGCAAATTGCCTTGATCCATGCAATCGTTGCGTCTGCGCCGATTGAAGATCGAAAAGACCGGTAGCTGAAATATGGTTAGACTTTTTGGATATTTCTTCGGAATGGCCTGCGTCCTGTTTCTGGTCGCGGCGGCGGGTGTTGCCATCTATATCACCAATGTCGCCAGGGATCTGCCGGACTATGCCGTTCTGAACAGCTACGCGCCGCCGGTGACCACCCGCGTTCATGCCGGCAACGGCGCCCTGATGGCCGAATACGCCAAGGAAAAGCGTCTTTTCCTGCCGATCCAGGCCATTCCCGACCGCGTGAAGGCCGCTTTCCTGTCGGCCGAAGATAAGAATTTCTACAATCACCCGGGCGTCGATCTTACCGGTCTCGGCCGCGCAATCCTCGTCAACCTGCAGAATTTCGGCTCCGGCCGCCGTCCGGTCGGGGCCTCCACCATTACCCAGCAGGTCGCCAAGAACTTCCTTTTGAGCTCGGACCAGACGATCGACCGCAAGATCAAGGAAGCGATCCTCTCCTTCCGCATCGAGCAGGCCTACAGCAAGGACAAGATCCTCGAACTCTACCTGAACGAGATTTTCTTCGGCCTGAATTCCTACGGCATCGCCGGCGCAGCACTCACCTATTTCAACAAATCCGTCACCGAACTGACCGTCGCCGAGGCAGCCTACCTGGCCTCGCTGCCGAAGGGGCCCGCCAATTATCATCCTTTCCGCCACCCGGAAGCTGCGCTCGAGCGCCGCAACTGGGTGATCGACCGCATGGTCGAGAACGGCTATGTCAGCCAGAGCGACGGTGAGGAAGCCAAGAAGCAGCCGCTCGGCGTCACCGCCCGCACGACCGGCCCGTCGCTCTTTGCATCGGATTATTTCGCCGAAGCCGTGCGTCGCCAGCTGATCGACCAATATGGCGAAAAGGTTCTCTATGAGGGTGGCCTTTCAGTGCGCACGTCGCTCGATCCGCAGATGCAGCTCGCTGCCCGCAAGGCGCTGCAGGACGGTCTGGTCACCTATGACGAGCGCCGAGGTTTCCACGGCCCCCTCAAGCAGATCGATGCGAGCGGTGACTGGGGCAAGGCGCTTGCCGATATCCCCGCACTGTCCGACGTGCCGGAATGGCGGCTTGCCGTCGTGCTCGCCGTGTCCGACAGCAATGTCGACATCGGCCTGCAGCCGGCCAAGGATGGAAGCGGCAAGGTCGCGGCTGAGCGTCAACGCGGCACGATCGAGGCCAAGAACATGCAGTGGGCCTTCCGTTCGGCCGACGGCGCCCGCAAGACCGCGAAGTCGCCGGTCGGCGTCCTGGCCCCCGGCGACGTCGTTTATGTCGCAAAGCTCGGCGACGACGCCTCGACCTCCTACCGCCTGCAGCAGCCGCCGAAGGTGCAGGGCGGCCTGGTCGCCATGGACCCGAAGACCGGCCGCGTGCTGGCCATGGTCGGCGGCTTCTCCTACTCGCAGTCCGAATTCAACCGCGCCACCCAGGCGATGCGCCAGCCGGGCTCCTCGTTCAAGCCCTTCGTCTATGCGGCGGCGATGGACAATGGTTATACGCCGGCCTCCGTCATCATGGATGCGCCGATCGAGATCGTGTCGGGCGGCCAGGTCTGGAAGCCGGAAAACTACGGCGGCGAAGTCGGCGGGCCCTCGACGCTGCGCTCGGGCATCGAGCATTCGCGCAACCTGATGACGGTGCGCCTCGCCAACGATCTCGGCATGAACATCGTCGCCGAATATGCAGAGCGCTTCGGCATCTACGATCACATGCTGCCGGTTCTCTCCATGTCGCTCGGCGCCGGCGACACGACGGTGCTGCGCATGGTCTCGGCCTATTCGGTCATCGCCAATGGCGGCAAGCAGATCAAGCCGACATTGATCGACCGTATTCAGGACCGCTATGGCAAGACGATCTTCAAGCATGAGGAGCGTCTGTGCGAGGGCTGCAATGCCGGTGACTGGCAAAACCAGGAAGAGCCGAATGTCGTCGACAATCGCGAAACCGTTCTCGACCCGATGACCGCCTACCAGATCACCTCGATGATGCAGGGCGTCATCCAGCGCGGCACCGCCGCCGGCAAGATCGACCTCGGCGGCCGCGACGTCGCCGGCAAGACCGGCACCACCAACGACGAGAAGGATGCCTGGTTCGTCGGCTTCACGCCGGATCTGGTTGCCGGCCTCTATATGGGCTTCGATACGCCGGCCCCGCTCGGCCGCGGCGGCACCGGCGGCGGTCTCTCCGCCCCGATCTTCAACGAATTCATGCAGGCCGCCGTCAAGGATACGCCGGAATCCAAATTCGTCATCCCGCCCGGCATGAACCTGATCCCGATCGACCGCAAGACCGGCATGGCGGCCGCGGACGGCGATCCGAACACCATTGTCGAGGCTTTCAAGCCCGGCACCGGCCCGGCCGACAGCTTCTCCGTCATCGGCATGGACAGCACCATGGCGCCGGAGGAGATCCTGAAGACCTCGCCGCAGGCCAACCAAGCCGTCCAGACCGGAACGCCCGGCCTGTTCTGACCGTCGCCGAATTTTGGAACGCTTGCCGCGGCCCTTTACATCCGCGGCGGGCGTCTCTAGAGCATTTCCAGCAAAAGTGCGCAGCGGTTTTGCGTCCGGAATTGCGTGAAACAAAGACGTAAACCAGCACTTGAAGAGACCGAGCAGAGAAGCGGAAAATGCGAGCGGAAATCGAAAACGTAGTCGATGAAACCAAGCAGGCTATCACCCTGCTGAGGAGGCATCTTTGACTGGGACCAGGCGATAAGACGACTGGACTGGTTGAACAACAAGGCAGAGGATCCGAACCTCTGGAACGATGCACAGGAAGCGCAGAAGCTGATGCGCGAGCGCCAGCAGCTCGATGACGGCATCAACGGCGTCAAGCAGCTCGAACAGCAGCTGAACGACAATATCGAGCTGATCGAGCTTGGCGAGGAAGAGGGCGACCAGGGCGTCGTCAAGGAAGCCGAGGACACGCTGAAGGCCTTGAAGGCCGAGGCCGCCCGCCGCCAGGTGGAGGCGATGCTCTCCGGCGAAGCCGATAGCAACGACACCTATCTCGAAGTCCATTCCGGCGCCGGCGGTACCGAAAGCCAGGACTGGGCCAACATGCTGTTGCGCATGTACACCCGCTGGGCCGAACGCCAGCGTTTCAAGGTCGAGCTTCTCGAAGTCCATGACGGCGAAGAAGCGGGCATCAAATCCGCGACCCTGCTCGTCAAGGGCCACAATGCCTATGGCTGGCTGAAGACGGAATCGGGCGTGCACCGGCTGGTGCGCATCTCGCCTTACGACAGCAATGCGCGCCGCCACACCTCATTCTCGTCGATCTGGGTCTATCCGGTTGTCGACGACTCGATCCAGATCGAGATCAACGAAAGCGACTGCCGCATCGATACCTATCGTTCGTCGGGCGCCGGCGGCCAGCACGTCAACACGACAGACTCGGCCGTGCGCATCACGCATATCCCGACCGGCATCGTCGTGCAGTGCCAGCAGGAGCGTTCGCAGCACAAGAACCGCGCCAAGGCCTGGGACATGCTGCGCGCCCGCATGTACGAAGCGGAACTGAAGAAGCGTGAGGACGCCGCCAACGCCGAAGCCGCCTCCAAGACGGATATCGGCTGGGGCCACCAGATCCGCTCCTACGTGCTGCAGCCCTACCAGTTGGTCAAGGACCTGCGCACCGGCGTCGCCAGCAGCGCCCCGGATGATGTGCTCGACGGCGATCTGAACGAGTTCATGGAAGCGGCCCTTGCCCACCGCATCAGCGGCGCCGCCGACGCGGTTGTCGAGGATGTCGACTGATAGGGTACACCAGAATCGAGACACGAAAGCCCCGGAGACGGGGCTTTTCTTTGTTCAGACCATGGCGCTGACGTCGCTGTCGTGAAACAGCGCGGCCGACAGATCGGCAATCTGGTCATGAATGGCGGCGCGTTCGATGCCCGGGGGATCGGTAAAGAGTTCTGCGGCAAAGGCGAGGCCGAGCGCCGTGCCCTCCGGCACGAAGACATAATGTCCAAGGCCGCCGCCGAAGATTCTAAGACGACTGCGTCGCAGCCGTGCATGCAGCCATGACGAACATTCCTCCGCCGGTGCCGCCGTGTCGGCATCGCCGACCAGGATAAGGGTGGGCGCATCGACGGCCTTCAGGCTTTCCTCGCTGAAACAGAGAACGGACCGGCCCGGCGCGCAGACGAGCGCGGCCTTGATTCTCTCGTCACGGTAGGACTGCGACACGCGCGACCATGAATCGCGAAACACATCGCTGGTGCGCAGCAATGTCGGGATATGGTCGGCCAGGTCGGGAAATTCCCTTGGTCCGCGCGAACCACCGGATTTCGTCCGGGACGGGTCAAACTGCGAGAACTGGGCGACAGCACCAAGCAGCAGCATCACGCTATAGGCTCCAGCCGAAAATCCGGCCGCAAACACGCGGGCCGTTTCGATATGGCCCGAGAGATCGCCGAGCCAGTCATCGCTATGGTCGAGCATGTAGCTGAGGTCGGGCGCCCGCTCCCAAAGGCAGGCAAAGCCTTCGGCGCGATAAGGCTCGATGCCGGTATTGCCGTGATGGCTGACGCCGAGCGCTGCAAACCCACGATCGACCAGGCGTCGCGCCAGCCACTCCAGCCCGGCCGCGGATCCGCCGGTGCCATGCGATAGCAGGACGAGGGGGCAGGGCCCGGTCGCCGGTCGGATGGGCGCATCGCGGGCAACAGTCGCCTTCTGAAACCAGCCTCTTTCCGTTATATCGCTGTCCCCGGCGTCATCGGCAGCCGGGTACCAGAGCGACCAGCTGATGGGCCTGGGGCCGGCTGCGTCCCAGTTCGGCCTTTTCTCGTCGTAGAGGACACCGTCGCGAAAGCCGAGTTTCATCGCTTGAATGCTTCTTTGAACAATTCCCAGCCGTTCAATTCGTCGACTTCTCCACGGTGATGTCGCCGAATTCGTCGATCAGCACGGTCCAGCTATCCGGCTCGGCGGCGGGATCGGTCTTCAGATAGATCGTGGCAAACAGCCCCGGCTCCTTGATGATGCCGTTCGAATTCTCCGGGCGTATATCGGTAACGTAAGGCTTCAGGTCGCTGATTTCCTGCAGTTCGATGGTCGAGGCGATCGCCGGGCCGGTCTCTGTCTGGGCAATCTGCTGCAGGTAGACCTTCGAGGTCCTGTCGGCCTGGCGGACGGCAAAGAGCTTGTAGTAGCCGTGGCGCTGGGTGGCCTTTCCCTCGGGGTTGGCGACGCTCTCGGCACCCATCGGCGCCCGCTCGACATCAGGTGCGTTGCCGTCATCCTCCCAATAGCCGGTGCTGGTCGCGAAAATCACCGATGCCGGCAGGATGGCATCCTGCGCCGGGGCGGCTGCGACCGACCATCCCAATAGGAAAATGGTGGTCGTCAATATCCCTCGCATGGCCATCGTCTCAATCCTTGAACTGCTCGGCGAGAATACGGTCGGACCAGGAGCGGTCGGGATCGGAGAGGATGCGCGCCGTCATATGCTCCGACTGGGCGATTCGGATATGCAGCACCGACTTGACCTCGGTATTGTCGGCCACGGCGTTCACCGGCCGCTTCTCCGGCTCGAGAATGTCGATATCGACGGTCACTTTGTTCGGAAGCAGCGCGCCCCTCCAGCGCCGCGGCCTGAACGCGCTGACCGGCGTCATCGCGAGCAGCGGCGCTTCGAGCGGCAGGATCGGGCCATGGGCGGAAAGATTATAGGCCGTCGATCCGGCCGGTGTCGCCACCATCAGCCCGTCGCAGATGAGTTCCTCCAGGCGGACGCGCCCATCTATCATGACCCGCAGATTCGCCGCCTGATAGGACTGGCGAAAAAGATAGACCTCGTTGATGGCCAGCGCCGTCGAGTTGGTGCCGTCGGCATTGGCCGTCGTCATCTGCAATGGCCGGAAGACGTTTTCGACGGCGAGGCAGATGCGTTCCTGAAGCTGTTCGGTGCGATAATCGTTCATCAGGAATCCGACCGAACCGCGATTCATGCCGTAAACCAGTTTGCCGGAGTTCATGGTGTGGTGCAGCGTCTGCAGCATGAAACCGTCGCCGCCAAGCGCGACGATGACGTCGGCTTCGTCAGCCGGCACGTCACCATAGAGGCGAATCAGCTCCTCGCGAGCGGCAAGCGCCTCCGTCGTTGGTGAGGCGAGAAAGGATAGCGTCTGAAATGAACGGCCCATGCAATGCCCTTTATGATGCTGTCCTAGCTAAAGGATAAAGGCCTTGTACGACAAGGACGTTTTCTGCCGCGAAGCGTTTTGAGCCGCAGCCGACCTGTTCGCGCAGGCACGGATTTCCCTTTACAGAATCATAGAATCTGCTAGTTGGGCAATTATTGCCCTTGTAGCTCAGTTGGTAGAGCACCTGATTTGTAATCAGGGGGTCCCGGGTTCGAACCCTGGCGGGGGCACCACATCTCTTCATAAATTCAATATCTTATTGTGCGTTCGCTTTGCGGCGATGGCGCGCCGCCGATTTCATGTCCGCGCAGTGTCCGCGCGATTTGTGGGTTTCAAGCCTAAAAGTCAGCGGTTTTTGGGATTGTGACTCCCCACGCCTTGGCTCGATGCTCGTTAATCCTAGATTCTTGAGCCAGCATAGTAAGCGCGTCGCGTGCCTTGCCAAGAATCGCCTTCATTGGCTCGCTGGCATTGGCAACGCGCGAATATTGGAAGACGCCGATCAAAATTGTGCGGAGTTCATCGCTTTCATAGGCTTTGAAGATCCGCACATATTCCTCAACCGGGGCCGAACTAAGCGCTGATAACGTCTCGTCGCTAAAGCCTTGATCATTAAGTTGCAGGAATATCTGATCAATATGCCGAGGCTCCTTCGTCGCCAGACGAGCTTGATCGAGCCGTTTTTCGACTTCCTCATCCAAAGCTTCATCCCGGAGGAAGATACGGGTTGTATCAAAGGCACCCTTGGCTCCGTCGTTGGCTGATATGTAGGCGTCGATCACACCTGACACCAGATCGTCCATTTGAAAGCTCCTAAGGAGCGACACCACACCGTGGAGATGTTCGGCAGATAAAAAGGCAGCCTCATCTTTAAGAGTTCGGGCTATCTCAACGACAACTTCTTCGCCCGACCTGAACGAATAATGCAACCGCCCCCAGGCACTTTGAAAGCGGGCGGTTGCTTCTTGTTGAAGAACCCTGTTGTTGAGTTCGGATGCGTGTAGGTCTATCCGCTCCTGAGTGAAGTACCCGTCTGCGATTCCGCCCATCAGCGCGAGATCCAAGTCATCAACGTGGGTGAATCCATACCCGTCCAGACGAACAGCCCATTTCATCTCCGCCGGCGACAATGCATTTTCAGCGTCGCTCACGGCGAGGCGCGAATGCCGTTTGAGGAAATCGAGAGTCGGAGCGATTTCAGGTTGATGATTCATCCAACCAAACAGGACAATCGATGCCACTACGTTTCTCAATACGTCAGCTTTGTAGGCGGCGAGGAGAGGCACAATCTGCATTACCGCGTGATGAATCTTTTCGATCACGCGGATATTGTCGATGCCAAGCTCAGCGGATCGTTCCCGGACCAACTGACTTATCTCATCGTCGCCGGTGATCGCAATGCTGGCGCTTTCTTGTGGCGTTGGAGCGAACAGGACATTGCGGTCCACGACCTTCTCCAGATAAGCGGTGAACTGTTGTTTGTCGGGGCCTTCCAGCGCCTCGTCATTTAGGAGCAGCGCGATCTTACATTCTCGTTCTTGTCTCAAATAAGAGATAAACCCGAGCACGTCGCCACTGCTAAGCTTCGAACCTTTTCGCTCAAGGTCGTCGATGCAGATGATCTGACTGCTCGTAAGCAGGCCAAGGGCGGAAACAATTGTTTCTGTGCGGCTTCCAAAAAGCCCTTGCATCGCGGTCAATATCGCTTTCTTAGCGCCTCGCTCGGTAGACCCAATGGCGTCATTCATCGTCGCAAAGCTCGTAATGTCGCCGATTCGCGCCCTGACAACCGTGTTCTGAAGAATTTGAGCCTTAAGTTCGCCGATGGAATTTAAACCAAATAACGAGGTGTAAGCATACTCCTTGAGCGCGACACCGTTTGGGATGTCGCGCTGCGCACGCGCTATCGCTTTCCAATTGTGCGTTTTTCCCGTGCCCCAATGGCCTCGAATGCACAAAACTTCGGGTTTTGGAGAAGCGAGGAAATCCTTGATTGCTGCCTTCGCACTCTCGACGGACATAGATCAACTTTCAGGATCAAAACTTGTGGATGTGGCACGAAGCTAATGACTACATGTGCAAATTGCCAGTGCCACAACCTCTCACGGCAATATTCAATACCCGTGATCATCAGTAAAATCGTCCCAAGTCAGTGAAACTTGAGGATCACAACAGCATGGGCATTCTTGCCGAACAGCTTAAGAGTCAAAAGGAAGCGCACGTTCCGCAGGGGATCGTTTCCGTAACCCCTTCCGACACGGTCAAGCTTGCCAAACCGATCCGTGCTTTCATGGTCACGGTGGCGGGGAACGTCTCGGTTCTTATGGCGGACGGTTCTTCGGGTATCTATTCGGGTTGCATGCCCGGCAGCCAGTACACGGGCAAGATTCTCCAGATCAATCTGACGGGCACGAGTGCAACGGGTATCAAGGGGCTGATCTAGCCGATCTGCCTGATCACTTCGTCGCGAAGCCAAGCGCGATAAGATTCCGCAATTGTCTGCCGCACCCTCGCCGCACCGCGCCGTCGCGCATTCTCTTCCGCGACAATCGATTGCCCGGTGTCCTCGCCGATACCAAATCGTTGGCAAAGGTCGACCAGTTCATAACCCGTGTCCCAAAGCTCAAAAAGCTTTCGCCGTTGCGCCGGGGAAATCTGATCTTCTGCACGTTGTCTTTTCGGCATTCTGACTCTCATAAGCTGAAAACGGCACCGCCCGAAGACGCTGTAGGTTCATCTTCGGGCGGATCAATCGCGGCGACGGTCGAAACGCTCAGATCGCGGCGATGATTGGTAGCGGCGGGAACTGTTCGGGAAACCCGCCGCCTGATGGCGCGCCAAGGAACGAACGCGCCATCAAAGAGAAAGAGCAAGCCGTGCGGACCTTTCACAGCTTGCTAAAACGCTGGTCGACATCGAAGGACGGCAAAGGAAACGCCCTTGGTCCTCGACCAGTGCGTACTACCGGTTACTGACGGGATGCTTCCGCGAAGCGACGTGCAACCGCTTCGGCCTCGTCCTTTTCATAAGCTTCGGCCACAGCTTCGCGGTCGTCTTCCATCAGCTTTGCAGCGGCCTTGGTGATGCTGACACCGTGACGATCGGCATAGGCCTTCGTCAGTCGCTCGTAGTGTGTTTGATTGCTCATCGGTACGTATTCCTCATTGGATTTCTGGATTGTCTCGCCGTGAATAGCAGCGAGGATTTTCTGAAGGATCGTTTCGGTTTCAGCGGTCGGCATGAAAGTCACCGGTGGCGACGCCCCCGGTCCAGCGGATTTCATTATTGTGACAACTGCACCGGTTTGTGCCGGGTGATCGACCGCCGACACCTCGTTGATACGCAAATGGCGAATGATCTTGCGTTCAGGCGATTTCATATCAGGCACCGGGCTTCACCAGACCGTTTAGGCGCTGACGATCGACATATTCCAGTGACTGCGCGCCCCGGCTCCGGATGTGCGCGAACCGGCCAATTCCGGCATGGTGCAAGGCACTGTCGACCAAACCGGGATGCGCGAAGGTGTGTCCCACAAAAACGACCTTTCGATCGTACTGGCGGGTAAACTCTGCGCCGGCTTCGTCACGTTCCTGAAGCAGATCGGCAAGCGCCTTCATGGCAGCATCAATTCGTGCAGCGAGCTTGACCAAATATTCGGCGGATTCGACGGCTTCAGAGCGAAGCACTTCAAGCTTTTCAGCTTCAGCTTTTTCGGCCTTGGCGCGCTCGGCAGTTTCAAGAGCCGCTACGGCAGGCAGAAGCCTTTCCTTTTCGGAAGCGACGAACCGTTCAAGCTCTGCAAGCTTAACGCGGGGGTCGACGGTAGACGTTTCGGCTTTCGCCATGTAAATTACCTTCATTGTTTCGCTGACAATGAATATATCCGCCGGATGACCCATTGCATACGGGTGGACCCGGCGGATTTACTCCGTCTATAGTTGACACCCGGCAACACGCCTTCAGTAGTAATCAACCAGCGGGATTAGCTGCGGTGCCGCGAGCATCGGCTTTGCATGATGATCACGCTTTAAAATCGCCGCAACGACGCCCGCAACGCTGTTCGCCACGTCATCGTGAGCATTCGGCGCGTGGCTGATCAATTCCCGTCCGCCACGGCTCAAACGGCGTTCCAGCCCGACAAGCTGTTGCTTCAACGTCTCGTCATCGAGCAACGCGACCTGTCCAGAATTCACGGCAGGCACCAGCGCCCCGAAAAACTCCGACGCGGTCATGGGTGCGGATTTTGGTTCGATACCGGCTTTGCGCCATGCTGCACGGTTCCACTCTGAAGCATAGGCGTCCGTGACGACCGTTGGGCACCGATATAGCCGCAACAAGTCGGCATAGTCCGCCACCACGGTTTCGGGATTGTACGGGCTTTTCCGCTCCCTAAGCAGATCGATCACCGCGACATTGTTTTCACGGTGACCGATAGCCAGGGTGAATCCGTCTGCACCGGAGCCACCAGCCGGGTCAGCATGCGCGAAGTATTGGATGCCTGCGCGCGGCGGACGTTCGACCACACCGACGTCAATCGATGCTTCGACGGCTTCCAAGGTGAACAGGTTCGTGACGTCAGATCGGAAATTGCCGCCGTACTCCGCATCCGCAACGGTCGGATTGCGCTTGTAAGCGCGTTCGATGGTGCCGGGGTCAATGGTACTGTTGAATTCGAGCGACGAACCCTTCGCTACGATCACGTGGGCGTCACCGTTCGGTCCATGATGGTTCTTGAATGCGTCGTAGAGTTCGCCGCGCTTCGCATATGGCGACGAGATACACACGAGCGGCCCGGCGTGGTTACCCGACTGAAGCGACGGTCGCACAGCGTCCAAAATTTGACTGTCGGTGTTCTGCCCATCCGTGAAATAGAACGCGACTTCGTCCGCAATAGCCAGTGGTGAGGTAATGCCCCTTATGGTTCTATGGTTTCCGGGCCGAACCTCAATATCGCATCGGGTCTTGAGCCTGATCGTTTCAGAATTCGAACTTTCGATCTGCTTCGACAGGATCGGTGACTCCTCAAGCACCATACAGGCTTGGAATGCCTTCTGCGCCTGAACAGTCGATGCGGCCATGACCGGGATCGTCGCCCGTTCCGACGCGGCGAGATAGGCACTGTGATCGACCAACGTCGCAACATACCCGGCGAGCGTTCCTGCTGCACGAGTCTTGCCCGATCGACGCCCGGCCACCGCGAAGAATTCCGCAGGGATGAAGCCGGGTTCGTGTGGTCGCCCGGTGAACTGGTGATAGATCACGCGTTCGGCGTCTGACAGTTCCTCACCCATGAGCGCGATTAGAAGGATGCGCCACGGCCTCCAACTGTCACCGAGCAGAGACTTACCAAGCAATCGGGGTTCGTGAAGGGCTTCGCGGATCGATACGCGCTTGACGAGTCCGGTCATGCCGTGCCTCGCGAGGCGATGTAGCAATCTAGGTCCGTGACGTCCTTCGCGAGCCGTTCCAATCCGAGCAATTGGGCGTCCCGACGACGGGCGTTTGATAGTGTCGTGATTTCAGTAAGGCTGACGGGTTCGCCTTTGAGCCATCGAACGTTGGCGTCGTTGATGATCACGGTAGCAATTGCCACAGCGTCGACAAGGGCGAGCTTCAGTGCGGACAGTGCCGTTTCATCGTCGCCGCCCGTCAAGTCGCGTATGATGGCAAATCGAAGGGAGCGGGCTTCCTTGGCGGCCTGCGTGCGACCGTCGAGACTATCAATCGTAACGAGACGCAAAACCGCACCGTTAGACGATGGTTTCGGGGGCTTTTCGTTTGGTATCACGGCGCTAACACCGGGTAGATTCTGCATGCTTTCCGTCCCGCTTAACTGACACTATGCGGACACGATATGCATAGAATATCCCATTGCCTAGCAACACCAATGACTTATATGCATATCGAATCTGATAATGTATCAGATGCACGGATAATCACGGAGGCGGCGGCACTGGTGAAAAAAGTCGGGAAGCCGGTTCTTACAGACGTTCGGTGCAAAACAGCGCCGCTCGCTAAAATGTCTAATTCAGAACGGGCGAAACGTGGGGATCAAAGCCACGAGCGGGCGAAGTACCCCAACCCCCTTGTCCCACGCCATGTCCAGTATATTCTGTATAGGGCCGACAAAACACGTAATACTGGACATATATCCTACATTTATTAGATTCTGCTGATTAATATATCTAGAAGGGGTAAAGGGGTGAAAATGGAAAGAACCCCTTATTTCACAGAGACTTAAATCGGACCCCCTGCCTATAAAAACAAGGGGAGTTAGCTGGGGCGAGGGGATCTTGACCACCCCACCTCCATCGACCTAGGAAAGGGGCGGCCTTGGCAAGGATGACAGGAGGTCAGGCGGCATAACAGACATTGACAGCATCCCGTTCTTTTCGGCTTCTCGCCTAACCTCCGATGCACTTCGGTCTTTCCAGTGAATCGCAAGTTGCTTAGTGGCTGCATAGACTGACGTTTTGCCCACGCCTTTCACTTCGATACGACGATCACCGGTCTTAACCGGATGCGCTTTCCGACCGATTACGCTTGGCACTCCCACCAGTTTGTCGGGATGAATTTTCCCCTGAAGCAAATTGACGACCTGTTGAGCCACGAAGCAATCGCCCTCAAACCCACCGATTACCGCCATGACCGCTTCTTCAAGATCGGTGACGTGGGTCTGCACCATTGCCGCCTTGGCGTCGGTGTCGAGAGGATTGAAGGCGTCGAATGCTGAAACGTCCATCGTCATCAGATAGTCGTGAATATCACCGACCGCCAAGGGATCGTTGATGATTGCGTTGATCTGATCGGCGAGCCCTGGCACGTGTCGAAGCTTATCGCCGTTTTCGATAACGGTAATTCGGCGATCGTCCGGATCGATGTACATGGCGTCCGGATCGTTGGTAGCGAGAATGGTAGAATAGAAAACGCGACGCTTCATTCCCGTGACCCCCTTGCGGGTGACGTTCTTCGAGCTTTCAGCCGGGTCAATGATGTCTTTTATCCGGGTGTAGACGTTCCGATTGTTGACGTGTCGTCCCGGTCCGGATTGTGCCGAGAGTTCGTTGACGCAGACCACAAGAAGCTCTTCCATCCATTCATTGAAAACGGATTGAGAACTTGAACCGGCGAAAAGATCAAAGCTCATGGTACGGGTGTAGTCCTCACCGAAAAGCCTATCGATCAGCTTGAACAGCGTTCCGCGCCCGGTGCCTTGCGTGTTCGTTGCTAAAAAGAGGACGGCAACCATTCGAGCGGCGGGATTTTGCAGTTTGAACGCCAACCACTTTTGAAACCACACTCTCTCTCCGTCGCCGGGAATTAGATGGCGGATGAAGCGACGCCAGACGTCGACAGCACGCCCGTCACCGCGCGTGACGTGAGCGGGCGGGCGGTAGGTGTTTAAGTGCCAACCGCCCCGATCGTCCTTGAAGTATCCGACCGGCAAGTCTGGGCGTAGTGCCATGCCTTCAATCTTGTGGGCATTCGAAAGCCACCCTTCGTATAATGAGCGCATGTTGCCGGAATCCGTATTGAACCTGTTCTGGATCATCAGCTTGAAGTTTTGCACGGTCATCGCGTCGTTGGGGCTACGCGCGTTGTAGGGAACGATCGGCTTGTTGCTGGACGGGCAAAACACAAACTGACCCACGAGGCTTTCGACTGGCATTGGTTCAGGCGGCTTGCCGACACCGGGAAGATCAGCCATTGGCAGAGTCCCTCCTGCGATGCATTACGGTGTCCGAAAGTGCTTCGCCCGTCTCGCGTCGTGTCCAAACTGCCGAATATGCAGGGTTCAGCGCCGGGGCGCTCTCTTCTGTGCATTCGCCGTCCGCATATGCGACTTCGTTAGACATCAACAGGTCGACGTCCGCACCCGGCTCAACAAAGAAGGTTGTCGTATCTCCAAGATCGGCGAACGTATTCGTCCAGGCACCGAGAAAGAAACAGTAGGGACGCAGTTCCTTTGCGGTCGCTGGCATTGTCACATGCAGTGCCACCGGCGACTCTGATTCAATCTCCCGAAGGAGCGTAAGGGCAACAGGTAGACGCTCGCCGGTATTAGGGTTGGTGAACTCGATTATCCGAACAGAGTCGGGTGCGTCGTGGATAGGGGCGGCGATTTCGAATAGCTTGACGGCCCGTGGAGCCGGGTGGGCTTGAATAGCCGAGGGATCGACATTACTTCGCATTTGAAAGCATTCCTGATTGATGTGAGTGATTGACCCGCTTCCGACGCTTCAAGTCGAAGCGGGTTTTCTTTCTGATTTGTCGCGATTTTTTTGTCTCGATAGCTTCACCGAGCGCGTCTCGCTTCGTTGATCATCTTGACCACGGTCTCCGCGTCTTCCCTTACAAAGATGTAGTTTTCTTCGTTGCCATGCTCTGGACCGTTGATCCGGATCGTTGTCTTCTCCGAGTTCCCAAAAACGAAGTGGATGTGATCGACGTTCACGTAGATGAAGGTGCGGTAATGACCGGTAAAGTCCGTCAGCTTGATCATCGCGCGGCACTCCGGCGCGGAGTCGGCAATTGGCGTTCTTGCGCCATGATCCACGTTTGCAACGCCCCTTTTCGGAAGTACACACGGTGGCCGATACGCGTAGAAGGAATGCCGCCCGGAACATCCGTCCATCGATCGAGGGTGCGTGTAGTAATATTTAGAGCCCGTGCCGCTTGTTCGCGATCGGCATAGTCTTCTAGAAGATTCAGCATTTGATATTTCATTCCTAGGTTGCTGAGGTCGACCCTATGTCGTCCCTTGTCCAAGGAAGTAACAATGCTGTCAGTCTATTTCAAGTGATTGTAATTGCTTGCTTTTGTTGACAGGTGGCAACGAAACGGGTTGTAAACAGAGAAAGCGTTTATAAGCCATTTCACTTTTCTGGTGTTGTCGCTTGTCAACCCTAATGGTTGCAATAGGTTAGGCATATTTTCAACCCGCACCGCATTTTTCTCAAAAAAAGTTGAAAAAGCCCGCCGAGCGAACCGGGCGGGCCTAAAGACAACTCATAAGGCGCTATCCTAGTCTCCGACGACTTTCAGCTTCCGAGCATTGACGATGTTACCGACATGTTCCGTCGCCTTGCGAAGAGGATCGACGTCAATATGTGCATAGCGGTGCGTCGTTGCGGCCTGCGTATGTCCGAGCAATCGACCGATCAGCGGTAGCGACATACCCTCCGCAACAAGGAACGATGCGTAGCTGTGGCGGAGGTCGTGTATGTGCAGGTTAGGCAGGTTGGCTGCTTTGAGCACCGCCGCCCACTGAGTTTTGACGTTCGATCGATAGCCGCGATGTTCCTTCACATCCGCTTTTGTAGAGGCGAAATGTGAGGGGAAGACGTACTCTCCTCTTTCGTCTCCCGACGCCTTGTAAAGCTCCGATAATAGTTGCCGCGCCGGAGCCGACAGCGGCACCTTATGTGTCTTCTTCTGTTTCGTGTGGTGGGACGGCTTGGTCCACGTTCCATCCGACAAATCAAACATGGCCCACGTGGCGGCAAGGACTTCTGTTTTCCGCGCACCTGTCAGCAATATTAGCCGGAAGATATTTGCAGCTTGCTTGTCAGCAAGGCTGTCCAGCGCTTCAAGAAGACGATCAAGCTCCTTTGCATCGAGAAACCGCTCGCGCTTTGTTTCGTCGTTTTTCTCAACACCCTTTGTAGGGTTCGCACTCGCCCATCCAAGTTTCACAGCCTCGCTGAACATCTTCGACATTACCGCCATGGTCCGATTGGCAGTCGTCGCCTTACCCTGTTTCGTGACCTTCCTGTGAACCGCTACCGCATCCGCATATTCAACATCGGCGACGGGGCGATGCTTCAACGCAGGGCGGATATAGTTGTCGATGATGTGGCGATAGTCACGAGCGGTGGCATCGCGCTTCTTGGGCAGGTGTTCTGCAATGAATGTATCGCAAAGATCATTGACGGTTACGGCCTCGCGTCGAGCCTCCTTCTCCCCAAGTGGGTCACGTCCGCCGTCCACCATTCGCTTTAACCGCGCGGCCTCATCGCGCGCCGCCGTCGTTTTCCAGATGTCGAACGACCCGATCGTAATCCGGCGTTCCCGTTTTCCAACTCGGTAATTGAAGATGAAAGAGCGCGCGCCCGCTGCGGTTACACGGATGCCAAACCCCTTAACTTCGCTGTCATAGTGAACTTTGTTGCCGCTCAAAGGAGGGGCAATGTCCTTCACATCCTTGTCAGTCAGCCTTTGAGACATATTCATTTGGTCCCGTGTCCGCACTGTGTCCGTCAACTTGATGACACTTCAGCGTCCACTGTCTTCCACTGTCTTCTGATTATGTCAACAAACTTTCCTTAATTTCCAGTTGTTGTAGCTGTGGACACGGGTGAAAAGGTTGGATTTCGAGGGTTGTTGAAAATGCCATGAACAAAATTTGTAATCAGGGGGTCCCGGGTTCGAACCCTGGCGGGGGCACCAGCCTACGCTCTGTGAGCTTCGGCTCGGCGAGCTGAAGAAAGCTGCTAAGCGAAGGCGCCGCCTTCGCAGGCCATAACCTCGGTTCGACGCTGCTTTGTTCGATCGCACCCAGCAGATTTTTTTAATAGCCCGCATCGCTCGATGAACCGCGCGTGAAGGGCTGCTTCAGCGCCAATTCAGCCGCGCCCGACTATCTTCGCCTCATCATCAATGAGGAAACAGCCATGAGGCTCGCACATCTCTTTCTCGCCGCAACCATTTCAGTCGGTGGGGCTTTCGCGTCCGTCGCACCGGCGGCCGCCATGCCAGTCGAGCGGCCGGCAGTGTCGGCACAGGGCGATATCGTTCAAATTCGTGATGGCTGGCGACGTGATCGCGACCGTGACGATGGTGACGACCGTGGCTGGCGTGACGACCGTGGCTGGCGCGACGAGCGCGATTGGCGCCGCTCCGATTGGCGCGATGATCGCCGTCATTGGCGGCGGTGGCGTGCCGAGCGTTGGCAGGAACGCCGCGAGTGGCGCGATCGTGATCGCGGCATGCCTTTCTGGCTCTACCGCAGCTGAAGATAAAGGCCCGGATCATTCGGGCCTTTATTTTAATGCGCGATAGGTTCATTGACGTTCGCCTCGATCCTGTCGCCATTGCCGGTCTCTCCGGCGCCCGATGGCGACATCATCGCGATGCTGAGCACGGAGACGACCATGAAGGCGACGACGGCGATCATTATGCGCATGAGCGTTCAATCCTCGTTCGATTCCGGGATTAACGCGTAAGCGCCCTCCGCGTTCCGGCCGGGATTATTGCACCGGTCCCGGCGTCGCGGGGCCGGGCGCCGTCGGCGACAGGGGATCGGGCTGGTGGATGGGATGCGAGGTGTCCACCCAGATGATGCTGAGAATAATCACGACGAAGACCGCGACGAAGAGGATACCGAAAATCAGCGGTCGAATGGCCATGATGGGAATCGTTCCTTCTTGCTTCTGACCGGTCGCGCCAACCGGTCATCGCCCGATCATAGTGTTCCGGAAGGTCTTTCCAAGGCAAAAGTGGATTTCTCCGGCATCGGCCAGGCGTTGCACGGGTCTTGCCGGCATCCGTTTCCCATCTGTCGCGCCGGATCGAACCATGTCAGAGATACCGAAGCATTTCAGAGGCGGACTGTGATGAAGCGGACGATCAAGACATCGACTATCCTTGCGGCACTGATTTCCTTGGCCGGAGCGTCCGAAAGCCCGGCACCGTTCGACAGGCCGATAAAAGTGGACGTCGTCGCGCTGCCGAAGGACGAACTCAATCCTGATGCAAAGCCGAAGATCACCTGCAGCCGTTATCCCGCCTTCATGGTCAAGGAAGTCGATCTCGGCGAGGTCGGAGCCGAAAAGCTGGCGCTGCTTGCCGCCGATGCGCCCTGTGAGCGCGCCGACGAACGCGAGCGGGTGATCGAGGACGATATAGCCGGTTATCTCATGGGCGTCAGCGGCGGTTTCGTCTTCTTCCGGGCAGCGGACGGGTGGAACGGCGGACTGCCTTTCGTCGTCTACGATGCGGCGACGGGCGAGCGGCTACTCGACGATTCGTTTGAGGGCGACAATTTTGCCGCGATAAGGAGCGGGAAGGGGGAGCTGACCCTCGACTTCCGCCGCGTCTACACGGCGTCCTGCTCGCTCTATCTCGATGGTGCTGCCTGCGCAAAGGCGATCGCCGCCGACACTGGGCTGCCGCTGAAGCAGCTGCCGGATTGTGCCTCAGCCTACAAGGCGGAAATCAAACGCAGCCCCGGCCACGCTGGTGAAATCGAGAAGCTGCCGAGCGTGATCGTCTATCCCGTCGAGGTGGCCTATGTGGCGGGCGATACACTGCGCCGACCGCTGGACGGACCTGCCAGCTGCCAGACGCCGAGCTGAGCAGGAGCGCGGCGTCCGAGCAGGCCAGCCTATGCCTTCAGGTGGAGACGCGCCGCATAAAGCGCGATCGCTGCGGCATTCGAGACGTTGAGCGATTTGATCGCGCCCGGCATATCGAGGCGGGCAAGTGCGTTGACAGTTTCCCGCGTCTTCTGCCGAAGTCCCTTGCCTTCGGAGCCGAGCACCAGCGCCACCTTCTCGCCAGAGAAGGTGCCTTCGAGCGGCGCCGGCCCTTCCGAATCAAGGCCGATGGTGGAGAAACCGAGCTTGTGCAATTCGCCGAGCGCATCCGCGAGATTGGTGACCTGTATATAAGGTATCAGCTCCAGCGCGCCGGAGGCGGACTTGGCGAGCACGCCTGACTCGGTCGGGCTATGTCTCTGGGTGGTGATAACGGCGCCGGCATTGAAGGCGACGGCTGAACGCATGATCGCGCCGACATTGTGCGGATCGGTCACCTGATCGAGGACGAGCAGGAGAGGGCTGTCCTTCAGCGCTTCGAGTCGGCGTACCGGAAGCGGCCGTGTTTCCAGCATGACGCCCTGATGGATCGCTTCCGGGCCGAGCACCTTATCGATCTCCTGCGGCGAGACGATTTCGAAGGGAATGCCGAGCGTTTCGACGTCGACTTCGAGCCGCGCCAGCGCATTCTGCGTCACGAACAGCTTGATCTTCTTGCGCTCGGGATTGTCGAGGGCGGCGCGCACCGTATGCAGGCCGTAAAGATGCACCTGATCGGGGGCAAGAGCCGGCGGCTTCCAGTCCTCGGCCCCGCGCCTGCGCTTCTGCGGCTGAGGTGTCGGAATCTCGCCGCGTTCGCGCTTGGCGTCCCGGTGGGCGCGCCGCAGATTGGCGTAATGCGTATCCTTGGCGGATGGGTCTGTCGCGGACTTGCCGCCGGATTTGTTGTCTTTGCTCATGCGGCTTTATAGCTATGGCGCTCGCCGCCGCATAGGCTTTCTTTCATATGCCGGCTTTCGGCGGCGAATGAAATTTTTCGTGTTTTTTCCGTTGTCATCGTGTTGACAGACTGAAATGCTCCGGTCATATACGCGGCGCAGACGACGGGCGGCAACGCTTCGAAGTCTGACGAACTTGGTCTAGCGATCCGGACGAAAACTGGAGAGATGCCCGAGTGGTTAAAGGGGACGGACTGTAAATCCGTTGGCTCAGCCTACGTTGGTTCAAATCCAACTCTCTCCACCATTCGTCATCGGATCGGACCGCCCCGCGGGTATAGCTCAATGGTAGAGCAGCAGCCTTCCAAGCTGAATACGCGGGTTCGATTCCCGCTACCCGCTCCAGTTTCCCTGAAGCCAGTTCATACGACCGCCGCCGCGGTAGTTTTTGGATGTTTCCGCGCTGGCGGTGAATTCCACGATGGCGGCCATCGCCTGACGGGCGAGGGGCGGTCGGCGCCGACCGTCTGAGCTTCGTCCCCCAGTCGTCCATGCGATTTTCTCTGAGATTTCAGGGATTTTCGAGGGCACTTCGGCGAATCGCCTTGCAGGCGGCGAATTGTCTCCCATATGCGCTGTCAGGCCAAGAATGGCGTCTGCAATTAAGTCTTGCGCAATGTCGCCGAAAGCCTTAAACGGCGGCACTAAACCGGTTCGCCGGGGCCCACCATTTCGTTCACAGGAAGCATTCAAATGGCAAAGAGTAAGTTTGAGCGCAACAAGCCGCACGTCAACATCGGCACGATCGGCCACGTTGACCACGGCAAGACGTCTCTGACGGCAGCGATCACGAAGTACTTCGGTGAGTTCAAGGCGTACGACCAGATCGACGCGGCTCCGGAAGAAAAGGCTCGTGGCATCACCATTTCGACGGCACACGTCGAGTATGAGACGCCGGCCCGCCACTACGCGCACGTCGACTGCCCCGGCCACGCCGACTACGTCAAGAACATGATCACCGGTGCTGCCCAGATGGACGGCGCGATCTTGGTGTGCTCGGCCGCTGACGGCCCGATGCCGCAGACGCGCGAACACATCCTTCTGGCCCGCCAGGTCGGCGTTCCGGCGATCGTGGTGTTCCTG
>NZ_JACHYZ010000009.1:0-338813 GCF_014193215.1 Rhizobium sp. BK112
CTGCAGACCCCACTAAACAGGGGGCGAGATCATCCCGGAAACCGGGGGCGCAATCATCTCGGAACAAAGGGGCGGCTTCATCGGAATCGGCAGATGTGCACGACCAACAACGGCCCACGCTCATCACCAAGGCGCACAATCCGTTTCCATTCGGCCTCTCCCCAATCGCTGGTTCCGACAAGCACCCTCGTCAATACGACCGGAATTTCGGACGGGAGTTTCAAAATTAGGTCGTGTGCGACGCTTTCGATTTTCTCAACCGCTTCGATGAACTCTGGCGACTTGAACTCTGTCGTAAGCGGGGCCCCAATCACACCTTATGGCAGCCTAGATAATGCCGCGAGAATAAATTCTTTGAGCATGATTGATCGAGCCGTTATCTCGAATCGGTTTCACGCTTCGACGCGGGGATCGCGAACGCCAGCAGCGAAATCATTGGCAAAGGGCTGTGCTGGGTCCGAACCCAATAGGCGTTGCATCCATCAGAGCGGGCAATCAAATCTATTAGTAAATCGCGTTTGACGGCGTGGAACGGCTGAACAATTGATAAATTTAGCCAAAATTAATTCTGAAGGCGATAAAAGAGGATGCTGTGAAAAGATGAACGACCCGATACACCCTGCACGCCAAATCCCGTTTCCCGACCTTATCGCTGGCTTGAAGCGAGCCCAAGGGCTTGGCCATGTCCATCGCCGTCCGAACGCAACCAATACTTTGCAGCTCTACATCTATACGCCCCGGTGCGTATATGAGGATGGTTGGGATCAGTTTTCGCTGATCGCTCGCGGTCTCATTGTGGACGAGGGCGCTGGTCGGGTCGTTGCCACGCCGTTTCCGAAGTTTTTCAATGTCGGCGAGCGGCATGGCGAAGTACCCGATCTGCCGTTTGAGGCGTTCGAAAAGCTCGATGGTAGTCTGATAATCGTGTTCAATGATGCTGGCCGTTGGCACGCAGCCACCAAAGGCGCGTTCGACTCCGAACAGGCCCTATGGGCTCAAGCACGCTTGGATGCCCACGATCTCTCCGGTCTGTCGCCGGATACGACATATCTGTTCGAGGCGGTATATCCGGAAAACAGAATTGTCGTGCGATATGCGGAGCCTGCCATGGTGATGTTGGCGGCCTACCACGCTTCAGGTCTTGAAGTAACCTACGACGAGGTTCGAACGACCAGCCAAGCGTTGGGATGGCGTGCGGCCGAACGCCATGAGTTCGGGAATATGGCGGACATGATGCTCCATACTGCAACGCTCCCACGCGACAACGAGGGATTTGTGGTTAGATTCACAAATGGTTTGCGCTTCAAACTCAAAGGCTCCGAATACCGTCGTATCCATGCGTTGATCTCACGCTGCACGCCATTGGCAATGTGGGAAGCAATGGCCGCTGGGGACGACATGGCCGCGATTCGTCGTGATTTGCCGGAAGAGTTTTGGAGCGATTTTGACAACATCGTACTCCTCCTGACGAAGGAATACGCGGCGATGGAAAGGAGGGTTGCTGAACTGGCAGCATCTGTCGCCCATCTTTCCGATAAAGAGTTGGGATTGTCGCTCAATTCACTGCCTGCTGACGTGGGTCCTTACGTTTTTGGCTTGCGAAAAGCAGGTGCAATCGTAGGCAAGTCCCGAGACGCGTTGATGCGTTCCATCAGACCCACTGGCAATGTGTTGCCAGGTTACCAGCCGTCATATGCCATGGGGCGTGTGATTGATGAGGCAACATCGTAGATTTGCAGCTTACAGTAGCTCTGGCGTGAATGCGGGATTGGAAAAGGCCTCGGCTGAGAGGCTCCTTCGGCTGTGACATTGAGGCAATATGCGTTAAATAGCGGCATCAACCGTTCTGCCTCGAACAACACGGAGCGGAAACAATGAGCAAATTGACCAGAGCGGAAGTGTTTCAGCGTTTTGAAGCCGCGCTTGCTATATTGGGCGAAGAAGATTGCGAGGACGCGCAGGCTGATCTGAGGATGAAGAACTTGAGGAATTTAGTTAAGTGGGCAAGCCAAGATTCAGCGGTCAATCTCCACGACGTTGCTAATGATGTGTTGGCTAACTGAACCGCAATGGGGTGAACCGGATTGAGCGAAAACCTAGCTTTAACCTGAGATTTTAGTGAGTACGAGGTTGCACGTGGATTCTGGTGGAAAGCTCGGATTGCTTCTCTTGCATGCGCTTCCGCTTGATGGCTCGATGTGGGATCGCCAGATCAATTTGTTGCCTGGGTCCACTTATGCACCGACGCTCTATTCCTTAGGCGACAGTGTTGAGGAGTGGGCCGCCTCGGCTTTGAACCAAGTCAACGAGGAACGCATTGTCGTCGTTGGCTGCTCGGTCGGTGGTTCTTGCGCGTTGGAGGTCGCCGCGATTGCCTCCGATAGGGTTGCGGCGCTGGTTCTCATCGGGACGAAGGCGAGGCACCGACCTGATCCGATCCTTCATATGTCCGTTCTGGAAACGATGCAGACGGAAGGACAAGAAAAGGCTTGGGACGCATTTTGGGCACCGCTGTTTTCAAAGGCTGCAGCTGGCTCGGTGGTAGATGCGGCGAGGCTGACCTTCCTCCGCCAGTCTCCTGGCGATGTGGCGAGAGGGGTTATCGCATTTCATAGCCGTCCGTCCCGCGATGAAATCCTTTCAACGTTTTCCGGACAAGTTGCGGTGATTACCGGCGCGGAAGATACCGCCCCTGGTCCTAAAGTGAGCGCAGCTCAAGCGAACTCTGCGCGGCGAGGGAGGCTGTATGTCATCCCGGCGTGCGGGCATTACGTGCCGCTAGAGCAACCCGAACATCTGAATTCAATTCTGCGCGACGTGATAGCGGCCCAGTCACGCCCTTGAGCAGGCGGAATCCGCTCAAACACAAGTGGGAGGTGGAGAATGATGGTTCAGATCAGCCTAGCACAGGATGATGATGTAGCACCCTGGCTGCGGCTGGCTGAAGACGTTGTCCCGTTGTTTGGCCCTATGCCGGATTTTGATGCTGTTCTCGTCCGGAAGATCGCCCAGCAGCGGGCTTTCAGCGCAAGAACAGACATAGGGAGCGCAGGATTCATAGGAGGAGTTCTGATAGGTGGCAGCGACTTGAAACACGCGATCCGCTGGCTTGCGGTCTCTTCGGAGTTTCGAAGGTTTGGCGTCGGTAAGATGCTTGTCGAGGCTGCCCTTTCCAGCATCCCATCTGACTCCACCGTTCATGTCGATACCTTTGTCGCAGGTAGTCCAGGAGCGGAAGCAACAAAGCGACTCTATGAGGGATGCGGCTTCATTCCATTGGAAGTCTGGAGAGAGGGTGAGGTGGTTCGCCAACGGTATATTCGACCACCGCTAAAGCGGCCGTAGTACCTATGACCGCCAATGGCGCGAAGCTACCGCCCCGTCGTAGCGGCGTCCTCCGACAATATGCAGCTGGCGGCAAACGCCACGACCTTTAAACTCCGAAAGAGAAATGCCAATAGTTCCTTTGGCATGCTGGCCGCCGTAAAATTCGTTCAGCGACCATAGGGCGTTTCACGAAAAAGACGAGTTACCGACGATGGAAGCATCGAGGCAGCATTCGATCCCGAGCGACATTGCGATGAACGCTCTTAAGGGCTCAGCAGTGCCAATTATAGCCAGGATTGCCCACCTACGGTAAGCACTGCTAAGAACGGCGATTGCCTGGGTCAGTGAATCGCAACTGTCGCCTGAAATTATTGATGCGCTCTTATAGTGCTTTTTCGGTAGGGGCTGCGTTACCTATCGGCTTGAAAGGTGTCGAAATGGCCTCTCGCCAGGAAATCAACGCGGCTATCAAGTCGAATGTCCTTTCAAAATTGAGAAATCAGGGATTCAGCGGGTCGTTTCCTCATCTCCGCAGAATTGGTGATGAGGTGGTCGATCTGGTCACATTTCAGTTTGATCGACACGGAGGAGCATTGACGATTGAGATAGCAAAATGTTCGCTTTCAGGTTTCGACGGTCCGCTCGGACATACACCGGCAAAAAATGCCACGGCTCACCATAGACACCCAATCTACAGAAAGCGGCTCGGGGATCACTCGCGTTCACCCGGGGGCAGCGATAACTGGTTTAGCTATGCTGACCGGGACGCGGCTTCCGTTGCCGACGCTATCCTCACCCGTTTGTCGGATGATAGCATTTGGAACGACGTTTCTCCCGACGGATCGGAAACGCCATATCGGAAATAGGTTACGGACCCAGTGCGCCTCAGCTTTTTTGCTCTAATTCTCCCATTGATTTCGATTGTCGCATTACCTTGCGCTGCACAAGAAGATCGGAGGTCTTTCGCCTTGCTCGACCGTCTTCCAGGCGAAGACCCTTCGTGTGATTTCGTAAACCGTTCCTATGAGCGCACATTTGGAGGGAATTTCTCGGCACGCACCTATGGCGTTCAACCGATGGGCGATTACGAATTAATCGAAACCGGAATCTTTATTGGCGATTTAGCTTATGATCGACAGGGGCTGGGTAGGTGGCATTTGCGGCACCGTGGACTCCGGAAGACTGTCGATGGAATAGGGGCTGTTTTCCGGCATTGCTCGAACGCTTCCGACAGCCTCTATGGCGCATTGCCGGTGAAGGTTTTTCAGGTTGACTGGGCAAGAAACGGATATAACGCCAAATCGGAAGTCGTGATTGCCACAGCAACTGCGAAGTTCGTCAAAATCACAAGTCATTTTGTCGGAAGATCACCTTCTGGCTTCCCCGTAATGATGGGATTAATTGAGACGAAAGGAGATCGGATCAAAGCGCCCTCTGACGCAATCGATCTCCGGTACGAATAGGTCGCGCGAGAAGCCCTGGCTACAGACTGAGGGCGATTGGCGTCGGTGAATTCCGCACATCGATTCTTGAATCGATACGAGCCTGTCTGTGCGGCCGCACCTGGGTATGCGTCAGTTCGGATGACGGCTGGTCACTCTGACATAATAGCCGTCGGGATCGATAAGGCGAAAGTCACGCAGCCCCCAAGGCTGTAGAGCAAGATCGGAGACCGGCCAGCCGCTCTCTTTTGCCGCGCGATAGGCACCCTCGACGTCAGCGACCTTCAAGACGATCTCGACGCCAAGGCCAACCCTATCGCCGATTTCGATCCGTAATGGATGATCGCTCGAAAGAACGCTTCGCGAGTTGATCGCGATCACCGCGTCACCGTTTTTCAACATCGTGTATTCGGCGCTTGCCGAGCCCTGAACTTCAAAGCCCAGGACGCGCTGATAGAAATCGAGCGATTTCCCAGGCGTTTCGACAAATAGCTCCAAACTCAGTTGCAACTGGTGCCTCCCTTTTTCTTCCGGAATGGCGTAAGACTCACAGTGATCGTTCGAAAAGAAGCTCACTGTCCTTTTCGCCGACGTGCTCCCAACCAGCCGCGCGATAAAATCTCTCGGCTCGGGTGTTTGGATCGGTGGTGAGCCAAGCGCGTCCGATGCCTGCAGACCTGAGGCAGGCACAGGCTTCGGCCAGCAGAATGGAGCCGATCCCTTTTCTTTCAAATCCTGGAGCCACAAAAAGCGCCCAAATGTTTCCGTTGCGTGGGTCGGACGCAGAAAAGCCGACGACATCGCCGTTCTCTTCCCAAACGGCCACTCCCGGATTGGCTACATACCAATCGTAATCATCATCGGTAACCTTTGTGGGGTCGCCCAACATGTTTTCGAGGACCGACGAACGGACAGCTTTCAGCGCCAAGAGGTCACTCGGAACCGCTTTTCGGAGCATGCAATGATCTCTCGATATCTTGCGAAGGCTTGCACAATGCCTCTTTGTGGCCATCGGTTCAATGACCGCTTTCTGGCCCGGAACGGACGCGATCCCATGACTGCTTTCTGCCGATACCGTTGAAAAACTTGGCATTGCCGGTGCTTGAGACGCGTGATTCAATCCTCTGAGTGATTTGCAGGGGATTAGGCGAATGATGGGATGTCAGGCGGCTCCGGCACAGCTCTTCTACGACTTCTGCCTCGATGATCACGTCCCTGCGGACCATCTGCTGCGCGGGATTAACCGCCATCTCGACCTCGACAGCGTCCGGGTACAGTTGAAGCCGTTCTACAGCAGCACAGGTCGTCCTTCGATTGACCCTGAGCTGATGATGCGGATGCTGATCATCGGCTATTGCATGGGTATCCGCTCGGAACGGCGGCTTTGCGAAGAGGTTCACCTCAATCTTGCCTATCGCTGGTTTTGTCGCCTCGGACTGGACGGCAAGGTGCCGGATCATTCCAGCTTCTCGAAGAACCGTCATGGCCGGTTCCGGCAGAGCGACATCCTGCGGCATATGTTCGAGACGGTGGTGGAGCGTTGTCTGGCACAGGGTCTTGTCGGTGCTGAAGGCTTTGCGGTCGATGCCAGCTTGATCGCGGCGGACGCCAACAAGCAGCGCTCGGTGCCCGGCTCAGAATGGGAGGTCAAAGACGACGCCAGCCGCTCGGTCCAGGAATATCTGGCGGTTCTCGATGACGCCGCTTTCGGTGCTGCCTCTCCCGTAACGCCGAAGTTCATCTCCCCATCCGATCCGGCAGCGCAATGGACCGGTGCCCACAAAGGCCATGCCTTCTTCGCCTATGCCACCAATTATTTGATCGATACCGACCATGGCGTCATCCTTGATGTGGAGGCGACGCGTGCGATCCGCCAGGCGGAGGTGGGAGCATCCCGTACGATGCTCGACAGGACCGAGAACCGCTTCGGCTTGAAGCCGGACTATCTCGCTGCCGACAGTGCCTATGGTTCTGCCGACAATCTGGCCTGGCTGGTCAAGGAAAAGAAGATCGCGCCGCACATTCCTGTCTTCGACAAATCGAACCGGACAGACGGCACCTTCTCGCGTTCCGACTTCACCTGGGAGGCGGAGAATGATCGCTACATCTGCCCTACGGGCAAGGAACTGAAGCAATTCCATCGAACCTATGCAACGCCCAGATCGGGGATCACGGCCGAAGGTACGCGGCTCTATAGGGCAAAAAAGAGAGATTGCGACGCTTGTGAACTCAAGCAGAGATGCTGTCCGAACATGCCGATGCGCAAAATACCGCGTGATCTCAACGAAGATGCCCGCGATGTCGCCCGAGCGATTGCCGCCACACCGGAATACGAGCAGACCCGGCATCGTCGCAAGAAGGTCGAGATGCTCTTCGCTCACCTCAAACGAATTCTCCGCATGGCGCGTTTGAGGCTGCGAGGTCCATGTGGTGCGCGGGACGAATTCTTGCTTGCAGCAACCGCCCAGAACCTCAGAAGATTGGCGAAACTCAGACCACCAAGGCCGCTGTGCGGCGTCATCGCCGCATAAGAGCGGCACAAACCAATACCCCCGCGCACGAGCGCAGGGCATCTACCGACAACGCCCTGCGCCAAAAGGCCGAAACCGGCAGATGAGCCGCTACCCCTTCGAGTTTTTCAACGATATCTGCCCAAACCGGTCATCGCGTATTGGCGCGTTCCCGCCGAGGAAATGCTCGACGGGAATATTTGCTGCAAGCGAGGGCTATGCAGAAACGAGAGGCGATAAGCAGATATTTCACGCTTATGAATGCCCCGTGATCAAGGATCAGGGACGTAGCCGTTTTGGGGTACGGCTGAGTAGAGTTACTTCTCTGATGCTGTCAGTCTTAAATAGCCGCATCAGTACGCGGGCCAGCCCTACACCCATTCCGCCATGTGGCGGGCATCCATAACGAAAAAACTCTAAGTAGTCTGAGAGTGCATCAAGTTTGTAGCCACGCTCAGATGCTTGAGCTACCAGGCGGTCGTACCGATGTTCTCGTTGAGCACCAGTTGTGATCTCCATTCCTCGCCACAATAAATCGAAACCTTTCGTAAGATGAGGCTCGTCATCTCGACACATATGGTAAAATGCACGCCCTTGGGCAGGATAGTCGGTGATGAAAAGAAACTCATGGCCCGTTTTTGCCGTCATCCATTCGGAGAGTATGCGTTCTCCCTCAGCGTCGAGATCGTGGGACTTTTGTAGGTTATGGCCTAGCATGGCGAGGGTCTGACGCGCCTCTTCAAAGGTGATTTTCGGGAACGGAAGTTTCGGCGGTGATATTTCGATGTCGAACAGCTCCTTGATGGCCGTGCCGTGACCTTTGGCTACAGCACTTACGGAATGCGCCAACCACCGCTCCTCCAAGTCCATTAAGTCATAGTGGTCATCGATCCACGCAACCTCCATGTCGATTGAGGTGAATTCAGTCTCATGACGAGAGGTGAAGGACGGTTCCGCACGGAATGCGGGACCAATTTCGAATACCCGTTCCATGCCTCCAGCAATCGCCATCTGCTTATAGAATTGAGGTGATTGGGCGAGAAAAGCTGTGGTGCCGAAATACTTTACGGCGAAAACCTCCGATCCGGATTCACTGAACGTGCCCATGAGCTTCGGTGAATGAAGCTCTCGGAAACCGTTCTCGCCCCAGAACGAACGCATCGCTTCTTCAAGGGCCGTCTGGACAGAGAAAACGAGTTGCTGTCTTGGATATCTCAGACTGACCTGCCTATGGTCAATCCACTTGTCGAGGCTCGACTCTTCGTCGATTGGCGAGCGAGCGTCAGCGAGCCCGCAGACGTCGGCGGTTTCAAGGCTAACCTCCAGGCCGCCAAGTTTCACGCCGGGAGCCGAGGTTACCAGACCAGTGATGGCAACCGCGCTTTCCGAAGTGAGAGCATCGAGAACAGCGGTGAGCGGGAGATTGTCTTTGCTGTGTGTAAGCTGAACTTTTCCTGTGTGATCTCGGAGGACAATGAAGCGCATTCGCTTTTGATCGCGGATTGCCTCTGCAAAGCCGCAGAGCCTGACACGTTGGCCTACGAGCATAGGCAGCTGTGCAATTACAGATCGTTTTAAGGGTGATTTTTCAAGCATGACTATCTCCTGAAACGGAAACCGGATCAGGAGAAGCCAAACCACAAGCCCTTCCGAAACCGGCAGGGCTGTGGTGATCAATGAGCTACGCTAGAACGCGCACACAATGTCCACGACCCCGAAGGGGCCGTCATTATTGATCGTGTTCTTCGACAACGTGCTCATACGGTCATCTGGACACAGGACACTACGAAAGTAAACCCACAAAAATCATGAGGGTGTTTGGTACCAGATGACCGGTTTTGGCACTTGGTGAACTGCGTCACATGAGTGCTGGCGGTGCAGCTCGGTCATCATTGCTCATGGCGCACCAGAACAGTTTTGAATCCGATTAGATATCGGTGCTCCTCGCGAGCTTGCATCTGCTCCAGCGTTTCGATGGCTGGAAAACCTATCCTCTTGGATAGATGTAGAACCAAGCCTTGCCCCAAAGAAAGCCCCACATGTGCGCCGAAGCTTTTGGGCTCATCATTCACTAAGACCAGATCGAACGGCTTCGGGTCCTAGAGACCGCCGTATGTGCCGTGTCATCCCAAAGGTCGTTGGAGCGAAAGTTCGGCAGCTCGAAACCGAAGTGCCTCAAAATCGAGTATGCGTATTGCTGACAGTTCGCTCCACCTTCTACGCCGCGAACTCCATGAGCGCCAGGAAAATGCCCTCCGTTATATCGTACCCCCCCAAAACTGAGGAGGAATTTCGATTGGGGATTGGTTGAGGTTTTTGGTCATGCCAGGCCCCATGGTCAGGACGTAGCCCACTCCATCAGTGCATTCTGGGCGTGAAGCAGGAATGCTTTTGCGGGACGGCTTTGACATGCAGTGTGCGACATTGCGTCGGCCGTCATTTCTTGCCCCCTCGCGACCGGCGGACACGGCAGAAAGATCACGTCGCGCTTCCCCTTATCGAGGAGCGCTGCCGTCACCTGATATTCTGCTAACTCGCGTTCCTCGGTATCTTTCGGCCACGAGTCCGTGATGATGACATCCGCTTCAAGGACATGCCGGATATCCCGGCTGGTTTCGAAATTCGGGTTTAGCAGGTTGGGGTCGGCAACGTGCCAGCGCTCGGGATACACTTGGACGACACGGATGGGCATGGACTTCGACGCCTCGACCCATGAACGGAACATGTTGGCATCTGGAGCTATCCCGACAACTTTAAGACCTTCTAGTGATCCCCTGACGCTCTTGATGTAAGCAAGATCGCCAAGCGTTTCGCACGGGTGATTGGCCGTTGTCCGGGCATTAATAACGGGCGCATCCGTGAAGGATGCAAGTTCCCACAAGGTAGAGAGTTCCTTAGTCCTGATGACGAGAAGATCAAACCAATTGTCGAGGTAGCCCGCAAGGTCGGCGGTGGTCTCGCGGACATTGAAGCTGATCGCCGGTTGCACGCAGACGCCTCCCATAGCCTTCACGCCGAGGTCGAAGGCAGCAGTATTCCGCCATCCAGTGTCATCGACGATAACACCGACCCGTTTGCCTTTCAGCGATTGCGGCATGGCGCGGTCCGCCCAATGCTTCCCAAGCTGACCAGCTCGGTCGATGATCGCGGTGATGACTTCCAGCGGCAATGAGTGAAACTCAAGGAAATCTCTATTCTGCTTAAAATCCATGTGCTTCCAATTCCAAGTTCGGTGCGATCAGAGCGGCTAATCGGCGAATACCCATACGGAACCTTCGAACCGTTCAATCGATTCGGCAATGGTTGGTTTCCCGGCTCCCGATGCGCCGGTTAGAATTACGAGTGGCATGATTTTTCCTCAATCGCAGCCAGCAAAAAGGCATCCGCAAGGCGGTGCTGGCTAAACGTACCCAGGTGCGATGCACCTGCTTCGAACCCCTTCAACAAGGGAAATGCCGCTAGGCTCCAAGAAGGCCGTGGCGATGTTGAGGATGATCGTCTTCATAACGACAGAAAATATAGTACAACTAGGATTGGTGCAATGGCTATCGTTGCTACTCGCAGAAACTGGTTTGTTGGCGCAGTGCAGCGGCGGGGATGTGCGGAAGGGAAGGCGGATGTCGCGGGTGGAAGCAATGATCGGCATGTTTTGTGCAATGGTGATATGTCTAATCTGCGCCACCATGGCTTGTTACGCGGTGTTTTCAATCCTCATCCGGCTGCCTGTTTCCAATCCCTTCGTATGGTGGACCCTCGACAGCTACACGGGGTTTGCCACAGTGTTTGGTTCTGTCTTCCTACTTACGTTTGTCGTCTTGATCAGCCTATACCGTCTTGCTTTACGACGAGCACGATAGCCTCATCGAGTATGATGGGTTTGGAACCCTTCATTGCATGACGCTTTCCTAGCATCGTTGCTGCAATGCCCTGCCTAAAAGGGACATGCGATCAAACTCAATGATCAACCTCGACGCACCGGATCATTGCGTCGACTGCCAGTTCGTACTGGCTGCGTTCGAACTCAAATGGCCCAAAGCACGCGTAGTCCCGTCGTGGCCGATGCGGTTGCATGAACCCCTCCCATATTACTTTGTCATGGTGCAGGCGAACATGCGCGACTAGCGGCCAGCACCCGACCTCGCCACACTCGCATGACAAGACATAGATTTCGCCCTGTTCATCGCCTCTGACCGGCTCCTCTCTGCCAAGAAAATAGCTCGATAGCGCCCCGAAAAAGCGTGAGGGTACGAGCCCGCCATGTCCCCAGCGGGATCGGTATAGCCGTTGGCTCGCTCGAAATTAGCCACGAGTTGATCCAAGCCCAATCCGTCTACGCAAGGAAGAATGGCCGTCGTGTCTTCCGCAATGTTTTCGAGCTTAAAGCTGAGAACGTTTGTCATCCAGTCTGGATAAAGCCAGCGTCCGTTCGCAGTCAACTTAACCTGTCACTGGCATCGCGCAACGTCGTTAACAGGCATCCTGGGGACATGGCGAATAGTTTGGATGTTTTTCTCAAAAGCACCGGGGGAGGGTAGTTTTCCCCTTCCATTTGTGCCGCTTCGTTAACGCAACCTGCTCGAAAAATAACGCCAGAAGTTGTCGCTTCATGATGAAGCCATCTAAGCAAATGGCGGAAATCATGACATCGATAAACACGAATAATGGCGCAATGGCCGCCTTGCAGACGTTACGGACGGTCAACAGCGGCCTGGAAAAAACGCAACAGCAGGTTTCTTCAGGCCTGCGCGTCGTGAAAGCCTCGGACAATGCAGCCTACTGGTCGATTGCCACGACGATGCGATCCGATAAGAAGGCGATGGGAGCCGTTTCCGACAGTATCGGCTTTGCGAGGGCGGTCCTCGACACGACCTATGACGGCATGGACAAGATCAAAGACGAATTGGTCACTATCCGCAATCTGATGATCACGGCATCGAGCCTTCCGCCGCCAGCAACCGATGGCTTCTCGAACTGGACCGATTATCAGCCTGACGCGATCTACGATCAATCCCAAGTCGCCAAGGTCGATGCTGAAATCTATCAGCATTGGCAGCAGATCAACTCCGTTGTGGAGTCTGCATCCTTCGGCGGTGTGAATCTGCTGAAGAATGATACGTTCGAGCCGACGCTGCCGGGTGCGAAGACCGAGTTCACCACCGGCTACGTCAACGGCCAGGTGCTGACGGTATCCATCGACACGAAGGATACGACGATGATCAACTACAACCGAACGGTCGACAACATGTGGAACCAGCCCGGATCGGAGAATATGGGCTACGTCGACGGTGTGCTGTGGAGTGCCAACATCATCTACCCCATCACCTATGTCGACGGTGGTGGTGTGGTCCAGAAGAACGAAAACACCTATACTCTGCGTAATGCGGAAGTCAGGATCGCCGCCAACAATCTGGACCGGAATTTCTACTATAACGCCTTGATCGGTCAGATGGATGAGCGAATCCAGGCAGTTGTCGGCGGCATGTCGGTCGTTGGCTCCGCTCAGAAGCGTGTCGGCATGCAAGACGAGTTCAACACCAACATGATCGACAACGTCGACAAGGGCGTTGGCCGGTTGGTCGATGCCGATATGGAAGAGGAATCGGCGAAATTGTCAGCCTCACAGACGCAGCAGCAATTGGCGATCCAGGCGCTCAACATTGCCAACCAGAGCCCGCAAACTATCATCACGCTGTTCCAGTGATTACGTTCCAACGGCACCTTTGACGAGACAGCGGCGTATCGTTCTCGGATGGACGTTGAACCGCTTTGCCAGGTCCGTTGGAAGCTCCGCTCCTGAGGCAACCCGCTGCATGATTTCGGCCCGTTGTTCAGCGTTTAACAAAGGACGCCTGCCGAGTAGGTGCCCCTTCTGACGGGCGGCAGCGAGACCAGCACGAGTTCGTTCCTGGATTACCTCTTTTTCGAATTCGGCGAATGCGCCCAGCATGTGCATCGTCAAACGGCCAATTGCTGAGGAAGTGTCAAAGGATTCCGTTATTGACAAAAATTGGACCCCTCGCTTCTGAAGTCGACTGATCAGATTCACGAAATGCATCATGGACCGGCCAATGCGATCCATTTTCCAGACGACCAACGTGTCACCACGTTTGAGCCTTCGTAGTGCGGCAGATAGGCCAGGGCGGTCTCTTTGAGCACCGGAAACATGGTCGTGGAAAATGAGTTCGCAACCGGAGGCTCTTAACGCGCTCATCTGTAGATCAAGGTGTTGATCGAGCGTTGAGACCCGCGCGTATCCAATTCTCATGCAAATTCCTTGTCCATCCCGCCGTTGACAAAAACGACCGTTTCCGCCGCTTGGCTGTGGGCTGATCAGGAATTGAGCGTGGCAAGGAAATTCGCATCCAACAAAATGGTCGCCACGCTCGTGACAAAAACGGTCGTTTTCGCCGGGCATCGGCGAGAACTGCCAGGCTGCCGCCAGGATTTCCCGCCTATGAAGCCCAAGAGGAGCTTTGCGCACGCGTCGAGAGTAATGTGGGATGCCTGGATTTCCAGCGTCGCAAACACCTCTCCGGAGCTGGTTTATCGCCCGGCGCTAAGGCTCTTCACAGCGAGTATGGTTCTTGCGGTCCAGGAAAAAGAAGAGTGCCTTATCCTGCAAGGGTACGAAGCGCTTGCCGGACAAGCGCCCATCGCCAACGATATCGCTCGCGAATGGCTCGTCGTCCGATGTCACGAAGCACAAAGGCGGGACCGGCCGGTCACAACCAAGGAAATGATCCAAAAAGAAGAGAAGTTCGCGGCGTTAGAGTCTTTGCTGCTTCCACAAAAGGGTGGGAGATGGTGCCTCGCGGTCATCGATATTCAGCTAATGCTTCCGATCCCCCGCACAAGAGCGGACATCGACGACATAGACCGGACGATCCTTCAGTTGTTATACGAGGGCTTTTCTGGAAAAGAGATCGGGCAGTACCTTGCGCTTTCCCACCGCACTATCGAGCATCGGCTTGAGCGATTGAAACATGGCTTTGGCGCACGCTCGCTTGCACAGCTCGTGGCACTCTCGATTGCGGGCGGACTAGGGAGCGGGACTTCTCACACCGGCTGAGACGATGGAAACCGATGCGGGGCGGATCAATATCATTCCCGCATTGTGCTCCTGAAAGTCAGCCATCCCCTGGTTACGATGCGCGGAAGGAAGATGGAACAGTGTGGCAATTATTGGCTTGGCGGACGAGATCGCGCTTGCTCCCCCGATTACCCCATCAGCTTTTTTTCCATTTTGGCCGGGTGGCTATCTTCTACTTCAACGTATCCGCGCGACGCGTAAAAGACACGAGCAGTCTCCGTAGACCATAAGAAGCTTTTAGAGCAGCCAACGCATAGCAGCCGCTTTTCTAAAGCTGCTAGCAGCTTGGTGCTTATTCCTTGGTAGCGTACGATTGGATCGATATACAAAAGTGTAATCTCGCCACTAACAAGAGCCGATCCGACTCCTCTTACTAGTCCGGCAACCTTAGCTGTAAGAAATATTGAGTGCGGGTTGTCAATCCACATCGATACGTTTGCTGCGGTCTTGTTCTCCAACCACTCATCTATTTCGGCAGAATTTCCGTGATGGTCAGCCAAGCAAAGTTCTGCGATTGATCGCCGCAATACACGGGCGCAGTCGGCGGCATCTATCGCCGAAGCGTCACCAATTTCCGCAGCGAGGTTTTCTCGCTGCATAATTTTTTTCTTTCCTGAATCGATCATTAGTTGTGTTTTTTGTTGCTTTCGACGTATTTGCAACCGTTTGATTCGATTGCGTATTTGTCAAAATACTCCATATGATTGCATTTTTTAAAAGACAAGATAGGCTCACATTTGTCAGCAAATGACTGCTGGCAAACCCCAATCGCTAAATGAGGTGTTGTTGCATGGATAACAAGGTTGCGAAGAATGTCGAAGTGAAGAAGGGCTCCATCAAGGCGACCTTCAAGGCTGCTGTTCTGAAGTCGAAGACGAAGGTCGACATCGGAGGTAGCCGTCAGGGCTGCGTCGCTTAAGTGAACATCCGGCGGGTGCGGCAAACGTACCCGCCACTTATGCCCTCGCTTTCAACGGGATGTTTCGCATGGACTTCGTCCAACGATTCGTAATCGACCGCTCTTTCCACCTCCGCTACTACAGCCTCGACGCCTATCTATATCGCGCAGTTGACCAGGTCGCCTGGGACGCAGACATCACTCACAATCGCCTATTTTGGGACATTTGGTCAGCATTCATGCAGCCGAGAAGTCTGGTAGACGCTGTTGAGACGCTATCCGATTACGATCCCGACGAAGTGGCCGCAGCAATCGAAGGCATGTGCGAGTCGGGCATCATCGAACCGGTGGGCTTGAAAGACCGCCAATTTGATCCTTTGACGGTAGAGCTGTCACATGTGCCACAGGCATGGGATTATCACCTGGTCTCAAGTCGCATCGACTGGATCAATTATCTGGATGGGAAGGACGTTAAACGCCAGGACCTTGAACAAATGGACAAGCATTTGTCGGAGGAGGCTGTTCCGTCGAATTTTCACAAGGCCGCCAACTCTCGACCGAAATATGATTTGCCAAGTTTAGTGCCGCTGACAGCGTTCGAATTCAATAACTCGGCGTCCGTCGCATTCGGTCATGAGAAGGCACCGCTTCCGAACGAACTGTCGCTCGATATAATCACATTGCTCCTCAACTATGCGGCCGCAAAGACGGATACCGTCAACATGTATGCCACTGGCGAGCATCTGCGAAAGGCCGTCCCATCCGGAGGAGCGCGACACCCCATCGAATTCTACGTGGTTGTCGGCGATGAGATTGCAGGTATCGAAGCTGGCGTATATCACTACAATGTTCGCCATCATCGGCTCGATGCTATCGAAATAGCGTCCACCTCATTGAAAGCACTGCAAGAGGCAAGCTCAGTGCTGCCCCGATCACGGTCAAAACCGTTCGGCTTTGCTTTCATTCATACATGTCGGTTCGAGCGAAGTATGTTTCGGTACCGCGAACCGCGAAGCTACCGTGTGATGCAGTTTGATCTTGGGCATATCCATGCCAACGAGGTTTTGGCTGCCAAAATCCTCGGCCTCGATTTCAGTGAAACCTTTTCTGTGCCGGAAAGCATAGTTGAGAGCGTCTTGACGCTCGATCCGTTCATCGAGTCCGCGATGTCAGCCTTTGTCGTCCACAGACACGAGAACCACCATGATTGAACTGCGCCCGCTTCTCCAACTGAATCTTGAAGATGGAATCCCGGTCCTCAAAGACCTCCTGACCGCCGACAGCTTTTCCTTCACCGATGTTGAACTCTTGCGGTACATTCCAGCCATTGCCAAGAACACCCCCGCCCAGACTCGGGATTTGGCTGCCTCTGTTGCTGATGCGCTGGATGTTGACCAAACCACCGCGCTCGCAGCCATCGAAGCATTGGTTGAGCTTGGTCTTTTGGTGCCATCCGCGTCGATCTCCTCGCAGAAGGCAGGAATCCAGTTGTGGGTGGATAAGGGATGGGTGGACGCACTGATCCTGCATTTCGCGAGCAGAAATCTCAATTATAATGACGATCCAATTGAATTTGGCGGGTTGGAGGATATCAAAAGCTATCCCGAACCGATGGAATCGAAGCGTAGGAAACGCGGCACCGCCACGCGATTGGTCAAGCCGTCCCGGGAGCTGGCAGCTGCAGTCATACTGGACGGGCTCATGAACAGGCGCTCGTTCAAACCCTTCACACGCAAACAACTGTCGATCACCGAGGTCAGCGAGATACTTTGGTTTGGGAACCTCTATGCGCGAGAACGCGCGGTCATCGCTGAAAATCGTGACTTCGAGTCTCCTCGCGATATAGCTTTCGACAGCGCCTTCTCAGCGTTGTCCACCTTTGTTGTCACATATGGACAGATCGATTGGCAGGATGGCTCGTTGCCACCCGGAGTCTATCGTTACAATGTCGTCAATCACGAACTTGAAGCAATCAGAGCCGGTGATTTCAAGCTGGACATGGCAAAACTCGCTATCGGTCAGAGTCGGGCTTCGAGCGGGCTATTCACGTTTGTGATCTGCGGCGATTTGAAGTCATACACATCGCGGTACAGGCACGAGCGGAGCTACCGCAATCTGCTGATCAACACCTCACAGCTCGCCCAATTCTATTTGACCCTCGCAACGATCAACGACTTCAACACCTTTCTCACGCCCGCCATCCACGATGAGAAAATGCATCTGTTTCTTGAAGCGGAGGACGACCTCCCGCTTTATCTCGTCACGGCAGGCTAGAGCATGAGCGACGAAAACCAGCATGGGTTCTATCGGACTTCGTTCGAATACGCATCGATCAGTTGGCGGAGAATGATTCCCAATGTGGCTGACACTATCGTCGTCACGCTCATCGGCGCTACTGCACTTCAGGTGGCGTCAAATGTTCTGATCACGATACTGACCCTCAATATCGCTTTTCTGAACTTTTGCTCGCTTATCTGCATGCACAATCTGAAAAGAGGGGCAAAGGCCGACGTATTTGCTGCAATCGTCCGCGCTGCTTGCATGATGATCGGGGTCTACCTGGCGCTTATCGCGGTCTCCGTCGCCACCCTCGAAGGTGCACCGCGTACCCAAACCATTGCTTTCATAGCACTGTCTGCGCTCCGGCCGTTTGTGGCTGGATGGAATGCTTACTGTGCGGAGGTTTTTTTCGCCCAGGGAAAACGACAAATTGTGCGAAGCGTCATCACGAGATCGTCGCTGATCTATGCAGGAGTTAATCTGCTCTTTGTCGGGCTGTCGCATTTCGCTGGCACTCAAAATTCGATCATATCGCTTCTCATCGGCGTATATCTTGCTCTCTTCCACAACGCCCTGGCCTACGCCAGAATCCTGCCGACCGAATGGAGGTTCAGTCGCCAGGATTTGAAGGATGTCTTCTCACTTCGGAAGCTTGATCTGGTCGGAATCGGGGCAGGGCTTTCTGCGTCTTTTATCAACATGCTCGAAATGGGGTTTCTTGCATTAGTTGGGTGGGTGGTGGCAGCAAAGTTTCCGCAAATCGCGGTTTTTTATTTCCCGTTTTTCACTTTGGTGGAATTGACGAGCGGACTTGCGATTGGGCTTGGACGCTCAGTCACCGAACGTTTGATTACGCCGCGCCCGTTTCCCCGGCTGCACGTCTTGATCGCCGTTTACAGCACGTATTCGTTGCTCTGCTTCTTGATCTACGTTGGATTAATAGGTGTGAGCAATCGGGACATATTTGCTCTCCCGCTGTCGCTTGCCGGATTGGCGCTACTTTTCCTGATCTGCGACGGGCTGCAGCTTGTGGTTCGGGGATATACGCTCGCCAAAGCTGACGGAGGCAAGCTCACGCATCTCAGCGCCATTGCATACCTAGCCTCTGGAGTGATCCTCGCGCTGGCGGCCGTCTTGGGCTCGGTTCAAGCGTTGGCCATCGCTTTGGTCTTGGGACCGCTGTTCCTTGCAATCTCCATTCCCGCCGTTCAAAGTCGAACTGCCCTAAATGCACTACCGAACAGATAAACCGAAAGTATTCGTAACCGACTCCGGCAGGTTTGTTGCTGACTGCCAGATAATTCTGCTTGGTCGCAAGATCATATGTACGGGAACCGATCTTCAGTACGAGATTGCGGTTGCAAAAGCAAAGTCTGAGCTTGCGGAGAGGATCGCGTTTGCATCACCAGACGCCTTCAATGCGCGAGTGACGCGGGTTGCAAGGCGTCTCATGCTCGAAGCTACCAATGCCTTCAACAGAGAATCCGTCACCCTGCCGTTGAGCTTGTTCGTAACGCGGCCACATCTGTGCTGGATGCGCGGCAACAACTCCACAGGATTTGCCGCACATCCCCGGCGCAAGGCAGCAATTGAACACGCGGTCAATGAGGTTTTAGAGCGCGGCTGGAACGCTCGGTTTCGACGAGATCAGCAGTCTCTTCTTAAGTTGGCCACGATCCGACGAGACGGTTCAACAGCTTGGGTACACGAATCGAGGCTCCGCCAGGTTTCCTACTGCTTGGCCAACGCCCGTGTTGCGGGACATGTCGGTTGGGGTTCCGCAGTTCGCAGAACGACCGAAGCGGCAGTGGAAGCTGCAACTAGTGAAGCCCATGCGATGAGTGCGTCGGGGCAGGATTACGGTCGCGGCGGAACCGGCGTGTCGGAGCTTCCCTCGCAACACGACCAAATCGCGTTTGTCGAGAGGCAGCCGGTGCGCATCGATGACGTCACTCATTACGTGATACAGGCGGTGAGTTATTCATGAGAGCAAGCAAAACACCGATCTTGATAAACGGCTCTCCGTGGTTGTTAGATTTCCGTCGGCGGTCAAGCCGAGAATTCGATTGGGAAATTGCCGAACATCTAGAGGTGCCCGAAGCATATTTTCAGGCGTATGACCCGCTAACAACTTGGTTCGAGTGGTTTTCTCGGATCGGCTATCGAGATTACACCGATGCTGAGGCCGAAATTGAGCGAGATGCCGAGGAAAATGTACGGCAGCACCAAGTTTCCGTTCAACCCGATCTCACGCTGACCCAGCGCCTATCGAGCGAAGGCTCGATCCAGCTTCCAGTTCCGTTCCTAAAAACGGCCGATCAATTTTGTATCTTGTCGTCGCTCCTGTACGCCGGTTTTGGAGTGGTTGAGACGCGGAAATTCCACGGTGACACGATCTTCCTAAAAAACGTACCTTCGGTTGGAGCGCGTCACGGCATTGAGGCTTATGTTTCCCTGGATGACGGGCGCTATTATTACGACTGTGAGCAGCATCGGTTGTTTTCCGCAGGCTATCGGGGTGATCTACGGAGCGGTCAGATCGATATCGTATTTCGGCCTGAGGTATACATGTGGCGTTATCAAACCGCTGCCTGTCTTGCCGATGTCTACCTCGACCTTGGCCACATATTAGGTACTCTATCGATGGTGGCGTCCCTCTATGACACGTCTATCACGAGCCGCTCTGCAGAAGCCGCTCCTGTAGACTTGATCAATGCGGTGCATCTCCAGCGAATAGCCGTTGATGGATTTAATCCATAGGCGCAGGACGGGAATGCCTGCGAACTGAAGAAGGCCGACGATCCGTTTTTCTCTTGATGAACGCCGTCGGCCAGTCGTCCGTTTTGGGCCGTAAGCGCTGACCCAGCGGCGGCAACAGCGACCGTGTCTTTATGGCGGCTTGCCAACGACAGGAGCGAGGCCCTTGAGGTGCAGAAATCGTTGCCGGGGGGCGAAGGCTGAAAGGTAAACGCGCCGCTTGTGGTGCTACTAATGGAATCCAGGTGGGTGCCATGAATGATGAGATTTGCCTGACAGGTGGCGGACGAACGACTGTCACGCGGCGCGGCGGAGTCGTGTATCGCGAAGGCGGCCCGTGGTCATCAACCGTCATTTCGCTCCTGCGGCATCTGGAAGCCTCTGGCTTCGCTGAAGCTCCTTCCGTTGTCGGCACCGGTTTCGATGAGCGCGGCCGGGAGACATTATCGTTTATCGAGGGTGAGTTTGTTCACCCAGGCCCTTGGTCGGAGGAGGCTTTTCCGCAATTTGGAATGATGTTGCGGCGACTGCACGATGCCACCGCCTCGTTCAAACCTCCCGAAAACTCGATGTGGCGCGATTGGTTCGGGCGTAACCTCGGTGAGGGTCAACACGTAATAGGACACTGCGACACAGGCCCATGGAACATTGTTTGCCGGTCAGGATTGCCTGTCGGGTTGATAGATTGGGAGGTGGCTGGGCCTGTCAGGGCGGATATCGAATTGGCCCAGGCTTGTTGGCTGAATGCCCAGCTCTACGATGACGACATTGCGGAGAGGGTCGGATTAGGCTCTGTGACCATGAGAGCGCATCAAGTTCGCCTGCTGCTTGACGGCTATGGTCTGTCTCGGAAGCAACGCGGCGGCTTCGTCGACAAGCTAATCACGTTCGCAGTTCACGATGCGGCCGAGCAGGCGAAAGAGGCGGCTGTCACGCCAGAGTCGAACGATGCGGAACCGCTATGGGCAATTGCCTGGCGCACTAGAAGTGCCTCCTGGATGCTCCATCATCGGCAAACACTGGAAGCAGCGCTGGCATAGTAGGCAGCGACCGCGCCATAAGTCGTGGGACGAAGCTGCGGACTGGGGTTGCGAGGTTAAGTTCAGCAAGCAAGGGGGAGACACTATGGAAGCTTCGTTCAGGCCGTTCGTCCGCTTTATCCACGAAAAACAGATGCAACTTCTCGAAGAGACTGCAAAAAGTCCGAAAGGCTCCTGGCTGTGTGACGCGCTCGGTGATCCGGAACTATTCTTCGCCTTGAGAGACGAGCGTATCGACGTCTACTATCGCGGACGGGCCATCTATTCCATCGAGTTCAGCGGTGGCAAGGTGACACCACGGACCCATGTGAAGTACCTGGTTCTCGACGACCGTGACCCTTACATCAAGATGCAGAACGCGTCCTTTGATTATAAACACCCATACCTGCAGGGCGATTACCAGGAGAGGGTGTCGCTCCGACAGATGAAGGCTGCCGCCAAAACCTTCTCGGGCATCGAGAGCATGGGAGTCTATGCTGCGATCAAAGACGACCCCTTTGTGATCGACGTTGAAGTTGCTTTCAACCGCAGCACGGAGGTGACGGAACACGACGAGCTGGAGGTGGGGAGGAAGCAGGATCGGGTCGATGTGGTTAGGCTTCGCAGAGCCGCTGACGGCTTCGACCTCGTCTTTTGGGAGGCCAAGCATTTCAGCAATTCGGAGCTGTTCAACGACAAGATATTGAGGCAGCTGGCCGCCTACGAAAGGCAGTTGCAGGCCAGGGAAGAACAGTTGCTCACCGCATTCCGGAATGTTTGCCGGTTCCATCACGATCTCGACCAACTGAGAAAGAGCCTGGGGTTTGACGGCGGGTCTGAGTCCCATCTGAAGACGCTGCAGGACCTCGCCAGCGGCAAGCTTGCTTTGAACGTCGTCAAGGAGCCATCCCTGTTCGTATTCGGCTTCGATAACGACCAGAAGGGAGGCCGCTGGAAAGGTCGGAAGGAGCATTTCGAGGGGGTGCTCGGGAAAGAGCGTCTGAGGGCAATAGGAGACGCATCTGACGGCTTCGAGCCTGGTGGCAAGAAGAAGGGAGTTCGCTGATGGCAACTTCCAACGCATCGCAAAAAGGAAGCTACGTTCACCTCTATGATGAGCGTGGACGAAACACCTGTCAGCTCCCGGCTGGCAACGGTCCGAAGGACGGTCTCGTAGGCTTTACCGGCTCCACCGTAAGCATCAGGCGCGGCAACAATATCTACACCTACGACGAACACGGGCGGAACACGTTCGAGAAACACGCATACTGACAAATAACAGTGAGGACGGTGATGGCGAGATCGCGCAAAAAACTGCCCTACGTCGGGGCCTGTCCCGACAGCGATAAGGCAAGCAAGAAGCTGGCTCACTAGCAGGAGCTCCATGCCGTCAAGAAAGCTTTGAAGCGGGAAGATGACATTCCCGCTTCAAAGGCATTCGGCGATTCTTGGAACGGAGACAAGGATGGGAACCATCCCGCAGTTAATTAAGATTTCAGTAAGGCCTTGTGCCTCTACTGGTCGGATAGCGGGTGCATCCCCAGAAATTGCTTCCTGAACGGCGTCCGCGTCTCGTGGTCGGCAACCTCATAGCTGACACGCAGATCGGGCACGGCGATACACCTCTCGATGGTTGATGCTAGGAAAGCGCTCGTTTTAGCTCTGCTGCCAGGCGAGTTTTGATTGATCGGCGCAGACCGCCCAGTTGCCGGGCGATAGGCTTTCCAAGCGTTCCCATCGCTCGCGACGCTCTCTTTGCATATGTCGTGAACGTCCATGCACGATAGTCGCTCGCCTTTGAACGGAAGTCCTCAACCGTGCCAAATGCCTGGATCAGGCGCTCAAGGTCAGCCATTTCGAGAATTTCGTCCGCTCCTTTTCCCTGATATCGCTTCACCATCTTTATTGCTGACGCTCGGCAGACCGACGCAATCTTGCGATGAAGGTTACTCATTGTCTTATCGCGAATAAAGACGCTGCACCCGTCGTAGCGGAAGCCAAGGTATTCGAACGGCTTGCCGGGCATTGGTTTGTCATCTTTGTCGAAAGCTTTAATGACCGATATATTTTGTCGACCGTTGCCGTCTTCAAACCGATGGATCGCTGACTTCGCTTCCTTGATAACGAGACCCTTGCCCAAGGCGCTGATTGCGGCGCGGACATCCTGCTCCATTTCCAATGCTTTTTCCAAACTGATGGGCGCAACGATCAGGATATCGTCCGAGTATCGGAAGTAGGTGCCACCGACTTTTGCGCACAGGTCGCGAACGGATTTGTCAAATTCCAGCAGATAAGCGTTTGCGAGAAGATCGGAAAGTGGTGCGCCTTGCGGAACGCCCATGCCCTCCTTGTTTGTTTTGATTATCGAGGGGAGACCGCCATCACTTGCGATCTTCGCTCGAAATGATCTGCCATCGCAAAGCTGCACCGGCATTTCCTTGAGAGACCGGAGGTATCCAAGCCTAGTTTTGCCATGCCGGTCTTTCTTTTCACCATAGAAACCGAGCCTTTCGTAGGCTTCTTCAAGTTCGACGTAGGCATATCTCGTAATCGCTTGGTAGACTCTGAAATGATCTTCTGGAAGGCGCGAGACGCCTAATAGGTCGCCCCAAACTTCCCTCAACCGGACATGGTCAAGCGATTCAAAAAAGCTGCTGATGTCCAACGCGAGCGTGCAGCAGTTCCCAAGGCTGCGGATTGCATCAACAGCCGATAGCGCGAACTCGACGTTGCTCTGTCCGCCTCGACCGTTGGACTTGAGAATCCTTCGATAAGCGATGACAGAATTGGCCAGGCCCTCCGCCAGAAGCTTTTCCTCATATGGTTCAGAAAGGAGGTAGCGGTAGTAAGAAAAAATGCAACTGTCGAGGCGAGCCGCGTAGCGGATTGGGCGATCTTTTCGTCGCCCAAATGTTCCCTTTTTGGCGAAGGCCGTCCAACCCTCGTTATATTTAAGGAATGGGTAAAACGTGTGCTTGGCAACTTGCGTGGGATTGGTCGCAATTGCTGCAGCTTCATCAACCGAAATAACAGGATCAAAATGCGGATAACGCCGAACCGTTGGTGTCCATGGCTTCACGCATTTCCCCCAAAGGCGAGAGGGGGCAAGAGAACCGTTGTGCTTCCGGTTAACCTCTCGCCCCCGACTGTTTAGAACGGGCCTGGAAACCCTACGGCACATTTAGTCGAGATAATGGACTATATTGGCTGTATGAAGAATTGCTCTTCATGCACCGTGGGCGTCCAGATACGCATGGAGGTCCTGATGGACATCGTAGCAATACTGCTGGCAGCTTTCGGGCTTGACAGCTTCAAGCTATTCTCCGTCCCCTCGGGAATACCTTTAAAACGGATAGCGCGAATATCGGGATCAATACATGCAACGTCAAGAGGTGCGAATCCGGAATCTGCTCTATCCACAGTATGAAGGTCTTTCTAGGGATCGACGGACACCTTGGCCCAGTTGACAGTTCGTTGATGACAAGGTCGAAGTCATATTCGCGCTATAAATCGATCACGAAATCAGGCCGAAATCCTGATGTGCCGCGCTCACCACCATAACCGCGAGGATTGCAAATTACTCTGGTCTTGGCAGCCATATAGTCACGGAATTTATGGATGTGGCCGTGAATCCAGACGTCGGGCCGTCTTCGCGCGATCAAGTCCGAAAGATCACTTCCAAACGCTGCATTGGTTACACTCCCAAAAAATCGGGCATCGAAGCTCCGAATGAGCGGTGCGTGGTGGGTCACGACGAATGTGCGGCCGTCGAACGGCTTTTCCAGTTCGCGGTCAATAAATGATCGGCTCGCGATATGGCGCTCAAGGATTTCCTGAACTGTGATCAGCCCGTTTTCACCGGGGCGTCGAGGGTCGGATCGGAAAATGCAGGAGAAATCCGCCATCAGCGACGGCACTAGGCCGAATGCAACAGCCCGACGTTCCTCCGGCGGAACATGCTCGTCCCCACCGATAGACACCGCAAAGTCGGTCCACAAGGTAGCGCCGACAAAGCGGCAACCGGATGTCTCGATGCTTTGATTTTCTAGGAGATGGATGCGGGTGCCTTCGATTTCGCGACGTGCTCTTTCCAGCGCAAGATCGATGCTGCTGTTGTAATAGTCGTGATTTCCCAGGACCAAGATGACGGGCATATGCCGCTCGATATCGCGTCGCAGGTAAGCGATGCTCATCGAAACGTTTTCCGAAATATCGCCTGCGCAGATGCAGATATCCGCATCCGGAATCCGAAGGGGAGCGCCCACGAGAGCATCCATCGGGGAGTAGTGGAGGTCACTGATGATCCAAGCTCTCACTCGGCCGTTCCTTTAGCAGAGGCAAAGGTGTGGGGATGACGCGCCGGAATTTCCGCCGCAGTCTTTCTGTTCAGAACTTTGGGAATTGTCTGCGTCAGCCAGATTTCATGGGCGCGTCGTCAGGCACTGTTCGTTCAGGTCGAATGCCACGGCCCGCACCACTGCGAGAGCAACCTTTTCACGGACCAAGGAAATGTTGACAGAACGGTCCCTCAACATTTCCTTGCCACCGTCTGGTCTGAGGTTGTTGCTCCTGGCCAAAGTTTTTCCAGCTGATTCCCTTGCAGTCGCTTGTGCTTGGCCAGCTCGGCAGCGAATTTCACAAGCGTTTGCTGCAGGCCGCTGAGCATGTCTTTTGCCCGCGCGTACTCGGTTCGAAGAATGCCATCGACCTCCGCTCTCAGCCTGCGGTCCTGCCACAGCTCCGAAGAGCTGCTCGTGTTTATGGAGCCTGGTAGATAGTAGGGCGACGTACCAAAGCCGTATTTCGTGATCATTTCGACGGCGAGTTCCGTTGCCATCGCGAAGTCGCTTTGGCTCGAACCTGAAGCCATAGTCGACCGGTCTCCGTAAGAGACTTCTTCCGCAGCCGCCCCGGCCAGGTGCATGGCGACTAGGTTCATCATTTCCCCCTTAGTTTTGAAGGGTAGCCTTGGGTGCTCGATAACAGTGATCCCGTGCGCATCGATGTCTGTTGCGAAGTTCCGGGCGTTATCGAACACCTCAACCCGCTCGACTCTTCCAACTCGCAAAGCGTGAGCTATAAGCGCATGACCCGCTTCGTGAATTGCGATGTGCAGCTGGTATCCTTCATTCAGAACAGGCAGGGGCTCGATCTTTTCTCGGAGGTCATCAATTGTGACGCCCCGGCGCTCCTGTCGCGCCGTCCGACGGGCATCCCGCGACAGGCGTTCCAGATCGGCACCGCTCTTGCCGGGCAGTCTGGCGGCGATTTCCTTCAAGGAAGGATGTTCGGCAAGGGATGGGAGATGGAAAGCGAGGATTTCGGCCCGGGCTTCCGCATTCGGCAAGGGGAAGTACACATGCTTCTCTAACCGACCGCTTCTGATGAGCGCGGCATCGATTCTGTTGGGGTGATTGCAAGCCCCCACGACGACGACGCCTTCTCGTCCCTCGACACCATCGAGGCACTCCAGGAGTGCGTTCACCACCTGGACGCTGTAATCAGCGTGTCTGGAATCGAATTTGGTACGGTCGCCAATGGAGTCAAATTCGTCCAGAAATAACAGGCAGGGCGCATTTTCCTTGGCGCTCGCGAAGGATCGGTACATTGCCTTGAGCATATCGCCTAGATGACCATCTTTGCTGCTCTGCCACTTTGAAATGGACGTGGCTTCCAGATGCATCTCGCACTCCGCCGCGAGCGCTGACGCAAACCTCGTCTTCCCTGTGCCCGGCGGACCGTAAAACAAGCACCCCTTGTCGACATCGGACCAGGCTAGCTTGCCGTCGCGCCAATCCTGGAGGTCTTTCTTCAGCTCCAGTGCCCAGGTGGACGCCTCACCGAAGCCTTTGGAGACATCCAGTCGTTTGACTTCGGTCGATAGGAGGCGCTGCTTGCTTTCATTCCGGAGCCGCGTCGCCGCCCGCTCGGCCGGTTGCCCAATCCGGTAGATAGCCTCCATCCTCTCTGAAGGCTGTTCGGCGATCAGCGCAATATGGTCGTCGGAGAGATTGCCGCAGCCCCGGAGCCTCCCAAGCGCTCGAAGGTGGCGGGGATCACACAGGTGGAGGCGGTCACGGACCGTTGCCGCGAGTTCGAAATCCTCATGGATTGTCGATCCCTCGGTCACGAAGACGATCAATCTGCCTGACGTGAGATGCTCAGCAGGGTCAATCTCCCAACCGCGCCGACTCTTAGACGCCGGATGTAGGCAAAAGCGAACTTTCTCATCTTTGAAGATGATTTTCGCCGCCTCCTGGATATCGTTCAACTGCCATGCGGCTGGTACCACGACGAGCCCAACGCAAAACGGATTATAGATCGGCTCGATGTTTCGGCGGACCAGGCTCACCAATGCACAATAAGCTAAGAAAAGGCGCGTAGACTTCATCGCGAGTGCTGCTCCTTCACGACGAGCCTTGAAGGGGCGGGCGGATCGCAATCCGTTCAGCTGGATCGCGATCCGCTGGAGTTTGGTGATGTATGCGTCGAGGTTGTCCTTAAAGGCCGTATCCATCGATATTCTCCGCCCGGATCAGATGAGGCCGTCGTCGAACCGATACCAACGGCTCAACGTCCGCGCGAGCTTCCGCTTCCCGTCGAGATAAAACAGCTCGGAGGTGATGCCGGGACCGTCCTTGATAGACGGGTGCCCGCTCATCTCGCCCATCAGGCAGGGCACCGCGCGGCTCGCGACAAAACAATTCCGGATGTTGACAAGCTCGTTCGGTGCTGGGTGGCTGCCGGGCAGGGCAAGTTGTTCGAGATCAGCGAGGAGCGACCTCAGTCGCGGGAGGATCACGAGGGGTGGGGTTCCAAGCCATTTGTCGTTCATCGAGAGGACCTTTTGATTCGAGTTCCGTTTGCGGGCGAGCAAGGAAATAGACCGATTCGTGAGACATACGCAAAGAAAAAGAGTTGAAATCTCCTTTGGTAAGACAAATGCCCAATATGTTGACATTTTGCAAATGAAAGCTGCTCTTCCGCCAAATGAGGATTTTGGCGAGCCAGTTCCGGGCAGCACGAGCGCTTCTTGGTAAAGATCAAGAGGATGTCGCGGCGTGGGTGGGACTGGATCGCCGCGAAGTCAGTCGATGGGAAGCCGCCAAGTACAAGCTGTTCTCTTCGGATGCCGAAAACTTGCAAAAGGCGTTTGAAAAAAACGGAATTGAATTTCTGACATCCACAGGAGTACAGGGAGCAGGGGTACGCTGGCTCAAACCGGGCCAAAAGGACCGATACCGGGGAGCGCAGTTCCGCGCGGCTCGCGCGATGGCTAACCTGTCGATGCGCGACCTCCAAACAACGTCCGGCGTGAACCGGAACTTCGTCACCCGGTTAGAAACGGGGCAAATCGCCGGACTGAATCTGGAGACTTTAAAGAAGCTGGAGCAGGCCTTTGCTCGGTTGAATATCGAACTTACCGCTGAGACCGAGAATTGGGGGGCGGGAGTCCGATGGATGGTCCCAGAACCGTTCTCTCAGTCTGCCGCGAAGGAGCATCAGTAGGCTTTTGCGTCGTCAGGTAACTCGGAAAGGTGTCCTCTCCGAGGCCCACGAAAGCGGCTCACAGGGTTCGCAGATATTCGATGTCGAGGGAATCGAATTCCTTGGCGGAGACGGTAAAGCAGGAGCCGAGATTACGTTGGAAGACTGGCGGGCACGAAGAATTCTTCCGAGGCAAACAGGTGCAAACGGCCCGAGTTCTGATCAATTTGTCCCAGACCCAGCTAGCGCTGAAGCTTGTGTCGCCAGAAAGGTCGTGACGAAATACGAGAGGGCGCGGTGAAGACGCCTGACAGGCTTTGATGAGCAGGTCGTGCGAGCTTGGAGGACGAAGGCGTGATCTTCTTTCCAGACATTGCAGGTGAGGCATAGGAGTCCGCTTAAAGCCTCGCTGTCTTCGCCGGAAACAAAACCGGAAGGGGAGACTGGGGAGCCAGAGACCCACTCGCAAGGGCATATGGGAGCAGCTACGCCGATCTGTCACCAAGTAGCAGTAAGGGTAAATGCGATGCTTTACGATCCACCGATTACAATCACCACAGAAATTGCTCAGCGACTGATTTCCCTTGAAGGGAAACGCCTTGCGGTTCCGGTAGCTCCCCTGCCAGGCGAAGGGCTCGCTGATGTAGCGTTCAGATCGGCGAGTATAAACGGCTTGTCAACGACCAATCGAATGCTGGGCAGGGAGGCCAAAGCCTTTTCGCACCAACTTGCGGCGCTGGCAACGTTCGAAATCTCGGCGATAGCCGATCTCATCGGGACACCAAATGGAGCCGCTGATCTCGTTCCAATCTCATACCCCCGGGTCAAAGGGCCGAACGAGTCAGACGAAGGCGCTGCTCTGCACCGCAATGAGAGCAGCCATTACTCATTCTTCGGCAGCAGGGTTACAGCAAAGCAGCTAATCTCTAACCGACGCGTCTCGCCACGGTCGCTCCGCGAGTCGCCACATTCCCGGGCAATATGGCATCTTGCCCCTTTGAACTTCGATCCAACAACTTTGGAAATGCTGCTGGATCATTGTCCGGTTTGCCTTGCTGCCCTAGATTTTCTGAATAGTCGCGGAGTTTGCTTCTGTCATAAGTGCGGTAGCAGAGGCGATTTGCGAAATCACCCACAACCCATCGTGAGCGTACCCCACGAGGATGCGTTGCGATTTCTCGCAGGCTTGCTTGACCCGTGTCACCCTGAAAGCAAAGTCACGCTCTCCAACCTACATCCAGACATCTCGAAGGAAGAGCCTGGTTCCATCTTCTTTTTGGGCTCACTCATTGCAAATGTGTTGGATGGTAACGTACAGCCAAATGCCCTGGCACGGCGATATTACCTCGCGGCGCAGGCCGCTTCCCCGACCAATCTGGCTCTGGCCGCGAGAGCCTTGTTGGACTGGCCATACGGATTTGAGAAACTTCTTCCTGAGTTGGAGAGGAGACTGCCGTTTTCGCGACCAAGCTTAAATGGGCATCCATTCGTCATACTTTTCGGCCAGTCTCGCCTGGTCAGCAAATCGCTCCTTAAAGTGTGTGCAAATGCGGCAAAATCGACCGATGTAAAACGGATAGCGGGCTTGGCATTCGGGGGCGTCGAGGGTGGATCGCCTAAGGACGGAAAAGCTCCTGCCATATTCAATTCAAGCGCTGAGTATGAACTTCTCAACCTTGCTGTTCGCTCGAAAGAGGTTTTTGCCCTGAAGTGTGTCACTGGGCTGCCAGTTGGCATCCTCTTAAACTGCTTTCGGTACGGTGCACTAAGATGCCCGGAAGTCGGTCTGGCTTCGGCTTTCGTACATTCGTCAATTGGTCAGACTGAAATGGCCTCATTTCTGAAGTCGGTCCCAAAGACGAAGAGCAAGGCATCGTTGCCAGTGAAGAGTTTTGTGTCTGTGATGTTCAGGCTGCTCGGCTGCCCATGGCCGCCGGTCATACGAAAGCTGTTAGAAGGCGAGTTGCCTGTGGTAAAACACTCGTCGGGTGGCACCTGGATTGACGCATTGCACGTCATCGATTTCGAGAATTGGAAGGCTATACTAAGCCAAATATTGCCATCTACGAAAGTCGTCAATGTACTTACTTGGAATGACGTTGCGTTCTACTTGGATAAGAGCCGCACATCTGCGTTCGCCAACACCCGACACCATTTCTTAAACCATGAACGTCCTACCATGGAAGAACTTGCTTCTTTCAGGGCTAAATACATTTCGATCAGGGAGATCGCGGGTCGGTTTCGTATTGGTGGGGTTAAAATGCCTGAGCAGCGTATATTATGGGAGCTGAAGCGAGCTGCGATCCACTCGCCACCTGGAAGAGATGGCTTCGGGCTACGAACTGAAGTCGAGAGTTTCTATGGACAGTCAATTTCGATATCGTAGAATAGGTCCATCAGAACCACGTTGGGTGAATCGTTTCTGACCGCGTTCTGAATCGTTTTTTCTTGCGCTCTCTGATTTTTAAGGATTATTTTGAATCATTTTGAATGGATTTCATACATCTGGCCCGACGAGCATAATTCGGTGCGCGACCGGATGCCTCGGAACCAAGTTTGCTCCACCTCGTTGCCAGTTCGTAGCTGACAATGATGCAAAGGAGGAAACGATGATTTCCGCAGATCAGATCCGTGAGCATATGGAAGTGCGGGCTGCCGACGGCACCCATGTCGGCACAGTTGATCACCTCGACGGCCCGACACGCATCAAGCTGACGAAGCTCGATTCGGAAGACGGCAAGCACCACCTGATCCCGATCGATTGGGTCGATCACATCGATGCACACGTCCATCTGTCGAAGAACGCCAGGGATGTCCGGATGCAATGGGCCACCATCAACTGAGAGCCCATCGGCTGCGGCTTGCAGGCCGCAGCCTCTTTGAAACAGGAGCCGCCATGCCGAAGCAATTGAAGAAGGGCGACGAGGTAAGCTGGAATACCAGCCAGGGAAAGACCGAGGGCAGGGTGGTCAAAAAGCAGAGCGGTCCGACGACGATCAAAGGCCACAGGGTGAAGGCATCGAAGGCCGAACCGCAATATATCGTCGAGAGCGACAAGTCGGGAAAACGCGCCGCACACAAGCCTGACGAACTCCGGAAGCTTTGAACCGGCGGTCGCTCGTTTGGCAATAGGAGATCGATATGCCAGCCAAATCGAAGGCCCAGCAGAAGGCGGCAGGCGCCGCACTCTCGGCCAAGCGTGGCGAGACGCCGAAGAGCGAACTCAAAGGCGCCTCGAAACAGATGGTCGAATCCATGAGCGAAAAACAGCTGGAGGAGTTCGCCTCAACCAAGAGGAAGGGCAAGCCCGAGCACGTCTCCAAATGAGGGAATGCGAGGTTTAGTTCGTCGTCGACTGCATCGAGAAATCCGCGACGTCATGCGCCTTTGACAAAGCGTTCAAGATCGCACGGGCAGATGTGTCATGGTCTTTTGCCATCCATCTTAGTTCGAATGTCACGCCGGCGCGTCCATCGGTGGTCCGTGCAAAGGAAACGAACAGAGCACGGCATGCGAGAGGTTTCAGCGCTTCCGACAGTTCGGGGATATCGGCATCGGCGCTGCGGATGAGAAGCGTTGCCTTGCGTTCGCAGCGCAGCCACGTATCCAGACGCTTCAATGGCGACAGGACGATGAAGGCGAGCGCGGTCGCCATCATCCCGGTCAGGATCTGGCCGCCGCCGAAACAGAGGCCGACCACCGTCATGAACCACAAGGTCGCCGCCGTGGTGACGCCGGTCATCATATCGCCGCGCCTGAGGATCGCTCCGCCGCCGATAAAGCCCACGCCCGTCAGCACGCCGAGGGGAAAGCGCAGCACGTCCATCTGGGTGAAGGAGCCAGGCGTTTTTCCGTATACCGAGAGAAGAAGGTTTGCCTGGACCATCGCCAGGCAGGCGGCAAGCGCCACCAGGATCGTGGTCCTGAAGCCCGCCGCGTGACCGCCGCGCTCTCGGTCGAGGCCGATCAGGCCGCCGGCAACCACCGTCAGCGCGATACGCGTGCCGATATCCCACCAGTTCGGCGTCAGCGGCATGGCATCCGTCAGGAACGCAGGCATGTGTTGGTCCAGACTTTGTCGTGGCGCTCTGGCTGGTCGCGGGGCTTTTGCCCTTCCTCAGCCGTGCACCGGTCTAAACGCCATGCGGGTCAGGACGTTCCCAAGGCTCCCAAGCTAGTGGCGGCTGATGAGCCAAGATTGGCGGTTCGTCTGCAGTCGGTGTATGTAGGGTGCCGACAAACAGATGGGGCATTCGCCCCGCCAGCGATAAAGCGCGCGCACTGCGCCTAAAACGGAGTTCGAGATTGGCCGTCGCCTTCACCAAGGAAGAGAGTTTCGAAACCGCTTCGGAAACCCTGCTGCCCGACCGTCCGATTTCGCCGCACCCCAACCTTGTGACGGAGGCGGGGCAGAAGGCTTTGGAGCTGCAATTCCAGCAGGCCCGCGAAGCTTATGATGCTGCGAGCACGATCGAAGACGTGAACGAGCGGCGGCGGCAGACGGCCAATCCCTTGCGTGATCTTCGCTACTTAGCGGCAAGACTTCGCACCGCCCAGATCATGCCTAACCCTACGTCAATCGACGCCGTCGCCTTCGGCTCCACGGTGACTTTCCGCCGTGATGACGGGCGCGTGCAGACCTATCGGATCGTCGGGGAGGATGAAGCCGATCCCAAGGCCGGATCGATTTCCTACGTCTCGCCGGTGGCGCGGCTTTTGATGGGCAAGGCTGTCGGCGATGCGGCGGAGGCGGGCGGCCAGGAATTGGAGATCATCGCCATCGCATAAGAGCGCGATATTTATTTTGGTACTATTCGGTACTTTATTTATCGAACCTTTACTCTCCCTGGCTAGAACGGTGACATTCCACCATCGAAAGTCATGCTCATGGTCAGCGCAATTTCCAGTTCCGCATCCACAATTTTGAGTTCCGTCGCTTCAACCTCGTCTTCGAGTTCGTCGGATCAGCTTGCCTCTCTCGAGGCCCAGCTTGCCGAAAAGAAGGCAGACCTGGAGCAGACGCAGGACGAGCAAGAGAAGGCCACGATCCAAAAATCCATCGATACGCTGGAAGCCAAGATCGCCAAGCTCGAAGCGAGCGAAAGCAGCCAATCTCAGTCGTCTGCCGCATCGAAGCCCGCCGATGAAGCTTCTGGAGAATTCTCCGGCGAAAGCGAGCGCATCGGCACGAAGAATTTTGACGAGACCAGCGAGTTCGGCAGCCGCACGGCTTACGTCTGACAAAGCGCACTCGGTCCTGCTGTATCTTTAAGTGATGCATCAAAGACGGCGCTTGGCCACCGTGACGACTTCACGCGTCAGATCCGCCAAGCGGTCGGCGGCGAGGCGGTTTATCTGCCAGTAGAGCGGGACATCGAGCGGCGTGTCGGGCACCAGTTCGACCAGCCGTCCGGATGCGAGATGCTCGTGGGTCAGCTGGGTCGGGTTCATTCCCCAGCACATGCCCGAAAGACTCGCCTCGACGAAGCTCTGCGGCGACGGCAGCCAGTGGGTGGGATAATCGAGATCGCGTCCGAACGTTCGCCTGATCCAGCTGCTTTGGAGCCTGTCCTTCTGATTGAAGGTCAGCGCCGGAGCGTTGCGTATCGCCTCCGATGTCACGCCCTGCGGAAAGTGGCGCGCGACGAATTCGGGGGTTGCCGTGGCGTGGTAGCGCAGAAACCCAAGCGCAAAACGCCGGCATCCGCGAACTGGCTTTTCCAGGCTGGTGACGGCGGCGATCACCCGCCCGCGCTGCAGCCATTCGGCGGTGTGATCCTGATCGTCGACGGCGATGTTCAGCAGATAGGAAGAGCTTTTGGCGAAATTCGACATGGCCTCGACGAACCATGTCCCGAGGCTGTCAGCATTCGTGGCGATTTGAAGCGTGACCCTTTGGCTGGGCTCGTCGGGATCGACGAGAGCCGGCAGCTGCCCGAAGAGTTCGGCTTCGAGCATGCCGACATTCTCCACATGGCGACAAAGCCATTCCCCCTTTTCCGTCGCCGTGCACGGCGTGCCTCTGACGATGAGAACGGCGCCGAGACGCTCTTCCAGCTGTTTCACGCGCTGAGAAACGGCCGAAGGCGTCACGTTCAGGACGGCCGCCGCTCTTTCGAAGCTGCCTGTCTGGACAATGGTTGCGACGGCGCGCAGCGCGGGATAGTCGAGCATGGATTAGTTTCGCTTAATCGGAGTTAGTTGGATTAATTAGCCTAATTCTCGTAATCGCGGTAGCGCAACCCTACCGAATTAAGGGGCGTTGGCCGAAGCGATGAATTTTTCGATCTATATAACCGGCCTGATGATGGGCCTCAGCCTGATTGTCGCCATCGGCGCGCAGAACGCCTTCATCCTCCGCCAGGGCTTGCGCAACGAACATGTCTTTGCCGTCTGCCTCGCATGCGCTGTCTCCGATGCGGCGCTGATCGTGCTTGGGGTGACCAGCCTGCAGCAAATCGCCAGGTTCATGCCCTGGCTCGATCCCGTCATGCGCTACGGCGGAGCCGCATTTCTGGTTTGGTACGGGGCGAGAAGCCTCTATTCGGCCTTGCGGTCGTCCGCTACCCTCACGGCGGCGGAGGCCAGAACGGCGAGTTTCCGGCAGACGCTCATGACCTGCCTCGCGCTCACCTGGCTCAATCCGCATGTCTATCTCGATACGGTCGTGCTGCTCGGCACGATATCCACACGTTACCCCGGGCAGCAGACTTCGTTTGCCGCCGGCGCGGTGACGGGTTCCTTCCTGTTCTTCTTTTCGCTCGGATATGGCGCAACATGGTTGCGGCCGATCTTCTCGAAGCCCTCGTCCTGGCGGATGCTGGAAACGCTCGTCGCTTTCACGATGTGGGTGATCGCCTTCAAGCTGCTGGGCGGCATGTGACCGCCGTTCGATCGTCGATCATCCACTTCGGCGGCCGAGGCAAGGGTGCTCAATTCCATTTCGCGCTGACAATCCGCCAGCAGATGCGACGGAAAACGCTTTAACTGCCGGATCGCATATTCATGGTTTGCATCCCTGCGCCTCTGCGACTTGAATGCGGAAAGGGCCTGTACGATATTCCAGGTGCTTGATTGCGTCATGTCCGGCCTCCTTTGCTGGCATCATTGCTGCCGACACTGAAGATATCCGGTCGATTGACATTCAATCAAACAAAATGATATGCGGTTATAAATCAGAAAAATTGAAAGATGTGACGATGAGCATTCCCTTTCGCCGTCCCATTCCGCTGCTTGACAACGATGTGCTGCGGACCTTCGTGGCCATCGCCGAGACAGGCAATTTTTCGACCGCCGCGGAAGCGGTCTTCCGCACGCCATCGGCAGTGTCGATGCAAATCAAGAAGCTCGAGGAACAGCTTGGTGCGACGCTATTTTTGCGCGACGCCCGCTCGGTATCCCTGACGCGCCACGGCGAGATGTTGCTGTCCTACGCCCGCAACATCCTGGCGCTGTCGAACGAGGCGGTGTCGCGCTTCATCATGCCGGAGCTCAGCGGCGTCGTGCGGCTCGGCGCGCCGGAAGATATCGGCGAACGGCTGCTGCCGAGCATCCTGAAGAGTTTCGCCGAGAGCTATCCCGGCATCATGGTCGACGTGACGATCGACATGAGCATCGGGCTGAAGAAGCGCATGGAGGAGCAACGGCTCGACCTGGCGTTGATCAACTGTGCGACGCGGCCGTTCCCGACCGGTGGCGAGGTGGTCTACCGCGAGAGGCTGGTCTGGGCCGGCGCCAGGTGTGGTTCGGCCCATCGCCGCGATCCCCTGCCGATCTCGATCTGGGAGGACGGTTGCATCTGGCGCCAGGAGGCACTGACCCAGCTCGAACGCAACAAGCGGCCCTATCGCGTCGCCTATCTCAGCGGCCATACCATGGCGCAGCGCGCCGCCGTGCTCTCCGATCTTGCCATCGCGCCGCTGCCGCTTTCCTATGTCAACGAGGACATGGCGCTCCTCGGCCCGAATGAAGGTCTGCCGGAACTTGGCGCCTTCGATATCCGTCTGCTGACCGCCTCACAGATGTCGGGGCCGATCGAGACGGTGGCCGACAGCATTCGCAGCGCCTTTGCCGAACGGGCAAAGGCAGTCGCCGCCTGAGGGGCCTTTCAGCCAGTGAACCTTTTGGTTTGTCGCGCGTTATTGGCGCGGACGGCATTTTGTCGCCGTTCGGGGTTGATTTCAAACAAGGATATCCGAGATGACGACAACGGCCAAAATTGCCGCAGCTTTTATGGTTCTTCTTGCCCTTTCCTCCTGCGGCAACACGATCCGCGGCATAGGGAAAGATACGGCAAACACCGTGAACGCCACCCAGGATGCCGGCCGCTCGGTCGACCGCGCCGCGAAGAAGTAGCGACTATTCAGATTGCTGCTGGGATCGCCAGATCAGGTGCTGACCGGGGAATCAAGTGTTGACCGGGGGATAAACCTTTTCCAGCCCGCCGGATCGGCTAAGGCCGGTCCGGAACGCCTGGTAGGCGGGATGCTGGCTGGAGCGGGCGGTTTCCGTCAGCCGGATCTGCAACCGGCCGGGCGCCTGAGTCCCGAGCCACATCCCAAGACTTTCGAGTTTCAAAGAGTTCAGGAAACGCGATCCGGCGGCAAGATCGAGATGGCGGCGCAGCCCGTCGAGCAGATTGTCGTCCTGGGCAGCGTTTTCCATGAGCAGCGCCAGGTATGACTTGTCGGCCTCCGACAGGGCGGCGAGCTTTTCCGCAACGGTATCGCGGTCGGGAAAGGGAATCATCGAATCGCCCGTGGTAATGGTGTTATTACCGTTATAAACTTGCCTTGACCTTCTCGGCTACATCGGCCGGCACCCATTTCGTCCACAGACCCTCGTAATTGCGAAGGAAATAGATCGCGGCATCCTCGTTGCTTTCGCGGTTTTCGTCCTGCCAGGCAAGCACCTGATTGATCGTCTCATTGTCCCATTTGCGGGTCTTGAGATAGGTCGCGACGGGCCCCGCCCGGCTGGTGAAGGACCTGGTCATCAGCGTAAAGGCGCGTGAGACCGGGTAGGAATTGACTTCAGGTCTGGCGCAGCCGGCAACGGCGGTGCAGCGGTCCCATTCGTTTTTGTTGTGGCCGACACCGAAGCTCAGGCGCGTCATGTCGTATTTGCCGAGGATGGCAGTCGGCGCCCAGTAATAGCCTAGCCAGCCGACCTTGTTTTCGAAGGCATGCGCAATCGAGGCGTCGAGCCTCTCGGGGCTGCCGGTTTCGACGAGCTCGAAACCCTTCTTATCGGCGGCAAGCGCCTTAAACAGGTTGGCGGTGGATATCTGGCAACTCCAGTCGGCGGGGCAGTTGTAGACTGCGCCCTTCGACGGATCGTCCTCGGCGGGAAACAGTTCAGGATGTTTCAGCGCGTCCTCGACCGAGCGGATGTCGGGGTGGGCGTCGGCGATGAATTTCGGGATCCACCAGCCCTCGACGGCACCGTCGGCCAGGATCTCGGCTCCCTGCACCAGCCGGCCGCTGTTGACCGCCTGATCGAGCAGGGACCTCACCGAATTGATCCAGTATTCCGAGGCAATGTCGGGGGTGCCTTTTTCATTCATCGAGGCGAAGGTCGGCAGGGTGTCGCCGTCGACGATGGTGACGGAGCAGCCATATCCGTTTTCCAGGATGATCTTGTCGAAGCTTGCGGCAATGCCTGCCGAAGCCCATTTCATTTCGGCGATCGAAACGCTGCCGCATTCGGCGGCTTCGGCCGGCGCAACGGTGGAAAGAGCCGCGGCAAAGACGGCCGGAATCAGAAACGTCTTCATCGTCATTCCCCGAATTCTTCTCAGGCGGACGCGCAGCAGGCTCTGAAATCCACCGAAAAATCTCTCCGGCACCCGAAGCGAAAATGTCTGCCGGGCGATGCCGTGCAGGCTTTTCCGGTTCATCGGCACCGTCCGTCCTTGCGGCTCCGGCAGCTCGTCGCAGGCCATGTTCAACAATGGCGTATTTGGATGAAGCCTACGCGTTCGCTCGGAGAAATCAACCGTCTTCTGCTCATGGTTGCGTGACTAAATGATTGAATTCGAAGAATTTATGACATCATCCCGAAAATGGCGCCCTCGGGCGAAATGCACGCTGTTCGCGATCGGCGGCGGATCTCCGGCAGAAATTTCGACGAGGATGTCAAAAAAGATCAAAATTAACATTTGCGTAAGCCTTCAATAACTCTCCGGTAAGAATGTGCCGTTATCAGTTGGGTCGTGGCGGCAATGACCGCCACTTCTCTGGTTCAGGTAGTGCGTACCGGAGAAAGCGAGCTTCGCCGTGTAAGGGTGAAGACGCCTGAGTTTTCGGCAAACCGCGCAGAGCCAAGGCCATGCGCGGTTTTCGCGTTTGCGGGCGGAGCTTGACCCGGGCCAAATCTTGACCCGGGATTGCTGTCCATTGTAGGCCTCGCTGAACAGAAGACGGATGCGAGCCACCATGGCAAGAGCAATCATGCTGCAGGGAACCGGCTCGGATGTCGGCAAGACGGTGCTGGTCGCTGGCCTTTGCCGGCTGGCGGCCAATCGCGGTCTGGCCGTCCGGCCGTTCAAGCCGCAGAACATGTCGAACAATGCAGCAGTCGCCGATGATGGCGGCGAGATCGGCCGGGCGCAGTGGCTGCAATCGCTGGCGGCGCGCACGCCATCCTCGGTGCACATGAACCCGGTGCTGCTCAAGCCGCAATCGGAAAACGGCAGCCAGATCATCGTGCAGGGCAGGGTGTTCGGACAGGCGAAGGGGCGCGATTACCAGCGACTGAAGCCGCAGCTGCTCGGCGCCGTGCTCGAGAGTTTCGAAAAAGTGGCTGCGGGCGCCGACCTCGTTATCGTCGAGGGAGCGGGGTCGCCGGCTGAGATCAATCTCAGGTCCGGTGATATCGCCAATATGGGCTTTGCGACACGGGCCGGCGTGCCTGTCGTCCTCGTCGGCGATATCGACCGCGGCGGCGTCATCGCCTCGCTGGTCGGTACGCATGCGATCCTCGACGATGGCGACCGGGCGATGATTGCGGGCTATATCATCAACAAGTTCCGCGGCGACGTCTCGCTGTTTGACGACGGCATTCGCGCCATCGAAGGCTTCACCGGCTGGCCATGTTTCGGCGTGGTGCCGTGGCTGCCGGGCGCGGCGCGCCTGCCGGCCGAGGATTCGGTCGTGCTCGAACGTCTGGCGCGGGGCGAGGCGGGTGCGCTGAAGATCGCCGTGCCGGTGCTGCCGCGCATCGCCAATTTCGACGATCTCGACCCGCTGAGAACCGAGCCGGATGTCGAACTGGTCTTCGTGCGATCAGGCGAACGGCTGCCTGCCGATGCAGGCCTGGTCGTCCTTCCCGGCTCGAAATCGACGATATCGGATCTCGCCGACTTCAGGGCTCAAGGCTGGGACCGCGATCTCCAGGCGCATGTCAGGCGCGGTGGCCGGGTGATCGGCATTTGCGGCGGCTACCAGATGCTCGGCCGGACGGTGCACGATCCGCTTGGGCTCGAGGGCGGGACGGTCGAGACGCCGGGGCTTGGGCTTCTCGACGTCGAGACCGAGATGGCGCCGGAGAAAACTGTGCGCAACAGCCATGCCCGCTCGACCGAATACGACGCGCCGCTGGCCGGCTACCAGATCCATCTCGGCATCACCCGCGGCCCGGATTGTGATCGGCCTTCGGCGATTATCGACGGCACGCCCGACGGGGCGCTTTCGGCCGACGGCCGGATCATGGGCACCTATCTGCACGGCCTCTTCGGCAGCGACGCCTACCGCGCCCGGCTGCTTCAAAGCTTTGGGCTCTCGGGTGAGCGGAAGAATTATCGCGAGAGCGTCGACCAGGCGCTCGACGAGATCGCCGGGGATTTGGAACGTCACCTCGATGCGCGTTGGCTCGCCGGGCTGCTCGGTTAGGCCAGGATGTGTCCCGGGTGGGGCGGTCACACTGCCATCCGGTGTCGCCGTTCTGCTCTTGCCAAATTAGTTGACTGAGTCCATTAATTGTCGCGACGGACCCTTTGAGAACGACGAAAACCATGAGCATATTGGATAGATTTTCACTGGCAGGTCAGGTGGCGCTGGTGACCGGCGGCGGTCGTGGGCTGGGCTTCGAGATGGCGCGCGCCCTGGCCGATGCCGGCGCGCATGTCATCGTCAACGGACGCACGGCGGCGACGCTGGAAGGCGCGGTCAGGACCATCCGGGCTGCGGGTGGCACGGCGGAGGCCGCTGCATTCGACGTCGCCGACCGCGAGGCTCAGCGTGCTGTGATGGCCGATATCGACAAGACCCACGGCCGTCTCGATATTTTGATCAACAATGTCGGCGCCCGCGACCGACGGCCGCTGGCCGAATTCGACGATGATGCGATCTTGGAGTTGCTGCGCACCGATCTGGCGGCGGCGATGACGCTTTCGCGGGATGCTGCCGTGCTGATGAAACGGCGTAATCACGGCCGGCTGATCGCGGTGACCTCAATCAGCGGCCATGTCGTCATGCCCGGCGACTGCGTCTATCCGGCGGCCAAGCAGGGCCTGACCGGTCTGATGCGCGGCATGGCGGTCGAATTCGGCCCGCACGGCATCACCAGCAACGCGATTGCGCCCGGCTGGTTCGCCACCGAGACGAACGCGGCAATGGCTGCGAACGAGGAATTGATGCCCTTTGTGCGCCAGCGTATCCCGGTTCAGCGCTGGGGACGGCCGGACGAGATCGCCGGCGCGGCGCTTTTTCTGGCAAGCGCCGCCGCTTCCTTCGTCAACGGCCACGTACTGACGGTGGACGGCGGCATGACAGTCAGGATGTGAGATATCGGTAGGCGCTGCGGCACCATCTTTCACTTCTGCGGCACTCTCACAGCTCCTCGTCGGCAGGCGAATGACTGATTGTCGTTGCCGGAGACCACGGCTAGAAATATCTGCCTGACTCGACTATTGGTTGATGTGGCAACCCCGGTGGTCATCGCCGTCCATTTGCCCGATTTCCGACCATAATCTGCGTCGGTCATTTGGAGGTTCGGAAATTAACAATCATATTCAGTGGCTTATAGAACATGGAATCACAGCTGAGCATATTGGCGAGCTGATAGCCGGATTGTGCGATCGGCTGATCGCGGATGGCTTTCCGATCTGGCGGGGAAGCATCTCGATGCCGTCTATTCATCCCATGTATGGCGGCGTCTCGGCCAATTTCGTGCGCGGCGGTGCGACCACTATCGAGAATGCCGAATATGGCAGTGCGGCAGTGCTGAATTTCGAGAAGACGCCGATCTATTTTCTTTTGGGCCGCGGCGAAACATCAGGTCGATGGAACATCGCCAAGGGTGAGGGTGTCAATGACTACCCGCAGCTTGCAGAATTCGCGCATGCCGGCGGCACGGATCACCTGGTCAGCCTGCTGGAATTCCCGAAGGAGGCTGCGCTGCGTGGCGTCAGTCTGTCTCTCACAAGCGATAGGCCGGGCGGATTTTCGGATGATCAACTGGCGATCGTCGCGAAGCTCTTCCCAGCGCTGGGGCTGGCTTGTTATCGCATTGCGGCATCGAAAACCGCATCGGATATCCTTGCCGTCTATACAGGCGCCAAGACAAGTGCACGCATCCTTGCAGGCGATATTCAGAGGGGAAAGGGAGGGGCGATCAATGCTGCAATCCTGCTTGCTGACCTGAGAAACTTCACGGCGCTGACCGAGATCTATCAGCCGGGCGAAATCGCCGGGTTTCTGAATGAACATTTCGAGCTGATCGGCTGGCATGTCGAGGAAAACTCGGGCGAGATCCTCAAGTTCATGGGCGATAGCGTGCTGGCGATCTTTCCGACCGATGCTGAAGACCCGCAAAAGGCCTGCATGGCCGCACTGGCTTCCGCAAGGAATATTCTAGAAGCCAACAAGGTGCTGAATGGTCAGCGGAGGAATGATGGAGGTCCTGACATCGGCGTCGATGTCGTGCTGCATCTCGGCGAGGTCTTCTACGGAAATATCGGCGCACGCGGCAGGCTTGATTTCACGGTTATCGGCAGCGCCGTCAACGAGGCTTCGCGGCTTGAAAAACTCTGCGGCGCGCTCGGACATCACCTTCTGATGTCGGAAAGCTTCGCCGTCACCTGTGCCGTCGCCAACGACTGTCTGGGATCTTTCGAATTGCGCGGGGTTTCGAAAGCGGTAAACGTGTTCAAGCTCGCCGACATGGTATCCTGAAACGACGATCCGGTCGGCGCGACGACGCTTAAATCTCGCCTGAGACCTCGCGGCGGCGGCGGTCGAGTTCCTCGCTGTAGCGGCGTAGCGTATAGCTTTCGCTGAGCTGGCCGATCACCTTGCGTTCGATCAGGTTGTTGACGACGGCGAGAGCTTCGCTTTCGCTCTTGTCGAAGATCGCCGCCGCCTGCCTGGCATTCATCTGCGGCTGCAGGAAATCGTTGCGGTAGTGGATGAAATCGGCAAGCGTCTTGCCCTCGTCCTGTGCGTCGGTCGGATTGGCGTAAATCTCCGGCACCAGCACGAGGCCCGCATATTTGTCGCTCTCCTCGACGAGGACGACGCGTTGGACCGAGCCGATCGGGAAGGCTTGCTTGAATTCTTCCAGGGAGATGCTCGCTTTTGCCGTCTTGACGTCGGCGCGCATCAGCTTGTCCACCGTCAGGTTGCGAATCCAGCCGACATCGTGGGCGCTGCGGATGCTTTCGCCGCGCAGGTGGAAACGCCATGTGGCGAAGGAATAGCCGAAGGTCGAGCGTACGACGAGGGACGAGGTGATGACGGCGGCGAGCACCAGCGCGGTGATCGGGAAATCGCCGGTGATTTCGAGCGCCAGGAACGTCATGGTCAGCGGTCCGCCGATAACGGCGACGGCAAGCGAGCTCATGCCGACCACGGCATAGATGACGGGGGTCAGCGTCGCATCGGCGAAATAGGGTCCGCAATAGGCAAAGAGCTTGCCGAGCAGGGCGCCCATGAACAACGAGGCGAAGAACAGGCCGCCCCTGAAGCCGGAGCCGATCGAGATCGCCGAGGCCAGGGATTTCAACAGGAAGAGACCGATCAGTGTCGGGATCGCCACCTCGCGGGAGAGGTTGAGATGCAGCGCGCCGTGGCCGGCCGAGAGCACCTGCGGCGAGATCATCGCCAAGAGCCCGACGATGACGCCACCGAGCGCCGGGCGGAAGGGTGGGGCGATCGAACTCTTGCGCGCCAGTTCCTCGACGAAGGAGACGCCCTGCATGATCAGGATACCGATGCCGGCGCAGAAGGCGCCGAGCAGCAGCGCCGGGATATAATCGGCCGGCACGACCGAGCCGAAGCTGCCGATATCGATGGTGAAATCACCATCGGCAAGCAGCCTTGCGACAAGGGTGGAAATGAGAGCTGAGACGACGACGGGTGTCAGCGACACGATCGTATAGGTGCCGATGATCAGCTCGAAGGCATAGAAGGCGCCGGTCAGCGGCGCGTTGAAGGCGGCGGCGATGGCGCCCGCCGCGCCGCAGCCGACGAGGATGCGCAGGTCGGAGCGGCGAAGCTGCAGCTTCAGGCCGAATTTCGAGGCAAGGCCGGCGGCAAGCTGGGTATAGCCGGCCTCCAGTCCGACCGAGGCGCCGAACCCGTTGGAGATCAGGTTCTGGACGGCAACGATGATGCTGTCGGTCAAGGATAGACGGCCGCCATGCAGCGCATTGGCTTCGATCGGGTCGACCATCGGCTTCTTGCGCCGTTTCGCCAGCACCAGGAGCAACAGGCCGAGCAGAGCGCCGCCGATGACGGGCGCGGTGAGCAGCAGCATCTTGTTCTCGATCTCGGATGAGCTCAGCCGCTCGCTATCGGCGATGCCGAAGACCAGCTGATGCAACTCACTGGAGACGTAGCTCATACCGGTGACGGCGAGACCCGAGATGATGCCGACGACGGCGCCCGCCAGTGACAGGCCGACCTCGCTGCGGCGGGTCAGCGCCCGCAGGCGGCCCGGATCGAAGAAAACACGCAGCGCCCGGAAACGGCGCCGATCCAATTTCATAAGCATGGCTAGACAACTAGGCGGGGAGAGGCCCGGTCAAGGGCGGAGATGGTCGCGCAGTCCGCTTGCGACGCAATTGCGGCGAAAAGCCGGCGCCCGGGACAAATATTTATGACGTAAGCCTCTGATAAATGACGATATTTTAGGTAGAGTAAGTCGTGTTGACAGGGTTGGGCCATCTCCTCGGAAGCTGACCGGCCGTCAAGGCCGGTTGACTTCACACCCCGGCTTGCCTAACCATCCCTCAACGGATGGTCGCCCGACCATCCTGACATAACGGATGGTTCCGGATCGGTGTTGCGCCCTTCCGGATGAAAAGGGAATGTGAAGGGGCGGACCCAAACCGGGCGCCTTCATCACAGCCGACCCCGCGACTGTAGAGCGGTCAGGGTCTTCCATCCGGCACCGAGCCCCTCCGGCCGGCGGCTTGCAATCATGCAAGCGGGCGGGATGGGCGATATGCCGGAAAAGCCACTGGAGATGCATGGTGATCAACCGGGGTCGGACGCCTCTAAATCTACGAATCGTCCACCTTTTCACCAATGCAGCCGGGAAGGCGAGGATGATCCGCCGGCACGATCAGGGCGACCGGTTTCCGGTCTGCCCCGATCGCGGCCGATAACCGCGAGCCAGGAGACCTGCCATTACGTGCCGGGCCAGAAGCCCACACCTGGGCACTACGCCCGTTGCCAGCACGGAGGTTGTCTTGGCTGAACGATTGAATTCAGCGCGGCCTGGTGCGGCGCTCGCGACGCCTCCAAGCAGCCCTGCAAGAGGAGTGCTTTCGGCCGGTTATGTCGAATACTCGGTCCCCCCAGCAGTCGAAAAAGGTGCACTCGGAACAAGCCACGGCTACGCACCCTCCCTGAGGAGCGTCTGAGCATGACCACCATCTTCATCCTCGGCGGCGCGCGCTCCGGCAAATCCCGCTTCGCCGAAGCTCTCGTCACCGCGACCGGCCTCGACCGCCACTACCTTGCCACCGGCCGGGCCTGGGACGAGGAGATGCAGGCGCGTATCACTCAGCACAAGGCCGACCGCGGTCCGTCCTGGACGACGCATGAGGAGCCGCTCGATCTCGTCGGTAAGCTTGGCGCCATCGACGGCGAGGGACGCATCGTGCTGATCGACTGCCTGACGCTCTGGGTCACCAATCTGATGATGGAGGAGCGCGACATGGCGGCGGAATTTGCAGCGCTCGCCGATTTCCTGGCCGCCGCGAAGGCGCGGCTCGTTTTCGTTTCCAACGAGGTCGGCCTCGGCATCGTGCCTGACAATCGCATGGCGCGGGATTTCCGCGATCATGCCGGCCGGCTGCACCAATCGATCGCGGCGAAGGCCGCCGAAGTTTATTTCATCGCGGCAGGCCTGCCGCTGAAAATGAAGGGTTAAGTTCATGAACCAGCAGAAAATTCCCGCAACCGTCATCACCGGCTTCCTCGGCGCCGGCAAGACCACGATGATCCGCAACCTGCTCACCAATGCCGGCGGCAAGAAGATCGCGCTCATCATCAACGAATTCGGCGATCTCGGTGTCGACGGTGACGTGCTGAAGGGCTGCGGCGCGGAGAATTGCACCGAGGACGACATCATCGAACTCACCAATGGTTGCATCTGCTGCACTGTCGCCGACGATTTCATTCCGACGATGACGAAGCTGCTCGAGCGCGAACAGCGGCCCGACCACATCGTCATCGAAACCTCGGGCCTCGCCCTGCCGCAGCCGCTGGTCGCCGCTTTCAACTGGCCCGATATCCGCACGCAAGTGACCGTCGACGGCGTCATCACGGTGGTCGATAGCGCCGCCGTTGCCGCCGGCCGGTTCGCCGACGACCATGATGCCGTCGATGCGCGCCGCGCCGAGGATGAATCGCTCGATCACGAAAGCCCGATCGAGGAGCTGTTCGAGGATCAGCTCACCTGCGCCGATCTCATCGTGCTCAACAAGACCGACCTGATCGACGCGGCAGGTCTTATCAGGGTGCGCGACGAGGTTGCCTCCCGCACGGTGCGCAAGCCCGCGATCATCGAGGCGAAGAACGGCGAAGTCTCGGCCGGCATCCTGCTCGGCCTTGGTATCGGCACCGAGGACGATGTCGCCAATCGCAAGTCGCATCATGAGCTGGAGCATGAAGACGGCGCGCCGCACGACCACGACGAGTTCGACAGCTTCGTCGTCGATCTCGGACCCGTTGCCGATCCCGCCGGCTTCGTCGAGAAACTGAAGACGATCATATCAACCCATGACGTGCTGCGCCTCAAGGGCTTCGTCGATATCGCCGGCAAGCCGATGCGCCTGCAGCTCCAGGCCGTCGGCAGCCGCATCGATCATTATTTCGACCGCGCCTGGGCTCCAGGCGAAAAGCGCACGACGCGCCTCGTCGTCATCGGCCTGCACGAGATGGATCAGGACGCGGTGAGGGCGGCAATCGAAGAGCTGGCATAAACCAATGCATCTGCTTCTGGCCCAGCAGGGAACGATCAGCGACGGCGAGGAGGCGATCGACCTCGGGCAGACGCCGGGCGAGATCCTGTTCCTGTCGGCTGCCGACAGCGAGCTTGCCGCGATCGCAGCCGCCCACCGCGACCGCGGTGGGCAGCATTCGCTGCGGCTCGCCAGCCTGATGAGCCTCAAGCATCCGATGTCGGTCGATACCTATGTCGAGCGCACGGCGCGGCATGCCAAGCTGATTGTCGTGCGGGCGCTCGGCGGCGCCAGCTATTTCCATTATGCGCTGGAAGCGCTGCATGCGGCAGCGTCCCGCGCCGGTGCGCTGATCGCAGTGCTGCCGGGTGATGCGAAGCCGGATGCCGGGCTCGTCCCTTTCTCCAATGTTGATCTCGACGATCTCAATGCGCTGTGGGCCTATCTGATCGAGGGTGGCGATGCCAATGCGCGGGCCTTCCTCGACTATGCCGGGGCGATGCTGGCAGGCATGGAGAAGCCGGCGCCGGCGGTGCCACTGATGAAGGCCGGCATCTGGTGGCCGGGGCGAGGGTTGATCGGGGTTGAGGAGTGGCGGCGGGTTGTTGCGGAGGAGTCTTGGCGCGTGGCTGCCTCTTTGTCCGGCAGGACAGAGGGGGGTACCTCAAACTCGACGGAGAAGATGGGAATCGAACCCACACCTTCCCCCGTCGTCGCTATCAGCTTCTACCGCGCCCTCGTCCAAAGCGGCGAAACCGGGCCGATCGAGGCGCTAGTCGAGGCGCTGGTCGCACTTGGCCTCCGGCCGTTGCCGGTCTTTGCCTATAGCCTCAAGGATCCCGTTTCGACAGGCATTCTCGAAAGCGTGTTTTCGGCACTGAAGCCCGATGTCGTCATCAACACGACTGGCTTTGCCGTCTCGGCACCGGGTGCGGATCGGCAGCCAACGGTGCTGGAGGCGAATGAGGCGATCGTACTGCAGGCTATCCTGTCGGCTTCTTCGAGGGAGGCGTGGGCGGCTTCCTCGCAAGGCCTGTCGGCGCGCGATCTCGGCATGAATGTGGCGCTCCCAGAGGTGGACGGCCGGGTGCTGGCGCGGGCTGTCTCCTTCAAGACGGCGGCGCGTTACGATGCGGCTGTCGAGACGAATATCGTCGCCAGCGAACCGGATGCCGGCCGGGTGCGCTATACGGCGGAGCTTGCCGCCAACTGGGCGCGGCTGCGGAGGGCTTGCGCCGGCGACCGGCGTATCGCGCTCGTCATGGCGAATTACCCGAATCGCGACGGTCGGCTCGGCAACGGCGTCGGCCTCGATACGCCGGCCGGCACCATCGAAGTGCTGAAGGCTATGCGGGCGGCGGGTTATCCGGTCGCCGACATTCCGGCCGACGGCGATGCGCTGATCCGCCATCTGATGGAAGGACCGACCAATTCCGGTCATGACGGTAAGATCATCCGAGAGACGCTTTCCCTGAGTCTCTACAACGGCTTCCTGGAATCTCTTCCCGATCAGATTCAGGATGAGGTGAGAGCCCGTTGGGGCGATCCCGAAGACGATCCATATTTTCGCAGGGCAGCTTTCGCTCTGCCGTTTGCCCAGTTCGGCGGTGTGCTCGTCGGTATCCAGCCGGCGCGCGGCTACAATATCGATCCGAAGGAGAGCTATCATTCGCCGGATCTCGTGCCGCCGCACGGCTATCTCGCCTTCTACGCTTTCCTGCGCCGCGAATTCGCTGCCCATGCCGTCATCCACATGGGCAAACATGGCAATCTCGAATGGTTGCCGGGCAAGGCGCTGGCGCTGTCGGAAAGCTGCTATCCCGAGGCGATCCTCGGGCCGCTGCCGCATCTCTATCCCTTCATCGTCAACGATCCCGGCGAGGGCACGCAGGCCAAGCGCCGCAGCGCTGCCGTCATCATCGATCATCTGACGCCGCCTTTGACGCGGGCCGAGAGTTACGGGCCGCTGAAAGACCTGGAAGCGCTGGTCGACGAATATTATGAGGCCTCCGGCGGCGATCCCCGCCGCATCCGCCTGCTCAGCCGGCAGATTCTCGATCTCGTCGCCGATATCGGCCTCGACCGCGACGCCGGCATAACGAAGGGCGAAAGCGAGGGTGAGGCGCTGAAAAAGCTCGACGCCTATCTCTGCGACCTCAAGGAAATGCAGATCCGCGACGGGCTGCATGTGTTCGGCGTGTCGCCCGAGGGGCGGCTCTTGACCGATCTGACCGTGGCGCTGGCGCGGGTGCCGCGCGGACTGGGTGAGGGCGGGGATGCGAGCCTGCAGCGGGCGATCGCGGCGGATGCTGGATTGAGCGGCGTCGTGCGGGGTGCCTCTATCTTCGACCCTCTCGATTGCGACATGGCCACTGCCTGGACCCGCCCGAAGCCCGCAATCGTCGCCGATATTCTCGACGCCGCCTGGCGGACCAATGGAGACACCGTCGAGCGCATCGAACTGCTGGCCGCAAAATTCGTCTCCGGCGAGATGGACTGCCCGTCCCTCTGGTCTCAAACCAGATCGGTGCTCTCCGAAATCGACACCCGCCTCAAGCCCTCCATCCTTGCCTGCGGCCCCGCCGAGATCGACGGGCTGCTTAAAGGGCTCGACGGCCGGTTCGTCGCGCCCGGGCCTTCCGGCGCGCCGACGCGCGGGCGGCCCGACGTGCTGCCGACCGGCCGCAATTTCTATTCGGTCGACAGTCGCGCCGTGCCGACGCCGGCGGCCTACGAGCTGGGCAAGAAGTCCGCAGAGCTGCTGGTGCGCCGCTATGTGCAGGATCACGGCGAATGGCCTGTCTCCTTCGGGCTGACGGCCTGGGGCACGTCGAACATGCGCACCGGCGGTGACGACATCGCCCAGGCTTTGGCGCTGATCGGCGTCAGGCCGCTCTGGGACATGAGCTCGCGCCGTGTCACCGGCTATGAGATCATCCCGCCGGCGATGCTCGGACGGCCGCGTGTCGATGTGACGCTCCGCATCTCCGGCTTTTTCCGCGATGCCTTCCCCGAGCAGATCGCGCTGTTCGACAAGGCGATCCGCGCCGTCGGCGCGCTTGACGAGGACGAGGCCGACAATCCGATCGCAGCGCGCATGCGCGGCGAGGCCGCAAGGCTTGCCGCCGCCGGTCTGGACGAGGTCTCGGCAAGGCGCCGGGCGGGCTATAGGGTCTTCGGTTCGAAGCCTGGTGCCTATGGCGCCGGCCTGCAGGCGCTGATCGACGAAAAGGGCTGGGAGCGGCGCGCCGATCTCGCCGAAGCCTATCTCGTCTGGGGCAGCTATGCCTATGGCGCCGGCGAGGAAGGCAAGGCCGAACGCGGCCTGTTCGAGGAGCGGCTGCGCTCGGTGCAGGCCGTCATTCAGAACCAGGACAATCGCGAGCACGACCTGCTCGACAGCGACGATTACTACCAGTTCGAGGGCGGCATGGCGGCGGCGGCCGAACAGCTCGCCGGCGCGCGTCCTTCGATCTATCATAACGACCATTCCAGGCCGGAAAAGCCGGTGATCCGTTCGCTCGAGGAGGAGATCGGCCGCGTCGTGCGCGGACGTGTCGTCAATCCGAAATGGATCGCAGGCGTCATGCGCCACGGCTATAAGGGGGCGGCCGAGATTGCCGCCACCGTCGATTATCTCTTCGCCTTTTCGGCGACGACGGGGGCGGTCGGCGCTCATCATTTCGAGGCGGTCTACCAGGCCTTCGTCGCCGATCCCGCCGTGCGCGATTTCATGATCGAGAAGAACCCGGCTGCATTCGACGAGATGAGGGAGCGGCTGCGCGAAGCCGTCGACCGCAGTCTTTGGACGCCGCGCAGCAATTCGGCCCAGTTCGACCTGGCCGCCAGACAACAGAATGAGGTGAACCAATGAGTGACGAGACTCCTGACAGCGAGATCGCAGAAGCCGGGACCGGCAAGGACGATGCGCGCCACGCCGAGAAGATGGCGAAGAAGAAGGCGGCGCGCGACAAGATCATGGCGACTAAGACCGACGGCAAGGGCCTGATCATCGTCCATACCGGCAAGGGCAAGGGAAAATCATCGGCCGCCTTTGGCATGATCTTCCGCCACATCGCCCACGGTAAGCCCTCGGCCGTTGTGCAGTTCATCAAGGGTGCGATGTGGACCGGCGAGCGCGACCTGATCGAGAAGCATTTCTCCGATCTCTGCCAGTTCCACACGATGGGCGAGGGTTTCACTTGGGAAACGCAGGACCGCGCCCGCGATGTCGCGGCCGCCTCGGCCGCCTGGGAAAAGGCCAAGGAACTGATCCGCGACGAAAACAATTCCATGGTGCTGCTCGACGAGATCAACATCGCGCTGCGCTACGACTATCTCGACATCAACGACGTCGTCGCCTTTCTGAAGACCGAGAAGCCCGCGATGACGCATGTCGTGCTGACGGGGCGCAACGCCAAGGAGGAACTGATCGAGATCGCCGATCTGGTGACCGAGATGGAACTCGTCAAACATCCCTTCCGCTCCGGCGTCAAGGGCCAGCCCGGCGTGGAGTTCTGAGACGGTCAGCTGAGCGCGAGGCTGCGCAGGATGGCCGCCGTTTCCTCATCCGCCGGAAAGAAAGATTCGACCGCGAGTTCCGACAACGTGATGTCGACGGGTGTGCCGAAGACCGTCGTTGTCGAAATCAGGGAAAGCAGGCCGGCCTTGGTCGAAAGTTGAAGGGGAACGGCGATGCCGGCATAGTCGGTATGGACCTCGCCGGCAGTTTTAGGCGCTGGATAGGATAGCAACTCCTTCAAAAGCTTGTCCAACATTAGATCGCCCGAAGCCGAGAACTGTTGGCGCAGCCTGCTGATAAGGTGGGCGCGCCATTCGGAGAGGTTTTTGACATGGGGCGCCAATCCTTGTGGATGCAGGCTGAGGCGCAGTACGTTGACGGGTGGCGAGAGCAAGGACTGGTCGGCAACGCCTGAGAGCAACGGCGCAATGGCCGCATTGGCTGCGATGAGTGTGCAGTGGCGGTCGATGGCGATTGCTGGGAAGGGCTCGTGCCCTTTCAGCACCATGTCGATGGCGCGACGGGCCGGTTCCAGTGCGGGATCATCCAGCTTGCGTTCGGCAAAAACAGGAGCGAAACCCGCCGCGAGCAGCAGCGGGTTTCGATCGCGAAGGGGCACGTCGAGCCGTTCGGCAAGATGCAGCAGCATGTCGCGGCTTGGTGTCGAGCGCCCGCTCTCGATGAAGCTCAGATGCCGCTGCGAGATCTCCGCCTCCAGCGCGAGGTCGAGCTGACTCATGCGGCGGCGCTGGCGCCATTCGCGCAGATGGTCTCCAAGCGAGCGGGCGGTCGGCGACATCAGGCGGCTTCCGGCAGCAAATCTATGAAACCGCGCACGGATTTCAGCTTGCCGCCTTCGAGCTCGGCGAAATCTGTGCCCTTGATCAGCGCTTCGCCATTTTCCGGGCCGAGCCCCCAGGAGAAGCGCAGGTTATCGCCGTAGCCGTCGGCCGCGCCGATCAGGGCGAAGCGGAAACCGGGGAAGCGGCTTTGCACCGCCTCGACCAGCGAATTGATCTGCTCATGGCCTTCACCGCGCATCAGTGGGTCGATATAGGTCGCGGCTTCGCTCCAGCTCTCGGCGATGAGGGCGCGGCGGCGAGCGGCATCCGTCTCATTCCAGACGGCGAGATAGCGCTCTGCGTTGTTGTTTGCGTCATTCATCAGGTCATCTCCTCTTGATCGCCCGTCAATTCCAGGCAGCCCGATCATGCGGGAAGGCGATGTACCGTATCAATTACGCCAGAGGTAATGAAGATGGTCGAGGGTTCGTGTCAGGCGCCGAGCCAGATGCGCAGCGGATTTGCCGGGTTGGCGAGCAGCTTCACCGCAAGGGCGATGCAGACGAAGACGAGCAGAGGCTTGATGAGCTTTGCGCCGATGCGCATGGCCAGCCGGGAACCCAGCTGCGCGCCGAGGAACTGGCAGATGCCCATCAACAGGCCGATCTTCCAGAGGATCGCGCCGAAGCTTGCGAAGACGATGAGCGCGCCGAAATTCGATCCGAGATTGAGAAGCTTGGTGTGGGCCGTCGCCTTCAGCACGCCGAAGCCGGCGAGTGTGACGAAGGCCAGCATGAAGAAGGAACCGGTGCCGGGGCCGAAGACGCCGTCATAGAGGCCAATGACCGGAACAAGCGTCAAGCCAAAGGCAAAGGGTGTGATGAGACGGTGTTTGTCGAGGTCGTTGAGGTTCGGCTTGACGGCAAAGAAGATCGCGATCGCCACCAGCAGCACCGGCATGATCGCCTCCAGCACCTCACCGGGCACGATCGTGGCGAGTGCGGCGCCGAGTGCGCCGCCCATGATGGCCATCAGCGCCATCGGCAATTGCTCACGCAGCTCCACATGGCCCTTGCGAGCATAAGCGATCGTGGCCGAGGCGGCGCCGAAGAGGGACTGCACCTTGTTGGTGCCGAGGGTCTGGAGCGGCGGAATGCCGGCGATCAGCATGACGGGAACGGTGACGAGGCCGCCGCCGCCGGCAATGGAATCGACGAAACCGGCAAAAAAGGCAGCGATGCAGAGCAGCAGAAGCAGATGGAAGGCGATATCGGGCAAGGTGGTATTCCAGGGAGGGATTTCGGACGGCCTTGTTGCATTTGCCGCACCAAGCTGCAATGGCTGCGAGGACACGGGCAGGGCGCATTCGGCGGTTTTCCATGAGCGATATCTCTTTCGGTAGGGCGAGGCGCCACGTGCTCGGCCTCGGTTGCGAGCGGGGGACGCTACCTGCCGAGGTGTTGGCGCTTGCGATCGCAGCGCTCGACGCAGCCGGTATTGCTGCTGCGGAACTCGCAGCCATTGCCTCGATCGACAACCGGAGACATGAGCCGGCGATCCTTGCCGTTGCCGCGCATTTTTCCGTGCCCGTCGTGTTTTTCGACGCGCCGCGGCTGGAAGAGGAGACACCGCGGCTCAAGAATCCCTCCGCGAAGGTCTTTGCTCGCGTCGGCTGCCATGGGGTTGCCGAGGCAGCTGCGCTGGCGGCTGCGGGGCCGGATGCCGAGCTTGCCGTCGCCAAAATCAAATCTGCGCATGCGACGGCGGCAGTTGCCCGCAGCGGGTTGCAGAAAGCCTAGCCGACGTTATGGTGGCGCCAATTCGCGGCGCCGTCCGGCAGCTTCACGGGTTCACATCTAGAGGATATCTCATGCACAAGGTCATCTATGACACCGACCCTGGCGTTGACGACGCCATGGCGCTTCTTTTCCTGCACCGTCATGCCGAGATCGACCTTCTCGGCATTACCACGGTCTTCGGCAACGCTTCAGTCGAGACGACGACACGCAATGCGCTCTTCCTCAAGCGCGAATGGAATATTGCGGCACCGGTTGCCAAGGGCGCCAGCGTCACCATCGATTCCTCGCGTGCGGAGCGGCCGTGGCCGGCCATGGTGCATGGCGACAACGGTCTCGGCGATATCGACGTGCCGGAAACGATCGACCTGCCGCTCGATGCGCGCCCGGCGCATCGCTTCATCATCGACACGGTGCGCGCCAACCCGGGTGAGGTCCGCCTCGTCGCCGTCGGCCGGATGACCAACCTGGCGCTGGCGCTGAAGGAAGACCCCGAGATTGCGACGCTGGTCAAGGACGTCGTTATCATGGGCGGCAATTTCTATGTGCCGGGCAATGTCTCGCCGGTCGCCGAGGCCAATATTCACGGTGATCCCGAGGCTGCCGACATCGTCATGACCGCGCCGTGGAAAGTGGCCGTCATCGGCCTCGACGTCACCGCGATCACCACGATGAGCCGCAGCTATCTCGGCGAGATGGCGGCGAGGGGTGATAAGGCTCTCAAGCAGCTCGACGCGCTCTCGCAGTCCTATATCGATTTTTATAAGCACGCGGTCGAAGACGGCATGATGGTGCATGACAGCTGCGCCGGCGTCTATGTCGTGGCGCCCGAGCTGTTCTCGTCGATATCGGGTGCTGTGCGCGTCGTCTGTGGCGGCATCGCCGATGGCCAGACGATCGTCAAGCGGGACGGCCGGCATTTTCCGCCTAATGGAGACTGGGACGGCCTGCCGAGCCAGATCGTCTGCACCGGCATTGAATCGGAGAAGGTCATCGACCTCATCCGCAACACGCTGCTTGCCGCCTGACGGTCGGGAAGGCCGGCTGCGCCGCGGCTGGCCTTCTTGATGATATTATAATCTATTCATATTGTTGAGCGGGTTTGTTGTGAAATCGAATCCGCCTCTTTGCGAAGTGAGTCATAGCAATCTCAGCAACTTCCAGTGAGGTGACGGGCGCGGCGTTGACCTTGCCCTTTGCGGGGCCTAGATCAACATGATGATCGATGCCGCATTCTCCCATCTTCCGGCGCTGGAGCCGGGCAGCGTCTGGCTCGTCGGCGCCGGTCCCGGCGATCCCGGGCTTTTGACGCTGCTTGCCGCCAAGGGGCTTTTCGAGGCCGACGTCATCGTGCACGACGCGCTGGTGAACGAGGAATGCCTGGCACTGGCGCGGCCGGAAACGCTGGTGGAATATGCCGGCAAACGCGGCGGCAAGCCTTCGGCGAAACAGCGCGACATTTCGCTGCGGCTGGTGGATCTGGCGCGCGCCGGCAAGCGCGTGCTGCGGCTGAAGGGCGGCGATCCCTTCGTCTTCGGCCGCGGCGGCGAGGAGGCATTGACGCTGGTCGAGCACAATATTCCCTTCCGCATCGTGCCCGGCGTCACCGCCGGTATCGGCGGGCTTGCCTATGCCGGCATTCCGGTGACACATCGCGATATCAACCATGCCGTGACCTTCCTCACCGGCCATGATTCCTCCGGTATCGTGCCTGACAGGATCGACTGGGAGGCGATCGGCCGGGGCTCGCCCGTCATCGTCATGTATATGGCGATGAAGCATATCGCCGAGATCAGCGCCAATCTCATCGCCGCCGGCCGGCTGCCGTCGGAACCCGTCGCCTTCGTCTGCAATGCCGCCACCGGCCGGCAGCAGGTGGTGGAAACGACGCTCGGAGAGGCGACCGAGGCTGTTGCCGCCTCCGGGCTGGAGCCGCCGGCGGTGGTCGTCGTCGGCGAGGTGGTGCGGCTCAGAGCCTCGCTCGATTGGCTCGGCGCGCTCGGCGGACGGCGCCTGCAACCCGATCCGTTCCGCCGGTCCGGCAAGGTGCAGGCATGAGCGGCCTCCTGATCGCAGCCCCTTCCTCCGGCGCCGGCAAGACGACGGTGACGCTCGGGCTGCTCAGAGCGCTTCGCCGCCGCGGCATCGCGGTCGCGCCCGGCAAGGCAGGTCCTGACTATATCGACCCCGCCTTCCATGCGGCGGCAAGCGGCACGCTCTGCCTGAATTTCGATCCCTGGGCGATGCGCCCTGAACTGATCTCGGCCAATGCGGCCCTGCATCGCTCCGGCGACCGCATCCTCGTCATCGAGGCAATGATGGGGCTTTTCGACGGAGCGGCCGACGGAAAGGGCACGGCGGCCGATCTTGCCGCCCAGCTCGGTCTTTCGGTGGTGCTCGTCGTCGATGCCTCGCGCATGTCGCAGTCGGTGGCGCCGCTGGTCGCCGGTTTTGCCGGTTTCCGCGCCGATGTCCGCGTTGCCGGCGTCATCCTCAACAAGGTCGGCAGCGAACGGCACGAGGCGATGCTGCGCCAGGCGCTTGAGGCTATCCGCATGCCCGTCATCGCCGTGATCGGCAGCGACAAGGCGCTTTCGCTGCCGGAGCGCCATCTCGGCCTCGTCCAGGCCGGCGAACATGCGAGCCTCGAAGATTTCATCGATCACGCGGCGGATGCGGTCTCCGAGGAATGCAATTTTGAATTCCTGCTGCGCATCGCCAGGCAGGGGCTCAACCGGCCGTCGGCCGCCAATATCGAGCGGCTGATGCCGCTGGGCGCCCGTATCGCGGTGGCACGCGATGTCGCCTTTGCCTTTTCTTATGAGCACATGCTGCTCGGCTGGCGGCGCCGGGGTGCTGCGATCTCCTTCTTCTCGCCGCTTGCCGACGAGGCGCCGGCTGGCGATGCCGATGCGATTTATCTGCCGGGCGGTTATCCCGAGCTGCATGCCGGGCGGCTGGCCGCGGCGCAGAATTTTCGCGCCGGCATGCTCGATGCGGCGGCACGAGACACCAGGATCTACGGCGAGTGCGGCGGCTACATGGTGCTCGGCGACGGGCTGATTGACGCGGAAGGGCGCCGCCACGAAATGCTCGGCCTGCTGCCCGTCGTCACCAGCTATGCCAAGCGGCAACGCCATCTCGGCTATCGCCGCGTCATGCCGCTCGACGGCGCCTTTTTCGCGCGGACGATGACGGCGCATGAATTCCACTATTCCACCGTCGTCTCCGAGGGCGAGGGGAATCGGCTGTTTGCAACGCAGGATGCCCTCGGAACCGATCTGGGTGCTGCCGGCCTCCGGCGCGACCAGGTGGCGGGCTCCTACATGCATCTGATCGATCTGGCCGGAGCTGCCGCATGAGCGCACCGATCGCCCATGGCGGCGGCATCACCGCCGTTGCCGCCACCTTCGGCGGCAGGCCGGAAGACTGGCTCGATCTTTCCACCGGCATCAATCCATGCCCTGTCGCCTTGCCCGACATTCCGGCAAGGGCCTGGCATCGGCTGCCGGACCGGCATCTCGTCGATGAGGCAAGGCGCGCGGCGCGCGATCATTATGGCAGCGGCGAGATCCTGCCGCTGCCGGTGCCCGGCACGCAATCGGTGATCCAGTTGCTGCCGCGCCTCATCGCGGCGGGTAAGCCGGTTGGCGCCATGGACGACACGGTTGCCGTGGTATCGCCGACCTATGGGGAATATGCGCGCGCCTTCGCTTCGGCCGGCTTTGCCGTCGACGCGGTCGATAATGTTGCCGCAATCGGGATCGAGCATCGGCTCGCGGTTGTGGTCAATCCGAACAATCCGGATGGGCGCATATGGTCGACGGAAACGCTGGTCGCACTGCACGACAGGATGAAAGCGGCAAATGGGCTGCTCGTCGTCGATGAGGCTTTCGGGGATACCGATCCGGCGCTGAGCCTGGCGGCTCGCGTGCAAGAACTTTCCAACCTCATCATCTTCCGCTCTTTTGGCAAGTTCTTCGGACTTGCCGGCCTGCGGCTCGGCTTTGCGATTGCGCGTAGCGATATTCTCGCGCGCTTCGAGGATTGGCTCGGCCCCTGGGCGGTTTCCGGCCCGGCGCTTTCGATTGCAGCGTCGCTGCTGCGCTCGGATGTTACTTCGATCCGTAGCCGTATCGATGAACGTTGCGCCGGTCTGCATGCGGCGCTGATGGGAGCGGGATTACGGACGGCGGGGGGAACGGCGCTGTTTACCCTTGTCGCCGATGCGAGAGCCGGCGACATTTACACGCATCTCTGCAGCCATCATATTCTCGTCCGCAAGTTCGATTATGCGCCGGAGTGGCTGCGTTTCGGGCTGACGCCCGATGGGGCGGCGGACAGGCGGCTTATCGAAGCCCTTCAGAGATTTGAGCGATGACGATCGACGAAAACCTTCTCGTGCTGCTTCTGGCGCTGCTGCTCGACCGGATCCTCGGCGATCCGCAATGGCTGTGGTCGCGGGTGCCGCATCCCGTCGCCATCTTCGGCGCGGTGATTTCCTATGCCGACCAGCAGCTCAACCCATCAAGCCTGACAGGCTCGCAACGCCGGATGAACGGCGTCGCCGCCATCCTGGCGCTGCTTCTTCTGGCAGTGGCCGCAGGCTTGGTGTTCGACCGGTTTTTCGCGCTGTTCGGCCTTGCCGGCATCCTGCTGGAGACCGGGCTGGTGGCGATCTTCCTGGCGCAGAAGAGCCTTGCCGATCACGTCGCGGCCGTCGCTATTGCGCTGCGCGACGAAGGGCTTGCCGGTGGGCGGGCCGCCGTTTCCCGCATCGTCGGGCGCGATCCCGAGACTTTGGACGAGCCGGCCGTCTGCCGCGCGGCGATCGAAAGCCTTGCCGAGAATTTCTCCGATGGCGTGGTGGCGCCGGCGCTCTGGTATGCCGTCTTCGGCCTGCCGGGACTGCTTGCCTACAAGATGCTGAACACCGCGGATTCGATGATCGGCCACAGGTCGGAAAAATACATCGATTTCGGCTGGGCGGCCGCCCGGCTCGACGATGTCGCCAACTGGCCGGCCGCCCGCCTCTCGATCCTGCTGATCGCCGCCGGCGCCTGGATCAGGCGCGGCACCAGTGCCAGCCGAGAAGCGGTTCGGGTGGCGATGCGCGATGGCGGCCTCCACCGCTCGCCGAATTCCGGCCGGCCGGAAGCGGCAATGGCAGGTGCGCTCAATGTCCAACTCGCCGGCCCTCGGGTCTATGGCGGCGTCATCGTGGCCGAGCCGATGATCAACAATCCCGGGCGCGATATGGCCACTGCGGCCGATATCGAGGACGGCGTTTCGGTGTTCTATGCCAGCTGCATGGTGCTTACGGGCATCATCTTCGGGCTGTTCTTGTGTTTTCTCTAGGGTACATCACGCCCGGTGGACATGGCCGCCGCAAAGGTTTATTCGAACCGCCTCATATCTTATCAGACCGGAAGCAGAGCGATGACAGTTCAGGTTGAGTTACCGTGCCCGAAGTGCAAGAGCACGAAGATGAAGTTCGAACGTCCCGAGATCCGGGAGACCGACATCATCACCTGTGCGGCCTGCGGGCATAATCTCGGCACAATGGCCTCGATCCGCGAGAAGATGAACAAGGCCTACCAACAGCTCAAGCAGCCTTCGGCGGCGCGCAAGCTCCAGTGAAGCAGAGGCCGGTGTCTTACTCCGGTAACTCCCGCCTTGGCTCGTTAGAGTTGTGATTACCATTCGGATTAAAGCAATATAATAAGTATTGCCGTAGTCTCTCTTCCGTGAGGGCGCAATGAAGCTGCGCGGGCCGAAGAGGGGTTATCATGAAGACGATTTTGGCGGCTGCGGCCGCAAGTTTATTGCTGCAGTTTTCTCCGGTTGCCGCTCAGGCCGCAACGCTGGTCGCCAATATCAGCATCGGCAAGCAGACGATGACCGTTACCGAGAACGGCTTCGTCAAATATCGCTGGAAGGTTTCGACCGCGCGCAACGGTTATGTCACGCCGACCGGTTCGTGGAGCGCCAAATGGCTGTCGCGCGATCACCGCTCCAGGAAATACGACAATGCGCCGATGCCCTTCGCCGTGTTTTTCAACGGCGGTTACGCCGTTCACGCCACCTTCGACCTGAAGCGGCTGGGCCGGCCGGCCTCGCATGGTTGCGTTCGCTTACATCCGGACAATGCTGCCCAGTTCTTCTCGCTGGCACGACAGGCCGGCCTTGCCAATACCCGTGTCATAATCACGCGCTGATCCCGGACCGGAAAGCCGAATGCGGCATTTGATCCCTTTTTTACGCGCTGGTCATGCTCTGCAGCTCATCCATATCGGGGACGACGATATGTCGAAAGTTCTCGATGTGAATGACGCCCCGCTTGCGCAGCTTGGTCATCTGGCGGCTGACGGTTTCGATCGTCATCCCGAGGAAATCGGCGATCTCGGCGCGCGATAGCGGCAGATCGAAGGCGGTGCTCGTGGCGGTCTGCGGTTCGGCATGTGTGGCGATAAGGTAAAGCAGGCTTGCGACTTTCTCGCCTGCGGTGCGCCGGCCGAGCGTCAGCATCCACTCGCGCGCGGCATCGAGCTCCTTCAGCGCCTGATCGTGCAAGCTGCGCTGCAGCTCTGGTGTCTCGGATATCATGCGGTCGAGCAGGTTACGGGGAAAGACGCAGATTTCGGCGTCGGTCGCAGCCTCAGCCGATAGCGTGCTTTCACGCACGAAAGGTCTGCCGACAAAATCGGGGGCGAATTGCAGCCCGACGATCTGCTGGCGCCCGTCCTGCATCACCTTGCAGAGCTTCACCACCCCGCGCATGATGTTCGAATAGAAAGAGCTTTCCGCCCCTTGGGCGATGATTTCGCAGCCGGCCTCGATCTTGCGGCGCAGAGAGTGGCGGTTGAGCTCTCTCAATTGACCACTCGACAGGGCGCCGCAGACGACGCCGTGCCGCGCCTGGCAGGAAGCGCAAGCGACAGGAGTGCTGGTCTCGAAAAGCTCACTGCGTGCAACATCCATGTCCTGATCCCTTTTGAAATCTTCGTATGGCCGGCAGGATTGGCGCGTCCGGCATGGCCCATGCCCGCGCATGCCCCCAGCGCGCCTTGAGGATTATCAATTTCGCCGGGATCGCTGTTTGATTTAGATCAAAGCATCCCCGCCCGCCGGTTTTGCCGGAAGTTGCGTTTGCCGCGATGCGAGGGCCGTTCGCGGGTTTGATTCGGACGGCTTTTTCGCCTTCCGGCTGGGCGGGCTTTCGGGTGCGGCATCGCCGCGCGCCTCGGCGCCCGTCCCGGGGACGGCAAAGACCGGCATTCCATTGCTGTTTAGGCAACACCCAACCGGCAAATTGCCGCAACGCCGGGACGAAAGCATTGGCTTTTGAAATGGATTTGCCTATGAGGAGGTTTAAATCGTCATTTCATGAGGTACAGCGCGTGACCGCTACATTCGATAAAGTTGCCGACATTATTGCAGAAACCAGCGAGATCGACCGCGCGACGATCACGCCGGAGAGCCATACGATCGACGACCTCGGTATCGACAGCCTCGATTTCCTCGACATCGTCTTTGCGATCGACAAGGAATTCGGCATCAAGATTCCGCTCGAAAAGTGGACGCAGGAAGTCAACGAAGGCAAGGTTTCCACCGAAGAATATTTCGTGCTGAAGAACCTCTGCGCCAAGATCGACGAGCTCAAAGCAGCCAAGGCCTGAGCGACATAAAAGTCTTTTTTGAACGCCCTGCCGCCGTGAATATGGCGGCCGGGCGGTTTCGTTCCTAACTAGTGCATGTCGCCCAAAAGCGTGCAGCGGTTTTGGGGCGACGACATGCACAAAACAAAGACCTAAAGTGCGACCAGCTTCTATGCGACGCGCTTCAGGCGTCACCGGCGGGCGGATCTGGCCTGTCGGGCCGGAGGATCCGAATGCTGCTGGAATATTTCCAAATGATTGACCGCGTCGAAGCGGTGGACCTGAAGAAGGGCACGCTTAAGGCGCGATCCGTCGTGCCGGCCAAGAGCCCCGTTTTCGAAGGCCATTTTCCCGGAATGCCGCTGGTTCCCGGCGTGCTTCTGATCGAGACCATGGCGCAGGCCTCCGGCATGCTGGTGCTTGCCGTCACCGATTTTGCCGCCATGCCTTTCCTGATGACTGTCGACGGCGCCAAGATGCGCACCTTCGTCGAGCCGGAAGCGGTGCTCGACATCGAGGCGGTGCTGGAGCATGACGGTTCGGGTTTTGCGGTCACCAAGGCTAAAATCACCAGCGCCGGCAAGAAGGTCTGCGATGCGCAGCTGAAGCTTCGCACCATGCCGTTTTCCGAGGTGCCGCTCGGCGATATCGTGAAGAAACGTGCCGGCGAGATCGGGCTTCTCGAAGCGATCGCGGCGCAGGGAGTGATTGGATGAGCAAGGCTGCAAACGACGTCGTCATCACAGGCATCGGCATCGTCACCTGTCAGGGCGTCGGCAAGGATGCGCATATCGCGCTGCTTTCGGCCGGCACTACCCCGAAGGCGATCGTCGAGACCGAGAAGTTCAAGCCCTATCCGGTGCATCCGCTGCCCGAGATCGACTGGTCGCAGCAGATCGCCAAGCGCGGCGACCAGCGCCAGATGGAGAACTGGCAGCGCATCGGCGTTTTCGCTGCCGGCCTTGCGCTCGACGATGCCGGCTTCAAGGATGATATCGAGGCCTGCGGCGCCATGGACATGATCGTGGCGGCCGGCGGCGGCGAGCGTGACATCAATGTCGATACGCTGATCGTCGACGAAGCGCTGAAGCGCAACGACCGTGAGCTGTTGCTCAACGAAAAGCTGACGACGGAGCTCCGGCCGACGCTGTTCCTTGCCCAGCTTTCCAACCTGCTCGCCGGCAATATCTCGATCGTGCACAAGGTCACCGGCTCCTCGCGCACCTTCATGGGCGAGGAAGCGGCCGGCATATCAGCCGTCGAGACCGCCTTCTACCGCATCAAGTCAGGCGAATCCTCGCATGCGCTGGTTGGCGGCGCCTTCGCGGCCGAACGGCCCGATATGATCCTGCTCACCGAAGCGATCGGCGCGCATGCGCGCGGCGACTGGGTGCCGCTCTGGTCGCGGAGACCCAGCGACGGCGGCGGCATGATCACCGGTTCGGCCGGCGCCTTCCTGGTGCTCGAATCGCGCAAGCATGCCGAAGCCCGCGGTGCCCATATCTACGCCGTCATCGACGCGGTCGAGGGTGACCGCGGCAACCGCAATGCCGGCAATCTCGAGGTCCGGCTGGAGCGGCTCCTGGCACCGGCCGTCGGACTTGCCGCCGACAGCACGGCGGTCTTTTCCGGCTCGACCGGTATGCACGATCTTGCCGCCCGTGAACGGGCGGTGCTCGAACATCATTTGCCCGACGTTGCGATCCGCGGCTTCGGCGGCGTCACCGGCCATACGATCGAGACGCAGTTCACGCTGGGGCTGGCGCTTGCAGCCCTTGCCGTCGATGGCAAGGCCAAGGTTCCGCCCTTCGATGCCGCTCATGAGGCGCCGATGCGGGCAGGCGCCACCGCCGCCGTCGTAACCACGGTCGGACATCAGCGCGGCGAAGGTGTTGCCGTTCTTTCCGCAGATGCGTGAGGAGTAAGGACATGACAGCTTCCGCTTACAGGGATCATCTCGGCCGTCCGATCGTGGCGGTGACCGGCATGGGCATCATCACCTCGCTCGGTCAGGGCCTCAGCGACAACTGGGCAGCGCTCTCGTCTGGCACGTCGGGTATCCACGAGATCAACCGTTTCCCGACCGAGGGCCTGTCGACTCGGATCGCCGGCACTGTCGATTTCATCGGCATCCCAGTGCCGAATGCTGTCGAGCGCTCCTATGCCTTTGCCCGCGAAACGACGATCGAGGCGCTTGCTAATGCCGGCCTTTCCGGCGATTTCAACGGCCCGCTGTTCCTCGCCGCCCCGCCGATCGAGCCGGAATGGAGCGCGCGTTTCGAGCTTGCCGACCGTTCACCGGCCTCCGACCATCCGGGCGATGCCTATGAGCGCTTCCTGACGGCGCTGCGCCAGCGCCCGGACCCGGCCTTCCACGAGGCGGCACTGTTCGGCGCGATTTCCGAACGCCTGGCAGACCGGTTCGGCACGCGCGGCCTTCCCGTGACGCTGTCGACCGCATGCGCTTCCGGCGTCACCGCCATCCAACTCGGCATCGAAGCGATCCGCCAGGGCCGCACGACGCGGGCGCTGACGGTTGCGACCGACGGATCGCTGAGCGCCGAAGCGCTGATCCGCTTCTCGCTGCTGTCTGCCCTTTCGACGCAGAACGATCCGCCGACCAAGGCCTCCAAGCCATTCAGCAAGGATCGCGACGGCTTCGTCATCGCCGAAGGTGCCGCGACGCTGGTGCTGGAATCGCTGGAAGCGGCGGTCGCCCGTGGCGCCAAGGTGCTCGGTATCATGAAGGGCGCCGGCGACAAGGCTGACAGCTTTCATCGCACCCGGTCGTCGCCGGATGGCGGCCCGGCAATCGCGACGATCCGCGCGGCGCTTGCCGATGCCGGCATCGACGAGAGCGACATCGGCTACATCAATGCCCACGGCACCTCGACGCCGGAGAACGACAAGATGGAATATGGGGCGATGTCGGCCGTCTTCGGCGAGCGGCTCGTCGGCATCCCGGTCTCGTCGAACAAGTCGATGATCGGCCATACGCTGACGGCAGCGGGTGCCGTCGAGGCGGTGTTCTCGTTGCAGACGATGCTGACCGGGACGCTGCCGCCGACGATCAACTACACCAACCCCGATCCGTCGATCGTTCTCGATGTCGTGCCGAACAAGAAGCGGGAAGCCCAGGTTTCAGCCGTGCTTTCCAACTCCTTCGGCTTCGGCGGGCAGAATGCCAGCCTTGTCATGGCGCTCGAACCGGCTTAAGCGGTTCCCGACAAATTTTTGAGAGAGATGACGCCTTCAGGCGAGGGATTTTGCCATGCGCGCTTTGCAACTGATCGACGACCGCAAGCTTGAGATCACCGATCTGCCGGAACCGGACGCACCTGGCGCCGGAGAGGTGACGTTGCGGGTCAAGGCGGTGGCGCTCAATCACATCGACGTCTGGGGCTGGCGCGGCATGGCCTTCGCCAAGCGGAAGATGCCGCTGGTCATCGGTGCGGAAGCTTCGGGCGTCGTGGAATCGATCGGGCCGGGCGTCGCCAACGTGCTGCCGGGCCAGCTCGTCTCGATCTACGGCGCGCGCACCTGCGGTCTCTGCCGCCCCTGCCGCGAGGGCCGCGACAATCTCTGCGAACATGTCTCGGGCGTGCACGGCTTCCATCTCGACGGCTTTGCGCAGGAGAAGGTCAACCTGCCGGCGCGCCTGCTGGTGCCGGCTCCTCCCGGTGTCGATGCGATCGGTGCAGCACTTGCGCCCGTCACCTTCGGCACGGTCGAGCACATGCTGTTCGACAATGCCAAGCTCGAGCCGGGCGAGACGATTCTCGTCCACGCCGGCGGTTCCGGCATCGGCACGGCGGCGATCCAGCTTGCCAAGAAGATCGGCTGCACCGTCATCACCACGGTCGGTTCCGACGACAAGATCGAGAAGGCCAAGGCGCTTGGCGCCGATCACGTCATCAACTATCGCACCGACCGCTTCGAGGGCGTGGTGCGCAAGCTCACCAAGAAGAAGGGCGTCGACGTCGTCTTCGAACATGTCGGCAAGGACACCTGGGCGGGCTCGATGCTCTGCATGAAGCGCGGCGGGCGGCTCGTCACCTGCGGCTCGACCTCGGGTGTTTCCACAGAGATGAACCTGATGATGCTGTTCCAGCAGCAGCTGAAGCTTCTCGGCTCCTTCGGCTGCCGCATGGAGAACATGGCGGATGCGATGCAGAAGATGGGCCGCGGGCTCGTGCATCCGGTCATCGACACCGAAGTCAGCTTTAGCGATATCGACCGGGCGCTGGAGCGGATGGAATCGCGCCAGATCTTCGGCAAGATCATCCTGAAGATGGATTGACCGCGTGAAGCTCTTCATCACCCGGATCGTGCTGGCGCTCAGAAATTTCCAGCAATGGCTGGTGGCGCAGGTGATGTTCGGCTTCCTGAATTTCCTGAAGCTGTTTCCGGCCGATGGCGCGATCCGCTTCGCCGACAGGATGATGCGTCGCCTCGGCCGGCGCACCCGCCGCCACAGGCTGATGCTGACCAATCTTCGCAACGCCTTCCCCGAGAAGAGCGAGGCCGAGATCGAGGTGATCGCGCTCGACAGCTGGGGCAATATGGGCCGGCTGGCGGCCGAATACGTCTTCCTCGACCAACTGTTCGACTACGATCCCGAAAAGTCGGAGCCGGGCAGGGTAGAGGTGTCTGGCGTCCCGATCTTCCTCGACCTGCGTGACAATCCACGCCCCTTCATCGTCTTTACCGGCCACACCGCCAATTTCGAACTGCTGCCGGTGGCAGGGGCCGCCTTCGGGCTCACCGTGACCGTGCTTTTTCGGCCGCCGAACAATCCCTATGTCGCCAAGAAGGTGTTCGACTTCAGGAGTGCGCGCATGGGCAAGCTGGTGCCTTCGCATGCCGGTTCCTCCTTTGCGCTCGCCCGCCAGCTGGAAGCAGGCCAGGGGGTCGGCGTGCTCGTCGACCAGAAATTCCGTAAGGGGCTGAAAGGCACCTTCTTCGGGCGCGAGGTCAAGACCAATCCGCTGCTGCCGAAGCTGGTGCGCCAGTTCGACTGCGAGGTCTATCCGGCGCGCTGCATCCGGCTGCCGGGAAATCGCTACCGGCTGGAGATCGAGCCGCGGCTGGACATGCCGCGCGACGCCAAGGGCAATCTCGACCTGCCGGCAGCCGCCCAGCTGCTCAACGACAAGGTGGAAAGCTGGGTACGGGAATACCCGGAACAGTGGCTCTGGTATCACGACCGCTGGCAGATCAAGCAGACGCTCGCGCCTTAAGACAGATTGATTTTAGGTGGGCCGGTCTAAAAAACGCTTACACTTTCGGCATCGTGCTGCAAAAAGGTCCACCCTCAATTATCAGCGGTGAAAAGCGGCAGGTGCCCTCGGATTGAAACTGAGGGCACTTCATGTTACCCGTCACCACCAAGACGCGAATAAAGTCTACTGCAGGGCGCATTTTGGGGAGATGCAGCCTTAGCCGGTTTCGGACTCGTTCTTGGGACAATGGGAGTTGGAGCGTCTTGCTGGAGCTTTTTCGGGCCTTTTCCTTGCGTTGCGTTCAAATCGAGGAAGCCATCCGCTTGGGCGACGATCAGCGCGTCACGGCGCTCGACCGCCATGTCGAGCCGCTTGTTGAAGCGATTCTCGCCCACAAGGCGATGAACCTGCTCGAAGTCTACATGCAACTGCAGTTTGTGACCCATCTGATCGGCCAGGACGCCGACGATAGCGCCAGCGTCACCGAGCACACGACGGTGCTTTCCTACCTGCTCGACCGTTATTTCGGGGCGCATGGGCCGGACTGGCGCACGCCTTCGCCGCGGGATGTGCGCATCGAACCGCCGGCGGCCTATGTGCCGGATACAGACAACGGCCAGTTCCTCAATGCCGCGATCTTGGAAAGCCTGCCGGACCGCGTGGCCGTGCTGACGAGAGACTATCGCTACCTCTATTCCAATCCGGCCAACAGCGCCCATCTCGATAGAAAGCCGATGGAACTCATTGGCCGCCACCTTTCCGAATTCATCGGTGAGGAGCGGTTTGCCGAATGCGCCAAGCACAAGCTCGACGCCTGTTTTGCCGGGGACCAGATCGACTATACCTATGAGCGCCCGGCCGGCAGTGTCGGATCGCGGCAGGTGCGCTGTCGCATGTCGCCGCTGCGCGATGCGGGCGGTACTGTCATCGGTGCGCTGATCGTCATGGAAGATCACGATCGGCGGCGGCAGGCTGCCTGACCCCGGCCGGCTGATTCAGGCGCGCCCTGACCAATCAAGTTACCGTCAGGCAGTCGCCCAGACGGCGAGTTCGTAACCGTCGCGGTCGAGGAAGTGGAAGCGGCGGCCGCCGGGAAAATCGGTGATCGGCCGGCAGATCGTGCCGCCGGCTCTTTCCACTGAGGTCAGCACTTCTTCCAGGTCCTTGGCATAGACGACAACAAGCGGGCCGCCGGGCCGCACGGGGCCGAAATCGGTGAAGCCGCCCTTCAGCCGGCCATCGTCGAATTCGCAGTAGTTCGGGCCGTAGTCGGTGAAACGCCAGCCGAAGGCCGAGCCGTAAAAGGCTTTGGCGGCGGCGATGTCGGCGACGTTGAATTCGACATAATCGATACGGCGGTCGTGGTTTTCTGCTTTATCGGCCATCTATCTCTCCATCAGGGCTTTCAGCATGGCGAGATCCTTCTCGACATGGGCGGCATCGGCGGAAAACTGCGCGTCGGTCATGCCGGGCAGGCGCAGCATCATGAACATGACCTCGCAGCCATCGCCGTTCGGCACGATGCGCAGGGCATTATAGACCCTGAGACCGGATTCGATCGTCACCGTATGGTCGATCACGCCGAATTCATTGGCGGGAACGAAGCTCACCTTGACCGTGCCGAGAGGACCGTGGGCGATCCAGTCGGCGCCGTCGGGCTCGAAACCGGTCGCAAGGCCGGAGGCCCAGAGCGGCATGTTCTCCGGCTTGCCGGCAAAATCGTAGACGTCGCGCCAGTCGCGCTCGATCGACAGGTGGATGATTTTCGCGGGCATTGTCGACATGGCTTGCAGGTCCTTGGCATTTGGTTTCGTCAGAATAACAAACCAGCCGGCAGCGTCTTGAACAAAACGGTCAGTCAGCTCTTTTGCGCATGCTGAACTGGTCGAGAATGACGGCAGGCGTCAGAGTCGAAAGCTCGCCGACCTCGCGCGTCATGTGGGGCTGGTCGGCAAAGCCCGCTTCGAACGCCAGGCGGGCAAGCGGCATCGTGCCCGACCTGCGGCAGAGGTCGAGGAAACGCTGGAACCGGCGGATCCGTTCCAGTGTCTTTGCGCCATAGCCGAAATGATGGTGGCAGCGACGGCGCAGCTGCCTTTCGCTCATGCCGAGCCGGTCGAGCAGGCCGGATGCCGGGCGAGCGCTGTCGGCGGCGGCGAAGATCACGGCGGCGTCCCGGGCGGGTTCTTCCTCATGGCGTGCGGCTTCTTCGAGCAGGCGGCTGAAGAGCGCCATAGCGGCCGAGGGATTGGGACAATCCCCAAGCCGCGCCTCGAATTCGGCCGTGTCCTCCCGGCCAATGTCACTCAGGGGCACCGAGCAGCCGACCAGGGCCGAGAGCGGTGTCCTCAGCCAGGGTGCCGCGGCGCCCGGTGCAAAACGTGCGCCGATGACGGTTGCGCCCGGCCGGATGATGGGAAAGGCTGCCGTCCTGTCGGGGCCGGCGACGATCAGCCGGCCGTCGATCCAGAGAAGGTCGCAATAGCCGTCCGGCACGATTGCCACCATTGCCGGCGGTCCGTCATGGAGCGTATGCGACCAGAGGCGGCTGAAATGGCGCCGCAGCGCCGGCGGCGAGGCATGTTCGCGGTAGCGGCCGGCGCGGGCCGCCAGGAGAGCCGTATCTTTTCGTCTTCCTGATGCCAATGCGATATCTCCCGAGGCAATGATGATAACATGAGATAGGGCATTACGGGCAGGCCGCGCGAAAACTCGTCGCTTGCCGATCGGCCGGCCGCCGTCTGGGGTTGTCGGACAAGTCAGCAGTGCAAGCTTCATTTCATTGGCTTTTGCGAACCGATTAGACCCTTGCGAGACTTGCCGTTTGGCTGAGACAGTGCCACAACACCGGTCCAAATGACACATCGGAGGTTTGTCGTGGAAAAGGCAGAAATCGGACTGATCGGCCTTGCGGTCATGGGCTCCAACCTGGCGCTCAACATCGCGGAGAAAGGCAATAAAATCGCGGTCTTCAACCGCACGCCGGAGAAAACCGACGAATTCTACGAGAGCGCCGGCGATCTGAAGAAGCAGATCATTCCCTGCAAGACCATCGAAGAATTCGTCGAGGCGATCCGGCCGCCGCGCCCGATCATCATCATGATCAAGGCGGGTGATGCCGTCGACCAGCAGATGGAAGCGCTGCGCCCGCATCTTTCCAAGGGCGACATCATGATCGATGCCGGCAACGCCAATTTCCGCGACACCGTCGCCCGCTTCGACCGCCTCAAGGATACCGATCTGACCTTCATCGGCATGGGTGTATCCGGCGGTGAAGAAGGTGCGCGTCACGGCCCGTCGATCATGGTCGGCGGCACCGAGGAATCCTGGAAGCGCGTCGAAAAGGTGCTGACCTCGATTGCCGCCCGCTACAATGACGAGCCCTGCGTCGCCTGGCTCGGCAATGACGGCGCGGGCCATTTCGTCAAGACCATCCATAACGGCATCGAATATGCCGACATGCAGATGATCGCCGAAATCTACGGCATCCTGCGCGACGGCCTCGGCAAGAGTGCCTCCGACATCTCCGGCATCTTCGGCGAATGGAACAAGGGCCGGCTGAACTCCTACCTGATCGAGATCTCCGAAAAGGTGCTTGCCGCCAACGACCCCGTCTCCGGCGGGCCGATGGTCGACATGATCCTCGACAAGGCCGGCCAGAAGGGCACCGGCAAGTGGTCGGCGATCGAGGCGCAGAACATGGGCATTCCGGCAACGGCGATCGAAGCCGCGGTCGCCGCCCGCAGTCTCTCCTCGATGAAATCGCAGCGCGAAGCCGCCGAAAAGATCTTCGGCACGCAGGCCGTATCCTTCCCGATCGCCTACGGCCCCGAACTCAACAAGGATCTGGAACTGGCGCTGTTTGCCGCCAAGATCGGCGCCTATGCGCAGGGCTTCGCGGTGATGGCGGAAGCCTCGCGCGAGTTCAACTGGTCGCTGCCGATGCCGACGATCGCCCGTATTTGGCGCGCCGGCTGCATCATCCGCTCGCAGTTCCTCGACGAGATCACCTCGGCCTTCACCAAGGCGCCTGATGCCGCCAACCTCATCGTAACGCCCGCCTTCTCGGACATGGTCAAGGAATCGATCCCGGCGCTTCGCCGCGTCGTTGCGGCTGCGATTTCCGCCGGCCTGCCGGTGCCGGCGCTAACCTCGGCGCTCACCTATTTCGATGCTTACCGTCAGGGCAGGGGAACGGCGAACCTCATCCAGGCCCAGCGCGACTTCTTCGGCGCCCACGGCTTCGACCGCCTCGATGGCAAGGATTTCCACCACGGCCCATGGGGCAGTGGTGCGGCAACCTTCTAAGGTCTGCCGAGTAGAGATCGAGAAGAAGCCCGGCCGTCGCGCCGGGCTTTTTCGTGAGGTGTGTCGCGCTGCTCCATTTTGCAGGATGCCAAATGGCGGACTTTCGGAAAGTGTAGGATTTAATCGTGCTCTGTGGGATAAGGGTGCAAAAGCTTTCCAAAGCGAGGAACGGTTCGGAGCGAGATTCGGGATGGCCTGAGGATCGTCGGCTTCGAACGAAGCCTGAGCATTGCTTTCACCGTTGAGGGTGAAACCGTCTATATCCTCAGGATCATGTCCGGTGGGCAGGAGCTGCGCCTTTATGAAGAATGATGCCATCGATGTCGCCGAGTGGTGCTTAATCGATGCCAACCTTGAATAGCGCTGGGGGAGTTGACAGTGTTCTCAATCCTCTTCCTGGAACACTGCCTCGCGCTTCGCCTTGATGCTCGGCAGGAAGACGACGACGAGAACGGCTAATGCGAGCAACAGCAGGATGGCGCTGATCGGCCTGGTGACGAAGGTCGTCGGATCGCCGCGCGAGAGGATCATCGCCCGTCGCAGGTTTTCCTCGAGCAGCGGCCCGAGCACGAATCCGAGCAGAAGCGGCGCCGGCTCGCAACGCAGCTTGACCAGCGCGTAACCGGCAAGGCCGAAGAAGGCGACCGCGTAGAGATCGTAGACATTGGAGTTGACGCTGTAGACCCCAATTGCGCAGAAGGCCATGATGATCGGGAAGAGCACATAGTAGGGGATGGTGAGTAGTTTCACCCAGAGCCCGATCAGGGGCAGGTTTAGCACCACCAGCATCAGGTTGCCGATCCACATCGAGGCGATGATGCCCCAGAACAGTGCCGGCTGCTCCACGGCGACGTTCGGACCGGGAACAATGCCCTGGATGATCATTGCGCCGACCATCAACGCCATCACAGGATTGGCCGGGATACCCAGCGTCAAAAGCGGGATGAACGAAGTCTGCGCGCCGGCATTATTGGCCGATTCCGGACCGGCGACGCCGGCAATCGCACCGTGGCCGAATTCTTCTGGCGTTTTCGACAAGCGCTTCTCGACGGTATAGGAGGCGAAAGCCGCCAGGATTGCGCCGCCGCCCGGCAGGATGCCGAGCGCCGAGCCGATGCCAGTGCCGCGAATGACCGGCCACATCATCTCCTTGAAGTCCTGTCGTGTAGGCAACAGGCCGCTGACCTTTGCCATCAGCACCGTGCGGGTCTTCTCGCCCTCGAGGTTGCGCAGGATTTCCGCCACGCCGAAGACACCGACGGCGACAGCGACGAAGTTCAGCCCGTCGGCATATTCGCGGATGCCGAGTGTGAAGCGCGGCGCGCCGGTATAGATGTCGGTGCCGACGAGGCCGAGCAGCAGTCCGAGCGCCACCATCGCTAAGGCCTTGACAACGGAACCATGCGCCAGTGCGATCGAGGAGACGAGGCCGACGATCATCAGCGAGAAATATTCCGCCGAGCCGAATTGCAGCGCGATTGCGGTGAGCGGCGGCGCGAAGATCGCGACGAGAAAGGTCGACACGGTGCCAGCGAAGAACGAGCCGAGCGCGGCGATCGCAAGCGCTGCGCCGGCCCGGCCTTTGCGCGCCATCTGGTAACCGTCGATCGCGGTGACGGCCGAGGAAGATTCGCCCGGCATGTTGATGAGGATCGCCGTCGTCGAGCCACCATACTGCGCGCCGTAATAGATGCCGGCGAGCATGATGAGCGACGAAACCGGCTCGAGCTGGAAGGTGATCGGCAAGAGCATGGCGATCGTCGCCGTGGCGCCGATGCCGGGCAGCACGCCGATCAGCGTGCCGAGCAGCACGCCGATCAGGCAGAAGAACAGGTTTTCCGGAGTGCCGGCTGTCGCAAAGCCGAGCGCGAGATTGTTGAAAAGATCCATCATCGCCTCCTAGAACCGGACCCAGGGGCCGAAACGCTCGAACGGCAGGCCGAGCCCATAGCTGAACACGGCGACGGAGAAGACGGTGATGCCGAACGACAGAGCCACCGCCATGGGCGGGCGCATCTTCTGCGAGGCAAAGGAGGCGATCAGCGCGGAGAAGAATAACGCCACAACGAAACCGAGCCCACGAACGGTGAGACCGAAGAAGATCGGCGCCGGCAGGATGAACAGCAGGCCTCGCCAGGCAATCGGCCCGATCGGCTCACCCTCGACCCGTGCCGACTGGATCACGATAATAGTCCCCAGGAGCGTCAGGATGATCGCCAGGACCAACGGAAAATAGCCCGGACCCATGCGGAACGCCCTGCCGAGGTCAAGATTGAAGGACTGATAGGCGAAGAATACCCCGAGCGCGACGAAGATCGCTCCGCAGGTGGCGTTCGTGGAATCGAAGGAAACGGATTTCATGATAGCTCCGAAAATTGAAGGCGGTGCGATCAATATTCTCCGCTTCCCTGATAATAGGAACGGGATACATTCGATCGCCGCCGATACTTGTTATCGCGGGCCGTTCCGAAAGCTTCCCCCTCAGAGAAGGGAGAAGGATGCAAAATGGAAGGCGAATGGAGCATCCGGCGTCCTGGTCGAATCTCAACTCGGAAAGGTGAGGCCTCGGCGGACGTCAATCCAGTTTGGCCGGATGACCGGTTCATCCCTGTTCTAAGGCATTGGAAAATAGGCCGAACATCGGTGCCGCTGTGTTACCGCCTATTGCCGCACGATGCCCGAATCCTCGATGACTTTTGACCACTTCTCGATATCCGCTTTTAGACGATCTCCGATCTCCTGTGGCGTGCTGGAACGGGCTTCGACGCCGAGCTCGGCAAACCGCTTCTTCACGTCGGGATCGGCAAGCACCTCGACGAGCGTTGCGTTGAGCTTGTCCACTACGGCCTGCGGCGTGCCAGCGGGCGCGAAAATGCCGTTCCAGGACGTGACGTCGAACCCCTTCACACCTTCTTCCTCGGCCGTCGCCACATCCGGCAGGAGGATCGAGCGGGTAGGGCCAGAGGATGCAATCGCAACCGCCTGGTTTTGCTGGAGGGCAGCCTTCAGCGCGGTCTGGCTGTCGATGATCATGTCGAGTTCCCCACCGAGCAGGGCAACCTGAAGATCCGGCGTACCCTTATAGGGGACGATGGTAAAATCGACTCCGGCGGTCGACTTGAAGAGTTCGGCCGCAAGGTTCTGGCTGCTCCCCACATTGATCGTCCCGACGTTGAGCGCGGCTGGATTGGCGCGGGCAGCTTCGAGAATATCCTTGAGGGATTTGAATTTACTATCTGCCTTGGTGACGAATACAAAGTCGAAGTAAGCCAGGCTGGATACCGGCACGAAATCGGCGACGGGGTCGAACTGCAGGTTCTTGAACAGCGGGACACTGATTGCGGTGCCGTTTGAAAGCAATGCCAGCGTATATCCGTCGGGTTCACCATTCAGCGCAACCCGAGCGGCGACTGATCCGCCGGCACCTGGCTGGTTCATGATAACGATCTGTTTCCCGAGCTTTTTGCCAAGCGAATCGCCGACGATGCGCGCGGTAATGTCGGCAATTCCGCCGGGACCGAAGGGAATGACGAGACTGATCTCGCGGGTCGGATAGTCGTCCTCCTGCGCCGCGGCGGCCCCTGTCATCGCAAGTGTCAGAAGGCACGCGGGGATCAGTGATTTCATCAATGTTGGCATCCGCCGCGATAGCATATTCCGTTGGTGTTGTATGTTCATAGTCTCCTCCTCTTGATTGATGTCAGTCATGCAAGGCGAGCACGCACAGCCAAGGCATGAATGCCCAGTGCGTCTGGATTGATGTTTTCCTCGTGTTCGCGATGCGTCGCCCAGCGATCCACGATGTCCGGCTATCGCCAGTAGAGCCGCATCGGATTGTCCACGAGCAGCTTTTGCCGAAGCTCTTCGGTCGGCGCGATGCGTGGAATGATGTCCACCAGTGCTCCGTCGTCAGGCATATGGTTCGTCATGTTGGGGTGCGGCCAGTCGGTGCCCCACAGAACGCGGTCGGGGAAGCGCTCGACCAGTGTGCGCGCGAAGGGGATGACATCGTCGTAGTTCGGCGGACCCGATCGCGATAGCCGTTCCGGGCAACTCACCTTGCTGACCACATTCTCGTGCTCGGTCATGAGCCGGATAAACCTACCGAACTCCGGACCGCCGACCGGTTTCGCAACGTCGGGCCGGCCCATATGATCGACCACCACGGTTGTCGGCAGCGAGGTGAAGAAATCCCAACGCTCCTCCAGATCGGCCGCTTCGAAGTAGATCACCACCTGCCAGCCGAGCGGCGCGATGCGCTCGATGATCGTGCGGTAATAGGCGTCGGGCTTGGGATCGACGAGGCGGCGCACGAAGTTGAAGCGGACGCCGCGCACGCCGGCGTCATGCAGGTCCGTGAGTTCCTCGTCCGTCACCGTATCGCGCACTGTCGCGATGCCGCGGGCACGATCGCCGGCCGCCCGCAGCGCGTCGACCAGTGCTCGGTTGTCAGCGCCGTGACAGGTCGCCTGGACGATGACATTGCGTTCGAAGCCGAGAAAGTCGCGCAGCGCGAACAATTGCTCCTTGCCGGCATCGCACGGCGTGTATTTCCGCTCGGATGCATAGGGAAAGACATCACCGGGGCCGAAGACGTGGCAATGGGCGTCCACAGCGCCCGGAGGCGGTGCATAGGTCGGCTTGCTGGGCGCGGGATCGTAGCAGAGCCAGTCGGCATCCATCCGGAAATCGGCCATTACAGCCCCCTTGCGTTGAGCTGTGCATCGAGACGCGGATAGACGCGGCGGGCGTTGAGCTCGAAGACTTTTCGCTTGTCTTCGTCCGGAATCTGCAGCGCATCGACATAGCGCTTGGTGTCGTCGAAATAGTGGCCGGTCTGCGGATCGATCCCGCGCACGGCACCGACCATTTCCGAACCGAACAAGATATTCTCCACGTCGATCACCTCAAACAACAGGTCAATGCCGGGCTGGTGGTAGACGCAGGTATCGAAATAGACGTTCTTCATCACATGCTCGCTGAGGGGAGGGCGTTTCAGCATGTCGGAGAGGCCGCGATAACGGCCCCAGTGATAGGGGACTGCACCGCCGCCATGCGGGATGATGAAACGCAGTGTCGGAAAGTCGCGGAACAGGTCGCCCTCGATGAACTGCATGAAGGCGATGGTGTCGGCGGCAATGTAGTAGGCACCGGTCGCGTGCATCGCGCAATTGCAGCTGCCCGAAACGTGGATCATCGCCGGAACATCGAGTTCCACCATCTTCTCGAAGAAGGGGTACCAGGCCCGGTCCGTCAGCGGCGGCGAATCGAACTTGCCGCCGGAGGGATCGGGATTGAGATTGCAGCCGATGAAGCCGAGCTCGCTCACGCAGCGCTCCAGTTCGTCGATGGCGGTGGCAATCGAGATGCCCGGCGTTTGTGGTAGCTGGCAGACACCGGCAAAGCTCTCTGGATAAAGATCGACCACGCGTTTGATCAAGTCATTCGAGCGGCGCGCCCAGACCTTCGCCACCGCCTCGCCGCCGATATGCGGCGCCATGGCCGAGGCGCGAGGCGAGAAGATGGTCATATCGGCGCCGCGCTCACGCAGCAGGCGCAACTGGTTCGCCTCGATCGTCTCACGGATCTCGTCGTCGGAAATGTCCGGATAGGCAGGATCGATATCGCCTCCCGATTTGATGGCAGCCTCCTGGCGCGCTCGCCATTCGCCATGGGGCGCGGGAGCGGTGGTATAATGGCCGTGGCAGTCGATAATCATGGCTTCGAGGTTCCTGTGGCAGCAAGGATGGCGTCGGCCTTGGCGGTGAAGCCATCGGGCAGAGGGGAAAGATGAAGGGCGCCGAGCCGTTGCTGCCAGTCCGCGGTGGCGCTCGCCATCGTTCCCGCCAGGCCTAAATCGGCAGCTGTAACGGCGGACTCGCGCATTTCGGCAGCGCGGCGAAGTCCGTGCACAAGCATGCGGTCGAGATTGTAGTCGGCGCGGGTACGCCAGGGCCAGCCGGGGAAGCTGGCATCGAGTGACGCGAGAACCTCCTCTTCGACGCCTGCTGCGCGTGCCGACAGCAGGCACTCGGCGGTCAAAGCCTCGATCCCCTTGATCATGATGGAGCGGATCATCTTGATTGCGCTCGCTACGCCGACCCCGCCATCGATAACCCGCCCCTTAAAGCCGAGCGCTGCGAGCAACCTCTCGCCCCCTTCGGCAAACGGACCGGATAGCAGCAAGGGGACGGCGAGCAATGCCGGGCGGACAGGTGCCATGACCGCGACATCCACATAGCGTCCACCGGCCGCCGAAATTACATCTGCTGCAGCCTGCTTGGTGGCCGGTGCGACGCTGTTGCAATCAAAGAAGAACGTGCCGGGCGAAATCCACCTTGCCACGTCCCTTGCGGCAGCAAGCGCCTGATCGGCGGTCACAACGCTGATGACTGCATCCGCTCCGTCAACGGCGTCGCTGGTGGCTTCGCAACCCACCACGCCGAAGCGGCGGTAATCGTCGCGCTTGGGGTCAGCGGAAGACACGTCATCCGTCTTGATGTCGTAAGCGCGCAAGCCAAAAAATGGTGTGTCGCCCCAACCTTCGCAGAAGGCCTGTGCGGCCTCGCCGAAACCGATGAATGCGACTGTCTGGTGTTTGCTCATGCCCCCGTTCTAATGGACAACACGCCAATCAGGCATATCGGAACGGTTGACGCTCCATTGCTTTTCCTGAGGTCCACTCCGAACACACGGCACGGAAAGTGTCCATGAAAGCCATCTGAAGCTGCGTCGGGCGCCAGTCATCGCGTGTCGTAAGGCCGATTTGGCGACGCAATGACGGCCCTGTGCCAGCGATCTCGTGGAGCAGCCCGGCCCGTCGCTCGAACAGGAACTGGTCGCGCGACATCAGCGTCAGCCAGTCGTCCTCCAGCATCAGTCCGCGGACCACCAGAACAGAACCGCATTCGATCCGCAGCCGGGGCGGCTCCAGCCCCTGATCCGTGAACATTTCTTCCCACCTATGGCGCACCGGGGCGCCCGTCGTGGCAATGACCCACGGAAAATCCAATAGCCGTGAGAAGGGAAATCCCGGCTCCGTCAGCAGGGGATGGCCCGCACGACCGACGATCACCGGGTCATCGATGAACAAGGGCTCCTGAGCGATATCCTTTACCGGCGGTGGGTCGCGCATTGCCCCGATTAGGAGATCCATCTCGCCTTCACGCAGTCTCGCCAGCAATTCCGTATAGGGGCCCTCGATGACGTTGACCGATGCCACCGGATAGGTGCGGGCAAATCGGGCCAATGTCTGTGGCAGCAGGATTGCACGCGCCAGCGGCATGGTGCCGACGGTGACACGTCCGGCGCCTTCTGACCGAAGTGCATCCAGTTCGTCGAAGCCGGAATTCAGCTCCGATTGTGCCAAGTGCGCGAAACGCAGCAACAGAACGGCCGCCGGGGTCGGCTGAACGGTACGTCCCTGGCGGGTGAGAAGCGGCACGCCCAGCAACTGCTCCAGATCGCGGCTCGCCCGGTGCAAAGCGGGTTCCGAGAGGCCTGTTCGTTTGGAGGCAAGTGCAAAACTGCCCGCCTTGTCGACCGCGATCAGCGCCCGCAACTGTCCAAAGGTGATGCGCCGTTCGATGTGGGGTAGCGGCGGCAAGCGGGCGCCGCGTCGCACGCTTTGCCCGCCGCGCGCCACGTAGGCAAGCGCGCGTTCAATGCGGGCTGTTATCAATCGCCCCGCCTCGGTGGCAATCACACCGCTTGGTTGGCGGTCGAACAGCAGATGGCCAAGTTGGGCCTCCACTTTGGCGACGGCCTGGGTTAGCGCCGGTTGCGACAGGTTCATAACCTGGGACGCGCTGCTGATGCTTCCCAGTCGTCCGGCAACGGCAACGGCTTCGAGGTGCCGCAGGTTGAGTTCTCTGTGCATAATCATGGCCACACTTCAGCATAGCTTATGGGGCGTGCGCAAATCCAGTTTGCTTTGCCGGCCAAAATTCCCCTTCCATAGATGCAATAGAATATGGATTGAGGATCAAACATGCCCGCAGTTATCACGCAAATCGATCGCGCCGATACCGCCGTCATTGACGGCTTGGCAAAGGCCGGTGTTGCCACGGTCCACGAGGCGCAAGGACGCATTGGATTGCTAGGCAGCCGCTTGCGGCCGATCTACGCCGGTGCCCGTATCGCCGGTTCCGCGGTCACCGTCTCCGTGCCGCCCGGAGACAATTGGATGATGCACGTTGCCATTGAACAATTGAAAGATGGCGATATCCTGGTGGTCGCCCCTACCTCACCCTGCGAGGACGGTTATTTCGGTGATCTGCTCGCCACATCGGCGATGGCCCGAGGGTGCCGCGGCCTAATCATTGATGCCGGCGTGCGCGACGTGCGCGATCTCACCGCCATGGGATTCCCGGTCTGGTCAAAGGCAATCTCTGCACAGGGAACCGTCAAGGAGACACTCGGATCTGTCAACGTGCCGATTGTCTGTGCTGGAGAATTGGTCCAGGCTGGCGATGTCATTATTGCCGACGATGACGGCGTCTGCGTCGTCCGCCGCGCGGATGCCGCAGACGTCCTCGAACAGTCGCAGGCGCGCGAAGCCAAGGAAGCCGAGAAGCGCGAACGGCTGGCAAAGGGTGAACTCGGTCTTGATATTTACGCCATGCGCGAGCGCCTGACGGACAAGGGGCTGCGTTATGTCTAAAGCCGTGCGCGCCATGTGGATGCGGGGCGGAACGTCAAAGGGCGGTTTCTTCCTTGCCGATGACCTTCCCGCCGACATCGCCAAGCGGGATACCTTCTTGCTGCGTGCCTTCGGCTCTCCCGATCCACGCCAGATCGACGGCATGGGCGGAGCCGATCCGCTGGCTTCCAAGGTCGCTGTGGTCTCCCGCTCCTCACGGGAGGGCGTGGACGTCGATTATCTGTTTCTGCAGGTCTTCGTCGATCAGGCAATCGTCAGCGATGCGCAGAACTGCGGCAACATGCTGGCCGGCGTCGGTCCGTTTGCGATCGAGCGCGGGCTGGTCGCGGCGAAGAACGGCGAGACCCCGGTCGCGATCTTCATGGTCAATACCGGCAAGATGGCCATCGCGACGGTGTCGACGCCGGGCGGTGAGGTTACCTACGAGGGCGACACGCGGATCGACGGTGTTCCGGGAACGGCGGCTCCAATCCCGCTCGCCTTTGCAGACATCGCCGGGTCGAGCTGCGGCGCTCTGCTTCCCACGGGCAACCCGGTGGACGTGATCGAAGGTGTCGAGACGACACTGATCGACAACGGCATGCCCTGTGTGATCTTGCGGGCCAGCGATGTCGGGATCACCGGCTATGAGGATCGGGCGACGCTTGATGCCAATGCCGAACTGAAAGCGCGGATCGAGGCGATCCGTCTCAAGGCCGGGCCGTTGATGAACCTGGGCGATGTCGCCGAACAATCAGTCCCCAAGATGATGCTGCTCTCCGCCCCGAGGACCGGTGGAGCGATCAGTGTCCGCTCCTTCATTCCGCATCGCTGCCATGCGTCCATCGGCGTGCTTGGCGCGGTCAGCGTCGCCACTGCCTGCCTTATAAACGGCTCGCCGGCACAGGTGTTGGCCGCGATCCCCGACGGAGAATCCAAGATGCTCGAAGTCGAGCATCCGAGCGGCATGACCGGCTGCGTCATCGAGATGAACGGTCAGGGCGTGATCAAAGGAGCGGGCATGCTGCGTACTGCCCGGAAACTGTTCGACGGCACTTTGTTTGGCTGAGCAGCCGGGCAACAGGTCATTGGAAGCGTGACGTTTTTTGGGAGGGAATGGACATGACGTATATGGGAGTGAGCAAGACGATGACGTATTCAGGAGAGACGAAAAGACCAGCAAGTCGGTTCGGCATCTTGGGCCAGCTATGGTTTCAGGTGCTGGCAGGAACCTTGATCGGCATTCTGCTTGGACACTTCGCACCCGCCGCAGCGGTGGCAATGAAACCGTTCGGCGATGCCTTCATCAAAATGATCCGCATGATGATCGGGCCGATCATCTTCGTCACCGTTGTGCATGGTATCGCCGGCATGAACGACATGAAGAGCGTCGGGCGCGTCGCGCTGAAATCCCTCATCTATTTCGAGGCGATCACGATCTTGGCGCTGATCTTCGGACTGATCGCAGTCGATCTGTGGCGTCCGGGCGAGGGCATGAACATCGACGCTGCCGCAATCGATACCGCATCGATCAAGACCTATCTTGCGACTGCGCACGACCAGTCCATTTCCGGCTATTTCCTCGACATCATCCCGGACACCTTCGCCAGTGCACTGACGGAAGGACACGTTTTGCAGGTGCTCTTTATCTCTGTCCTGTTCGGTATCGCCGTCGCCGCCATCGGAGAGCGCGGACGCCCAGTGTTCCAGGTGATCGAAAGCGCCTCGCAAGGGTTCTTCAAGATCATTGGCTATATCATGTACTTCGCGCCGCTCGGCGCCTTCGGCGCAATTGCCTTTACCGTCGGTCAGTTCGGCACCGCCTCGCTCTGGTCGCTGGGCGAGTTGATCATCGAGTTCTTCGTCGTCTGCGCATTGTTCACAACAATCGTCCTCGGCAGCGTCGCCCATTGGTGCGGTGTCAGTCTGTGGCGGCTGCTAGGCTATCTCTGGGATGAAATCGTGATCGTCGCTGCGACCACGTCGACTGAAACGGTGCTGCCGCGCCTCATCCAGAAGATGCGCAAGGCCGGCTGTGAGGAAAGCGTGGTGGGCTTCGTCATCCCGGCCGGCTATTCGTTCAATCTCGACGGCACATGCCTCTATCTGACCACCGTTGCGGTCTTCCTGGCACAGGCGACGAACACACATCTGACCTTCTGGCATGAACTCGGCCTGATCGCGGTGCTGCTGCTCACCTCGAAGGGAGCGGCGGGCATCGCCGGAGCGGCGTTCGTTGTGCTGGCGGCAACCCTGAATACCACCGGAACCATCCCGGTCGCCAGCATCGCGCTGATCCTCGGAATTCACCGCATCCTCGCCGAGGGACTGACTTTTGTTAATCTGATCGGTAATGCGCTTGCCACCGTCGTGGTCGCAAAGTGGGAAGGCCAGCTCGACGAGAAGATGCTGGCTGAGACGATTGGCAATGCACGCGTCCGCGCCGAGCAGGGTATCGTGGTGGCTTGAGCCATCAACAGGGTGATATAAGAAGACGCACGGCCGACTGCGTTTCGAGAGATCGTGAGAATTCATCCGTAGGGAACGCCCTCATGAATTTTCACGGTTTAGGCGAATCTCGCGACCGGCGTTTCAATGCTCCATGTTAAAGTGTTCGTCCATTCGACGTCGCAGCAAGCGCGGTGCAGCAAATGAGAGTCATCCGCTATTGAGGCTTTCGGCTCTCGTGTACAGCTAGCAGCACCGGAAAGAGTAGGCGTGCTGCAATTCCACAACCGCCGACGTGACAACGGAATTCGAGGAGGAACCCCTCGGCCTCAGTGCCATACCGACGGCGATCCGACTTGAAACCATAACATGCGAATGTTGAAGACGAGATTTCGAACTCCCAGCCTCCTCCCGGGGCACCTCGGCTGCCGTCGCACAGGTTCTCGGCGGCAGCCACTTTTCTCGGGGGCATCGCAGTCTTGGCTTCTCCGAGCCTTCAATGCTGGCGTCCGGTACCACACCTGCCGCCGACCTCGGCGCAACTGAGCGCGGTTTTTGTCATGAAGGAATGGATACTTTCGCCACTAACGAAGGCCGCCATGTCGACCCAGGGCAGGAGTTGCGCCTCTACGAAGAATAATGCCATCGATCTCGCGGAGTGGTGTTTAATCGATGCCAACCTTGAATAGCGCTGGGGGAAAATGACAGAGATGCTGATCCGATACGAAGCGCCTGATGATTTCGACGCGATCCACGATCTGACCTCGACCGCATTCAAGCCGATGCCATACAGCAACGGTACGGAAGCAGAGATCATCCGGAGACTTCGCGCGGCGGGCGATCTGACGATATCGTTGGTCGTCGAAGAGGGTGGCGAGATTCTAGGGCATGTCGCCTTTTCACCGGTGACGATTGACGGCGCGCATGGCGGTTGGTTCGGTCTCGGGCCGATATCGGTGAAGCCGGAGCGGCAACGGCAGGGCATCGGCATGGCGCTGATTACCAAGGGGCTCGAACTGCTGAACGCGATGGGTGCCAGCGGATGCGCGTTGATCGGCAATCCCGACATCTATAGCCGTGTCGGTTTCAGCAGCGATGGGCAACTGAAATATCTCGACCTCGATACGCGGCTCGTGCAGCGAATTGTTTTTCGCGGATCCCCGCCAGGCGGTACGTTGCAATTCGCCCCGGCATTTGAAGGCTAGAATAGTCCGTTCAACGGCCAAAGCTCCAAAGCCAATCTGACAGAGAAGGCGACGACATGTCCGAAACGGGCGCGCTGACTATTCGAACCGAGCGTCTTAGGCTCCGCATGCCCGAGATCGACGATTTCGCCGCCTATGCGCAGCTGATGGCGTCGCCGCGATCGGTTGGAATGGGCGGGCCGTTCGGTCTGCGGGCGGCCTGGGGGATGTTCTGTCACGACGTCGCCCTGTGGCAGCTTTTCGGGCATGGAGCGCTGATGATCGAGCTTGGCGAAACCGGCGAATGCATCGGTCAGGTGGGGATCAATCACGGACCGCTCTTTCCCGAGAAGGAACTCGGCTGGTTCGTCTATGAGGAATATGAGGGCAAGGGCTATGCCACCGAAGCAGCCTCGGCGCTGCGCGACTGGGCCTTTGCGGCACTCAAGCTACTGTCGCTCGTCAGTTATATCGCTCCCGGCAATGCTGCTTCCGCTGCCGTTGCGGAGCGGCTGGGCGCGCGCCTCGATCTCACAGCACCCCGGGATGACCCTAAGGATCTGGTCTATCGTCACTTGGCGCCCTGAACGGAGAACATTGAGGCGCACTGCGACTGGTTGCCGACGTCTCAGTCCCTACATGTCGATCAGTTAGGATGTCGAGCTCCGCAAGAGATGGGGATATCGGATGACAAGCGCGAAACGGGAACACTGGGACGAGGTCTACCGCACGAAATCTGCCGACAGTGTCAGCTGGTATCAGTCGACGCCCGGGCCTTCCTTGCAGGCGCTTGACGAGCTGCAACTGCCGGTCACGGCCTCGCTGATCGATGTGGGCGGCGGCGCATCAAATCTTGTCGACCGTCTTATTGAGCGCGGCTGGTCTGATCTCACCGTTCTCGACATCGCCGCCCCGGCGCTCGAAGTCGCCAAGGTGCGGCTGCAGGATAAAGCCGCCCGGATCGCCTGGGTGGTTGCCGACGTGACGGCATGGCAACCCGACCGCCATTACGATGTGTGGCATGACCGCGCCGTCTTTCACTTCCTGAGCGAGCCCGAGCAGCGGCTGGCCTATCGACGCGCGCTCGAAACCGGCACGGCGCCGGACAGTATCGTGATCATCGCGACCTTCGCGCCGGACGGGCCCGAACGATGCAGCGGCTTGCCGGTCCAGCGTTACGATGCGGCCGCGCTGGCGGCAGAATTCTCGCACACCTTCACGCTGGAGCGCGACTGGCGCGAAGAGCATACGACGCCCGGCGGCGGCCGGCAGTCTTTCCAGTGGTGTGTCCTGCGCAGGCGTTGAGATGCCGGCGGGAGGCCGCTACTTCGTTTCCCGGGACAAGCGGTCGAGGACGAAATCAGCGCGGTCGGCGACGGCGACTTTCGGCAACATGACGACCTCGTAGCCAAGCATCGGATAGATCGCGGCGAGCCTGTCGTATTCGGCGACCGCCTCATCGAAGCCATGGCGCCGCTCGGGGTCGTTGACATAGATTTCCGGCCATGGCGGGGTCAGAAAAACGCTGCTGTTATAGCGGTGAACAGCGCTCATTTTTTTGAGGACCGGTTCGCCGGTCAGGTGCTGAAGCGCTGCCGCCGCATCGATCAGCCCACGATCGAAAAACACCCAGCCGGTCTGTGCGCTCGCCGCCGCGTGGTCGGCCGTTGCCGTGTCGATCGCGCGGCGGGCGAAGGCCGCCATGTCGATCCAGGGCAGGGCTGTACCGTTTTCCTCGAGCTCCTGCCTGACGATCCGCCGCCCGGGCTCTTCGACGATTGCATGACCGCGACGGCCAAGCTCCGCCAGCAGCGTCGATTTTCCGCCGCCGGAACATCCGGAAATCAACACCAACCTGTTCATGTTCGGGCTGTCGTCGTCCGGCCGGCGCGCGCCAGTCCATGATCCACCAGCCGGTCGATGATCTCGGCATAGCCGACGCCGCTTGCCGCCATCGCCTTGGAATACATGCTGATATCAGTGAAACCGGGGATGGTGTTGATTTCATTGACGAGGAACCGCATGTCATCCGTCAGGAAGAAGTCGACGCGGGCCATGCCGTCGCAGCCGACGGCCCGGAAGGCTCGGGCGGCCACGTCGCGCATGGCCGCCTCGACCTCTTGCGGCAGCTCGGCCGGGACTTTCAGCGCCGCGCCCTTCTCGTCGATATATTTGGCATCATAACTGTAAAAGCCGTGGCTTTCCGCCGGCACGATCTCTCCCGGCCGTGAGACGAAGAGTTCTCCTGCCGTATCCTCCAGCACGCTGAATTCGATCTCGCGGCCGCGCACGAATTCTTCGGCAAGCAGCGTACGATCATGACGGAAGCCTTCGGCAAGGGCGGGCGCGAATTCCTGGCTGGCATGGACCTTGGCGACGCCGACCGACGATCCTTGCCGCGCCGGCTTGATGAAGAGCGGCAGGCCGAGCTCGCCTTCGAGGGCTGCCAGCGATGGTGCTGCGCCCTCATGGATCGTCACCGCGCGCGCCACCGGCAGGCCCGCGGCCCTCAGCAGACGTTTGGCGATGTCCTTGTCGAGCGCCGCGGCGGAGCCGAGGATGCCGCAGCCGACGAGCGGAACGCGGGCCACCTCCGCTACGCCCTGGACTGAGCCGTCTTCGCCATGCGGGCCGTGCAGCACCGGAAACAGGATATCGATCCTTGCCAACTCATGCGGCGCGCCATGGGCCGGCATTGCCAGCATCCGGCCCCGTCCGCCCGGCACGAGGCAGATTTCCGTTCCTGACGAAGGTGTCGCCAGCGTGTCGCCCTCAAAACTGCTCAGCAGCCATTGTCCATCGCGGGTGATGAAGATGGGCACGGCGTCGTATTTCTCGGGCTTGAGCGCTCCCATGACATTGGTTGCCGAGAGCACGGAGACCTCGTGCTCGGCCGAGCGGCCGCCGAAGAGCACGGCAATGCGCAGCCGGTTTGGGGAAGGGGTCATGAAAGCCTCCGAAACGATCTGGTGTTGAAAAGGTCAGGCGCTGACCGAAATGCCGCGCTTGGCGAAGAAGCGATCGAAGACGGCAGGCGGCAGCGTGACATCAGCCTGGCTCGCCGCGTCGTGGCCGGACGGGTTGTGGAAGCGGATTACCTCTTGCGAGGCCGCCGTTACCAGCACCAGATGCCCGCCCTTCGACGGTGGCTCGCGTTCCGGCCAGCGGATGCCCGAGTTCACCGATGCGATGAAAAAGCGCCGCTTCGACAGAAGCTCCGGAAGGGCCGATGTCTCGACGCCGGTCACCGTCTCCGCGCCAAGCCCGAAGTGTTCGGCGACGAATCGAACGAAGGGCGCGTAGATCAGCCCCTTGATCGAGGCATCGATCTCGTCGACGACATAACCGCCGTGGCGAGTGCAGGCGCGAGCAAGCTCGAGGGTCGGGTGGATCTCGCCGCGCGCGGCAAGAATCATCTTCAGGCATGCCATGCCGCAGACATTGACTGCCCAGCGCGCATATTCCTCGATCGTCGCGGCCCCCGATTGATGCCAGAGCGGGTCGCCGAGCAGGGCCTGTGGTCCCTCGGCAAGCACCGGCAGCGTCATGCCGGGTGTTTCCCATTGGCTGAAATAGGGCACGCCACTCTGCTGCATCCTGTCGATATCCCCGTGATTCACCTCATGAGATGGCTGGCAATCTTGGCTTTTTCGAGCCGATGCCCGCCTCCGAATCCGAGGGTAGGATGCGTTTTCCTGCAGGTCTACTTAATTAAAATAAGTATATAGATTAGAAAATATGGCTGATTGATACGATTGAAGGGAGCCGGATTTGGATTTTTTCCGATTGCGCACGCTTCGCGAGCTCTCACGCCGTGAGACGATGGCCGCGGTTGCCGATGCGCTCGGCATTTCGTCCTCGGCCGTTTCCCAGCAGATCGCCCAGTTGGAGGATGAAGTCGGAATTGCGCTGGTCGAGCGGCGTGGGCGAGGGGTGACGCTGACACCGGCCGGCCGGCGGCTGGTTGTGCATGCCGACCGGATATTCGCCGTTGTCGAGGAGGCCAAGACCGATATTGCCGAGCTGCAGAATATCGTCGCGGGGGATCTCAGGATCGCCGCTCAACCCTCGGCGGCGTCCTCCTTCATTCCGGCTGCGATGCGCCAACTGGCAAACGATCACCCGCATCTTGGCATGGTCATGACGACGATGGGACCTGCCGACGGGGTTGCAGCACTCAGATCCTGGCAGGCCGATATCGTCGTTGCCGACGACATATCCTTCGATCCCCATACCTTGCAAGGCCCGTTCGATACGCTGTTCCTGTGCCGCGATCAGCTCTTCGTGCTGCTGCCCGCCGGCCACAGGCTGGAGAGCGAGCCCGTCATCGAACTCGGACAGTTGAGGGATGACCATTGGGCGCACGACGTCGCCTCCAGCGCCTATTCCATGGCCATCCGCCAGGCCTGCCGCGATATCGGTTTCGAGCCTGTTATCAACGGCTTCAGCGACAGTTTCGAAGTGGTCTTCGCGCTTGTCGAGGCCGGCTGTTCGATTTCGGTGATGCCCGGACTGGCGCTTCGGGATTTCGCCGAAGGCCTGACCGTCAAGCCGCTGACGCCAGCCGTCTACCGCAACATCTATGCGATCACGCGGCACGGCGAGGGGCGCAATCCGAAGATTGCAGCGGTGCTTGATGCGTTGGTGAGGGCCGTCGCGTGACGCCGCGTCGCGGGGTGTCTTTCGAGGCGCCGGCCTTTGGCTTACGCGTACAAGGATGCCGAGTGTCGGACGATGCCGCGCTCCATCCGCTGCCCCCTATCTCCCGCTCTCCGGCCAGGTCGGCTGACTGATGCTCTGCAGCAGCTCCGGTTCGACGCCGTCGATGCGGGCGATGACGGCTTTGGCCATTTCGCGGCCGGCTTGGCGCACGTCTTCCTGGGCGGTGATGATCTCGGGGCGGATCCAGTTGAGGATCGGCACCGATTGCTTAGAGACCATATCGAGGTCGCGGCCGAGCGCCTTGCCAGCGGCTTCAATGCCGGCATTGACGGCGATGGCTGCACTGCCGGCCGAACAGACGATGCCGTCCGGCGCATTGGCCGAGCGCATCATCACTTCGACGACGTCGCGGATGTCGGCGAGCGGGGCGTCGGTGTTGATGCGCAGCGGCACTTCCTCGGCGCCGTAATCGTGCAGGCCGGTCTGGAAGCCGATGCGGATATGGGCGTAGTAGGTGAGCTTGCTCGGCGGCTGCAGCAGGGCGATGCGGCGCCGGCCGCGCTTGACGAGCTTTTCCACCGCCTGATGGGCGAAGGCCTCGTTGTCGAAATCGTGGAAAGGGTGCGTGAGACCTGCATCGGTGCGCCCATGCGTGGCAAAGGGCATGCCGCGTTCGCTTAGCAGCCTGACGCGCGGATCGTCCGGCTCGATGCGCGAGATGATGACCCCGTCGGCCGAGCCGGTATCGAGGATATAGCGCACCGGCAGCATCGGGTCCTTGCTATGGGAATGCGGCGTGATGACGATATGATAGGGCGTGCCGGACAGTACCTCGGAGATGCCGAAGACCATCTGGCTCGAGAAGCCCATGATCTCCTCGTCGATGCTGAGGACAAGGGCGATGACGTTGGTCTTGCCGGTGCGCAGGCGCACACCCGCCCTGTTCGGCTGGTAGCCCAGCTGGCGGGCGACCATGCGCACCCGCTCCTTGGTTTCCGCCCCAATGTCAGGCGCATCTTTCAGCGCGCGCGACACCGTGGTCACGCCAAGGCCGGTCATGAAGGCGATCGTCTTCAATGTCGGGCGCTCACGCGCTGCCGGCGTCGATGCCGTTTGCCCGAAATTTCCCTTGTTTTCCATCCCTTAGGCCTGCCTCGCGCGAATTGGTGTCGCTTATAGAGGCTTTTTCCAGCGCCGTAAGCCCGCCGCCTGCCAAAATCGCGCCTCCCTAAGGAATGCAATCTGTAACGATACAGTAGAAATGTCGAGTGCTTTTTCTTGTGTGCGCAGCAGCATTATAGCCATAGGTTGAATCGATGGTTTGTGGCTTGTTTTTCTGCAGTTGCGAAGGAGGCAATGCGAGAGGCGAGAATGTGTTATAAAATTTAATGTTATCTATCAATGATATAAATCAACGACGCATATGCGAGAAAGCTTTACTACAGATCGATCCATGGAATGCATCGGTTCTGTGGAAAACAGGCAGAAGTAGCAATTTGGATGTTCGCAGAAAAATTTGCAGGCGGACAGTTGCGTGGAGAAATCGATTGATCTAAGTTTTTCCGGCAACGTTTCAGTGAGGGAGGAGAACTCATGAAAATCCGTATTATGGCAAGCCTGCTTGCCGCTTCGGTCGCGCTTCCGTTCGGCGCCGCCAACGCCACCGATCTCGAAGTCACCCATTGGTGGACTTCGGGCGGTGAATCCGCTGCCGTCGCCGAACTGGCCAAGGCATTCGACGCGACCGGCAACCACTGGGTCGACGGCGCTATCGCCGGTTCCGGCGGCACGGCCCGTCCGATCATGATCAGCCGCATCACCGGCGGCGACCCGATGGGCGCCACCCAGTTCAACCATGGCCGCCAGGCCGAGGAACTCGTTCAGGCCGGTCTGATGCGCGATCTGACCGACGTGGCGACCGCCGAGCACTGGAAGGACATCGTTCGTCCGTCGAGCCTGCTCGATTCCTGCACCATCGACGGCAAGATCTACTGCGCTCCGGTCAACATCCACTCCTGGCAGTGGTTGTGGCTTTCGAACGCCGCCTTCAAGAAGGCCGGCGTCGAAGTTCCGAAGAACTGGGACGAGTTCGTTGCCGCCGCTCCGGCGCTCGAAAAGGCCGGCATCATTCCGCTCGCCGTCGGCGGTCAGCCGTGGCAGGCGACCGGCGCCTTCGACGTGCTGATGGTTGCGGTCGCGGGCAAGGATACCTTCAACAAGGTCTTCAAGGACAAGGATGCGGAAGTTGCCGCCGGTCCTGAAATCGCCAAGGTGTTCAAGGCAGCAGACGATGCACGGCGCATGGCCAAAGGCAGCAACGTCCAGGACTGGAACCAGGCCACCAACCTCGTCATCACCGGCAAGGCCGGCGGCCAGATCATGGGTGACTGGGCGCAGGGTGAATTCGCGCTCGCCGGTCAGAAGGCCGGTACCGACTATACCTGCCTGCCGGGCCTCGGCGTGAACGAGATCATCTCGACCGGTGGCGACGCCTTCTACTTCCCGCTGCTGAAGGATGAGGAAAAGTCCAAGGCGCAGGCCGTGCTTGCCAAGACCCTGCTCGATCCCAAGACCCAGGTTGCCTTCAACCTGAAGAAGGGCTCGCTGCCGGTTCGCGGCGACGTCGATCTCGCCGCCGCCAACGACTGCATGAAGAAGGGTCTCGACATCCTGGCCAAGGGCAACGTGATCCAAGGCACCGACCAGCTGCTTTCGGCAGACAGCCAGAAGCAGAAGGAAGATCTCTTCTCCGAATTCTTCGCCAACCCATCGATGACGCCGGAAGACGCTCAGAAGCGTTTCGCCGGGATCATCGCTTCTGCTGACTGATCAGCAGATTCGCTGCCTTGCGATCCGGCTCTTGGTGAGCCGGATCGTTCCGGGCGATCGGTGATGGTCCGGTCCGCAGCGAGGTTTCTCCGGTATCTTCAGCAGGTTTCGGAGGTGGGGACGACAGGTGGCGCTTTGCCGTTCTGTCACGGGTCGCAGTCGCGATTTGAGGAGAAGTGTTCATGACGGGTCAAGCGAAAGCAGGCCGGCCAAACAAGTTACTGCGCAATCTGAATGCAAAGATTGCGTCCATCCCGATGATCCTGACAGCGCTGGTAATCTTTGTCGGCGGCACGTTCTGGACGGTGTTTTATTCCTTCACCAATTCCAAGCTCCTTCCGAGGTTGAGCTTTGTCGGCATCGATCAGTACGAGCGCCTCTGGGCGGCACCCCGCTGGGTGACGGCGATCCAGAATCTGGCTGTCTATGGCATCCTCTCGCTGATCTTCAGCCTGGTCATCGGTTTCATGCTCGCCGCACTGATGGACCAGAAGATCCGTTTCGAAAACACCTTCCGCACCATCTTCCTCTATCCCTTTGCGCTGTCCTTCATCGTGACGGGCCTCGTCTGGCAATGGGTTCTGAATCCCGATTTCGGCATTCAGGCGGTGGTGCGCTCGATCGGCTGGACGAGTTTCACCTTCAATCCGCTCTATACGCCTGAAATCGTCATCTACGGCATTCTGATCGCGGCGCTGTGGCAGGGAACGGGTCTCGTCATGTGCCTGATGCTTGCCGGCCTGCGTGGGATCGACGAGGACATCTGGAAAGCGGCGCGCGTGGACGGTATTCCGATGTGGAAGACCTATCTCTTCATCGTCATCCCGATGATGCGGCCGGTCTTCATCACGACGATCGTCATCATCGCCTCCGGCATCGTCAAGGTCTACGATCTTGTGGTCGCTCAGACGTCCGGCGGACCGGGTATTTCTTCGGAAGTGCCGGCGAAATATGTCTACGACTACATGTTCCAGGCGCAGAACCTGGGGCAGGGCTTTGCCGCCTCGACCATGATGCTCGTCACTGTCGCGATCATCATCGTTCCGTGGGCCTATCTGGAATTTGGTGGAGGGCGCAAGCGTGGCTAATATAGAAGCTCTCAACACCGTTGCTGCCGGCATCGACGCCGTTGCCCCGAAGCTTGGCGACGGCCCCAGCGGCCCGAGGCCGCGCCCGGCGCTGTCGGCGCGCAACATCATGCTCTACGGTACGCTGATCGTCGCAGCACTTTATTATCTGCTGCCGCTCTATGTGATGGTCGTGACGTCGCTGAAGGGCATGCCGGAAATCCGTCTCGGCAACATCTTCTCGCCGCCGATGGAGATCACCTTCGAGCCCTGGGTGAAGGCCTGGGCGCAGGCCTGCACCGGGCTCAACTGCGATGGCCTGTCGCGCGGCTTCTGGAATTCGGTGCGCATCACGGTGCCGTCGGTCATCATCTCGATCGCGATTGCCTCGGTCAACGGCTATGCGCTGGCCAACTGGCGCTTCCGGGGATCCGAGCTTTTCTTCTCGATCCTCATCATCGGGGCATTCATTCCCTATCAGGTGATGATCTATCCGATCGTCATCATCCTGCGCGAAATCGGCATTTACGGCACGCTGAGCGGCCTCGTCATCGTGCATTCGATTTTCGGCATGCCGATTCTGACGCTGCTCTTCCGCAACTACTTCGTGTCGTTGCCGGAGGAACTGTTCAAGGCGGCGCGTGTCGACGGGGCCGGTTTCTGGCAAATCTTCCTGAAGATCATGCTGCCGATGTCGCTGCCGATCTTCGTCGTCGCGATGATCCTGCAGGTGACCGGCATCTGGAACGACTTCCTGTTCGGCGTGGTCTTCACCCGTCCGGATACTTATCCGATGACCGTGCAGCTCAACAACATCGTCAATTCCGTCCAGGGCGTGAAGGAATACAACGTCAACATGGCGGCAACGATTCTCACGGGTCTCGTGCCGCTCATCGTCTACTTCGTGTCGGGACGGCTTTTCGTCCGCGGCATCGCCGCTGGCGCAGTGAAGGGTTGATCTCATGAATATGAATGCAAGCGTCTCCATCAAGGATCTGTCCCTGAACTTCGGTGCGGTGAGCGTGCTGAAGGATCTCAACCTCGATATCAACGACGGCGAATTCCTCGTGCTGCTCGGCTCGTCCGGCTGCGGCAAGTCGACCTTGCTGAATTGCATCGCCGGCCTGCTCGACGCCTCGGAAGGGCAGATCTTCATCAAGGGCAAGAACGTTACCTGGGAAGAGCCGAAGGATCGCGGCATCGGCATGGTGTTCCAGTCCTATGCGCTCTATCCGCAGATGACCGTCGAGAAGAACCTGTCCTTCGGTCTTCGCGTCGCCAAGGTGCCACAGGCCGAGATCGACAAGCGCGTGGCGCGCGCCTCCGAAATCCTGCAGATCCAGCCGCTTTTGAAACGCAAGCCGGCCGAGCTTTCCGGCGGCCAGCGCCAGCGCGTGGCGATCGGCCGGGCGCTGGTGCGCGATGTCGACGTCTTCCTGTTCGACGAGCCGCTGTCCAACCTCGACGCCAAGCTCCGCTCGGAGCTGCGTGTCGAGATCAAGCGCCTGCACCAGTCGCTGAAGAACACGATGATCTACGTCACCCACGACCAGATCGAGGCGCTGACGCTTGCCGATCGCATCGCCATCATGAAGAGCGGCATCATCCAGCAGCTCGACGATCCGACGACGATCTACAACAGGCCGCGCAATCTCTTCGTCGCCGGCTTCATCGGCTCGCCTTCGATGAATTTCCTGCACGGCGAGCTGGTCAAGTCAGGCGACGGCATTGCCTTTTCTGCCAACGGCGTCATTTTCTCGCTCGCGGCTTACGACGCCAACGAGACGCTGCAGCCCGGCCGCAAGGTGGTGCTCGGCGTCCGTCCCGAACACATCAAGGTCAACGAGAATGCCGGCGGCGAAGAACATGACGCCACCGTCGATATCGAGGAGCCGATGGGCGCGGACAATCTGCTGTGGCTGAAACATGCCGGTCACACGATGTCGGTACGCGTCAACGGCGCGCGCCGCTTCAATGTCGGCGCCAAGGTGAAGCTCAGTTTCGACATGACGGTCGCCTCGGTCTTCGATGCGGAAACCGAGCTGCGTCTCTAGAGAACAATGCGGGCGGGGCCGAAATGGCGCCGCCCTATCTCCAATCGGCCGTCAGGCCAGCCAAATTCGGCCGCGGTCCGGCTTGTCCGGCGATCCCCAGGAGCGGTCCGATCGGGATACTACTAATGACATCCTTGCCGAAGAACGGTTTCAACATCGACCTTTCCGGTTCGTGGCAGCTTGCCTCCGTCGATGGCGAGATCCGCACTGCGATCATTCTGCCGGGCGACGTGCACACCGCGCTCCATCGCGCAAGCCTGATCCCCGATCCCTATTTCGGCCGCAACGAGGAAAAGGTGCAATGGGTCGCCGAGCGCGAATGGGCGGTCGAGCGCAGCTTCACGCTTCAGGAGGTCGAGGGCGACTGGTATCTCGATATCGATTATCTCGACACGGTCGCCAGCGTTCACGTCAACGGCTTCCTGGCGCTTGAGGCCGACAACAGTTTCCGCCGCTACCGGCCTGATGTCTCCAGCATGCTGAAAGCAGGCGACAACAGCATCCGCATCGTCTTTGCCTCCAGCGTCGCCGTCGCTGCTGCGCGGCAGAAGCAGCAGCCCTTCTACATTCCCTACAGCACCGGCAATTCGCCGATCCCCGACGGCAACATGCTGCGCAAGCCGCAATGCCATTTCGGCTGGGACTGGAACATCGCCATTGCGCCGCTCGGCCTTTACGGCACGATCGCGCTGAAAAAGCTCGAGACCGCGCGCATCGAGCATGTGGTCACCCGTCAGACCCACAACAATGACGGCTCGGTCGATCTCAAAGTGACGGCGACGCTGTTTTCCAAGGGGCCGAGCATTGCCCAGGTCTATTTCGAACTCGACGGCGAGCGCGTGCGCCTGGATGTCGGCGTCAACGGCGAGAGCCATGTCAACCACCTCTTCCATATCGACAATCCGCGCCTCTGGTGGCCTTCCGGCAGCGGCGAGCAGGCGCTCTACAGGCTGTCGGTCGAAACGTCGACGGATGAGGTGATCAAGCAGATCGGCCTTCGCACCGTCGAACTGATCACCACGCCGGATGCATCAGGCAGTCGCTTCGCTTTCAAGGTCAACGGCCATGAGATCTTCTGCCGCGGCGCCAACTGGATCCCGGCCGACGCGCTGTTTTCGCTGTCTTCGCCTGAGAAGACCGAGGATCTGCTGCAATCGGCCAAAGCCGCCAACATGAACATGATCCGCGTCTGGGGCGGCGGCTTCTACGAGCAGGATCATTTCTATGATCTCTGCGACCGGCTGGGTCTCATGGTCTGGCAGGACTTCATGTTCGCCTGCAACCTCTATCCCTCGACCGAGGACTTCCTCGACAATGTGACGATCGAGGTCGATTACCAGGTGCGCCGGCTCTCCTCGCATCCGTCGATCGTGCTCTGGTGCGGTGATAACGAGCTGGTGGGCGCACTCACCTGGTTCGAGGAATCCCGCAAGGATCGCGACCGCTATCTCGTCTCCTACGATCGCCTCAACCGCACCATCGAGCAAGCGGTGAAGAAGGCGCTGCCCGGCGCGCTCTGGTGGCCGTCGAGCCCGGCCTCCGGCTATCTCGATTTCGGCGATGCCTGGCATGCCGACGGATCCGGCGACATGCATTACTGGTCGGTCTGGCACGAGAACAAGTCGTTCGACAATTACCGTTCGGTGCGTCCGCGCTTCTGCTCGGAATTCGGCTTCCAGTCCTATACGTCGCTGCCGGTAATCAAGACCTATGCCGAGGAGAAGGACATGAACGTCGCTTCCCCGGTGATGGAGCTGCACCAGAAGAATGCCGGCGGCAATGAGCGCATCGCCGGCACGATGTTCCGCTATTTCCGCTTCCCCAAGGATTTTCCGAACTTCGTCTATCTCTCACAGATCCAGCAGGGACTCGCCATCAAGACGGCAGTGGAATACTGGCGGTCGCTCAAACCCCATTGCATGGGCACGATCTACTGGCAGCTCAATGACACCTGGCCGGTCGCCTCCTGGTCGAGCCTCGATTATGGCGGCCGCTGGAAGGCGATGCACTATCTCGTCAAGCGCTTCTTCCAGCCTGTCGCGGTCGCCGCCATTCCTTCCGACGACGGAAAGACGATCCGCTTCTCGCTGGTCAACGACACGCTTGCCGATGTCAGCATCGACCTTTCGATCTCGCTGCTGACGATGAAGGGCGAACGGCGGCACCTCAAGGACGTGCAGGCCATGTGCTCGCCGGATGCGGCGGTGACGGCCACGAGCATCGACGTCTCCGACATTCCCGACGGAACGCTGCTGGCCTGGCATTTCACCGCGTCTAACGGCACGGGCGGCGAGGGGCACTATGTCAACGGCACCTACAAGGCGTTGGAGCTGGAGCCCGCGGGGCTTACCGTCACCCACGAATATGTCGAGGGGAATGGTTCGGTCGACATCAACGTCACCGCTGGAGGACTTGCGCTCTTCGTGATGATCGAGACCGAGACGGACGGCAAATATTCCGACAACGCCTTCGACCTTGCGGCCGGCGAGAGCCGCCGCATCACCTTTACCCCGGCACGGCCGCTTGATCGCGGCGCGCTTCCGGCGTTCCGGTTCTACGACCTGCATTCCTGCCAGTCGGCGGATTGATCTTGCAAGAATGGGCACGAGGCCCAAGGAGAACATGATGACGAAACTCAGCTATCAGCTTTATAGCGCCCGCAACTTCCAGCCCTATTCTGTGATTTTCGAAAAGCTCGGCAAGGCGGGCTATGCCGAAGTCGAAGGCTTCGGCGGCATTTACGCCGATCTCGACGATGCCGGGCTGAACAGCCTTCGCGCCGACCTCGACAAGAATGGCCTGGTCATGGCGACCGGCCATTTCAGCCCAGACTTCCTGGAGAAGGACGTTCAGAAGTCGCTGAACATTGCCAAGATCCTCGGCATGGATTCGATCTATGCGCCGCATCTGGCAGCTGACCAGCGGCCGTCAGACGCCGCCGGCTGGGTCGCCTTCGGCAAGCGCCTGCAGGAAATGAGCAAACCCTACAAGGATGCCGGTTACGAATTCGGCTGGCACAATCATGACTTCGAGTTCTTCAAGCTGCAGGACGGTTCGCGGCCCATCGAGCGCATCTTCGAAGGCGCACCCGATATTTCCTGGGAGGCCGATATCGCCTGGGTCATCCGCGGCGGTGCCGATCCCTTCGCCTGGGTCGAAAAGCTCGGACCGCGCATCACCGCCGTGCACGTCAAGGACATCGCGCCGGCGGGCGAAGCGACGGATGAGGACGGCTGGGCCGATGTCGGGCATGGCAAGGTCGAGTGGGCGAAGCTGATCACGGCGCTGCGTGCCACAAGGGCGAAACACTTCGTCGTAGAACATGACAACCCCAAGGATATCGACCGCAACATCAGCCGCTCGATTGCATCCTTTCAGACTTATTGAGGCACATCATGACCAGGGAACTTGGCGTCGGCATCATTGGATGCGGCAACATCTCCACCACCTACTTTTCACTGGCGCCGCTCTTCAAGGGGCTGAAGGTGCTGGCCTGCGCCGATATCAACGTGCAGGCCGCCGAGGCGCGCGCCAAGGAATACGGCGTCAAGGCGCAGACGATCGACGCGCTTCTCGCCAATGACGAGATCGACGTCGTCGTCAACCTGACGATCCCGGATGCTCATTTCCGGGTGTCGAAGGCGATCCTCGAGGCTGGGAAACACGTCTATTCGGAAAAGCCCCTAGTGCTTTCGCTCGAAGAGGGCGAGGAGCTTCGGCGCATCGCCAAGGAGAAGAAGCTTGCCGTCGGCTGCGCGCCCGACACCTTCCTCGGCGGCGCCCACCAACTCGCCCGCAAGTTCATCGACGACGGCGGCATCGGCCGGGTGACTTCGGGCGCCTGCTACGTCATGAGCCCCGGCATGGAGATGTGGCATCCGAACCCGGATTTCTTCTTTCTGCCGGGCGGCGGCCCGATCCTTGATCTCGGCCCCTATTACATCGCCAATCTGATCAATCTGATCGGCCCGGTGAAACGCGTCGGCGGCATGACCTCCATGGCGTCGCCGACCCGCACGATCACCAGCGAGCCGCGCAATGGCGAGATCATCCCGGTCAAGACCCCGACGACGATCCAGGCGCTGCTCGAATTCGTCAACGGCGCCACGGTGACGCTGACGGCGAGCTGGGACGTGTGGTCTCACCGCCATGCCAATATGGAGCTCTACGGCACCGATGGCTCGCTCTACGTACCGGACCCGAACTTCTTCGGCGGCGTCGTCGAGGCCAGCGGCCGCGACAAGGACATCAAGCCGCTGGAGGCTTGGGAGCATCCGTTCGGCAAGATCAACCAGGAAAACCCGAACGGCGCGCGCGCCAACTACCGCACCGCCGGCCTTGCCGACATGGTGTCGGCGCTGATCGAAGGGCGCGATGCGCGCTGCTCGCTCGACCGCACGCTGCACGGCGTCGACGTCATGACCTCGATCCTGAAATCGGGCGAGGAGGGCCGTTTCATCGACCTGACGACAACCTGCACGCAGCCGGCCGCCCTCGGTATCGAAGAAGCACAGGCGCTCTTGAAGTAGGTCTGCGAAGCTCTATTGTCGGCGCGGGCGATAGGCCCGCGCCTTTTTACTTCGATCGTTTGTTACGCGCGATTCCTGGGAAAAAGGCTGCATACTTTTCCAGGAATTGCTTTTAAAGGATTGGGATCATGAGCTGGCAACCAGCCGCAGACCGCTATTCGAAAATGAAATATAATCGCACGGGCCGTTCCGGCCTGAAGCTGCCGGCCGTCTCGCTCGGCCTCTGGCACAATTTCGGCGGCGACACGTCGCATGACCGCAAGATCGACATGTGCCGCACGGCCTTCGACCTCGGCATCACCCATTTCGACCTCGCCAACAATTACGGCCCGCCGCCCGGCAGCGCCGAGACCGCCTTCGGCGAGATCCTGCGCACCGAATTTGCCGGGCTTCGTGACGAGCTGATCATCTCGTCGAAGGCCGGTTATGACATGTGGCCCGGACCCTATGGCGAATGGGGCAGCCGAAAGTACCTGATCGCCTCCTGCGACCAGAGCCTGAAGCGCATGGGCCTCGACTATGTAGACATCTTCTATTCGCATCGCTTCGATCCGGAGACGCCGCTGGAAGAGACCTGCGGCGCGCTCGACCATATCGTCCGCTCCGGCCGGGCGCTCTATGTCGGCATTTCCTCCTATAATTCGCAGCGCTCGCGCGAAGCCGCAAAGATCCTGCAGGAGCTCGGCACGCCGTGCCTGATCCACCAGCCGAGCTATTCGATGCTCAATCGCTGGGTCGAAGACGACAAGCTGCTCGATACGCTGGATGAGGTCGGCATGGGTTCGATCGTCTTCTCGCCGCTTGCCCAGGGCATGCTGTCGACGAAATATCTCGGCGGCATTCCGGAAGACAGCCGCGCGGCGCAGAACCACTTCCTCAAGCGCGATTTCATCCGCCCTTCGATCATCGACAATATCCGCAAGCTCAACGGGATCGCCGAAAAGCGCGGCCAGACGCTGGCGCAGATGGCGATCGCCTGGGTGCTGCGCGGCGGCCGCGTGACCTCGGCGCTGATCGGCGCCAGCCGCTCCTCGCAGATCGTCGATTGCGTCAAGGCGCTCGACAATCTCGAATTCACCGTAGAGGAACTTGCCGAGATCGACGTCTACGCCCGCGAGGCCGACATCAACCTCTGGGCCAAGTCGGCCGAACGCGCATAAATCAAGCCGGGCCCGGGGAGGAAACTCTTCCGGGCTCTTTTCTGCTATGATCTGATGTACGTGCAGCAAATAGCACCGATGCTCGGAGGAGACCGTCCATGATCCGCAATCCCATCCTGCCGGGGTTCAACCCCGATCCGTCGATCTGCCGCGTCGGCGCGGATTATTACATCGCCACCTCGACCTTCGAATGGTATCCCGGCGTGCAGATCCACCATTCGCGCGACCTGGTGAACTGGACGTTGGTGCGCCGGCCGCTGGAACGCAGGTCGCAACTCGACATGCGCGGCAATCCCGATAGCTGCGGCATCTGGGCGCCGTGTCTTTCCTATGCCGACGGGCAGTTCTGGCTTGTTTATACCGACGTCAAGCGCTTCGACGGCAGCTTCAAGGACGCGCCGAACTACATCGTCACCGCACCCTCGATCGAGGCCGAATGGTCCGACCCCGTCTATGTCAATTCCTCCGGCTTCGATCCCTCGCTGTTTCACGACGATGACGGCCGCAAGTGGTTCGTCAACATGCAGTGGAACCATCGCACCGAAAGCTACGGCGGCTCGCCGAAGTCACCGGCCTTCGACGGTATTCTGCTGCAGGAATGGGATCCGGCGACAAAGGCGTTGAAGGGGCCGATCAAGAACATCTTCGCCGGCAGCCCGCTCGGCCTCGTCGAAGGCCCGCATCTCTTCAAACGCAACGGCTGGTATTATCTGACGACCGCCGAGGGCGGCACCGGCTACGACCATGCCGTCACCATGGCGCGGTCGCGTGATATCGACGGACCCTATCAGATGCACCCGAACATGCACCTGATCACCTCCAAGGACCACCCGGGCGCGGTGCTGCAGCGGGCAGGGCACGGGCAGTATGTCGAGACGCCCGACGGCGAGGCCTACCACACCCATCTCTGCGGCCGGCCGCTGCCGCCGAAACGGCGATGCACACTGGGGCGAGAGACAAGCCTGCAGAAATGCGTCTGGCGCGACGATGACTGGCTTTATCTCGAAAATGGTACCAGCGTACCTGATGTCGATGTACCCGGTCTCTTCGGCGCGACGCCTGTGGAAAAGCCGATGCGCAGCGAATACAGCTTCGACGGCGGCACGCTGCCTGCCGATTTTCAGTGGCTGCGCACGCCCCAGCCCGAGCGCATCTTCAACCTGACGGATCGTCCCGGCCATTTGCGCCTGATTGCGCGCGAAAGCATCGGTTCCTGGTTCGAACAGTCGCTGATCGCCCGCCGGCAGGAACACCACAGTTTCCGCGCCGAGACCGTGATCGAGTTCTCGCCCGACACCTATCAGCAGGTGGCGGGGCTGACGCATTACTACAACCGGCACAAGTTCCACGCCGTTGCCGTGACGCTGCACGAAACACTCGGCCGCTGCGTGACGATCCTCTCCTGCAACGGCGACTACCCGAACGGACGGCTGAGTTTTCCCGCCGAAAGCGGCGTTTCGATTGCCGCCGAGGGCCGCGTCCAGCTCGCCATGGAAATCCGCGAGAACGACCTGCAGTTCTTCTGGCAGACCGAAGGCAAGGGCGCATGGCAGCCGATCGGCCCGGTCCTCGACGCCGGTGTGATTTCCGACGAGGGCGGACGCGGCGAACATGGCTCCTTCACCGGTGCATTCGCCGGCGTATTTGCCTTCGATACGTCAGGCCGGGCGAAGACTGCTGATTTCGACTGGTTTGTTTATGACGAGTTGTAAGGGCGAGCGACGATAGGACCGAATGCGCCGATCGCCAGCGAGGGGCAACAACGGATAACCCACAAAAAGAAAGCCGGCGCAGGGCCGGCTTAAGACGAACACGGCTGGACAGGGATACTGGCCGGTTCCAAGCACTTCGTAACTGAACAATAACTTTCACTACATGCCGAGGCAGCCAAAAAGAGGCGCAACGAGAACGCCCGGAGACGGCTCCGCAAAGGGATGGGCGGCGGGGGCGGATGCCGGTGCTGGCCTCGACTCTCTTATCGGGCATGAATATCACCGGATGATGACATCTGAGCCCGGCCGCTGCCTTTCTTTTCGCGAGGGGCGGTTCGTCACGAAGCCCGATGCCAACTACCCCGCCCGCGCCAGCGGATTGACAATGTCAGCGGGCGCCCTGTGTTAGTGGGCGCCTACGCTAGCGGGCCAACTATGTTAGCAGTGCGCGAATGCAGTGTTCAGCGCTTAAGGATGTTAAAGCGTTACAAAGGGACTATATAGCGGCCGAGTAACTTCCGAGAATCCTCAAGAGTTCCGCATGGCCCCCATCATTTCCGTTCAGAACCTCACCAAGACCTACGCCAATGGGTTCGAGGCCCTGAAGGGCATCAATCTCGACGTCGAAAAGGGTGAGATCCTGGCGCTGCTCGGGCCAAACGGCGCGGGCAAGACGACGCTGATCTCGATTATCTGCGGCATCGCCAATCCGAGCGGCGGCCGGGTGTTGGTCGCCGGCCACGATGTCGTGAAGGATTTTCGCGCCACCCGCGGAATGATCGGGCTGGTGCCGCAGGAACTGACCACCGATCAGTTCGAGACGGTGTTCAATACCGTCAGCTTTTCGCGCGGTCTGCACGGCAAGAAAGCCAATCCTGCTCACATCGAGAGAGTGCTGCGCGCACTCTCGCTCTGGGACAAGAAGGACAATATGCTGCGCCAGCTCTCCGGCGGCATGAAGCGGCGAGTGCTGATCGCCAAGGCTCTCTCGCATGAGCCGGATATTCTTTTCCTCGACGAGCCGACCGCCGGCGTCGACGTGACGCTGCGCAAGGACATGTGGCATGTCGTCGAAGAGCTTCGGGCCTCCGGCGTCACCATCATCCTGACCACGCATTATATCGAAGAGGCCGAGGAAATTGCCGACCGCGTCGGCGTCATCAACGGCGGCGAACTGCTGCTCGTCGAGGACAAGGCGGCGCTGATGGCCAAGCTCGGTCGTAAGCAGCTCATCCTCGATCTCACTGAACGGCTCGACCGGCTGCCGGATTGTTTTGCCGGCAATGGATTGACGCTGGAGGCTGACGGCAACCGGCTGACTTATGATTTCGACACTGACAACGAGCAGGAAAGTATCGCGGCACTGCTGACCCGGCTCGGCGAGAACAATATCCATTTCAAGGATCTCTCGACGCGGCAAAGCTCGCTTGAGGACATCTTCGTGGCGCTGGTGGGAGCGGACAAATGAACGTCGAGGCCGTCAAATCGATCTATTTCTTCGAGATGGCGCGCACGCGCCGCACCCTGCTGCAGAGCGTCATCTCGCCCGTGATCTCGACATCTCTTTATTTCATCGTCTTCGGCGCCGCGGTCGGCTCGCGCATCCAGGAGGTGGAGGGCGTGTCCTACGGCGCCTTCATCACCCCCGGCCTGATCATGCTGACGTTGCTCGGCCAGTGCATCAGCAACGGCTCCTTCGGCATCTATTTCCCGAAATTCACCGGCACGATCTACGAGGTGCTTTCGGCGCCGGTGGCGATGACCGAGATTTTGCTCGGTTATGTCGGGGCGGCGGCAACCAAGGGAATGATTATCGGCTTCATTATCCTCCTGACCGCCAATCTTTTCGTCGACGTCAGGATCGAGCATCCCTTCATGATGATCCTGTTCTTCCTACTGACGGCGATCACCTTCAGCCTGTTCGGCTTCATGATCGGCATCTGGGCCGGCAATTTCGAACAGCTGAACCTTATTCCCATGCTGGTCGTGCCGCCGCTCACCTTCCTCGGCGGCAGCTTCTATTCGGTCAGCATGCTGCCGCCTTTCTGGCAGGCGGTCAGCCACCTCAACCCGGTGCTCTATCTCGTCAGCGGTTTCCGCTGGAGCTTTTACGGGATCGCCGATGTCAATCCGGCGATCAGCCTGGCGATGATCACGGCCTTCTTGGGCATCTGCCTGGGAACGCTCGCCTGGATATTCAAGACGGGGTATCGGCTGCGCAACTGACCGTTTTCCTGAATGACATCATCGGATTTTTCGATGATGTCATCGATTTCTTCCGTTTTTCTTCCGTTTTGGCCTGGGGCATCTGCTGGTCAGCCAAGAAGGAGACGGCAGATGACGGATATCAGGATCGAAGGCGCGAAGATCATTATTGTTGGCGGCAGTTCCGGCATGGGACTGGCGCTTGCTGCACGCCTACTTGAGGAGGGAGCGTCGGTGACGATCGCGGGACGTAGCGCCGACAGGCTTGCGGCGGCGCGGCGCGATCTCGGCGATCACCCTGGATTGGCGACGCTTGCCGTCGATATATCGCGAGAGGAAGAGGTCGCGGCGCTTTTCCGCAATAGCGATCCCGTTGACCATATCGTCAGCACCGCCGCTGACATCGAAGGCGCCTACCAGTTGCTGCCGTCGATCGAACTTGCGGCGGCACAACGTGTGGTCGAGAGCAAGTTCTATGGGCCGTTGCTGCTGGCGAAATACGGTGCGCCGCTCCTGCCGCTATCAGGATCTATTACTTATACATCGGGCGTTGCGGCCTATCGGCCGGCGGCGCGGGGATCGGTCGTCGCTGCGGTTAACGCTGCGCTCGAAGGCCTGGTCAGGGCGTTGGCGATCGAGCTGGCGCCGATCCGCGTCAACGCCGTGTCGCCGGGATGGGTGGACACGCCGATTTGGAGCTTGGTTGCCGGCGACGCCAAGCAGGCGACGCTTGAGGCCATGGCACAACGCCTGCCAGCCGGGCGTGTCGGCAGGCCCGCGGATATTGCCGATGCGATCCGCTTCCTGATCGGCAACGGCTTCACCACAGGCACTATCCTGCACGTTGAAGGCGGACATCGGCTGGTTTGAGGGGCTGAAGGTTGTCGGACGCTGATGCCAGCAAGAGAGAAAGCGCCGGCGGCTGAACGCGCCGGCGGCGCCACACCATGATCAGCGAAGCGGCAGGTGGATTGCCCGGCCATGGCAGTTCGACGACGTCGTCGCGTGTTGCCGCATGGCCGAGCGCAAGGCGTGGCACAAGGCCGTAACCAGTGCCGGATGCAACGAGGCGGATGATCGTGGCGATGCTGTCGGCCTCAGTGACGATCGGTGGCGTGGCGATGCCGGCGTCGGCAAAGGCGGTCTCGAACAGGTGACGGTAGACGCAGCCGGTTTCGGTGGCGACGAAGGGCGCGTTCTTCAGTGCGGCGAGGCTTGCGGGTGGTCGGGCTTGCAAATCGCGGCCGGCAATCAGCGCCAACTGTTCGCTGCAGATGCGGCGCGTCAAGAAGCGTTCGTCCTGATGCCCGCGATCGAAGGTGAAGGCGACATCGATCGAGCCCTGCTGCAACTGCTCAACCAATTCGCCGCTGCCGCCGACCTTGAGCTTGAGGCCGACGTCTGGGTTCTTCTTGCGAAAGAGTGATAGCCACGGCGCCAGCCTTTCGGCGGCGATGGTTTCGAGCGTACCCAAGGTGATGGACTGTCCAGCGCTGCCGGCTGCAGCACTGACGGCGGCCTTCGCCTCGTCGTTCAGCGCCAGTATCTCTTCGGCATAGGCCTTGAGGACCGCGCCCGCCGGTGTCGGGACCACGCCCTGCCGGGAGCGGAGGAAGAGCTCTGCGCCCAATTCCTCTTCCAGAGCCTGTATCTGGTCGCTGAGGCTCGACTGAGCGAGATTGACCTCGGCGGCGGCGCGCGTCAGATTTTCGTGCCGGATCACCGCAAGGAATGTCTTCAATTGTCGCAGGTTCATGTTGGCTCCGTATGACGCGTGGAGGCGCCTTGACGCAGGATATCAACAAAGCAGAACGTGCTGCAATGCAGGTGCATTTGGCGACGAAGGCTTGTCTTTCCTGCTGCGTGTTGCGCCCGCTTCATCTCAGGCGCTGCTGACGAGCAGAGCGCCTGAGATGATCAGGACGGTACCGGCGGCGAGCCTCATTATGTTGACCTCGGAGGCTTCACCGAGAATGACGGCGCCGATTGCCAGCGTCACCAGCACGTTGCAGCTCCAGATCGGAGCGAGTTTCGAAACCGGGACGCCATAAGCAAAAAGCGCAAAGCTGATGAGGCCGGTGCCGACGGCAAAGCAGGCGCCCGCGATGGCGGCAAAACCGAGACCCTCGGCAGTCCAGGGGGCAGGGCGCCAGATCAGCGCGGCGAGCAGACCGGCGAGTGCGCAGACAGCGCCAAAGGCGATCAGATAGACGGCGGAGCCGGTGGCTGATGTGGCGCTCTGTTTCTGGAAGATGGCAGTGATGCCCCAGAAGAAAGCCGGCAGAACCCCGCCGATGACGATCGGCCAAAGTGAATTCATCGCGAAACTCCTGTCGCACCCATGGATTAAGGCCTCGCCCAAGGCGAAGGCCGGTCGAACATGCGGTGCCACCAGACTACAGCGCCGCGCGTCTTTCAGACGCGCAAAGGACGCTGTAGCACTTTGAATTGCTGCATAGTTCCTGAAATCGATTCCGATTTCAGGAACTATGCAGAGGAAGTTTCTTTTTGCTCTTTGTGGTCTTGTTGTTGCGCTTGAAGCTGACAGATCCGAACGCTGCCGTAAAGCCGCTCCGCCCGTCAAAAAGCGGCACATTGACGGAGTGCGAATTTCTCTCTAGCTGTAGCGGCCATGAAGATCGCAATGGTTCTTGTCGTAGTGATAGAGCGCATGGGCAGGATGGTGTAACCATCCGGCAAACAGCCCCATGCGCGGAATCGAGCTCCTGACGGGGCTTTTTTTATGCCCTGAATTTGGCTGCGCCTCGTCAGATTTCCCACGACATCTCGCTGACAAGACGGGCAAGACCATGACTCGCGACAATGCTGTTCAGAACTCCAGCAGCCGCATGACCGACACGACGGTTGCGACATCGACCGCGGCGGCGCCCCGGCGCACGATCCTCCTCCTGCTCACGGCGCTTTCGGTATTGCCGGTGAACATATATCTGCCGGCGCTGCCGAACATCGCAGCCACGTTCCAAGCCGATTTCGCGCTCGTCAATCTGTCGGTTGCGGGCTATGCGATCGTCAACGCGCTGACAGAGATCGTCGCAGGCGCAATGTCGGATCGATATGGGCGCAGACCGGTCGCACTGATCGCCGTCGCCATTTTCATCGTCGCCTCCGTCGGTTGCGCCCTTGCTCCAAATATCGGCATCTTCCTTCTGTTTCGCGCCATGCAAGCGTCCATCGCCGCATGTTTTTGTGTCGCCCTCGTCGTCATCAAGGAGACGGCGGGCGAAGGTCAGGCCGCCAACAGAATTGGTTACGCCGCCATGGGATGGGCAATTGCTCCCATGCTGGGTCCCACCTTCGGCGGAGCTTTGGACGAGTTGTTCGGATGGCGGTCGATTTTCGTCGCCCTTGCGCTGCTCGGGGCCGCCATCCTCGCGATCTCCATGCGCGAGCTCAAGGAGACCGCCGAACACAAATCGAGATCGAGAGGCAACCATCTCGCCTCCTATGGGCAGCTTCTGGGTTCGGCACGGTTCTGGGCCTATGCGCTGTGCATGGCCTGTTCGACGGGCACTCTCTATATTTTCCTGGGAGGAGCATCGTCGGCCGTTGGCGAGTCGCTCGGCGGATCAAGCGCAAAGCTCGGCTTCTACATGGGAATGATCCCTGCGGGGTTCATTCTGGGCAGCTATCTCGCCGGCCGCTTCACCAGGAACTCGCCGGGCACGACCCTTGTCATTGCGCGCCTGGTGACGTGTATGGGTCTATTGTTTGGGCTTATCTTCTCGATGTCGGGCGCCACCCACGTGCTTGCGTTCTTCGGACCCTGCATATTCATCGGCATCGGCAACGGATTGACCTTTCCCGCCGCCAATCTGGGTGTGATGTCCGTGCGCGGCAATCTCGCAGGCACCGCCGCGGGCCTTGCTGCCGCGATGTCGATTGGCGGCGGAGCACTCATCGCCTCGGTCGCCGGGCTGTTTCTCGGTGGGCCGGGCGCGGTTCACACGCTATTCGGCCTGTTGATGATATCGGCTTCGCTCGCATTGTCGGCAGCGCTTTTCGCGGCACTCGTCGATCGGCGAACGGCTGACAACGGATCGTGAGCGCCTCGGCGCCGGGTTCAATCGCGCATGCGCAGTTCATCGGTCTGCATCTGCAGGGAACCCAGCGTTTCCAGGAAGCTCATGCCGAGCAGGCTCTGGTCGAGCCGGCCGTCCTCGGCGACGCTGGCTGCGACATTGTTGCGGACGATCGGGCCGATCGCCACCTGGTCGAGCGTGACGGGTGCTGCGCGGCCGCGGCCGTTGGCGGTCATGACGGTCATGGAATAGGTGAGGCCGGAGAGATCGATGCCGATCCGCTCGGCATCTTCGCGCGACAGCGCCACCATGCTGGCGCCGGTGTCGACGAGCATCTGGATCGTCTGGCCGTTGACAGCGACATCGGCTTCGAAATGGCCGTTCAGCAGCTTGTGCAGGATGATCTCCTGGCCGCCCTCGCTTGTCGTGACGACGACGGCGTGGCCGGGAACGAGGCCGGCGAGCAGCCTGTTGCCGACGCCGAGCGCCTCCTGGCGATAGAGATAGACGGTCGCGAGCGCCAGGATGATGACCAGCCAGATCATCATCTGGCGCATCGTTTCGCCGACACTGCGCCGGCTGGCCCAGATGCCGGCCGACAGCATCAGCGCGATCGGCAACAGATAGACGACGCGGCCGAAGTCGTCGCTCTGCAGGCCGAGGATATGGCCGCTGTCATTGTTGACGATCAACACGGCAAGGCCGATGCCGATCACGACGAGGAAGACGGTCAAACGGATCATAAAGGCCGCTCCGACCGACTGGCGAGGCTTGTTTCCATATGGTTCGGCACCGCGGCGATGCCTGCAAGCCTTGCCGGCAGCAGCGCCATGATCCGTCTTCGCTCGGCGTCGGAGTAGGTCATCCAGCTGCCAATCTCCTGAAGAGTCCGGCCGCAGCCGGCGCAAAATCCGGCGGAGGGCTCCATGGAGCAGACTTGAATGCAGGGTGTTTGCATGAGCGATATATCGGAGTTTCAAAGAGCGGTGGCAAGAGCGCAAAGGGTGGCGATCTCGCAAATTTGCTGGGTTGCGCCGAGCGTATCGCCGGTGTGGCCGGCAAGCTTGCGGCGGATGAAAACGGTGAAGGAAAGCCCTGCGATCCCGGTGGCGAGCAGGCTTGCGACCAGCGGCCTCAGGCCGAAGGCAGGCCAGATCAGAAGCGCTGCGACGAGGCCGGCCGCGGCGAGCGCAAACTGCATCGCCGCCTCGTCCGGCTGGCCGGTCGAGGCAGCCACGCCATCGGCCTTTGCCGGTGCCAGCCGCTGCCAGTGCCAGGTGATGGCGCCGCGGCTCAGTGCCGCGACGGCGAGAATGGCAAGGGCGGCAGCGAGCGGCGAGGAATGTCGGGCGATGGCGGCAAGCGCGGCTGCGCGGATCGCGAAAGACAGGATCAATGCTATCGCGCCATAGGTGCCGATCCGGCTGTCCTTCATGATGAGGAGGCTCTGCTCGCGGCTCTTGCCGCCGCCGATGCCATCGGCCGTATCGGCCAGGCCGTCCTCGTGCAGCGCACCGGTGACGAGAGCCTGGACGGAAAGCGCGATCAGAGCTGCCATCAGCGGGTCGGCCCTGAGCGCCAAAAGCAGGAGGAGGGCGAGCCCGGGGGCGAAGCCGATGACCAGGCCGGCGAAGGGAAAGGCGCGCACCAGCCGGCCGAGCCTGCCGTCATAGCCTTTGAACAGCGATTGCGGCATCGGAATGCGGCTGAGGAAGGCGACGGCGCGGGCGGTGTCGACCGCATGGTCCTTGATCTTCATTCTGCTTCGTTCTGCCGGAGGTTTCGGCTTATGGTCGCGGCGGCGCTTTTGGAGTTGTTCGCCTCGTCCGCCCGCTTTAAGAGAGTTGCCACCCGCAAGGAAGCTGATTTGCGTGGAAAAGACAAGAATACCGGATTCATAGGAAAACCGCACAGATGAGCGTTTCAGGCCTGCCGTTCGACGATTTCCGTACCCTGCTTCGTGACCTGCCAGGCCCGGATGCCCGCGCGCTGGTGGCGGCGCGCGAACGCGACGCGCAACTGACCAAGCCGCCGGGCGCGCTTGGACGGCTTGAGGAGATCGCCTTCTGGCTTGCCGCCTGGACGGGCCGCACACCTGCCGTCAACCGGCCGCTGGTGGCGATCTTTGCCGGCAATCACGGCGTCACCAGACAGGGCATCACGCCCTTTCCGCCCGCGGTGACGCAGCAGATGGTCGAGAATTTTGCCGCCGGGGGGGCTGCGATCAACCAGATCTGCGTTGCCTATGATCTCGGGCTGAAAGTCTTCGATCTGGCGCTCGATTATCCCACCGGAGACATCACCGAAGAGGCCGCACTTTCCGAGCGCGATTGCGCCGCGACCATGGCCTTCGGCATGGAGGCGATCGCCGGCGGCACCGACCTGCTCTGCATCGGCGAGATGGGGATCGGCAATACGACGATTGCGGCGGCGATCAATTATGCGCTTTACGGCGGTTCGGCACGCGACTGGGTGGGACCCGGCACCGGTTCGGAAGGCGAGATGCTGGAGCGCAAGATCGCGGCGGTGGAAAAGGCGGTGGCGTTGCATAGCGACCATCTCGATGATCCGCTGGAGATCATGCGCCGGCTCGGCGGCCGCGAGATCGCGGCGATGGCCGGCGCCATTCTTGCCGCCCGCATGGAGCGCATTCCCGTGCTGATCGACGGTTATGTCGCAACCGCGGCGGCAGCGATCCTGAAGGCCGCCAATCCGTCCGCACTCGATCATTGCCTGATCGGCCATGTCTCCGGCGAGCCAGGACATCTGCGCGCAATTGAGATGCTCGGCAAAACGCCGCTTCTGGCGCTTGGCATGCGGCTCGGCGAAGGCACCGGTGCGGCGCTCGCCGCCGGTATCGTCAAGGCGGCCGCCGCCTGCCATTCCGGCATGGCGACCTTCGCCCAGGCGGGTGTGACCAACAAGCATTGAGGCCGCGGCCGGTGCCGCCGATCCCGCGGTCGGCGCGGCCGATCCGCCCGCCTTTGCTTGCGCCGCCCAAGGGGATTCGGTATTTGCGTATTCGCTCATCGAAGGGGAGACGGCAAGCTTTCCCGGGTCTGTGACGCAACGGCAAGAGGAGAGGGTGTCTTGACGAAGCCTGCGGTGACGAAAGAGACCGGATTTCGGCATTTTTTCGCCGCGGCCAGCTACTCCTGGGCGGGCTTCCTGCGGGTGCTGAAAGAGGCGGCCTTCCGCCAGGAGCTTGGTTTCTTCGTCGTTTCGATCACAGCGCTGGCGCTCGTTGGTGCAAGTGTCGGCGAGATCGTCGTCGCGGTGCTTCTGTTTCTCGCACTCTTTTCGATGGAGGCGATGAATACCGCCGTCGAAGAGGTGATCGACCGGATTTCGCCGGAGATTTCCATCGTCGGCAAACATGCCAAGGATCTCGGCTCTTTCGCGGTAAGCTGCATGATCGCCGCCTGCTGCCTCTATCTCGGCTTCGTTCTCGGCAAGCACCTATTCTTTAGCTGATTCAGGCAAAACTCTTGCGCTTGCGCGCGACGGCCTGGGCCTCCTCGACGGCTGGCAGGCTCTGAAGCACGCGTTTGGCGGGCAGGATGGCGATGACCTCGGTGCCCTCGCGCAGCTTCGATTTCAGCAGGAACTGTCCGTCATGCTTGGCAAGGATCGCCTGGACGATCGGCAGGCCGAGACCGGTACCCTGTTCGGCGCTCTTGATGGCAATCGAGCCCTGGCCGAAGGCCGACAGGACGACGGGGATCTCTTCTTCCGGAATGCCGGGGCCGTTGTCCTTGATCGAGATGTACTGACCGCCGCCGGCCGTCCAGCCGACCTTGACATGGATCTCGCCACCCTGCGGCGTGAATTTGACGGCATTGGAGAGAAGGTTGAGCACCACCTGGCGCATCGATTTTTCATCCGCCCAGATGGCCGGCAGCTGCCGCTCGAACTGGTCCGAAATGGCAATATTCTTGCCGCGGGCGCGCAGCTGGACCATGCCGATGCAATCTTCGGTGATATCGAGAAGCGAGATCGCCTCCTCGCTCAGCTCGTATTTGCCGGCTTCGATGCGCGACAGGTCGAGAATCTCGTTGATCAGATCGAGCAGATGCTGGCCGGAGCGGTGGATATCGCCGGCATATTCCTTGTAGGTCGGATTGGCGAGCGGTCCCATGACTTCGGCCGACATCACCTCTGAGAATCCGAGGATGGCGTTGAGTGGGGTCCTCAGCTCGTGCGACATGGAGGCAAGGAAGCGGGACTTGGCGAGGTTCGCCTCTTCGGCGCGGCGGCGAGCCTCGTCCGACATCGATTTCGCCACCTCGAGCTCGGCGATCAGGTCGTCCTTTTCAGACTGGTAGGAGAGGATCCTGAGGTTCGACTTGAAGAGCCGGTCGCTGATATAGTTGAAGAAGACGAGAGTGGTGGTGAAGAGCCCCGTCAGGCTGATTTCGAGGAAGTCGCGCGACAGGCCGCTCTTGGCGGCGAGCGCCAGGACCGCCGGCGAGAAGGCGGCGAGCACGGCAGGCGTCAGCATGAAGTTCGACATCGCCGTGACGGAGAGCGCGATCAGCAGCGTGGCGCCCTTATAAAGAATGAAGCTCGACGGCTCGCAAGTGTCGCAGCCCTGCAGGGCGAAGACGGCCCAGCAGCAGCCGAGAAGGAACTGGCCGAGCAGCAGCATGCGGCGCCATTTGCGGGCGCTCTCGGGGGTGATTTCCTGCCGGCGCGCGCGCCGTGCGAGCAGGATATTGCCGGTGTGACAGGTGAGCGTCAGCAGCGCCCAGAAGAGCAATTGGGTGTTCTGGGTGAAATAGACGCCAAGCGCGGTGATGATGACAACAAACAGCGGCATGATCGTCGCGCCCTGCAGCATCGACGTCACATACATCTTGAGCACGTCACGGTCGAAGGAGGAATTGGACGCATGACCGGACTGAAGACGTTCGCGCGTTTGCCGCACGGCCTTGGAAACGGCCTTGTTGCGGTGGCTGCGCGACCTGTCGACGATGATCTTGTCGGTCGATGTGCTTACGCCGGTACTCATGTGCACGTTGAAACTTCATCCCAGGGTGGATAAGAGCTTAACCGGCAATTCTTAAGAAGATGTTTGCCATCTTTGCCAAGGATTTGTTTTTTAAGGAGGCAAAAGCGTGACACGGGGTCTGCGCCTGATTCGCGACGGCGTGACCGCTTTTGCCCTGCTGGTGCTCGTGGCGCTGATCGCCGCCAAGCTCAACGACGCAGCAAAGATCGAGCATATGGGTGCTTTCCACGCGGCCGACGGTGACAGTCTGACATTGGGAGCCGAACGTTTGCGCCTCGAAGGCATCGATGCGCCGGAACTCAATCAGAGCTGCCAGCGGGCAGGGAAGGCTTGGGCCTGCGGCCGGTCGGCGCGCGAGGCGCTGCAGGACATGATGCTGGCATCCGGAACGCTGTGCCAGGGCAGCCGGCGCGACCGCTACGACAGGCTGCTCGTCGTCTGCCGGAGCGAAGCGGACGGTGACATCAATGCCGCCATGGTGCGGCGGGGCATGGCCATCTCCTATGGCGGTTATGCTAAAGAAGAGGCCGAGGCGAAGGCTCGGAAGGCGGGCCTCTGGGCCGGGACCTTCGAGCGGCCGCGCGATGTGCGCGACCATGCGCGCCACAGTTCCGGTTTCGACGGCGTCCTGCGCTTCATCGGGCAGATTTCCGGATGGGAGTGAAGCCATGAACGATGAAGCCACGCTGGAGACGTTGCGGCGGGAGATCGCGTCCTGCCGAATCTGTCGTGACACGCCGGCGAAGGGGCCCGAATACCGGCTGCCGCACGAGCCGCGGCCGGTGGCGGTGATTTCGTCGAGCGCGCGCATCCTGATCGCCGGACAGGCGCCGGGACTTCGGGTGCATGAGAGCGGCCTGCCGTTCGACGATGCTTCCGGCGACCGGCTGCGGTCATGGCTCGGCGTTGACAGGGCAAGCTTCTACGACTGCGACCGATTCGCCATCGTTGGTATGGGCTTCTGTTTTCCTGGCTACGACGATAAGGGTGCCGATCTGCCGCCGCGGCGCGAATGCGCGCCGTTCTGGCGGCAAAGAGTGATCTCGGCCATGCCGCAGATCGAACTGGTGCTGGTCATCGGCCAATATGCGCAGGCCTGGCATATGACCGGTGAAAAGCGGGGCAATATGACCGAGACGGTGCGGGCGTGGCGTGACGGTCTTCTGTCCGGCCGATCGCCGACGGTGCTGCCGCTGCCGCATCCGAGCTGGCGTAACAGCGGGTGGCTGAAGCGCAATCCCTGGTTCGAGAAAGAATTGCTCCCGGTCTTGCAGGATCGGACGAAAAAGCTGCTTTCCTGAAACAAAATTCTTTTCGTCGCGCGGAATCGAGTTATACAAAGAAAATAATTCGAAAGGACTGTTGTGCGCATGGACCGCCTCGACCGAAAAATACTGCGTCTTCTGCAAGAAGATTCGACTCTTGCCGTTGCCGATCTCGCCAAGAAAGTGGGGCTCTCGACGACGCCATGCTGGCGGCGCATCCAGAAGATGGAAGAAGACGGCGTCATCAAGCGCCGAGTCGCCATCCTCGATCCGGAGAAGGTCAACACCAAGGTCACCGTCTTCGTGTCGATTCGCACTGCCACCCATTCGATCGAATGGTTGCGGCGCTTTTCCGAGGTGGTCGCCGAATTCCCCGAAGTGGTCGAATTCTACCGGATGAGCGGCGATGTCGACTATCTCCTGCGAGTCGTCGTGCCCGATATCGCCGCCTATGACGCCTTTTATAAGCGGATGATCGCCAAGATCGAGATTCGCGACGTCTCATCGGCCTTCGCGATGGAGCAGATCAAGTATTCGACGCAACTGCCGCTCGACTACATGATTCTCGAGAATGCCAAGTCCAACGAGGATTGAGTCTCCCGGCGCGATCGCCGATCGCGTGGGAAAGCGATAAGTTGCAACAAAGCGAGTCGTGCGGTCCGAGACCGCACGCGACATGCTCGATCGCACGCCGATTGCGGCCTGCTTGAGGCAGGCCCCGCCACATTTAAGTATACTCGCTCGGTAAGAGCTAAGAGTAAGACAATGTGGCTTCGGACTGCACAAAACCCCCAAAAATAGCAAAAAACGCCCAAATCGTGCTGGAATCCGCAAAATATATATAGCCTGGTAAGGATTGCGGAGTTATTATCCATCTCATCAGTGGGCGTTATGTCATTATTTCGTCGCATTGGTATCGAATTCAGAACACCATGTTCTAAGCCGCTGCCTTGTATGTGTTCATTGGCCGGCGGTAGAGTTTATGCGCTTCACCAGTGTGTTCGACGGGGGTCGAACGGTGGAGAATTTGACAAATGGGGCGTAGCGTTTGCGGCTTGCGATGGAGGATTTCCGTCGCGGAGCCGTTTGGTGTGTTTTCTTCCTAGTTAATTGAAATTGTTGTATAAAAATCACGTCCTCAGGGAAAGTTGCTCAACGGAACCCATCTGGCGTGTATCGAGAATTGCTTGATCAAGCCTTGTATGTGATGACGGTTTGGCGGTTCGATCGATCCGCACGCCGAGATGGCTGTTCAAACTGGGCCGGCTTCAAATCGACTACCCGATTGGAAGCCAGCCCCGATCGACAAAGGAATGGATTGGTAAATGAACATCAGAATGGTTTTGCTTGCATCAGCAGCAGCATTTGCTGCATCGACGCCGGTTCTTGCAGCTGACGCTATTGTTGCTGCTGAGCCGGAACCGGTTGAATATGTTCGCGTCTGCGACGCTTACGGCACCGGCTACTTCTACATCCCGGGCACCGAAACCTGCCTCAAGATCGAAGGCTACATCCGTTTCCAGGTCAACGTTGGCGAAGATGTCGGCGGCGATTCGGACTGGGATGCCGTCACCCGCGGTCAGGTTCAGTTCACGGCCAAGAGCGACACCGAGTATGGTCCGCTGACCGGCGTCATCGTCATGCAGTTCAATGCTGACAACGCCACCGATCAGGAAGCTATTCTCGACTCCGCTTACCTCGACGTCGCGGGCTTCCGCGCCGGTCTCTTCTACAGCTGGTGGGACGATGGTCTCTCCGGCGAAACCGACGACATCGGTTCGGTTGTAACGCTCCACAACTCCATCCGCTATCAGTATGAAAGCGGCACCTTCTACGCCGGCATCAGCGTCGACGAACTGGAAGATGGCGTTTACAAGGTTGGTGAAGAAGCCAACAACGTTGGCGTTGCTGTTGGTCTCGGCGGCACTGCCGGTGCGTTCAGCTACCAGATCACTGCCGGCTACGACGTCGACAATGAAGACGGTGCTGTCCGTGCAATGGGTACGGTTGACATCGGTCCCGGCACGCTCGGCCTCGCCGGCGTATACTCCACCGGCCCGAACTCCTACTACTCGACGGCTGAATGGGCTGTTGCTGCCGAATACGCAATCAAGGCAACCGACAAGCTCAAGATCACCCCGGCCGTTCAGTACTACGGCAACTACTTTGGCGGTTCCAAGGTTGTTCCGGATGACTTCGACGGTCTCGGCGATGCATGGAAGGTCGGTCTGACGGTTGATTACCAGATCGTCGACAACTTCTACGCCAAGGCTTCGGTTCAGTACCTCGATCCGGATGATGGCGACGACTCCACGACGGGCTACTTCCGTCTGCAGCGTTCGTTCTAATCCACTTGGTGGATGCTCCCGGTCTTCGGACCGGGAGCACTTAAATCAGTTTCTGATCCGAGTGACCTCCGATCAGCTACGGGGACGTGTCCGGTCTTCCCTGCCGGACCGTCCTTGCATTGTTTTTGGCGTGCAGTCTTCAACGCCGTCGATCACGATGGCCTTTCAGGTGAGCCGAACCGGCGCGTTGCGTATCGCAGGTCGGCATCCTGCCAGCCTTGTTTCCCGAGGCCCCCGTTTTTCCAATTTTTGAAATGAGCTGGTTCAGCCGATAGAAATACCGCACAGACGGCTGTCGATTGCTGTCCTGCTCGGCGTTGGTTGGCTTTGCCGCAACATGTCGTGAAAAGAAAGTCCAATGCCGACAATGTGATCACAGCTTTTTTGGAGAGAGGGTACAACCTTTGCAGGGGCTGGCCTTCATTCCTACTCTCGGATAGCTTGTGCTTATGGATGATCTCAACGATTATTATTATTTCGCCGCTGTCGTCTCCAGCGGCGGTTTTGCTTCTGCAAGTCGCGATCTCAAGATACCGCGTTCGAAACTGAGCAGGCGGGTCAGCCGGCTTGAGGACGGTCTTGGCGCAAGGCTTATAGAACGCTCGACCCGTCACTTCCGGGTGACAGAGATCGGCCAAGCTTTCTACGAAAGATGCCAGACCATCCTGCAGGAGGCCGATCGCGCCAAATCGCTCGTCAGCGAGGCTCAGTCCGACCCGCAAGGTGTGGTGCGGATGGCCTGTCCGCTCGGTCTCGTCGACATTTCGGTCGGGGGGATCCTGCCCGAATTCCTGGAACGTTATCCGAAGATCAAGCTGCAGATCATCGGCTCCGACCGGCGCGCCGACCTCATCAACGAACGGATCGACCTTGAGGTGAGGGCGACCAACGAGCCGGAGACGCAGACGAGCCTGACGATGCGCAAGCTCGACCGTATCAGGCGTATCCTGGTGGCAAGTCCCGCGCTCGTCGAGCGTACCGGTAGCTTGAATGGTGTGGATGATCTCGCCGATCTGCCGACGTTGGCGATGACGTCATGGGTGTCGTTCCATACCTGGGAATTGATCGGTCCAAATGACGTCAAACGAGTGATTCGGCATCAGCCGCGGCTTACCTGCCGCAGCATGACAGCCATCCTCGACGCGGCCCGTGCCGGCCTCGGCTTCGGGCTTTTGCTCGAGAGTGCCTGCGAGGCCGATCTCCGGGCGGGCAAACTGGTGCGGGTGCTGCCGGAATGGCAGTCGGAGGAGAGCCAGTTCTACATCGTCTTCACGACCGCCAAGGGCATGCCGCCGGCAGTCCGCGTGCTGATCGATTTCCTGGTCGAGAAATCCAGGCAGCATTGACGAAGAGGCGCGGCACCTTGGAGCCGGCCTCTGCCTTATTTCAGCCGCGCCAGCAGCTTTTCGCCGGCCAATTCCCTGACGGCATCCTTGCCGATCCAGCGGGCGGTCTTATCAGAGCTCTCCGCCAGGGTCGTTGCGAGCGCCAACGCCGGCGCATGGCAGGCGAGATTACGCTTGCCGATGCTGCGCAGCGCCCAATTCACCGCCTTGCGCACGAAGTTTCGTGGATCGCCGGAATGGACCTCGATCAGCGGCAACCAGGCAAGGATGGCCGCATCGGGCTCCTTCTTTCGATGGACGGCGGCACCTGATATCATGGCGAAGGCGGTGCGTCGGACGAATTCGCGCTCGTCGTCTGCGAAGTCCCGGACGAGGTCATCCAGCCGAGCCTCGACGAAGAGATCGGCGGCGCAATCGACGATTTCCCATGAGTCGAAATCATTGGCCCAATTTCGAGCCTCTTCCATCGTCAAGCGTTTCGGCTCGGCGGTGTAGAGGGCGAGCAGGCGGGCTTCGCGGATATCGCTTCGCCAGAGCTGCATCGCCCTGACGTGATCCTTCTTCGCCAGTCTGGCGACCGCCCTGATATCGGGATTGGAGATACCAAGGGCGCGGCCGGTGACGATACCAAAGCGCGCCATGGCGGCGACATTCTCCTCCGAGCGCAGCGTTTCGAGATGCGCGATCAATCCGGCCGCATCGGAGGAGGGGCCGATCATTTCTCGAGGCGGGCGAGCAGCGAGGATGTGTCCCAGCGATTGCCGCCCATCGCCTGAACGTCGCCATAAAACTGGTCGACGACGGCGGTGACAGGCAGCTTGGCGCCGTTGCGGCGAGCTTCGGTGAGCACGATGCCGAGATCCTTGCGCATCCAGTCGACCGCAAAGCCGAAATCATATTTGCCGGCGTTCATGGTCTTGTGGCGGTTTTCCATCTGCCAGGAGCCGGCTGCGCCCTTGGAGATCACCTCGACGACCTTTTCGATATCGAGGCCGGCGCGCTTGCCGAAATGCAGCGCTTCGGCAAGCCCCTGGACGAGGCCGGCGATGCAGATCTGGTTGACCATCTTGGTCAGCTGGCCCGAGCCTGCCGGCCCCATCAGACCGACCATGCGGGCATAGGCGTCGATCACAGGCCTGGCGCGTTCGAAGACGGCTTCGTCGCCGCCGCACATGACGGTCAGGACGCCGTTTTCAGCGCCGGCCTGGCCGCCGGAGACGGGAGCATCGATGAAATCGACGCCTCGTTCCTTTGCCGCCGCATAAAGTTCGCGGGCGACCTCGGCGCTGGCGGTGGTGTTGTCGATCAGCACCGAGCCTGGCTTCATACCGTGCAAGGCGCCGTTCTCGCCCGATGTCACCGATCGGAGATCTTCGTCATTGCCGACGCAAACGAAGACGAAATCGGCCCCAGTGGCAGCTTCTGCCGGGGTAGGGGCGGATTTTCCGGAGAATTTCTCGGCCCAGGCGGCGGCTTTTTCGGCAGTGCGATTGTAGACGGTAACATCGTGGCCGCCCTTCGTCTTCAGATGGCCTGCCATGGGAAACCCCATGACGCCGAGACCGATGAACGCGACTTTAGCCATATGTCCTATCCTTTTCCTCAAGTGCAGGCTTGAGGATTAACCGAAACGGTGGGAGCAGAAAAGCCCGTGAAGAAGGACTTGTTTCCGATTGGTGCATAGGAGGCTGGCCACCGTTCGGCCGAGCCCTAGATTGGGAAGAAGGCATTATGTTCCGAGGGTGACATGAGCGAAATTCCGACGATCAAGCCGCGGCGCAAAGGCCGCAGCGGAACGCAGGCGATGCTCATTCCATCGCAGCAGATGGTCGTAGAGCAGATTCGATCAGCGCCGGAAGGTGTGCTTACCGACATCGGCGTCCTCCGCCGCCGTCTCGCTGTCCAATACGGGGCGGATGCCTGTTGCCCGGTGACCGTGCAGCGGCATTTGCGTGCGATCGCCGAACTGTCCTTCGGTGCGCTGGAAAAGGACGAACCGGTTTCGACGCTCACGCCCTATTGGCGCATGGTCGATCCCGCAAGCCTGCTTGCCAAGCGCCTTGCCGGCGGCCCAACCTTCATCCGTGAGCGTCTGGCCGCCGAAGGCTGGGACGGGGTGGAATAGCAGCCGGCAAAGCGGACGCGCGAAAAAAATCCGCTTAACCGCGATATCCGGGCCGCAAAATTTCAGCAATGGCCGAATCTTGCAAATAAAATTGTCGATATAAATTATAGATTTCATCATCATGACACTCATCGCTGAAAGGTCGACCAGCCGAAAACAGGCTCGGCGCCATCAAAAAGGGGAAAGTCATGATTTCACGTCGACAAACTCTCGGGCTTTTCGCAGCAGCCGCGGCCACGGCAATTCTGCCAGCTGTCAGGCCGGCACGCGCTGCCGCCAGCGAGTTCCGTATCGGCTGGCAGAAGAACGGCGTGTTGGCGCTCGCCAAGCGTCGCAGCGCACTTGAGAAGCGGCTTGCCGATCGCGGCATTACCGTCGGCTGGTCGGAATTCACCTCCGGCCCGCCGCTGCTCGAAGCACTGGGCGCCGGCGCCCTCGATTTCGGCGCGACCGGCGATGTGCCGCCGCTCTTTGCCCAAGCGGCCGGCGGGCAGCTCTATTATGTCGGTCTCTACAAGGGTAGCCCGGCAGCCTCGGCCATCGTCGTGCGCAAGGATTCGCCGATCAAGACGCTTGAGGACCTCAAGGGTAAGAAGGTCGCCTTCAAGCGCGGCTCTAGCGCCCATAACGTAACCGTCAAGGTTTTGCGTAAGGCGGGCCTGAAGCCCGAAGATGTCGAGCAGCTCGACCTTTCGCCGCCGGATGCCGCCGCCGCCTTCAAGAATGGTAGCATCGATGCCTGGTCGATCTGGGATCCTTATCTGGCGATTGCCGAAGCCGATCCGGAGACGCGTATCCTGACGACCGCCGAAGGCATCGTCGACTCCTACAGTTTCTTCCTCGCCAACCGTGATTTCACCGACGCCAACGGGCAGGTGATCGTCGACGTGATCGACGAGCTTGCCAAGGTCGGCAAGTCGGCACAAAGCAATCTCGACGCGACGGTGAAGGAGCTTTCCGAGATCACCGGCGTGCCGGTTGAGGTGACGCGCGTGACATTGACGCGCAAGGGCGCCGACCTCGGCAGCGTCTCGACCATCACCGATGCCGCTGCCGCCTATCAGCAGTCGCTCGCCGATGAGTTCTACGGGCTCGGCATCCTGCCGAAGAAGCTTACGACCGGTGATATCGTCTGGCGTCCCAAGGCGAGCTGATTTTTCGCCGGGGGCCAAGTTTTTCGCGCGGCGACATGGAGTGGGCCTCCATGTCGCCGATCCGGAAAAATATTCTCCAAAACGGATTACAATAGCAAATTGATATTGTCGATCTAATTGGTGGTCTATGCCACTATTCTGGCGATCGGTGGGTGGGTGCCGGGAAGGTAGCCAGCCGATCGACAGGAATATTCAGATGCTCACGCACAGTCAGTCACCCGGCCTTCTCACGACCTGCGCCGCCACCGCGATCCTCCCAAGCATCCGTGCGGCGGCGCTGCGTAGGCAGACGGTTTGCGCTTGCCCGGGGGCCATCTCGACCGCGTGTTGATTTTCGAATTCGCAGCAAAGGACCGTCTTCCATGACCACCACCTCAAATCCCATCAATTTCCTCTGGTTCATCCCGACCTCAGGCGACGGCACCTATCTCGGCTCCTCCGAGCTCAACCGCGCGCCCGAGATCGGTTATCTCACGCAGATCGCCCAGGCCGTCGACCGGCTCGGCTATTCCGGCGTGCTGCTGCCGACTGGGGTTGCCTGCGAAGAATCCTTCGTGACGGCGGCAGCTCTTGCCGCCAAGACCGAGAAGCTGCAGTTCCTGGTGGCGATCCGCCCCGGCACGGCGTCTCCTGCCTACTATGCGCGTCTTGCGACGACGCTCGACCGCATCTCCAACGGCCGGCTGCTGCTCAACATCGTCGTCGGCGGCAGCCCGGCGGAGCTTGCCGGCGACGGCATCCATCTCGAGCATGACGAGCGCTATGCCCATGCCGAGGAGTTCTTCACCGTCTTCGAGGAATTGCTGGAAAAGGGAACGGCAAGCTTCGACGGCAAATACATCAAGGCGACCAATGCGCGCCTCGGCTTTCCTTCGGTGCAGAACCCGCGCCCGCCGCTTTATTTCGGCGGCTCGTCGGACGCCGGCATCGATTTCTCCGTCGGCCGTGTCGACAAATACCTGACCTGGGGCGAGCCGCCGGCACAGGTAGCCGAAAAGGTCGCCAAGGTGCGCAAGGCCGCCGGCGAGCGCGGTCGCGAGGTGAGCTTCGGCATCCGCCTGCACTTCATCGTGCGCGAAACCGATGAGGAGGCATGGGAGGCGGCCGAACGGCTGATCCGCCATCTCGACGACGATACGATTCGCGAGGCGCAGGAGCGCTTCGTCCACGAGTCCGACTCGGTCGGCCAGAAACGCATGGCCGCCCTTCATGGCGGGCGCCGCGATAAACTCGAAGTCTCGCCGAACCTCTGGGCCGGCGTCGGCCTGGTGCGCGCTGGTGCAGGCACCGCGCTTGTGGGGTCACCGAAGACGGTGGCCGCGCGCCTTCGCGAATATCAGGAGATCGGAATCGATACGGTGATCGGTTCCGGCTATCCGCATCTCGAAGAGGCCTATCGCGTCGCCGAGCTGCTTTTCCCCGAACTCGGCATCACCCGCGAGCAGCAGCGCCTGGGCTTCAACAATGAGTTCGGGCGCAAGCAGGTTTTCGCCGGCGGTAGCCATGGCGGCAATCTGAAAGTCGTCTCCGGTTCCTGAGTTCGACGAAGACGCAGAGCGCGACACCGTCGCAAGCCGTCTACGGCTTGCGACGTCCTGTTCCCGAAAAGCGTGAGGACATTGCATGTCGACTTTCGATACTCCGTTTGTACGGTCTGTCGCTTCCGAAAAGGCCGCGAAGGCGGGTTTACGCCTGCCGTTGCCCGGCCTGGAGAAGCTGACGCCTTACCTAGTGCCGGTGGTGATCGTGGCCTTCTGGCAGCTTGCCTCCTCTGTCGGCTGGATCTCGTCGCGCATCATGCCGTCGCCGGCCGATGTCGGCCTCGCCTTCTGGTCGACGACGGTTTCCGGCCAGTTGCCGAACGACGTGCTGGTGAGCGCCGGCCGCGCCTTTGCCGGCCTTCTCGTCGGCGGCTCGATCGGTTTCCTGCTCGGCATTGCCAATGGCGTGTCGCGCATTTCCGAACAGCTGACCGATACAACACTGCAGATGCTGCGCACCATTCCGCACCTGGCGATGATCCCGCTCGTCATCCTGTGGTTCGGGATCGGCGAGGAATCGAAGCTCTTTTTGACCTCGCTCGGCGTGCTTTTCCCGGTTTATCTCAACACCTATCATGGAGTGCGCAATGTCGATCGCGACCTGATCGAGATGGGCAAGGTCTATGGCATGGGCAATTGGACGCTGTTCCGCAAGGTGATCTTTCCAGGCGCGCTGCCGTCGATCTTCGTCGGCTTGAGATATGCGCTGGGCATCATGTGGCTGACGCTGATCGTATCGGAATCGATCGCTGCATCGTCCGGCATCGGTCACATGGCCAACAATGCTCGCGAATTCATGATGACTGACGTCGTCGTGCTCGCCCTTGTCATCTATGCCGTGCTCGGCAAGCTTGCCGATGTCATCGCCCGGGCGCTGGAGAAGCGGACGCTCGCCTGGAACCCGGTCTATCAGAAATAGGAGAGACGCCATGACATCGATTGCGCATGAGCGTTTTCACGCTGCCGGCGACGAGCCGGCCTATGAATCTGCGGCGAAACGCATCGCCCCCGCGGGGGCGGCGGCGATCAGCCTGACGGGGCTTGAAAAGAGTTTTGGGACCAACCGCGTGTTGCGCGGCATCAACCTGCATATTCCGGCCGGCCAGTTCGTTGCCGTGATCGGCAAGAGCGGCTGCGGCAAGAGCACGCTGCTGCGCATCCTGATGGGCCTTGACGAGCCGAGCGCCGGCGAATTGCATTTCGAGGATGCCGAGGGCGCACAGGCGAGCCCGAATGCGCGCATCGTTTTCCAGGAGCCGCGGTTGCTGCCCTGGCTCAGCGTCGCCGACAATGTCGTGGTCGGGCTCGGTGACGGCATCGACCGACGGGCGGCGCTGAAGGCGACTGAGGCCGTGCTTGCCGAAGTCCAGCTTGGCGAGAAGACCGGCGAATGGCCGGCGCGGCTCTCCGGCGGTCAGCGGCAGCGTGTGGCGCTGGCACGGGCGCTGGTGAGCCGGCCGGGTGTGCTGGCGCTGGATGAGCCGCTCGGCGCGCTCGATGCGCTGACGCGGATCAGCATGCAGGAACTCATCAATCGCGTGTGGCGCGAACTCGGTTTCACCACTGTGCTCGTCACCCACGATGTCAGCGAAGCGGTGCATCTCGCCGATCGGGTCATCGTGCTCGACGAGGGGCGGATCGCGCTCGATCTTCCCATTCCCTATCCGCATCCGCGCCGGCATGGTAACCCCGACCTTGCCGAGCTCGAAGGCCGGCTGCTCGCCGCGATCCTCGGCACCGGCGGCGGTCATTGATCCCAGCGCTGTTCGCGAAGTTGCATGATCTCGGCATAAGCGAGGCGTGTCGACGCGAGCAGGCATGAGCGATGGCGAAATTGATAGGCGCATGGGTATGAGAAATCACTGTTCTCTGCCGAGGCATGCTGCTGCATGCGCGTAACTCACCAATAATGGCTCCCTCAAGTCGTCTTGCGCCAACTTGACTCACTCATACCTCTATGGCTATACGTATGACTCATAGCTATTGAGGTATGGATCGTAGATGTCGAACGCTCAGGACATGCTCTTCAGAACGCTCGCCGACCCGACCCGGAGGGCGCTTTTCGAGCGGCTGTGCCGTGAAGGAGAAAAGACGGTCGGAGCTCTGACGGCGCGGGCAGGGGTCTCGCAACCAGTCGTTTCAAAACATCTCGGAATCCTGAAGCAGGCCGGATTGGTGCGCGACCGCCACGAAGGTCGCCAGACGCATTATAGTGCCCAGCTCGGTGCGCTGGCGCCACTGGTCGACTGGACAAGTGAGATGGCGGGCTTCTGGCAAAGCCGTTTCGACGCGCTCGAAGATTTGCTGAAGAGGATGGATCAATGACCTATATATCGACCGAAACACGTTCCGTCGTGATCGAACGGGAGATGCCTTTTCCCACGGACAAGATCTGGCGCGCGCTCACCCAGCCGCACCTGATCCAGGAGTGGCTGATGAAGAGTGACTTCAAACCGGTCGTCGACCACCGTTTCAACTTCAATGCCGATTGGGGCTCGGTCGACTGCCGGGTTCTGGAGGTCGAGCCGAACAAGACGCTCGCTTATAGCTGGGGCGCCTATGGCCTCGAAACCGTCGTCACCTGGACGCTCACGCCGACAGGCACGGGCACGCATCTGCGCATGGAACAGTCTGGTTTCCGGCCGGATCAGCGGCAGGCCTATGGAGGCGCCAGGAGCGGCTGGCCGCAGTTCTTCGAAAAGCTGGAGCAGGTTCTCGCGCGGACAGAGTGAGAGGCGCCCGCCCGGCAAGCAGCCCATCGTCAAGGCTCATTTCGAGGAGGAGGTCCCAATTGAACTGGAACAACTGGTTTCGGCAGATCCACCGATGGCTGTCCATTGCCTTTACGGTGGCGGTCATCGCCAATATCATCGCCATGGTGCGGGAGAAATCGTCCGTCTGGGTGGGCCTCTTGGCGCTGTTGCCGCTCACCTTGCTCCTGCTTACCGGTCTCTACTTGTTCGTCCTGCCATATGCCACCCGATGGCGCGGCGCGGGACGCAACGGCGGATAGGAGTGAAGGCGATGGCCGGCAAGACGTCCAAGACCGAAGCGAAGGTCACCAAGAAGGCAGCGGCCAAGCCGGCCACCGGGGAGCCGACGCTTCTCTCCGGCGGCAACCCTCAAATCGCCAAGGGTTACGGCGACGCTCCGGTGCAAGCCTATATCGCCGCCATGCCGGGCTGGAAAAGCGACGTCGGGCACCGCCTGGATGTGTTGATCACGCGCACGGTGCCCGGCGTATACAAGGCCGTCAAATGGAATTCGCCCCTTTACGGCATTGAAGGGCAGGGCTGGTTCCTCGGCGTTCATTGCTTCACGAAATACGTCAAGGTGGCTTTCTTCCGCGGCACGTCGCTGCATCCTCTGCCGCCCGGCCAATCCAAGCAGAAGGAAGTGCGCTACCTCGACATCCGCGAGAGCGACCAAATTGACGAAGCCCGGCTCGCCGCCTGGGTGGAGCAGGCCAGCCAATTGCCCGGCGAACGGATGTGAGCGGATGCCAGGCCGGCGTCCAGCAACGACAACCATGAAGAAAGCGACAGCAGTCATGAAGAAGAGCGATTCCGGGGAAGGAAACGAGGGAGCCTCTCCCTCTCAGCTGATCGATGCGAGGATCGAGGAACTGCACGATTGGCGGGGCGAGATGCTTGCCCGCGTCCGCATGCTCATCCGGCAGGCCGAGCCCGCGGTGGTCGAGGAATGGAAGTGGAGAGGCGTTCCGGTGTGGGAGCGCGCCGGCATCATCTGCACCGGCGAGACCTATAAGAGCGTGGTGAAGCTGACCTTCGCCAAAGGCGCCTCGCTGGCGGATCCCTCAGGCCTCTTCAATTCCAGCCTTGACGGCAACGTCAGGCGCGCCATCGATTTTCATGAGGGCGACGAGATCGACGAGGAGGCGTTGAAGGCGCTCATTCGGAGTGCCGTCACACTCAACACTTCAACTCGCCCCGCCGGCTCGCGGAAGAAATCAAGCAACGCTTGACCCCTGGCAAGATCGCTGACATGCGATTTCAATGAATCGGGCTTTCCTCGCGCTCGAGGAAGAGTTCCAGATTGTCGAGGCCGATTTCGGTGCCCTGGAGGCGGGCACCGTTGTCGGCGTAGCCGTCAAGGAAGACCACCTGCTCAGTGAAGACCATTCTGGTTCCGCCGGGTTCGGCGTCGAAGACGACGGTGGTCAACGACGCGGAGATGCGGGTTTCCCCGAGCTTCATTTCATAGGCATAGATGATGCGGGTATCGGGTACGATATCGATGTAATGGGCGTCATAGGCGTGCAGAAGGCCGTCGGTATCGGCGACGTGGTTTCTTTCCGTGCCGCCGGGGCGGAAATCGAGCCGGTAGTCGAGCGGCACCCAGTCACCATGGCAGGCAAACCATTGGCGCTTGGCCTCCGGCGCCGACCAGGCGCGGAAGACGCGGGCAACCGGCGCTTTCAAATGGCGCTCGATGACGAGGGTGGCATGTTCGGCGGATCGTGTCGTCATTCGGGAAGGCCCTTTGTTTCATCGGCGAGAAATTGATCCAGCCTGTCGAAGGCGGTGGTCCAGCGGACCTTTCGCTGTTCCACCCAGCGTTCGACGGTGGCAAGCGCATCCTGCTGCAGGCGATAGGTTCGCACCCGGCCGGATTTTTCGGAGAGCACGAGGCCGCTCTCCTCCAGCACCTGCAGATGTTTCATCACCGTCGGCAAGGCAACCGCGAGCGGTGCGGCCAGTTCGGTAACGGAGGCCGGGCCGCGGCCGAGGCGATCGATCATGCCGCGGCGGCTGCGATCGGAAAGCGCATGGAACATACGGTCGAGATCCGCCTGGCTTTCGATCATCCCGCCGTATCCTGGAAGCGGACCGGCAGCCTGTCTTTGTAGGGGTAGAACTTGAAGTAGGGGCGGGCCTCTTCCAGAACCCTTGCAAAGGACGGGCGCGCTAGCAGTCGATCATAATAGGCGCGAAGGTTCGGCTGTTGCTGAGTGAAGGGGATCAGCGTCTCGGCATAGAAGAGAGCAGGCGCTGCGGCGCAATCAGCCATGGTGAGGGCGTCGCCTGATATCCATTGCTTGTCGGCGAGCTGCTTTTCGATCATCGCATAGGCGGTGGCGAGCGTCGCCTTGGCGGCGGCCACCTCGATTTCGTCAGCCGCTCCCTCGGGCCGCCGGCGATTGCTGACGAGCGTCTGCATCGGCGCCTGAACATAATGGTCGAAGAAGCGGTCCCAGAGGCGGACCTGGAGCGCCCGGTCGATCTCCGGCGGCAGCAGGCGAACGGGGCCGGGATAATATTGCTCGAGATATTCGATGATGATCGATGTCTCGGGAATGGTGCTGTCGCGCGCCTCGTCCCGGAGCAGCGGCATCTTGCCGATCGGCCAGAAACGGAAAAGATCGGCGCGTGAGGTCTCATCGGAAAGATCGACGATGCGATTTTCGAAGGGGGTGGCGTTTTCATAAAGCGCGATCAGCACTTTGTGGCAGAAGGAGGCGAGCGGATGCCCATAGAGCACGAGCGACATGCGGCAACCTTTCCTATCGTTGCGGTAAACTTTACCGATCGACTAACTATCAGATTGCGACGTCTCAGGCAATAGATACTTCGCCAATCGTGCAAGTATCCGTCAGCCGATATAGCGAGCGATGACCAGATGGCCGGGTGTCGGCTGGCCGTCTTCCATACGCACGTTGATATCCGATATCTCGACGAGTTCGAAACCGGTGGCAGTCAGGCGTTCTCTTACATAGGCGTCGGCATGGGCGAAGCGCTGGTGCGGCCCGACCATGTAGGCGCGGCCGGCGAGGATTTCCTCGGGCAGGGTCTCCGAGGAGAAGATGAACAGGCCGCCCGGCGTCAGGTTCTCGGCGGCGCCGAAGAACAGCGGTTCGAGTGCGCCGAGATAGGGCAGCACGTCGGTGGCGGTGATGATGTCGAAGGCTTCCTCATCGTTGTCGTCGAGGAAATCCTCGACCTCGGCGACGAAGAGCGTCTCGTAAAGATCCTTCTCATGGGCGATCTCGACCATCTTCTCCGATAGATCGATGCCGGTCATGTCAGCGCAGAGATCGCGCAGTGCGCCGCCGGTGAGACCTGTGCCGCAGCCGAGATCGAGCAGTCGCTTGAACGGTCCGAGTTTCAGCGTCTGCAGTCGCTGGCGCACCAGCATCGGCACATGATAACCGAGCTGCTCGACGAGCACGTCCTCGAAAACCTCGGCATGCTGGTCGAACAAGGTCTCGACATAGGCGTCGGGCGCCCTGACCGGCGTCTCGCCGCGGCCCATCGCGGCGATGCGCACGGCCGCACCGCCGTGATCGTCGGGATCGATTGCCAAGACTTCCTCATAGGCTGCAACGGCCGCGTCGACATCGCCGGCCTTTTCCAGCGCCAGCGCCCGGTTATAGGCCTCGCCAAGGGCTTCTTCGTCGATCTTCTTTGCCATAGCAGTCCATCGTCCTTTTGTTTCAAGCATGCGTCTAAGGCTGCTTTCGATGTTTTGCAATGGCGCGCTTGCGGGCGCAGAATGGCTGAAAAGAAGACGAAGGGAGGAACGAGCCATGAAAATGAAGGAAGACAGGACGTCATTGGTACGGGAAGGAGAGGGCGCACGGCCTTTGCTGCCAAGTACACCAGGCGAGGTTACGAACACGCTCATTCATTATTACCGCGGTGAACTCGGACGGATGACAAGTTGGCGCGACCGCATCGACCGAACCTCCAACTGGGCGATCACCGTGGTCGCAGCACTGCTTTCGGTGTCGCTGTCGACGCCGACTTCGCATCATGGAGTGCTGCTGTTCGGGATGATGCTGGTGACGCTGCTGCTGATGATCGAGGCGCGGCGTTACCGCTTCTTCGATATCTACCGTGCCCGCATTCGCCAGATCGAGCGCTGCTATTTCGCCGAGATTCTGGCGCCGGAGGCCGGGGCCGGCGGCGAATGGGCGATGGTGGTCGCCCGTAGCCTGCGCAAACCGCGCTTCCTGCTCAGCTATCAGGAGGCGATGCACCGCCGGCTCAAACGCAATTACGGCTGGATGTATTTCATCCTGTTGCTCGCCTGGTGCCTGAAGATCTCGACGCCGAAACTGCAGACGGAGGGCATGCCGGCGCTGCAGGCGCAGTCATGGGCCTATGTCATCGACAATGCCGTGCTCGGGCCGGTTCCCGGCCTTGCGGTCATTGCCATTGTCGTCGCCTTCTATCTCGGCATGCTCGCTTTCGCGCTTCGCCCGGATCGCGACGAAGGCGAATTCGGCCATGGCGAGGCGCATGTCTGACGCGGTCATAACATGCCGCCCGAACCGCTCACACTTTTCGGCATCCTGCTGCAGAGCCGATCAGTGCAGGATGAACTCGCCCTTCAGCGCCCGCCACTCGGTTGCCGAGATCAGCTTGCGGTGGATGTAGCGCACCGAATGCAGCGGCCCGTCGAGCTTCTCTTCCCAGAATTTCAGGAAGCCGCGCATTTCGGGAAAATCGGGGGCGAGGTCGTAGTCCTGCCAGACATAGGTCTGCAGGATCGCCGGGTGGTCCGGCAGGTGGTAGAGGATCTGGGCGGTCGTCAGACCGTAGCCCTGCAATTGTCTTTCCATGTCCTTGTGCATCGCATTCCACTTCTTCTTGTTCCCACTCGCGCGCTTATTAGCGCTACGTGATATGGAAACATGCGAGTGGTTAATGAAATCTTTACAGATACCTCATAAAAGGACAATTTATTTTTTATATCAATGACTTGGCAGCATCATACCGAGAGTGCTGCCAAATCGGCTTTGTCTCATGCACGCGCTTATCCCAAAACTGCGACATGCGTTTCGGCGTCACGCATCAGCGCTTGAGATGCCGGGTCAGGCGGCGTTCGATCCAGGCCCAGAGATGGCGTAAGGCCTCGACGATGACGAGATAGAAGATCGCCGCCCAGAGATAGGTCTGGTAGTCGAAGGTGCGGGAGAAGGCGTAGCGGGTTTCGCCCATCAGGTCGAGGACGGTAATGATGGCGACGACCGCCGAGCCCTTGATCAGAAGGATGATCTCGTTGCCATAAGGGCGAAGCGCGACGATGAGAGCCTGTGGCAGGATGATTTTCCGGAAAGCGATGAACTTGTGGATTCCGAGTGCGGCGGCCGCCTCGTGCTGGCCATGCGATACGCTTTCGATCGCGCCGCGCAGAATTTCGGCCTGATAGGCCGCGGTATTGATGGTCATGGCAAAGAGGCCGCAGTACCAGGCATCGCGGAAGAACCACCAGATGCCGACGGCCTCAAGCTGCGGCCGGAATATGCCGAGGCCGTAATAGACCAGGAACAGTTGGGCAAGCAGCGGCGTGCCGCGGAAGAAATAGATGTAGCTGTAGGCCAGCGCATTCAGTACCCGGTTCTTCGACATGCGCGCCACGGCAAGCGGCAGCGACAGGATGGCGCCGCAGATGACGGAAATGAAAACGAGGCTCAGCGTTATCCAGAGACCATGGAGGTAGCGCGGACCGTAACGGGTGAATTTTTCCGGATCCCAGCCATTGACGACGGAAAAGACAAGAAGCGCCGCCAGCAGAGCCCAGACGGCGACGAAGATATAGCCGGCCATGCGCGCCGGCGTCATCGGTTTCATCACCTCGCGGGGCGCGGGCTGCGGTGGAATCAGCGTTTCGGCATAGCTCATCGACTGATCTCCGAACGCTTGGCCCAACGCTCGACATAGACGAGCAGGAAGGAGGAGAGGATGGCGAGCACCAGATAGAGGCAACAGGCCAGGCCATAGAAGAAGAAGGGTTCCTTGGTCACGCGCACGGCGACACTCGTCTGGCGGAGGACATCGGCAAGGCTGATGATCGAGACGTAGGAGGTGTCTTTCAGCAGCACCATCCAGAGGTTCGTCAGGCCCGGGAGCGCGATGCGCACGAGTTGCGGCAGGATGACCAGGCGCAGCGTGCGGCCGCGATGCAGGCCGAGCGAATCTCCCGCCTCATATTGTCCCTTGGGAATGGCGCGGAAGGCCGAGAGCAGCACCTCCGAACAGTAGGCGGAGAAGACGACCGAAAGCGCGATGACACCGGCGAGGAAGGCATTGATCTCGACGGGCGGCCCGTCATAGCCGACGAAGGTCAGCAGAGACTGGATGAGCATCTGCATGCCGTAATAGATGATGAAGAGCGTCAGAAGCTCCGGCAGGCCACGGAAGATCGTCGTGTAGATGCCGGCCGCCAGCCGCAGCGACTTTTCCTCCGACTGCTGGCCGAGCGCCACCAGGAAGCCGATGACGAGGCCGATCGGCAGGGTGACGATCGCCACCGAAATCGTGACCTGCAGGCCAAGCGCGATCTCATCGCCCCAGCCGGTATCTCCACAGGCAAGAATCGTCGACTGACCCAACCAGGTAAAGATGCCAACGGGTCCGCATAGCGGATCGAAAATGTGCACAATCCAGCTCCAGAAGGAGCCGAGCGCGGAAAATAATCCGCCCATGCGTAAATTCCCCTCACGGCTTTTGCCGTTTTGATCTTGCCATCTTTGTCAAACAAAAATGGCGGAAGAGCAAGCCTTCCGCCATTACCTTCCTCGGCCAGATACCGAATTTCTTATTCGCCGTAAACGTCGAAGTCGAAGTACTTGTCCTGGATCTTCTTGTATTCACCGCTGGCGCGGATCGCGGCGATCGCCGTGTTCAGCTTTTCCTTGAGCGGATCGCCCTGACGGATGGCGATGCCTGCGCCGTTGCCGTTGATTTCCTTGTCGACCGGCAGGGTCGTCAGGATCTTGCAGCAGGCGCCGGCGTCGGACTTGACCCATTCGGAGAGAACGACGACGTCGTCGATGACGGCATCGACACGGCCGCTCGCAACGTCCAGCTTGTATTCATCAGCCGTCGGGTAGAGCTTCAGCTCGGTGTCGGCGAGATGCTTCTCGGCATAGTTGGCGTGAGTCGTCGAGGTCTGCGCGCCGATCACCTTGCCCTTCAGGCCGGCGACATCCGCTATCGTCGAATCCTTCGGCACGGCGATTGCCGGCGGGGTGTTGTAGTACTTGTTGGAGAAGTCGACGAGCTTCAGACGCTCCGGTGTGATCGACATGGAGGAAACGATCATGTCGAACTTCTTGGCGTTGAGCGCCGGGATGATGCCATCCCAGTCGGTGCTGACGAAGGTACATTCCGCCTTCATCTCGGCGCAGAGCGCCTTGGCAATGTCGATGTCAAAACCCTGGATCGTGCCGCTGGCATCGACGAATTCGAAGGGCGGATAGGTCGAATCGGTGCCGATCACATACTTCTCGCCATCGGCCATGGCCGAGCCGGCAAAAAGGGACATCGCCGCGATCGAGGCTGCCGCGAAAATACGGGTGGAGATATGCATGAGGATCCTCTCTGTTGGTAGCCGTCGCTCCTTTTTCTCTTGGGCTGACGGCCGCAGTTCAACGGTGCTGAGACCGCCTTGCGGCGATAATCAGACTTTTTTTCATGGAATTGCAACACAAATCCCACCGCAATTGGGCGGTGCAAATAGCGGGCGAGATGAACGTCGGCAGACTGCAACATTCACGCGAGGTTAATCCCGACCTCCCTAGAACCGGAACAAATCGGCGGCTGGGCGATTGCCATTCCGCCGTTTCGCCTCAATGCGAAGCTAGGGGCGGAACCAGGGCCTTGCGGCCTTCAAGAAGCTCAAACAGGATCGAGGAAACCCGATGGGCATGAAATCAAGATTGTTCGCGAGCGCGGCTTTTCCGCTGCTTTCTCTTTCGCTGGCGCTGCAGCCGGCATCGGCGATGGCGGCCGTACGCGACGTTGCGACGCAGGCCGCGGCCGTGCGGCAGGTCGAGCCGGGTAGCTTCGAGGTGGCGCAGGATGCGCCGTCCGAGGAGGAGTTGCTGAAGAAGAAAAAGCACAAGGAACAGGGGGAAGCCCCGGCCGAACAGGCGCCGGCCGCCGAGAAGCCGGCGCAGCCGGAAGCGCCCGCCGAAAAGCCGAAGGCCGAGCGGAAGGAAGCACCTGAACCCAAGGCAGAGCCGGAAGCGCCGAAGGCGGAGGCACCGAAGGAGGCACCCGCGGAGCAGCCTGAAAGCAAGCCCGAGCGGAAAGCCAAACAGCAGGCCCAGCCCGAGGCAAAGCCGGAGGCCGCGCCGCAGCAGGAAGAGCAGCCGGTAACGCAGGAAAAGCCGAAGAAGCCGAAGAAGCAGGAGACGCAGCAGGCCGAGCCGGAGGCTCAGCCTCAGCCCGAACAGCAGCCGGCAGCAAAGGAAGCTCAGCCGGAAACGGAACAGGCACAACCTGAAGCCAAGCCGGAAGGCGGCAAGCGGGAGAAGGGGCAGGATAAGGCCCAGGGCAAAGATAAAGGCAAGGGCAAGGCTGAGACTGCCGCTCCCGAGGCGGTGACACCGACCGAAGAACAGGCCAAGCCCGAAGCGAAGCCAGAGATGAAACCCGCAGCCGAGGCGCCTGCCAAGCAGAAGCCGACAAAGGGCGAGACTGCAACACCTGCAGAAAATGCCCCTGCGGCTAAGACGACCGAAGACAAGGCGGCAGCACCGGAAGCCGCGCCCGCCGAGAAGCCGAAGGACGGCACGGCGGCAAAGCCCACCGGTGAACAGCCCGCCGGCGCCCCGCCGACCGCGCCCGCGACTGACACTGCCCAGCCGCAGCCGGACGCCAGCGGTGGCCAGCAGGTGGAGCAGGCTATTCCGGCACCGGAAAAGGTTTCGCCCGAGGAACTGGAGCGCCGCAAGAAGATCGCTGCAGATCCGGCCAAGAGCAATGAGACCGTCGTTCTGCCGGTCGAGAACGGCGCAGCCGTGCTCGACAGCGACAAGGATGCCGACCGCAGCAAGGGCCGCGAAGGCCGCCGCGACCGCGACCGGCAGCGCGCCGACAGCCAGGAAGTGAAGGTGCCGACCTCGGATGCCGATGCGCAGGCTGCCACCGGCGGCCAGGCGACGGCGCCGGTCAAGCTCGAGGCGGTGACCCGCGAGAAGGGCAGGAAGCTCGATGAGCGGCCGCAATTCGTCCGTCCCGACGGCGCGCGCTTCGACGACCGCGGCGACGGCGACAGCCGGGTGATCATCCAGTACGACAACAGGACGATCGTGCGCGGCGACGACGACCGGCGCTTCCTGCGCGACGGCGAGCGGCCGAGCTACGAGGAGCTTTCAGGTGACCGCTACCGTGAGACGATCACGCGGCCGGAAGGCTACCGCATCGTGACGATCCGCAACCGCTACGGCGACATCATCCAGCGGTCGCGCGTCGACGCCCGTGGGCGCGAGGACGTGCTCTATTATTCGCAGGACCTCTATGACGATCCGGACCGCGACTATTTCGAGGATCCGGGCGCCGACCTGCCGCCGATGCGGCTGCGCGTACCGCTCAGCGACTACATCATCGACACGCGCAGCGACCCGAACCGGGACTATTACGAGTTCCTGAGCGAGCCGCCAGTCGAGCCTGTGGAACGCGTCTACTCGCTTGATGAGGTGAAGTATTCGGCCCGTATCCGCGACAAGGTGCGCCGCATCGACCTCGACACGATCACCTTCGCGACCGGTAGCGCCGAGATTCCGATGACCCAGGCGCGCACGTTGCGCAAGGTCGCCGACGCGATCAGCCAGGTGCTCCAGAAGGATCCGAGCGAGACCTTCCTGATCGAGGGGCATACCGATGCTGTTGGCTCAGACCAGAGCAACCTCCTCCTGTCCGACCAGCGGGCGGAATCGGTCGCCAACGTGCTCACCGACGTCTACGGCATCGCGCCGGAGAACCTCGCGACGCAGGGTTATGGTGAGCAGTATCTGAAGGTCAACACGTCGGGCCCCGAGCAGGAAAACCGCCGCGTCACCATCCGCCGCGTCACCCCGCTGGTCCGCCCAGTCGCGGCCAACAGGTAATGATGTCGCCCCTCTCCAGTCTCGGAGAGGGGCATTCTTCCTTTTGCGCGACGCGCTTTCGCGCTTATGCAGCGCTGCCAATGCCACGCATCTTTGAATTCATACCGAGCAGATCGCGATCTCCGCATGTCCTTTGATGGATCGCTGCATAGGGTCGCGGTGGTTCTTAGCCGACCGTGTCTCCGGTACTTTTAAGGAAGAAGTGCATTTTTGGGGGATCAATTGGAACGCTGATCCTGTCATCCGGGCCAACGCGCGAGGATGCGTCGATTTGGGCAGTAAAGGCTGCTGACCCGACCTTGCCGATCGCCAGTGTGTATGGACCGAGGGGCTCGATATCGGCGACATGGAGGCTCACAGTCGAAGCGTTTGGATCCCTGACCATCGTATGTTCCGGTCGGATTCCGAGAACCACGGACTGTCCCACTGCCGCCGAAAGGCGCTCGGCTCTTTGCGCAGGAATCGCAATGTCGACGTCACCCTCGGCTTGGAAGGCAATTCCACCGGAGGTTTGCACAAGTCGGCCCTCGATGAAATTCATGCTGGGCGAGCCGATGAAGGCAGCGACAAAGAGGTTCTTCGGGGATTCATATAGGGTGATCGGATCAGCGGCCTGCTCGATCCGCCCTTGATTCATAACCACGACCCGATCTGCCATCGTCATCGCCTCTACCTGATCGTGCGTAACGTAGACGATCGTGGTTTTAAGTCGGCGGTGTAAGAGCTTGATTTCTGTTCGCATTTCAATGCGCAATTTAGCGTCGAGGTTGGACAATGGTTCGTCGAACAGGAACACATCCGGCTGGCGGACAATCGCCCGGCCAATCGCCACACGTTGGCGTTGACCACCCGAAAGCGCGTTCGGCTTGCGTTTCAAATAGGCACCGAGATTGAGAATGCGCGCCGCATTTGCAACGGCGGCATCGATGTCCTGCTTCGGCGTTCCGCGCACCTTCATGCCGTAGCCGATGTTTTCGGCGACTGTCATATGCGGATAGAGCGCATAATTCTGAAACACCATCGAGCAATTGCGCAGACCCGGGCGCAGCGCCGTAACGTCGCGCTCGCCGATCCGGATTTCCCCTGATGTCGTCTGTTCCAGCCCCGCGATCATCCGCAGGGTGGTTGTCTTCCCGCAGCCGGACGGCCCCACGAGAACCACGAATTCCTTGTCGGCAATTGCCAGATCGAGCGGAGGGATGACCTCAACGCTGCCAAAGGATTTGGTGACCTGATCCAAACGCACCTGGGACATGCTGTAACCTTTTCACGAGAATTCCATCGCCAGTTCTAAGCGGCGATCGTCTCCGTCTTCTTTCAACGATGCCTGATCCCATCCCGGCACTGCCGGGATGGGATGTTGCGGATGGGTTTATTTTGCAGGCAGGCCCATCGACGAACGATAGGCTGCCAGTTGCTTGTCGCGGCCAAACTCGTCCGTCAGCTTGTTCCATCCGGCAGCCACGGTATCCAGCGCCTGCTGCGGCGTCACTTCTCCTGCCAATGCCTTGGAAAGCTCGATCTCAAGAATTTCCGTATAGGAGAAATAGCCCGGCAGGCGCATGTCGAGCGCGGTGTTCTTGGCGGTTACCGCGTCCTTCTGGCTTCCAAGATATTCCTTTGCCTCACGCTCGGTGAATATCTTCGACCACAACGCCGTATTTGTAGTGTGCGATAGACGATAAGGATTGACGCCTGTGCCGCCGGTGATCGCCGCCTGACCGGAAACTGCCGGGCTCGTCAGGAACTGGATATAGTTCCAAGCCGCCTCCTGGTTCTTGGAAGACGACGGTACGGCTGCCTGCCAACCGCCGAAGGCCATGAAAGAGGTCTGGACGACGTGGTCGAACTTATCCCACTTCTTGGTCTTGTAGTTCCAGATTTCGTCCGATCCCGGCAGTGATGCCGAGCCGACGCTACCGGCAACCTTCGACTGCTTCGGATCGGCGGCAATGACGCCGGTATCGCCCCAGCCGATCGACTCGGCGACCTGGCCTCCGGCAAAGGCCGCGTTCACTTCGCCGAACGAGAAGTTCAGCGCATTTGGCGGGGCCAGTTTCGACGCGCGAATATATTCCTCCAGACCGCGCACCCAGCCCGGATTGTTGACCTGCGCATCCATCGTGTCGGGATCGAAGAACATGCCGCCGGGATTGTCGGGATGGCTGGTGTATCCGGCGACGTGACTGAACAGGAACCAGAATTGCTGGCCACCACGGCGAAAGGCTTCCGCGGTGCCCCAGAGGCCCTTGTCCGGCTGCTGGAAGAACTCGGCGATGTCGAGATATTCCTTCCAGGTTTTCGGCGGCGCGAGATCATGACCATACTTTGCCTTGAAGGCCTTCTGGTTGTCGGCGTTCTCGAAAAGGTCGATGCGGTAGGTATAGGTATGCGCGTCACCATCCATGGTCTGTGACAGCACTTTGCCGTTCCAGACCATCAGTTGCTCGCGGTAAACCGGAGCGATGTCGTCCCAATCGGCACCCGATTGCATCGCCTTGGGCATTTCCGAGAGAAAATCGGTGAAGTCTGGCGCCCAGGCTGGCGCGAAGGCGACCACGTCGAACGTGTCTTCGCCCGAGGTCAGCGAGGTGACGATCTTGGGATAGAGTTCCGACCACGGAAATTCCACCACATTAACCTTGCCGCAGGTCTTTTCCTCCCAGCCCTTGGCCGCGAGTTGCAGCGCAGAGGCGATATAAGGTCCCGTCTGCGTCGTGGCAGTCAGCGTGACACCGGTGTAGTCCGGTTCGCATGCGAGCGCGGATGTCGTGCCCGTTCCAGCAAGCAGTACCGCTGCCGTTGAACTCAGTAGTAATCTTCTCATGTTTTCCTCCCCGGAATTAAACAATGACTAGGGTTGTCGGACGGTCACTTTATTGCTCCCAAAAGCAGGCCGGACCGCATCAGCCTGCTCAAAATGCCCGCCATGACGACCATGGGTATGATCGCGACCAGGGCGGCTGCCGATATCGACCACCACTCGTCGCCGCGCTGGCTGTTTTGCCCTGCGACGAGAATGGGAAGGGTCTGCCATTTGGAACTGGTCAGGAAGAGCGCGAACAGGAACTCGTTCCAGACGAAGGCGAGGGTGATCATGAATGTCGCGATCAGGCCCGGCTTGGACATGGGCAGGACGATACCGAAGAAAATTCTCCACGACGGCACATTGTCGACCATCGCCGCCTCTTCGACTTCAACCGGCAGTGCCGCAAAGAAATCGCGCATCAGCCAGATCACGATCGGCAGTGAGAAGGCGACATAGGCGAAGGTGAGGCCTGTATAGGTGTCGACCAGCTTGAACCCCAACTTGCCCATTTCCGTATACATCAGGAACAAGGCAAAGGCGGCGACGATCGGCGGAAACATGCGCTGGCTCACAAACCAGAAGACGATATCATCATTGCCGAGGAGTGGCCCCGGAAGCTTGATACGGCTGGAGCCGATGGCGAGCGCAAGCGCTGCAACAAAAGCAAAGATCAGCGATATAGCCTGCCCGTAGCCCAGCACATGGCGGCCGAGCAGATATCCGCCGAAGGCAACGACGACGAAAATCACGCCGGACAGCAGCTTGACCTCGAAGGTGAAGCGCACCAGCGCATAGGCGGCCATCGATCCGATGAAGGTGGCCAGCACCGATGCGGACAGCCCGACGATCGTCGAGGCGATGAAGGTGTTGTAGAACTGGCCGCGTGCGCCCGACAGAAGCTCGCTCCAGGCTGTCAGCGTTGGGTCGAAGTCGACAAAGGGAATATAGGTCGGCCCGCCGACGACGCCGAGCGGCGACTTGAACGAGGTGATCGCGACCCAGTAAAGCGGAAAGAAGGTGAAGGCCAGCCAGAGCAGGCAGCCTGCAAGCGCCCACCAGCGGCCGGATCCCTTGAGGTCACGCACGCTCATTTGTGCTTCTCCAGATAGGGCTTCAGGATGGCGAGATAGACCAGCCCGATCACGGTGATGACGATCAGGAACAGGAAGGACAGGGCGGAAGTGTAGCCGAGGTTGAACTTCTTGAAGCCCTCCTGATACGCGAACAAGGTGAGCGTTTCTGTGGAAATGCCAGGCCCTCCGCCTGTCATGACGAACACCGTATCGATGATCTTGTAGCTTTCGATGAGGCGGATGAAGACCACAGCCACCGAAATCGGCAGCATCATCGGGAAGGTGATCCCCCAGAACTGCTGCCAGGGGCTGGCATTTTCAAGCGCGGCAGCCTCGTAGACGTCCTCCGGCAGGGTTTGCAGCCCGGCAAGCAGCATCAGGATGACGAAGGGTGTCCACTGCCACACTTCGACGGAAATGATGGCGCCGATAGCCCATCTGGTCTGCGTCAGAAACGGCAGATTGGGAAAGCCGAAGGCGGTCATCAACTCATTGAGCGGGCCCATCGTGGGATTGAGGATCTGGCGGGCGATGAGTGCAACGGCAACGGGCGCCACCAGCATCGGCACCAGGAAGCTCACCCGGAACAAACCTTCGCCAGGCACCCGGCGGTTGAGCGCCAGCGCCACGGAAAATCCGATGACATATTGCAGCGTCACCGCGACAAAAGCGATGATCGTCGTCGTCCAGGCGACATTCCAGAAGCGCGGATTCTGAAGCAGTTCCATATAGTTGCCGAAGCCGACGAAATGCGCGGGGATCGGCGGCACGAGCCGCAGGCTCATGAAGCTGGTGGTCAGCGAATAGATCAGCGGAAAGATCGAGATCACCAGCACGATCAGCAGTGCCGGCCAGATGAAGACGTGCTTGATCGGATCGTTGCGGGTCATGCCGCGCCTCCTTGCCGGAGAAGCGCCTCGATTTCCTCGATCTTCGGCATTGCAGGCGCGGTACCCCGCCGCGTCACCGCGATACCGGCGGTCGCGCAGCCGAAACGCACGGCCTCGACCGGAGTAGCGCCCCGCGAGAGTGCCGCCGAGAAGCCACCGACAAATGCGTCGCCGGCGCCTGTGGTATCAATGACTGCTCCCGACGAGACGGCCGGAACATGAACCGATTGCCCCGCCGTATGGTACAACACGCCGCGACCACCCAGCGTGATCAGCGCGGCTTTCACGCCCTTGGCAAGAAAGGCGTCGCCAGCCCGTCTGGCCTCGTCGAGCGTGTCGAGCGGAAAGCCGACGATAGCGGCTGCCTCGGTTTCGTTTGGCACGATATAGTCGCAGAGCGGATAGATCGTGTCCGGAAACGGCTCTGCCGGCGCCGGATTGAAAACTGTGGTCACGCCGGCCGCATGGGCGATTTCGAGGGCGCGCTGCGCCGCTTCGGCCGGTTGTTCGAGCTGGGTGACGAAAACCGCCGATTGCTCGATGGTTTCGCGTGCCGCCTCGACATCACCAACGCCGATGGTGCCCGCGGCACCTGGATAGACGATAATCGCATTGTCGCCGTTACCGTCATTGACGTAGATGAAGGCAGCGCCGGTCGGCATATCGTCCATCTGGACAAGCTTCGGCGTCACGCCCGCTTCCGCATAGGTCTTCAGCGCCATATCGCCGAACGTGTCGCGGCCGATCTTCGAGATGAAGGAGACTGTTCCCCCGGCGCGGGCTGCGGCGACAGCCTGGTTGGATCCCTTGCCGCCCGGGCCTACTGCAAAACCGGTCCCGGTGATTGTCTCGCCAATGTTTGGCATGCGCTTGGCCAGATAGGCCGTATCGGCGACGAAAATCCCGAGGATCGAAACACCCACCTTCATTATCGTTTCCCTTCAAACGGCTTCCGGCGGAATCACGCCTTTGGTGAACAGGAAGCAGCCGTAGAAGCGGTTTTCGCCCGTGGTGATGACGCAATAAGCCTTTTTGGCTTCCTCATAGAAGGCGAAACGCTCGATGCCATACATCGGCGCCGGCTTGCCCTCGGCGCTGTCGATGACGGCCTGGACTTCCTCCTGCACTGGAGGGATCTCGTCCGGCGCGCCCATGATTTCCATTCGCCCGGCAGACGGCTGCAGCGGCGTATCCAGCGGCATCACCGAAAGAATAGCCTCGACGGCGCGGGCAGCGGACACATTGTCTATCCGCAACAGCTTGCCGAGCACCGTTTGCCGGGCAATCGAATCCGAAGGGAAATTGGTGTCGGAAACAACGACCGTGTCGCCATGCCCCATGGACCGGAGCGCGTGCAGCACATCCGCGTTCAGAGCCGGATCGATATTCTTCAGCATGGAAGTCCTCCCTTAATTGCACTATTTCGCGGCTCGTCGTGCCGCGGAACAGACCCCACAATCGCAGCTCCGTTACAGCTCTGCGATTCCCTCAAATTCCGTTGTTCTCGCCTGCCGGTGCGGTTCTCCTCCCGCCCGGATGACTAGAGCTGGAGCCCTTATTCTCCGTAGGGTATCCAGATATTCTTCACATCCACAGCGCGGCGAAGGTATAGCGCGCCCTCGGCAGCGGCTCGGTCCATCCAGTCCGTCGCCTTGCCATTGTCCACGAAGGTTCGCTTGAGATTGCCCGAAGACAGCTTCTCCACCGTCGTCGACAATTCCGCGGAGCCGAAGGCCCACAACGCATCAACGTCGTTGTGGGCGGCAAGGATCTTTGCCAGTTCCATCGCCGACCCGGTGACGATATTGACGACACCGGCAGGCACATCCGACGTTTCCAGAACGGAATAGAAATCCGTCGCCGAAAGCGGGAAGGGCTCGCTCGGCACCGCGACGACACGATTGCCGGTGGCAATCAACGGCGCAACCAGACTGATAAAGCCGAGCAGCGGCGCTTCCGGCGGGCAAATGACGCCTACGACGCCGATGGCTTCCGGCATGGCCAGGGCAACGCCGCGAAGCGGCGGCTGGTGAATGCCGCCTTCATATTTGTCCGCCCAGGCTGCGTAGGTGAAGAGGCGCGAAATCGCGGCGTCGACCTCGGCATTTGCATTGGCTGCGGACGCTCCGGTCATCGCTGTTATCCGCGAGGCGAACTCATCGGCGCGACCATTGAGGTTTTCGGCGATGTAATAGAGGATCTGAGCGCGGTTATGCGTGGTGGCATTCGACCAGGCGGAGGCGGCCTGTGCGGCAACCACGGCATTGCGGATGTCCTTGCGGTTGCCCTCGCCGACCTCTCCGACCGCCTTGCCTTTGGGGGAGGCGATGACACGGGAATAATTGCCGTCCGGGCGCGCCTGCTTGCCGCCGATGAAGAGCTTTGCCGTCCGGTCGATGGTTGGCAGGGCAAAATCGCCGGCAACCGGCTTCACTTGCGAAAGTGCGGGCATTGCTGCGCGCGCCTTGCGACCGACCCAAGCCTTCGGCTTCAGATATTCGTAGCAACCTTCCCGTCCGCCTTCACGGCCGAACCCGGACTCGCGCTTGCCACCAAAACCGACGGCGGCGTCAAAAAGATTGGTGGCATTCACCCAGACCACGCCGGCTGCGAGCTTTGCCGCAACGTTCAGCGCCAAGCCGATCGTCTCACTCCAGACACTGGCGGCGAGGCCGTAGCGGGTATGATTGGCAAGCTGGACGGCTTCTTCCGGTGTGCGGAAAGTCATGGAGACCGCAACCGGCCCGAAGATTTCCTCGGTCGCGACGATCGATGTCGGCTGCACGCCGCTGAGAAGCGTCGGCGGGTAGAAGCTGCCGCCTTTCGGCAGGTCGATCTTCGCCTGATGCAGCGTCGCGCCTTCTGAAACTCCCTTTTTCACCAGGGTTTCGATACGCGTCAATTGCACGGGTGCGATGATCGCACCCATATCGATGCACTTGTCCAAAGGCTGACCGACCCGCAATGTCTGCATGCGGCGCTTCAGCCGCTCATGGAAAAGATCGGCAATGCCTTCCTGGACCAGAAGCCGCGAACCCGCGCAGCAAACCTGCCCCTGGTTGAACCAGATCGCGTCGACCACGCCTTCCACGGCGCCGTCGATATCGGCGTCGTCAAAAACGACGAAAGGTGACTTGCCGCCGAGTTCCAGCGTCAATGATTTGCCGCTGCCTGCGGTACGCTCGCGAATAACGCGCCCGACTTCGGTCGATCCGGTAAAGGCAATTTTGTCGATATCCTCATGCCCGACGAGCAGCGCGCCGGTTTCGCCTTCTCCCGTCACGATATTGAGCACGCCCGGCGGAAGGCCCGCCGCAGATGCCAGTTCGGCAAAGAGAAGCGCCGTCAGCGACGTGAATTCGGCAGGTTTCAGGATGACGGTATTGCCGAGCGCCAAAGCCGGCGCCACTTTCCAGGCCAGCATAAGGAACGGGAAATTCCAGGGGATAATCTGGCCGACGACGCCCACCGGCACATGGTCGGCGAATTCCGTGTCCTGGATTTGCGCCCATCCGGCGTGATGATAGAAATGACGGGCTGCCAGCGGCACGTCGAGATCGCGGGTTTCGCGGATCGGCTTGCCGTTGTCGATGGCCTCGACCACAGCAATCAGACGTGCATGGCGCTGGATCATCCGGGCAAGTGCATAGAGATGGCGCGCCCGCGCGTGGCCCGGCAATCGCGCCCATGACGCCTGCGCCTTGCGGGCCGCAGCAACCGCGTTGTCCACATCCGCCGCACCGCCGTTGGCGAGCTTCGCCAGGACCTTGCCGGTGGCTGGCTCGAACGTGTCGAAACTCTTGCCCGATACCGAGGGCACGAACGCGCCATTGATGAAGTGACCGAAACCGGAAGCGTGGCGCGCCAGCCAGTCGCGCGCTTCGATATCGGATTCAGGGGCAGGGCCATAGGACATTTCGTCGAAATACTTGGCAACAGTCATCTGGATCATCCAATCGGGTGTCTGTTGAGGGCCGAATAGGCACCGGTGACATGATGCTCCAGCTGCCGTTCGATATCAGCAAGCAAGCTCGATGCACCGATGCGGAAGAGATCGGGCTCCAGCCATTCTCGCCCCAGTTCATCCTTCATCAGGAACTGGTAGTTTAACACGTCCTTCGCCGCGGAAATGCCACCGGCCGGCTTGTAGCCGATCTTGATGCCGGTGCGCTCGTAATAGGCGCGGATCGCCCGCAGCATGGTCAATGTCACGGCCAGCGTCGCATTGACGCCTTCCTTGCCGGTCGAGGTCTTGATGAAATCGGCGCCTGCCATCATGCAGACCAGCGAGGCCCTGGCGACATTGCGCAACGTCTTCAGGTCGCCGGTCGCCAGAATGGCCTTGACATGCGCATCACCGCAGGCGGCGCGGTATTCTTTCATTTCCTCGTAGAGTGCCGTCCAGTTGCCGGTCAGCACATGCTCGCGGGTGATGACGATGTCGATTTCCTTGGCGCCATCGGCAACCGATGCCTCGATTTCCTTGACCTTGAGGTGGTGCGGGCTGAGGCCGGCGGGGAAACCGGTCGAAACCGCTGCGACCGGAATGCCGGAATCGCCGAGCGCCTCGACGGCTGTTGCAACAAAACGATGGTAGACGCAGATGGCGCCGGTCGTGATCGAACGGCCGCTCATGCCAAGCGAATCGAGAAGGTCGGCGCGTACCGGATTCATCGCCTTCGCGCACAACCGCTTGACGCGCTCGGGGGTATCGTCGCCGTTCAACGTCGTCAGATCGATGCAGGTAACCGCCTTCAGGAGCCAAGCCGCCTGTGCGTCTTTTTTGACAGTCCGGCGTCCGGGAAGCGAGGCTATGCGGCGCTCGGTGGCAGACAGGTTGACCCTTGCATCGAGAACCCAAGAGAGATCGAGTTCCATGCCGGCATTGCGCGGCCGGTTATGGGTGCGCTCCGGCGATTGCGAGGGGGCGTTTGCCGCATTGTGAACAGCAACGGTTTCCAAACAGAATCCTCCCGGGCAGAGTGTGAAGATCCTGTTGCTCTCTGTGCAGATGCACGCAGCGAAAGACGGTCTTCACAATCAACGAAAATGTTAGTTTTTTTTCATTGTTTGTGAGAGTTGCATCACCTGGCTGTCGCGTCAAGTTAGATTTCGACAGGCGCAGAAAAAATGCGGATTTGTCAGTCGAAATCGCTCATGCCGTTTTCGGTAATGACCGCATCGAACGCCTTCATCTCGCTGAAAAAGGCTGGCTTCAGCTTGCCGATCTTGCTGCTGTCGGCGAGAAGAATATTCTTCCGTGCGCGGGACATCGCCTTTTTCTTGATCTCCGCTTCGTGGAAATGCGCGCATGTCGCGCCACGCCGGGCATCGATACCGGCTGCAGAAAGGAACGCCACGTTGATCACCAGCGAATCGAGCATTTCCAGCCCCGAGGCACCGGAAAAGCTTGCCGATGCGGGGTGATAGAGACCGCCGAGCATAACAAGGCGAACGTTGGGTTTTCGCGTCAGACGATCGGCGACGTTCAGCGCGTAACAGATCGCCGTTATATGAATCTTGTCTGGGAGAAGATCGACCAGATAGGGCAAGGTGGTGCCGCAATCGAAAAAAACGGTATCGTCATCGTGAATGTAATCAATGGCTTGTGTGCAGATCTGTCGTTTTGCCGCGGCATGGCTGTCGGCTGCCCTGGAAATTTCATAGGCATCGTTCTCCGCTTCGACAGCCGGAACGATATGGCCGCCCAGGAACGCGAACTGGCCTGCATTGGCGCTGACATCACGCCGAACCGTCATTTCCGAGACGCCCAGGATCTCGGCAGCATTCTTGATGTGCAGAATGCGATGTTGTGAAAGGGCCTCGGATAAGACTGCGATGCGCCGGCCCCTGCGACTATCCATATCGCGCGTCTCCCTTATCGTTTACACTGGAATAGTGTTCTGACGAAAATTTAACAAGGACTGCCATTCTCGAGTCTCGTTCGGCCGTGGACCTGCGATTCGGCATTTGCGCCGAGACACAGTTTCTGCACCAGCCGGTTGCGCCCGACATGGCATATCGCTTCAATTTTATAGGGAACCTCCTCAATTTGAAATGAGAATTTGTGATTGATCTTCCATTTTTTGATGGAATAGTCACAAAACTGTATAAATGGCGCCGACTTGGCCGCGGGAGCGGGTCCCGGCCGGCAGGGCGGGCCTCCGGTCGGGCGGACGCCCGACCGGAGGCATCATCCTCGCGACTGCTTAGGAACATTTCCTGGCTGCGCGCTACTTGCCGGCTTGTCTTGCCGCCTTTTCGATCGCATCGGCGACCTTTTCCGCTTGGGAGGCGAAGACGGCGTGGCTGGCCTTGATTTCGGTCACTTCGCCGCCGGCGCGTTTTGCCATGTCACGCTCCAGATCGGGGTTGATGGAGCGATCCTCGGTGGCGACGATCGACCAGCTTTTTTTTGTTCGCCATGCCGGCTGGGTGATCTTGGCCGAGAAAGCCTGCTTCGAGGCGAAGACCTGCGACCTTGCCATGAAATCGGTTTCGGCTTGCGGAAGGTCTGCTGCGAAAGCCGCAGCGAAGGCGCCGGGATCGAGATAGAGATATTTGCCGTCCTTCGTTTCCTTGATATCCATGCTGCCGGCGGGCTTCGAGCTGGCGAGGCTGAGCAGGCTTTCGCCCTTGTCGGGCTGGAAGGCGGCGACATAGACGAGCCCGGCGACATTGGGATCATTGCCCGCTTCGGTGATAACCATGCCGCCATAGCTGTGGCCGATGAGTAGGCTTGGTCCTTGCTGCAAGTCGAGAACGCGCTTGGTCGCCGCCACATCGTCCTCGAGCGAGGTGATGGGCTGCTGGACGATGGTGACGTTGAAGCCGCGTTTTTCGAGAATGTCGGTCGCCCTACGCCATCCCGAGCCGTCGGCCAGCGCGCCGTGGACGATCACGATGTTTTTCACCTCGGCAGCCTCTGCCGCGAATGCGATGACGGTGGTGGCAAATGCAAGCGCTGCGGTGAACATAAGACGTCTATTCATGACTATTACTCCTGTGGGTCAATGTTAAGGGTCGGGATATTGATGCGTCCCGGGTTCAGCCGAATGTGAAAGCGTAGGCTTGCACCCCGGGATCGAGGAAGCTGATTTCGAAATTGCGGGCGACGACCGGGCCGGACTGGCGGACAAGCTGGTAAAGCCTGGTCGCGGTCACCGTGCCGTTGCCGTCGGCATCGATGTCTGCACCGTGGTCAGGCCCCGGCGCCTTGCCGTCGATCTTCACCTGGAAGCGGATCGGCTTGCCACCGGCGCCAGGCCCGAGAACGAGATGCAGATCGCGGGCGCTGAAGCGATAAGTGATGCCGCCGCCCGGCTGATCAAGGGTCACCTGACCCGGGCCGACGATCCAGGCTCCGGAGAGGCCCCATTCGTTGAGGCCCGGTTCGCCGATCGTATAATTTTGCGCCAGGTCGGCCTGCAGCCCTTCCGGAGAGGCGAAGTTCGCCGCCTGTTCGTAGCCGAGATAGGTCTCGCCGGAGCGGATATTGCGGAGATCAGGGCTTGCTTCCACGCCCTTGGCATCCGGCGCGACCGGCGCGCTTGCCGTCGTCTGGCCGCCAGCCTCACGCAACAAGTCCTGAATGGCCTTTTCGGTCCTGTCGTAATTGCCTTCGCCGAAATGGTGGTAACGGATCTGGCCCTTGGCATCGATCAGATAGGCGGCAGGCCAGTAGCTGTTCTGGAAGGCGCGCCAGATTTTGTAATCATTGTCGATCGCAACGGGATAGCCGATCTTGAAATCGTCGATTGCGCTTTTGACGTTGTCGATCTTCTTCTCGAAGGCAAATTCCGGGGCGTGGACGCCGATCACCACGAGGCCCTGGTCCGCATATTTTTCCGCCCAGGCCCTGACATAGGGGATGGTGCGAATGCAGTTGATGCAGGAATAGGTCCAGAAGTCGACGAGAACCACTTTGCCCCGCAACTGCTCTGATGTCAGCGGCTTCGAGTTCAGCCATTCGACCGCGCCGTCGAGCGAAGGCGCGTCACCTTCGACGGGCAGATCGCTGCGGAAGGGCTTCTTCGTGTCGGCGGCGGCGATCACCATGTCTTTGCTCGCCAGCTCGGAGGATGCGCCACTCAGCGGCCTTGCATGCAGCCTGTTGAGCACGGCTTGTTCCAGCGATGCGGTGCTGGCGTAGGAGAGCCGGGCGAGCAGGCTGGTATCGAGGCCGAGCGCGATGACGGCGACACCCGCCAGCACGGCAGCGCCGAGCCCTTGACGAATCCGGTCGCCGAGGCCGAGAGAGCGCTTCATGGCGGTGAATATCCTGCCGCCGACCAGCAGGGCGACGGCAAGGGACGTCGCAGCACCGGCGGCATAGGCGATCAGCAGGAATGTCGTCTGCAGATTGGCGCCCTGCAAGGCCGCCCCCGTCAGAACGAGGCCGAGGATCGGTCCGGCGCAGGGGGCCCAGAGCAGACCGGTGGCGATGCCGAGAATGAGCGCGCTCTTTGCCGTCGGGGCGGCGCGTCCGCCGCCGCTGGCATTTAGCAGGTTGTTTCCAAGGTCGACGACCGGCCGGGCAAGCGTGCTTGCGAAGCGTGGTGAAAGCAGGCTCAGGCCAAAGAGCCCAAGCAGGACGATGGCGGCAAGGCGGCCATATTCATTGGCGCGAATGGCCCAGCTGCCGCCGACTGCGGCAAGCGTGGCGACCAGCGCGAAAGTGGCGGCCATGCCCGCCAGCATGGGCAGTGTGCTCCTGACGAAGGGCTGTCCCGCACGGGCAAAGACGAAGGGGAGGATGGGGAGGATGCAGGGGCTGAGGATCGTCAGCGCGCCTCCGAGATAGGCTATGATCAGAAGTGTCATCATCGTTTCCTTTGAAACCGATTGATCGGGCTCTGGACGGCGATGGGGCCCGAACCAGCAACGGCGGGGATATGGCCGGGCGGACGTATCCTCGATGTGTCCGGTTTCGCGGGGAAATGTACCGAACTATTGCGGTCGCGGCGGGCGATACAAAGCGATACAAACTGCCGCCCAGCGGTGGGCTGTGACGAAAGCGCCGGGGCCGGCGCGAGGCTTTGCTCGGTCGGCGCGATTGTATCAGAATGTATCCCGGCGGCCGAAATCTACATCCGCATGCAAAACCGACGGCTTGCGACATATGAGGGATACAAGCGCAACCTCATTTCAGCACCGTGATCCATTCGACAGGAGAGACCGATGTCAGAGCAAATCAATCATCACCGCCGCCGCTTCTTCGGCATGACGGCCGTCGCCCTTGCGGCGGTCGAGTTCGGCGTGGCCGGCAAGGCCGCCGCTCAATCAGCGCCCGCCGCATCCGTGCCTGACGTCAAGGTGGGAACCCACACGTCCTTCGAAGCGCTGAAGCAGGTGAAAGCCGGCGTGCTCGATATCGGTTATGCCGAGGCGGGGAAGGCGGACGGTCCTGTCGTGCTTCTGCTGCATGGCTGGCCCTATGACATCTATAGTTTCGTCGATGTCGCACCGCTGCTTGCCTCGGCAGGCTACAGGGTGATCGTGCCCTATCTGCGCGGTTACGGCACGACCCGCTTCCTGGACGACCAGACGCCGCGCAACGGCCAGCCGTCAGCACTCGCCGCCGATATGATCGCGCTACTCGATACGCTCGATATCGAGAAGGCGGTCATTGCCGGCTATGACTGGGGCGGGCGGACCGCCAACATCATGGCGGCGCTCTGGCCGGAGCGTTGCAAGGCGATGGTCTCGGTGAGCGGCTACCTGATCGGCAGCCAGGAGGCCAACAAGAAGCCGCTGCCGCCGAAGGCCGAACTTGCCTGGTGGTATCAGTTCTATTTCGCCACCGAACGCGGCCGTCTGGGTTACGAGAGCAACACCCATGATTTCGCAAAGCTTATCTGGCAGACGGCTTCGCCGAAGTGGAACTTCGACGATGCGACATTCGGCAGATCGGCCGCCGCCTTCGACAACCCCGACCACGTCGCCATCGTCATTCACAATTATCGCTGGCGCCTGGGGCTTGTCGAAGGCGAGGCCAAGTACGATGCCTATGAACAGACGCTTGCGGGAGCGCCTGTCATTTCGGTGCCGACGATCACCATGGAGGGCGATGCAAACGGTGCACCGCATCCGGAGCCTTCCGCCTATGCCGGAAAGTTCTCCGGCAGATACGAGCATCGCACGATCGGCGGCGGCATCGGCCATAACCTGCCTCAGGAGGCGCCGCAGGCCTTCGCGCAGGCGGTCATAGACGTCGATCGCTTCTAAGCCGACGGTGTCGTGCCGCAGGGCCTCGTTGCTCCGGCCGGCGGAATATGCGTAGGTCGCGTCAACCGCTTCGATATCTAGGCGGCGGGCGCGGCCGCCTTTACGGGTGAGGAACCGGGAAATATGGATCATGTCGATCACATCCTGATTGTCGATGACGATCGCGAAATCCGCGAGCTGGTCTCGGGCTATCTGCAGAAGAACGGTCTCAGGACGAGCGTTGCCGCCGACGGGCGCCAGATGCGCAGTTTTATCGAGGCCAATGCCGTCGACCTGATCGTGCTCGATGTTATGATGCCGGGCGACGATGGGCTGGTGCTGTGCCGCGAACTGCGTGCCGGCCGGCACAAGGCGATCCCGATCCTGATGCTGACGGCCCGCACCGACGAGATGGACCGGATCCTCGGCCTGGAGATGGGCGCCGACGACTATCTTGCCAAACCGTTTGCAGCGCGCGAGCTGCTCGCCCGCATCAAGGCGGTGCTGCGGCGGACGCGCATGCTGCCGCCCAATCTGCAGATCAGCGAGGCCGGACAGTTGCTGACCTTCGGCGACTGGCGGCTCGATACGGTCGCCCGGCATCTTCTCGACAAGGAGGGGACCGCGATTGCGCTCAGCGGCGCCGAATACCGTCTGCTTCGCGTCTTCATCGACCATCCGCAGCGGGTGCTCAATCGCGACCAGCTTCTGAGTCTGACACAGGGCCGCGACGCCGATCTTTTCGATCGCTCGATCGATCTCCTGGTCAGCCGACTGCGTCAGCGGCTGGGCGACGACGCACGCGAGCCGACCTATATCAAGACGGTGCGCAGCGAAGGTTATGTGTTTTCAGTTCCGGTCGAAATCTCGGAGCTGCGCCAATGAAGTCGGTGGTCCCTTTGCGCCCGGGTTTGGCCTGGCCGAGCACGTTGCGCTCGCGGATATTTCTGATCCTGCTGATTGGCTTGGCTGTGGCCTACGGGCTGTCCTTCAGCGTTCTTTATATGGAGCGCTATATGTCGGCAAAGGCCGTGATGCTCGGCACGCTGGAAAACGACGTTGCAACGTCGATTGCCGTTCTCGACCGACTTCCGCCAGGCGAACGTGGCGATCTGCTGGACCGGCTGAGCCGTGGCAACTACCGTTTCGTGTTGGGACCCGGCCTTGCCGGCGTGCCTGACACGTCAAGCAAGGGCGCCGAGATATCAGGCAAGATCGAGGAGGCGATCGGGCACCGCTTTCCAATCCGTATCGAACGGATTCCTGGCGATGTGAACCGGTTGCAGGCGCATCTGACGCTCAGCGACGGAAGCCCGTTGACGATCGACGTCACGCCGAAGGGGGTCATGCCGATCGCCGCGTGGCTGCCCTATGTCTTCGTCATCCAGATGGCACTGCTCATTCTTTGTACCTGGTTTGCGGTTCGTCAGGCGATCCGGCCGCTCGGCGCGCTTGCCGCCGCCGCCGATGCCCTCGACCCGAACAGGGATGGTCCGGCCTTGAGCGAGGCGGGGCCGAGCGAGGTCGCGCATGCGGCAAGGGCGTTCAACGCGATGCGGGAGAGGATTGCCCATTACCTCGAAGAGCGCGTCCAGATCCTGGCGGCAATCTCGCATGACCTGCAGACGCCGATCACCCGCATGCGGCTGCGCGCCGACATGGCGGAGGATTCGCCGGAGAAAGACAAGCTGGTGCATGATCTCGGCGAGATCCAGCGTCTCGTCCAGGACGGGATTGCCTATGCGCGCAGCGCGCATGGCGACGGCGAGAAGAACGCCCGCATTGATCTCGCCTCGTTCATCGACAGCATAGCCTATGATTACCAGGATACCGGAAAGGCCGTCACCGTCGTCGGGCTGGTTCACGGCGCCGCCTTCACCAAGCCGCATGCGCTTCGCCGAATCCTGTCGAACTTCATCGACAATGCGCTGAAGTTCGCCGGCGCTGCCGAGATCAGCGTCGAGCGCAGCGCCGAGAACGATATCGTCATCACAGTCATGGATCGCGGGCCGGGAATTCCGGACGATCTGCTGGAAGCCGCCATGCAGCCTTTCTTCCGGTTGGAACAATCCCGCAACCGGGAGACCGGCGGCACCGGTCTCGGACTTGCGATCGCCCAGCAGCTGACGGCCAAGATCGGCGGGTCGCTCCGGCTCTACAATCGCGCCGACGGCGGACTGTCGGCGGAAGTCACCATCCATTGACATCGGCAGCCGCCGCAAAATTTCGCGATGTTTGTATGGAAAGATGTCCTCGATATCGGATGCTACGTTTTGTGACATTTCAGGCGATTTCGGAAACATGGCGGATATATCCGTCGGTCAAAACACACTCCGTCAACCCGGCCGCGCAGCGCGGCCAGTCGCCTGAAGCGACGCAACACAAGGAGTGTTCCATGACAAAGATCGACAAGGTTCTCTATACCGGCAAGACCCATACGACGGGCGGGCGCGACGGCGCTTCGCACAGCGACGACGGCCAGCTGGATATCAAGCTTTCGCCTCCGGGCAGCAACCGGGCCGGCACCAATCCCGAACAGCTTTTCGCCGCCGGCTGGTCTGCCTGCTTCATCGGCGCGATCGGCTTTGCCGCGGCCAATCAAAAGGTCAGGCTCCCCGCCGATCTCGCCGTCGACACCGAGGTCGATTTGGGAACGGCCGATGGCGGCTATTTCCTGCAGGCCCGTCTCAAGGTCAGCCTGCCGGGGATCGAAGCGGATGTGGCAAGAGCGCTCATTGAAGAAGCGCACCAGACCTGCCCTTACTCGAAGGCCACGCGCGGCAATATCCATGTCGAATTGAGCGTTGCCTGACGAATGCATTGCCCGCCGAAGGCCATTGGCCGCGGCGGGCAAAGGACAGCAGCCGAAAGCTAACAGGACGAGGCCGACCGGGCCTCGTCGTTGGAGGATCTGATGAGATTGATGATCATCTGCATTCTGGGAGCGGCGGTCTTCGTCGCGCCCTGCATCTACGACGTAAGCTCGCAGGAGCCTTCGCCGCTTGCGGGCCTCGTGACGGCAGCATCCGCAGCGTCGTCTTCCGGGGCGCCGCGGCCGTTCCAACCCCTCTTTTAGGTCACTAGGGAGAAGACCCGTGAAGCTCTATCAGAATGAAATTTCCTCGGCGACGTCGAGAGTCCGTATCGCGCTCGCCCTCAAGGGATTGACGGCGGAAACACTGCCGGTGACCATCCTCGGCGAAAATGCCGAGAGCCGGCAGGCCGGATATCGCAGCGTCAATCCGCAAGGGCTGGTCCCGGCCTTGCTGACGGATGGCGGCGTCCTCATCACCCAGTCGCTGGCGATCGTCGAATATCTCGACGAGATTCAGCCCGAACCGGCGCTGCTGCCTGGAACGGCGGAGGACAGGGCGCTGGCGCGGTCGATCGCGCTTGCGATCGCCGCCGAGATCCATGCGCTGCTGCCGCCGCGGATCGGCCTGCATCTCGGCAAGACCTTCCAGGCGGATGCCGATGCCGTTGCCGCCTGGAATCGTCATTGGGTCGGCGAGGGAATGGCCGCGATCGAGACGATGATCGCCGGCCGCAGGCAGGGGGCTTTCGCCGTTGGGGATCAGCCGTGTGTTGCCGATATCTTCCTTTTTCCTCAGGCGATCAGCGCCCGGCGTATGGGCTTCGATCTCGCCCAATGGCCAAATATCGCGGAGATTGTCGCTCGGCTGGAAGCGATACCGGCCTTCCAGGAGAACGCGCCGGCACCGAGACGATGATGCGATCGACGAAGAAGCGGCCGCAAATGACTGCGGTCGCTCCTTTTCCATTGTTGGCGGCCCTCAGCGATTGACCCTTGCCTGCAGATGCGCGGGATAACGATCGCCTTCCACCTTGATGGTGGCGAGCGCGTTTTCGATGCTGCCAAGATCCTCGGCCGTCAGTTCGATCTCGGCGGCCTGAATGTTCTCCTCGAGGCGATGCAGCTTGGTGGTGCCGGGGATCGGCACGATCCAGGGTTTTTGTGCCAGCAACCATGCCAGGGCGACCTGGGCGGCGGTTGCCTTCTTGTGGGCGGCGATGTCCGCGAGCAGATCGACGAGTGCCTGGTTGGCCTTGCGCGCTTCCTGGGAAAAGCGCGGCACGATGTTGCGGAAGTCCTTGCTGTCGAAGGTCGTCGTTTCGCTGATCGCGCCGGTGAGGAAGCCCTTGCCGAGCGGGCTGAAGGGCACGAAACCGATGCCGAGCTCTTCGAGCACCGGCAGGATTTCCTGCTCGGGTTCGCGCCACCACAGCGAATATTCACTCTGCAGTGCCGCCACCGGCTGGATCGCATGGGCGCGACGGATCGTCTGGGCGCCTGCTTCCGAGAGGCCGAAATGCCTGACCTTGCCCTCGGCGATCAGCGCCTTGACCGTGCCGGCCACATCTTCGATCGGGACATCGGGGTCGACACGATGCTGATAGAAGAGGTCGATGACATCGGTCTTCAAACGCTTCAGCGCCTGGTCAGCAACCGCGCGGATCTGTTCCGGCCGGCTGTTCATGCCGCTCTGGCCGCCATTGGCATCGAAGTTGAAACCGAATTTCGTGGCGATCACCACTTCGCTGCGGAAAGGCGCCAGGGCCTCTCCCAGAAGCTCTTCGTTCTTATAGGGGCCATAGGCCTCGGCCGTGTCGAAGAAGGTCACGCCGCGTTCGAACGCGCGGCGGATCAGCGCGATCGCCTCCGGAATTGCTGTCGCCGGGCCATACCCATAACTCAGCCCCATGCAGCCGAGACCGATGGCCGAGACTTGAAGCCCGCTCTTTCCGAGTTCACGTTTCTGCATTGCCGTTTCCTTTTCTAACCCTGGTACTGCGTGTCGGTGACATGCTCCATCCAGTCGACGACCTTGCCGTCGAGCTGTTCCTGGATGGCGATATGGGTCATCGCCGTGGTCGGCGATGCGCCGTGCCAATGACGTTCACCCGGGGCGAAGCTGACGACGTCGCCGGCGCGGATCTCCTCGATGGGGCCACCTTCGCGCTGCACACGACCGCAGCCCGATGTGATGATCAGCGTCTGGCCGAGCGGATGGGTGTGCCAAGCGGTGTGGGCGCCGGGCTCGAAGGTGACGCTGGCGCCAGCCGCGCGTGCCGGGCTGGTCACGGCAAACAGCGGGTCGACACGCACATTGCCGGTGAACCAGTCGGCCGGTCCCTTGGCCGAAGGCTGCGAACCGCTTCGCTTTATATCCATCCTTGTCTTCCTTTCGATGTCGGGCTTTCGATGTCGGGTGGACGTGTCCACTCGCGTAACAAGGTATTTAGGGCGTGCGCCTGGTTGCGATTAGATGGTATAAACGGCAAGAACCCATGAGGATTTTTCATAAATGTCACGCCCTGCCGTCAACGATCTCATCGCTTTCCTCGCCGTTGCGCGTGCACAGAGCTTCACCAAGGCGGCGGGCAAGCTGGGTGTGTCGCAGTCGGCGCTCAGCCACACCATCCGCGGGCTTGAGGAGCGGCTTGGATTGCGATTGCTGACACGTACGACACGCAGCGTCTCACCGACGGAGGCTGGTGAACGGCTGCTCGTCTCCATCGGACCGCGGCTCGATGAGATCGAGAGCGAACTGGCTGCCTTGAGCGCGTTCCGGGAGAAGCCGGCGGGCACCATCCGCATCAATGCCGGCGAGCACGCGGCCGATGCCGTCCTTTGGCCCGCCCTGGAAAAGCTGCTGCCCGATTATCCCGATATCAATGTGGAAATCATCGTCGACTACGGCCTCACCGACATCGTCGCGGAGCGTTACGATGCCGGGGTGCGGCTCGGAGAGCAGGTGGCGAAGGACATGATCGCGGTGCGCATCGGCCCAGACATGCGCATGGCCGTGGTCGGCACTCCCGCCTATTTCACCACCAGGCCGAAGCCGCTGACGCCGCAGGATCTTACGGATCACAATTGCATCAATCTGCGTCTGCCGACCTATGGCGGCGTCTATGCATGGGAGTTCGAGAAGGACGGGCGCGAGCTCAGGGTTCGCGTCGAGGGCCAGCTGGTTTTCAACAATATAGCCCTGCGGCTGAGCGCCGTGCTGGCCGGTCTCGGGCTGGCCTACATGCCGGAGAACCTGGTCGAGGGGCATCTTGCCGATGGACGGCTGGTGCGGGTCCTCGAGGACTGGTGCCTGCCGTTTTCCGGCTACCATCTCTACTACCCAAGCCGTCGGCACACGTCACCGGCATTCGCCCTCGTCGTCGATGCGCTTCGCTATCGAGGATAGAGGCCCATCATTCGAGCTGCGCGAACCGGCAGATATCCGAGCCATGGAGACGTTCAATCGATCGGCTCTTGCCCGAAGCGAAGTCATGCCTTCAGCGATTTGACATTCCATCACTCGCCACTAATTCACACTTGATATCGAAGGAAACAGTGAATGAATACTGCGGCACCTGCCACGAAAGCCCGGACCGGTGTGTCCGGTTTGGACACAGTTCTGGCGGGCGGCCTTTCCACGGGCCACGTGTTTCTCCTGGAGGGAAATCCAGGGGCGGGCAAAACGACCATCGCGCTGCAGTTTCTGATCGAAGGTGCGCGGCTCGGCGAGCAGGGGCTCTACATCACCCTTTCAGAAACCGAGAGCGAACTCCGGGCCGGCGCCGCATCGCATGGCATGGTGATCGACGGCAATATCGAGGTCTTCGAGGTCGTGCCTCCGGAAAGCCTGTTGGATGCCGACCAGCAGCAGAGCCTGCTTTATTCATCGGACCTAGAACTTGGAGAGACGACAAAGGAAATCTTTGCCGCTTTCGAGAAGATCAAGCCACGTCGCGTGGTTCTCGACAGCCTGTCGGAGATAAGGCTGCTCGCGCAAAGCTCGCTGCGCTACCGCCGGCAGATCCTCGCGCTCAAACACTATTTTGCCCGACAGGGGGCGACAGTCCTTCTGCTCGACGATCTGACGTCCGACGTGCTCGACAAGACGGTGCACAGCGTCGTGCACGGTGTCATCCATCTTGAGGAACTGGCGCCGAACTATGGCTCCGAACGCCGACGTCTGAGGGTCATGAAATACCGCGGGCAGGCCTTCCGCGGCGGCTATCATGATTTCATCATCCAGACCGGTGGCGTGATCGTGTTTCCGCGTCTCGTCGCTGCCGAACACAGGTCCAGCTATGTCCGCGATCAGATTTCCTGTGATATTGCGGAGCTGGATCTTCTTCTCGGCGGCGGCCTCGAGCGGGGTTCCAGTACCCTGATCCTCGGTCCTGCCGGCACAGGCAAGAGCACCTTCTCGTTTCAATTCCTGATGGCGGCGGTGGCGCGCGGCGAGAAAGTGGCGGCCTTCATTTTCGACGAAGAGCTAGGCCTGCTCTTCACGCGGCTGAAAGCGCTCGGAATGGATCTCGAAGCCATGAGGGATGCGGGTCTTATCCACATCGAACAGCTCGATGCCGCCGAACTGTCGCCCGGCGAATTTGCTGATCGCGTGCGCAAGTGCGTCGACAAGTCGGATGCGAAAACCGTCATCATCGACAGTATCAACGGTTATCAGGCTTCGATGCCGGATGAGAATTCGCTGATCCTTCATATGCATGAGCTGCTGCAATATCTGAACAGGCAAGGCGCCAATACCTTCCTGACCGTTGCGCAGCACGGGCTGGTTGGCGACATGAAGGCTCCCGTCGACGTCACCTATCTCGCCGATACCGTCATTCTGCTGCGCTATTTCGAGGCTGCGGGTAAGGTGCGTCGGGCGGTCTCCGTGATCAAGAAGAGGACCGGCTTTCACGAGGATACCATCCGTGAGTACCGCATCGACGCTTCCGGCTTGAGATTCGGCGATCCTCTCACCGGGTTCCAGGGCGTGCTTCGCGGCGTTCCCGAATTTATCGCGCCCTTGGCGCCGCTCCTGTCGACCAATGGCGGGGATAGCGGCAATTCCTAATTCCAGCAAACCGAAAGCATTGATCTACGCCCCCGCCGGTCGCGATGCCTGGGTGGCGAGATCGCTGGTCGATGAGGCCGGATTGACATCGATTGCCGCCGCCGACCTGTCTATGTTCGCGTCATCGCTCAGCGATGACATCGCGCTTGGCGTGCTGACGGAAGAGGCCGTTCGCTCGAGCGATCTCAAGCCGATCGCCGCCTGGGTCTCGGCCCAGCCGAGCTGGTCAGACCTGCCGTTCATCGTACTCACCATACGTGGCGGCGGGCCTGAACGAAATCCGGCCGCTGCCAGGCTTTCCGAGGTTCTGGGCAACGTCACCTTCCTGGAAAGGCCGTTCCATGCGACCTCCTTCATCAGCGTTGCCCGGACCGCGTTGAAGGGGCGCCTGCGCCAATATGAAGCGCGCGCCCGGCTTGAGGCTCTCAGCGAAGGAGAACGACGGTTGCAGACGGCGCTCGCCGCCGGTCGTCTCGGGGCCTGGGAGCTGGAGCTGTCCTCGATGGCCTTGTTCGCCTCGGCGACCTGCAAAGCGGTCTTCGGTCGAGCGCCGGATGATGAGGTTACGCGTGACGATCTGATTGCGAGCATCCACCCCGACGACCGGGACATTGTGCTGGCACGCCTGCGCCGTACGATTGATACCGGACTCGACTATTCGATCGAGCACAGAACGATCTGGCCGGATGGATCACTGCATTGGACCGAGGTCCATGCGCAGCTCTACACCGACAGATATGGTTCCGCCAGAAAGCTCGTCGGGGTCTGCTCCGATACCACCGCCCGCAAGACCATCGAGGAAAATCTGCGACGGCTCAATGAAAACCTCGAGGAGCGCGTGAGGGAACGGACCAGGGAGGTCAACGCCGCCCACCAAACCCTGCTCGAGGAAGTCGCCCAGCGTGAAAGAGCCGAGGAGCAGCTTCGCCAGTCGCAGAAGATGGAAGCGATCGGTCAGCTGACCGGCGGCGTCGCCCACGACTTCAACAACCTGCTGATGGTCGTTCTCGGAAATCTGGAGCTGCTCGGCAAGCACGCGGCCGGAGATGCCAAAGCGACGCGTCTGATCGACGGGGCGCTTCAGGGTGCGCGGCGCGGGGCGGCGCTGACACAGCGGCTGCTGGCTTTTGCCAGGCAGCAGGATCTGCAGGTCAAGCCCGTCGATCTGGCCGAGCTGGTCTCCGGCATGAAAGACCTGTTGCGGCGCTCGGTCGGATCCTCGATCAGCATCGAAACCATGCTGCCGACGACCCTGCCGCCGGCGCTGGTCGATGCGAACCAGCTCGAATTGGCGCTGCTCAACCTTGCGGTCAACGCCCGTGATGCGATGCCGGATGGGGGGACGCTGTCTATTTCGCTGCGCCAGGAACAGGTTGGCGGCAATAACGGCGATCTCGGCGAGGGGACCTATCTGGTGTTGGCGGTGGCCGACAGCGGCACCGGCATGGACACGGAGACGCTGAAGAAGGCGGTCGATCCGTTTTTCTCGACCAAGGAGATCGGAAAGGGCACGGGCCTCGGCTTATCAATGATCCACGGGCTTGCGGTCCAGCTCAATGGCGCACTTCTTCTGACAAGCGAGCTTGGGGTGGGAACAACAGCCGAATTGTGGCTCCCGGCCACCGAACGACGCCCCGAGCGGCCGGCCGAGGCCGAGCTGCCCGTGGCGCAAGCCGCATCCAGACTGAAGATCCTTCTGGTCGATGACGATGCCTTGATTGCGATGAGTTCGGTCGACATGCTTGAAGATCTCGGCCATGAGGTCATCGAAGCAAATTCAGGCTTGCAGGCGCTGGAGTTGATCAGCAGCGGTCAGCATTTCGACTTGATCATCACCGACTATTCGATGCCTGGTATGACCGGCGCACAGCTCGCTCAGGCCGCGCGGGACATTCATCCGGCGGTGCCGATCGTCCTGGCGACAGGTTACGCCGATCTTCCCGCGGGCACCGATATCGATCTTCCGAGATTGGGAAAGCCCTACAATCAGGCTCAACTTGCCAAGGAAATCGCCAAGGCGATGGCAGGCGAAACGGCTCCGACGCTCAGATCCGGCAGTGACGCAGCTGTCTTAGAGCCTCGCCTGTCCAAGGCCGACGATGTCAGCGATGAAATCGGCGATGGCGCCTGTGTCGTCTAGATCGAAGACCGGCAGGTTCGCATCCGTGACGGCGTGATCGGCGGCGATGGCGCAGATATGGGGATCGCTCGGCGCCAGCGGTTCACGATTGGCGGCCTCCAGGCGGCGGGCCTCGATCTTCGGGATCGGCTCGCGCTTGTAGCCTTCGATCAGCACCAGATCGCAGGGCGCGAGGCGGGCGAGGATTTCCTCGAACTCGGGTTCGGGGGCGCCGCGCAGCTCGTGCATGATGGCGTAGCGGGTGCCGGAGACGATGGTGACTTCATGGGCGCCGGCCTGGCGATGGCGATAACTGTCGGCTCCGACCTTGTCGATGTCGAAATCGTGATGGGCGTGCTTGATCGTCGAGATCCTGTAGCCGCGGCGGGTGAACTCCATCACCAGCCGGACCGCGAGCCCCGTCTTGCCTGAATTCTTCCAGCCGGCGATGCCGAAGATTTTCGGTGCGGTCATGCGTGAAGGGCCTCCAGCCAGCGTTCCGCCTCGACGAGATCGTCAGGCGTATTGATGTTGAAGAAGGGATCGAGCAGGCTGGCGCGGGTCGGATGCAGCGGGAACGCCACTTCCGTAACGTCATGCCGCAACAGGAAGTCGCGCACGCGGCGCTTCTCGTCGGTGGCGATCCAGGCTTCGAGATCAGCGGCCAGCGTCACCGGCCAGAGGCCGAAGACGGGATGGCTGCGGCCCTCGGAGGCGGCAATGGCGATCTGCGACGGGCGTTCGATCGCTGCCGCCAGCCGGGCGACGAGATCGGCCGGGAAGAACGGGCAATCCACCGAGACGGTGACGACATGGCTGATCGAGGGAAGGCCGGCGGCATAGACCATGGCCGCATGGATGCCGGCCATCGGCCCGGCCTTGCCGGGAAAACGGTCGGAAACGACAGGCACATCCTCGGCGGCGGCATCGGCGTTGACGGCAACGAGCAAGGTCTGTTGCGAGAGGCGGGTCAGCGCATGGCGGAGCAGGCTCTCGGTCCCGAGCATCACGCCCGCCTTGTCGCGGCCCATGCGCTGCGAGCGGCCGCCGGCCAGCACGACGCCTGCTATGTCGGATCTGTCCAGCGAGAATTCAGCCATCATCCTTCCTCAGCCATCATTTGTCTCAGCCATCATTTGTCTCAGACTGGCGCGCGCGGGGCGGATTCCTGCGCGATCGGCGATACGCGGCGCTTGGCCTCACGATAGAACGTATAGAGGCCGGAGGCGATGACGATCGCAGCGCCGATAAGCGTCCAGCTATCAGGCACTTCGGCGAAGAAGAAGACGCCGAGCAGGGAGGAGAAGATCAGGCTGGTATAGCGGAACGGCGCCACGAAGGAGATTTCGCCGGTGCGCATGGCAAGGATGACCGACTGGTAGCCGACGAGCACCAGCACCGAGGCGAGCGCCAGATGCCCGAGCGCGGTGGCGCTGACCGGTTGCCAGCCGCCGAGCACCGGGATCAGCAGCGCGCCGAAGAAGGAGGCAGACATGGCGGTGATGACGGTTATCATCAGCGAGGGAATTTCCGGGCTGATGCTCCGGGTGGCGAGATCGCGGCCGGCCGTCGTCAGCACCGCAGCGACGCAGAGGACGGCGGCGGGGGTGAATCCATCGGGGCCGGGACGGATGATGATCATCACGCCAATGAGGCCGACGAGGATCGCCGACCAGCGCCGCCAGCCGACCGGCTCGCCGAAGAAGAGCGCCGCACCGAAGGTGACGACCAAAGGCAGCGACTGCAGGATCGCCGAGGCATTGGCGATCGGCATCATGCCGAGCGCGGTGATATAGGTCACGGCGGAGAGCGTCTCGCAGATGATCCTGAAGATGATCATCGGCTGCAGCATGATGCGCCAGGAGCGCAGCGCGCCCATTTTCCAGGCAATCAGATAGACGAGCAGGCTGGTGAAGAGGCCGCGCAGAAACATGATCTCGCCGGCGTTCATATAGGCGATCACCGATTTGGACAGAGCGTCGCTTGCAGAAAAGCCGGCCATCGCCATGGTCATATAGATGGCGCCCTCAGTATTGCGTGACCGCGGCATGAAGAGATTCCCGTTACCTGTGCGCCCCTTTTAGTCGCGAAGATGCATCAAGGGAATCGGATGAATGTCACACCAGGCATAAATCGATGATGCGGTGCACAATGGCGCTGATGTCAACGCAGGCGTGTGGGCGGAAGTCCCGGCAAATCCGCGTTTTTTAAGTTGAATTCCGATATTTCCGACGCCGCAATCAAGGCGTCGATGGGGAATGCCATCGCGCCTGCCGGTTCGCCTCATTGGCGTTTTTCTCTTCCTGCGCGGGAAACGGGTGGCTGTATCGCCTGATGTTTGAGCATCTCGGTTATCGCAACAATCCAGGAGAAACCGATATGACACTTCTCAACGACAAGATCGCCATCATCACCGGCGCAAGCTCCGGCATCGGCCGCGCGGCGGCGAAACTCTTTGCGCGGGAAGGCGCCAAGCTCGTGGTCACCGGCCGCCGACAGGACGCGCTTGATGCCGTCATCACCGAAATCGAGGCGAAGGGCGGACAGGCGGTCGCCATATCGGGCGATGTCAGGGACGAGGCGCTGCAGGCACGGCTCGTCGAGACGGCAGTCTCGCGTTTCGGCCGGCTCGACATCGCCTTCAACAATGCCGGCATCCTCGGCGAGATGGGACCGGTCGCCGGGCTATCGCTGGAGGGCTGGCGCGAGACGATCGAGACCAATCTGACGGCAGCCTTCCTCGGCGCCAAGCACCAGTCGGCGGCGATGGGAAAAAGCGGCGGATCGCTGATCTTCACCTCGACTTTCGTCGGCCACACCGTCGGCATGCCCGGCATGGCCGCTTATGCGGCGAGCAAGGCGGGACTGATCGGCTTCGTGCAGGTGCTCGCCGCCGAACTCGGCAGGCAGAAGATCCGCGTCAACGCCCTGCTGCCCGGCGGCACTGACACACCCGCCAGCATCACCAACGCACCGGACGCGACACCCGAGGTGCTCGCCTTCGTGGAGGGGCTGCATGCGCTGAAACGCATGGCGCAGCCCGAAGAGATCGCCAAAGCCGCGCTGTTCCTCGCCTCCGACATGTCGAGCTTCGTGACCGGCACGGCGATGCTAGCGGATGGCGGGGTGTCGATCAGCCGGACATAGGTGGGGCGAGGGGCGGGGATCGGCAGTGTATGAGGTCGAGCCACCCGCCCTCGAAGGACGGGGCTGGCCGCCATGGCACCGTCGCCTCCGAGAGGGCTCAGGACATGATCAAACCACCGTCGACATTGATCGTCTGGCCGGTGATGTAGGCGGCGTCGTCGCTGGCGAGGAAGGTGACCAGGCCGGCGACGTCTTCTCCGGAGCCGGCCCGCTTCATCGGGATGCCCTCGACCCATTCCTTCATCAGCTCGCCGGGGGCGTAGTTGCCGAGCAGCTTACCCCAGGCCTGGTCGTTATAGGCCCACATATCGGTTTCGATGATGCCGGGGCAGAAGGCGTTGACGGTGATCTTCTCGGGCGCGACTTCCTTGGCCAGGCTCTGGGTGATGCCGACGACGCCCATTTTCGAGGCTGCATAATGCGGGGTATAGATGAAGCCGTCGCGGGCCTGGCCGGAGGCGGTGTTGATGATGCGGCCGCCGCGCTTGTGCTTGCGCATTCTTGATATCGCCTCCTGGGCGCAGAGGAAGACGCCCTTGGTGTTGACCGCCATCACCTTGTCCCACTCGTTTTCGGTCAGATCCTCGACGCGGGCAATGGTGATGACGCCGGCATTTTGAATTGAAATGTCGACCGTATCGAAGGCGTGTTCGGCGGCGTCATAGAGAGCCTTCACGCTCGCCTTGTCCGTGACATCGCCCACGAAAGAGATCGCCTTGCCGCCTTCGGCTATGATCTGCTCGGCGACTCCATGCACCGAATCTTCGTTTGCGGAGATGACGAGGTTGGCGCCTTCTTTCGCAAACCGCTTGGCGATCGCCGCTCCGATGCCGCGGCTACCCCCGGTAATGACGACAGTCTTTTGCTCAAAGCGTTTCATGCTCTTTCCTTCCCGGTATCCTGACATAAACAGCAAATCTGGGCGCGTTCTACCCTGCGATCATTATTGAAACTCAAGCGGCCGCCCCAGAGAATTTCGGCGAATTCAGGTGGTCTTGAGCGGCGATGGCGACGCCCAAGCCCTCCGCCCGTGCAATCGGCGTGAAGGGCGGGCAGACGACGATATTGCACGCCGTCATGCCCGTTGGTCCCCTCAGCGCCTCGATCTCAGCCAGGGAGGAAGCGAGACCGTTCATTTTCCAGCGGCGGCATTGCGCTTCTCATCGCATCACCAGCAGCAGAAACCGCCGTCGACGAGAAGATCGACGCCGGTCACGTAGCTGGCTGCATTCGACAGCAGGAACACCGCCGGACCCACCATCTCGTCGACCGTGGCCATACGCTGCATCGGCGTCTGCTCTTCAAAGAGCTTGGTCTGATGAACCATCTCGGGACGGGTATTCATGGGCGTTGCCGTGTATCCGGGGGAGATGGTGTTGACGCGGATGCCGCGGTCGACCCATTCCATCGCCATAGACTTCGACATATGGATCACGCCCGCCTTGGAGCCGTTATAATGCGCTTGGCTCAGCCCCCGGTTTACGATCACACCGGACATGGAAGCGATGTTGACGATGGAGCCGCGTCCATTCTTCAGCATGGCGCGGGCCTCCGCCTGGCAGGAAAGGAATACGCCTTTCAGGTTGATATCCATCAACGTCTGATACTGGTCCTCCTCCATCTCTTCCGCCGCGTTGGCGTTAGCAATGCCCGCAGCGTTGACTGCAAGCGTCAATGCGCCGAGATCTGCTTCGGTATGTGCGACTGCCTCTCCAAGGGACGATTTGCTCGTGACGTCAGCCGCGATCTGGATCGAACGGCGGCCGGCGGCGCGAATATATTCGGCCGTCCTGGCCAGTCCATCGTCGGTTCGACGGTCGAGCAGCGCCACGTCGGCGCCGCATTGCGCAAGGCCGATGGCAATGCGCTGCCCAATGCCGCTCCCGGCTCCGGTAACGATGGCAACCTGGCCGCTGAGATCGAAAAGCTTCGGGGCGTTCAGAGTGATGTCGGACACCGCTCTTCCTTTCTCTGTCTGTTTTGTTTTCACGCAATTCCTGACGCAAAACCGCTGCACACTTTTGCTAGAATTGCTTTAGATGGTGGCTAGCTCCATGACCGAAACGTCATTCGCCTCGTCACGATTGAGAATGCCTGCCTGTTTGCCTTGGGCAAGCACGAGAATGCGATTGGACACTCCGAGAACCTCCTCGAGGTCCGAGCTTACGACGATGACCGCCACGCCCCGTTTGGCAAGATTGACGATGATGTCGTAGATGCCCGCTCGGGCGCCGACGTCGATGCCTCTCGTCGGTTCGTCGAGTACGACGACCTTCGGATCGCGCATCAGCCATTTCGCGATGACGACCTTCTGCTGGTTGCCGCCGGACAGGTCCGAGGCATATTGCTCAGCACGGCCTTTTACGCCGAACTTGGTGACTGCCTTCTCCGCAAACGAGCGCTTGACGTGCGGCGTAATCCAACGCCCGCCCAGCTTGTCGAGATTGGCGTAGATAATGTTCTCGCTGATCCGGTGCCCTACAACGAGACCTTGCTCCTTGCGGTCTTCCGGGACCATCACGATGCCCTTGGCGATCGCGTCCGCCGGATCGCGCAGCCTGAGTTCTTCGCCTTCCAGCTTGATCGAACCCGCACTGATTGGGTCCGCGCCCGAAATGGCACGGACAAGTTCCGTGCGGCCGGCGCCGACCAATCCGGCGATCCCGAGAATTTCCCCGGCCCGCACTTCGAAGGTAACGTCACGGAACGAATTATCAGGCGAGCTCAGCCCGGACACCTGGAGTACCGGACGGTCTGTCGGAACCGGCAGGGTAGGGAACAAGCGGTCAAGCGGGCGTCCGACCATGCTCTCGACAATCGTTCGCACCGGGGTCGCGCTATCGGAGAATTCCTGCACGCGCTCGCCATCGCGAAGGACGACGATCCGGTCGGTTATTTTTTTGATCTCTTCCATGCGGTGGGAAATGTAGACAATGCCGACGCCCTCTGACCGAAGCTTTCTAACCTGTTCGAAGAGAGCCTCCGTCTCCGCGCCACCAAGGGCCGCGGTCGGTTCGTCCAGGATCAGGAGCTTTGCATTGAGAGCCAAGGCCTTGGCGATTTCGATGAGTTGTTGATTTGCAGTGGAAAGGCCGGCGACCTTCCGCGTTGCGGGTATGTGAAGGTTCAGGCGGGCGAGCTGCTCCTGGGCGCGGCGAACCATTTGGCCGCGGTCGACGACGCCGTTCTTCATCGGCCAGCGTCCGATGAAGACGTTTTCCGCGATCGACAGCTGCGGCAGCAGCTGCAGCTCCTGATGGATCAGGACAACGCCCTTGTCGATCGCTTCCCTCGGGGAGGCTGGGGCATAAGGCTGCCCCAGCCATGTCATTGATCCTTCGGACGGTGTGCGGGACCCGGCGATGATGCCGGATAGTGTCGACTTGCCCGCTCCGTTTTCACCGAGAAGTGCAACCACTTCACCGGGATAGACGTCCAAACTGACATTCTTCAGAACCTGCAGCGGCCCATACCACTTGGATATGCCCCTCAGGGAAAGAACTGGATCAGTCATGGCACACCTCCTCAAGACCTCGACTTCATTACGGATGGTTGGCAATGAAGCCGGCGACGTTTTCCTTGGTCGTCAGCGTGGCATCCAGGAGCTGGACCGGCGGCACCTTCTCTCCGGCGACAAGCTTGGCGGCGTTTTCAACCGCATCGCGGCCCATCTTCTGCGTCTGCTGGGTCGCAGTGACGTTGAAGACGCCCTTGCTGAGGGCTTCGAGAGCTGCAGTGTCGCCATCAAAGCCGCCAACCACGATCTTCTGGGACGGATTGGCGACCTTGATCGCCTGCGCGGCGCCAAGGGCGAGACCGTCGGCCTGGGCGAACACGATCGAAACGTCCGGATTGGCCTGCAGCATGTTCTGCATGATCTGGAAGCCTTCGTCCTGGCTCCAGATGTTCGAGAACTGCTCGGCGACAACCTTGACATCGGGGTATGCCTTGAGAGATTCAGCGCAGCCCTTCGAACGATCGACTTCCGGCGTCGTGCCCTTCTGGCCGTGGATGATGACCATCTTGCCCTTGCCGCCGGCTTCCTTCAGGATGTAGTCGCAGACCGCCTTGGCAGACGCGACGGAATCCGTTGCAAGGAAGGTGTCGCCGGGTGCTCCCTCGGCGTTGCGGTCAACGTTCACGACCGGAATGCCAGCGCTTTTCGCGAGTTTGACCGGAACGGTCGCAGCGGCCGCACCTGCCGGAATGTAGATCAGCGCGTCGATTTTCTGGGTCAGGAGATCCTGGATCTGATTGACCTGCGTCGGCCCGTCGCCCTTTGCGTCGACGGTGATGACTTCGATGCCGCGCTTCTTGGCTTCGGCTTCGACCGATTGCTTGATCTGGTTGAAGAAGTTTGCCTGAAGGTTGGCAACGGCCAGGCCGAGCTTCTTCAGTTCCGCCGCGTGTACGGGGCCGAGCGTGAGGCCGAGCAGTGCAGCAGACGCGAGCATGGTGCGCGCAATTTTCATTGTATTTCCTCCGTTGTTTGATGGAACCCTCGGGTATGTCCTCCCCCTCGGGGTATTGATCCGCCCCAAACTCTTGGAACGGAATTCCGGGCCGCCGACGCGGCGGACCCCGTTCGTCAGGCGCGACGCCGACGAATGGTCTCCGCGCCGACCGCGAGCACGATGACGATGCCGATGATCACCTGCTGCAGGAACGGCGAAACGTTGAGAAGATTGAGCCCGTTGCGAAGGACGCCGATGATCAGAACACCGATAAGCGTTCCCCCGATACCGCCTGCGCCGCCCGAGAGCGAGGTCCCGCCGATGACGACCGCAGCGATGGTGTCCAACTCATAGCCCAGACCGCTGGACGGCTGGACGGAATCCAGCCTGGCCGCAAGTACGATGCCTGCGAGCCCCGCAAGGACTGAACTTACGACGTAGACGCCAATCGTCACGAGCGGGACGTTGATGCCCGCCAGCCGAGCGACTTCCGGATTTCCGCCCACCGCGTAGAGCATGCGGCCTTCGGACCGGAAGTGCAGGAAAAGCCAGGCCGCAAGAACAACCGCAAGCATGAGAAACACGGTGGCTGTCAACACGCCGAAATGGCGATCTATCGCCAGCATCATGAACCAGTCGGGGAAGCCTACGATCTGCTGGCCGTCCGTGATCATATTTGCGACGCCGCGAGCCGCCGACATCATCGCAAGAGTGGCAATAAACGCTGGAACCCTGAACTGCGTCACCAGAAGTCCGACGATCAGCCCCGAAATTCCCGAAGCGACCAGAGCAAAAACGATCCCGACCGGCAGCGGCAGGCCGGCGACATTCGCGGTCCAGCCCATGACCATCATCGCCAGAGCGAGTGCCGAGCCGACGGAGAGGTCTATGCCGCCGATCAGAATGACGAATGTCATTCCGACGGCCATGATGCCGAGAACAGTGATCTGATCGAGGATGTTGAGGCCATTCCGAACCGAAAGAAACGTGTCGGTGCTGAAGCTCAGAAAGATGCAAAGCGCCAGCAGCCCCACGAGCGGCCCGGTGGCTCCCTTGAGCTTGCTCAACCAGGCGCCGGACGAAAGCCCGTTTTCATTGATATCGAGCGCCACCATTGTTCCTCCCTATGCCTAGGCTACCAGCTAGTTCATTCCAAGAATAAATATTCACTCATGCTGGAAAATTCATTAACAAGTTGCTTTCCTGCTGTCAACAGGGTTTATGGACTTCGGGCGGCCGGTGTGCCGCTTAAAGGGCTTGACTAATCGGCTTCTTGTGCAAGAATATTGATAAATGAATATTTATGCACATGAGGAATCCATGAATACGATAGAACTCGAGCGGGTCGCTCGCGAGATTCGATTGCGCGATCTCCAGGCGGTCTTTGAAGCGGGCGCCGGCCATATTGGCGGGGAAATGTCGGTCATCGACATTTTGACAGCCCTCTATTTTCGTGTGCTGAATGTTTGGCCCGATCAGCCGAAGCACCCCGACCGCGACAGGTTCGTTCTTTCGAAGGGGCATACTGCATGCGCTCTGTATGTGACGCTCGCAAAACGCGGCTTCATTCCGGAGGACGAGATATCCACCTTTCTGCAGCCGCATTCGAGGCTGAACGGACATCCAAATTGCAACAAGGTTCCTGGCGTCGAAACGAATACCGGGCCGCTCGGCCACGGTCTTCCTGTCGCAATAGGAATGGCGAAAGCTGCCAAGCTCTCGGGCGCGAAATATCACACCTACGTCGTCACCGGCGACGGTGAGATGCAGGAGGGCTCCAACTGGGAAGCGATCATGGCGGCCGCGCAGTTCAAGCTCGATAACTTGACGCTGGTCATCGACCACAACAGGTTCCAGCAGGGCGCAGCCCTAGCTGAAACCAACGATCTCGCGCCGCTTCGTCCGAAGCTTGAAGCTTTCGATTGGGAGGTCACCGAGATCGACGGCAACAATATGAGCGAAGTCGTTTCGGCCCTCGAACACCGGGGATCGAGACCGCATTGCATCGTGGCCCATACCAACAAGGGGCATGGAATCTCGTTCATGCAGGACCGGGTCGACTGGCACCACAAGGTGCCGAACAAGGAACAATACGAAATCGCATTGGCAGAATTGTCGGAGGCATTGTAATGAACGCGCCAATACACGCACCCAAGCTCTACGATTGCCGCGACGCATTCGCCTCTACGCTTGAGCGGCTGGCAGCCGAAAACGAAACGATCGTCGCCGTCTGCAACGACTCCGTCGGTTCCTCCAAGCTCGGCGGCTTCAAGGCGAAGTTTGGGGAGCGCCTCGTCAATGTCGGTATCGCCGAGCAGAACATGGTCGGAGTTGGAGCAGGCCTCGCCAACGGCGGACGCCTTCCGTTCGTCTGCGCCGCCGCTCCATTTCTAACGGGACGGTCGCTGGAGCAAATCAAGGCCGATATTTCGTATTCGAACGCCAACGTCAAACTGGTCGGCATTTCTTCCGGGATGGCTTATGGCGAACTCGGCCCGACCCATCACTCGATCGAAGACTTCGCCTGGACGCGGGTTCTGCCTAATCTTCCGGTCATTGCGCCTTGTGACCGCATCGAAACAGCTGCTGCGGTGGAGTGGGCCGCGGCCTACAACGGCCCCTGTTTCCTGCGCCTGTCTCGCGTGGGTGTGCCGGATCTGCTCCCGGAGGGTCACAAGTTCGAACTTGGCAAGGCAAACCTCCTTCGCCAGGGTTCTGACGTCACCCTTATCGCAAACGGTACTTTGACTCATCGAATTCTGAAGGCTGCCGAGATCCTCGCAGAACGCGGCATCAACGCCAGGGTGCTCAACCTTGCAACGGTTCGTCCGATCGACGAGGACGCCATCATCGCTGCGGCGAAGGAAACCGGAGCGATCGTCACAGCCGAAGAGCATTCGATTTTTGGCGGTCTCGGGTCCGCGGTAGCAGAAGTGGTGGTCGACAATGCTCCGGTTCCGATGAAACGTCTCGGCGTTCCCGGCGTCTACGCTCCAACCGGTTCGGCGGAGTTTCTGCTCGACGAATTCGGGATGGCGCCGTCCGCGATCGCCGACGCCGCGCAGTCGCTGATCAGGCGCAAGTAACTGGGATCACGTGATCGGCCGGGACGCTTATTTGTCGTCCCGGCTGCCGTCTGATCCGAGGAGGATAGAATGCGGGCAATTCTGGCAATCGACCAGGGCACCACCAATTCGAAGGCAGTTGTCGTTTCCGAAAAGGGAGAAATTGTCGGCAGAGGTTCGGCTCCAGTCGGCATCGCCTATCCGAAGCCGGGCTGGGTCGAACAAGACCCACGCCGGCTCTACGCATCCGTCTGCGAGGCGATCGACGCCTGCCTGAAGGCCGCTCCCGACGTGGTTATCGAGGCCGTGGCGATTTCCAATCAGCGCGAGTCGGTCACGGCCTGGGACGCCGAAACGGGCGAACCACTTGGACCGGTGGTGAGCTGGCAGTGCCGTCGAACGGCACAGGATTGCGAACGTCTCATTGCCGAAGGCCACCTTGATCGCGTGCAGGCGCTCACAGGCCTGCCACTGGATCCGATGTTCCCGGGTTCGAAATTCCGATGGCTGCTCGACCGTATGCCGGCCGGGCGATCGGTGCGGCTGGGAACGATCGACAGTTGGCTCGTCCACTGCCTGACGGGTGGTCGCCGGCATGTCGGCGATGCTTCCAATGCCGCCAGGAGTCAGTTGTTCGATCTCCAGGAGCAGAGATGGAGCGAGGAACTGGGCGAGATTTTCGGCGTCGATATCGCACTCCTGCCCGAGGTGCTCGACAGTTCCGCCGAATTCGGCAGGACGCAAGGATTGCCAGGCGTGCCGGATGGAACGCCCATAATGGCCGCGATCGGAGACAGCCATGCTGCGCTGTTCGGTCATGGCGCATTCAAGCCGGGTGATGGCAAGGTAACCTTTGGAACCGGCTCTTCGGTGATGACGACGCTTGCGCGATTTATTCCCCCACGCAACGGCGTCACAACGACCGTGGCATGGCGTATCAAGGGAAAGCCGACGTTCGCTTTCGAAGGCAATATTCTCGTTTGCGCTGCCAGTCTCCCCTGGATGGCAGGCATTCTCGGCCTTTCGGACGTGGCGGCCCTTGTCGAACTTGCGGCAAGCGCCGAACCGGGCGGACCGGGCTTCGTGCCAGCATTCGTGGGATTGGGCGCGCCCTATTGGAACTCCGACGCCCGTGCCCTGTTCTCCCAGATCAATTTCAATACGACACGTGCGCAAATGGCGCGGTCGGTAACCGATTCGATCGCCTTCCAGGTGCACGACGTGATCGCAGCCATGCGAGCGCAAAGCGGCGGCGAGCTCGGGGCCCTCTATGTCGATGGCGGACCGAGCCAGAACCGATTCCTAATGCAGTGTGTCTCGAACCTCATCGAACATCCCGTGATCCAATGCGAAGCACCCGAGGCGTCGGCTTTGGGAGCTGCATATCTTGCGGGTCTCTCACTTGGCTTGTGGAGAGATCTCCCTGTTATCGCAGAGCTGCCCCGCAGCTCACAGATCATTGACCCGGAACCCGTGGATCGAGCGGTGCTTCTGGATAGCTGGAATGATGCACTTGCCCGCTCGACGTCACGCATTACAACGGCTAATGATGAATAAAAATTCACTCCAGGATTAGCGATGACTCGCCTCAACGAACTCCGCCTCATCTCAAGGGTCGCCCAGATGTACCACTTGGAGGGACGGCGACAGGCGGAGATCGCACAGCACCTTCGCCTGTCGCAGGCGACGGTGTCGCGCATGCTCAAGCGCGCCGAGGCTGAAGATATTGTGCGAACCAGCGTGACACCCCCCGCTGGCACCTACAGTGAGCTCGAGGGCGCTCTTCGCGAGAAATATGATTTGCCGGAGGCGATCGTCGTCGAGTGCACGGAAGATCGGGACGGAGCCATCATGGCCCGTATCGGAGAGGCAGCGGCTCATCTCCTGGAGGTGACGCTTGCGCCAGGGGAGATCATCGGCGTTTCGAGTTGGAGCCAGACCATCTCCAAGATGGTCGAGAACATTCATCCCCTGAAGAGCGCTCAGGCGAAGTACGTCGTCCAGACCCTTGGAGGCATGGGCGATCCTTCAGTGCAGACGCATGCGACGCAGCTTACCACGCGGCTTGCGCGGCTGACTGGCGCCGAACCGAAACTGCTCCCTGTGCAGGGCGTTACGACGTCCAGAGAGGCAAAGCTTCTTATGCAGGCCGACCCGTTCGTCCGCGAGACGATGGATCTGTTCGGCAGCATAACGCTTGCGATCGTCGGAATCGGGGCAGTCGAACCTTCCGAACTTCTCGCACGGTCCGGCAACATCTTTTCGTCTCGCGAACTGTCCGATCTCGCGGAAGCGGGAGCCGTCGGCGACATCTCGCTTCGCTTCTTCGATAGAAACGGCAAGCCGGTCAAGACACCCCTTGATGATCGGGTCATAGGGCTTCCACTTGAGGATCTCGAACGGGTGGACCGGGTCATTGCACTTGCCGGCGGGACCAAAAAGACGGACGCTATCGCCGGTGCGCTCCGCGTAGGCGTCATCGACATGCTTGTTACGGACAAGTTTACCGCGCAGCGATTGATCGACTGACAGGGCGGAGAGAAGCGCAGCGCCTGGTCGAGGTCGTGGATGGCGACCAGCATGATCATACCTTTGGTGCGGGCCAGACGGTGCCCGGATATCAACCCTTCCTCCCTCATTCCTGTGCTCGTCACAGGAATCCAGCCACAGCGCGTCGGCGCCGTGAATGACTCCCTACAGCAAGTGCGTTTTCCGCGCCCAGGGACTTGGGCGTACTGGATTCCTGTGACGAGCACAGGAATGCGGGCGGGTGGGGTGCGTACTACCCCTATTTTTCACCCACCGGTGACACTCATATGCCGGGCCACGGCCGGGCGGTTATGCGTGCGGTCGATGATGAAGTCGTGGCCTTTGGGTTTGCGGGTGATGGCCTCGTCGATGGCGGCGTGGAGGAGGGCGTCGTCTTCGGTGGCGCGCAGGGCTGCGCGCAGATCGGCGGCGTCGTTCTGGCCGAGGCACATATAGAGCGTACCGGTGCAGGTGAGGCGCACACGGTTGCAGCTCTCGCAGAAATTATGGGTCATCGGCGTGATGAAGCCGAGGCGGCCGCCGGTTTCTTCGACCCGGACATAACGCGCCGGGCCGCCGGTCTGGTAGTCGATGTCGGCAAGGGTGAACTGCTCCTCGAGATCGGCGCGCAGTTTCGAGAGCGGCAGGTACTGGTCGGTGCGGTCTTCTTCGATCTCGCCCATCGGCATGGTTTCGATGACGGTCAAATCCATGCCGCGGCCGTGGGCGAAGCGCAGAAGCTCCGGCATCTCGGCATCGTTGAAATCCTTCAGCGCCACGGCGTTGAGTTTGATCTTCAGCCCTGCCTTTTGAGCTGCGTCGATGCCTTCCATGACTTTGGCGAAATCGCCCCAGCGGGTGATCTTGCGGAACTTGTCGGGATCGAGCGTATCGAGCGAGACGTTGATGCGGCGCACGCCGCAATCATAAAGCTCCTCGGCGTGGCGGGAAAGCTGCGAGCCGTTGGTCGTCAGCGTCAACTCGTCGAGGCCGGAGCCGATCTTCTGGCCGAGCTGGCGCACCAGATACATGATGTTCTTGCGCACCAGGGGCTCGCCGCCGGTCAGCCTGATCTTGCTGACACCCTTGGCGATGAAGGCGGAACAGAGCCGGTCGAGCTCTTCCAGCGTCAGGAGATCCTTCTTCGGCAGGAAGGTCATATTCTCAGCCATGCAATAGGTGCAGCGGAAATCGCAGCGGTCGGTGACGGAGACGCGGAGATAGGTGACCGCCCGCCCGAAGGGGTCGATCATAGGGTGCGCACCTGCCACCAGCGGCGATGCATTGCCTATCGTTCCAACTCTAGTGTTCACCTGTATCTCCGTACTCCAGTCAATGTGGGCATATGCTATTGTCACGTCAAGGGAAACAGGTCGCGTGCGCATGCCAATTTCAGCTTGCGCTGAAAAAGATCAGCGCCTACTCCTCGCATGAGAAGAGGACAAAATGATGAGCGATATCTGGCCAACGGAACTCCGCGTCTCGAAAGACCGGCAGCGGCTGGTGGTGACCTTCAACGACGGTCAGAGTTTCGACCTGTCGGCCGAGCTCCTGCGCGTGCTGTCGCCCTCGGCCGAGGTTCAGGGCCACGGGCCGGGGCAGAAGGTGACGGTATCAGGCAAACGCAATGTCGCGATCATCTCGATGATGCCGACCGGCAATTACGCAGTCCGCATCGGCTTCGACGACATGCACGATACCGGCATCTACACCTGGACCTATCTGCGCGAACTCGGCGAACGGGGCGCTGAGCTGTTTTCGGCCTACGAGGACGAGCTGAAGGAAAAGGGCATGAACCGCGACACGGCCGAAAAGCCGCGCTGACCGGCGCCGTTATCACTCTCAATCCACGCATAATTCCAGCCATCGGGGGGCCATATGGCGAAGACGAACGGAAAGAACTGGCTGCGCGCCAAAGGGAGTGCTGCCGGCAGCAAGGTGACCTTCCTCGAACTGTTCTTCGACCTGGTCTTCGTCTTTTCGATCTCGCAGCTTTCGCATGCGCTCGCCGCCCACTACACGCCGCTCGGCGCCGCCGAGGCAGCGCTGATGACCTTCGCCGTCTGGTGGGTGTGGATCTTCACCGCCTGGGTGACGAACTGGCTCGATCCGGACAAGATGCCGGTGCGCGGCATGCTGGTGGCGCTGATGATGCTCGGTCTGCTGCTGTCTGCCTCGATTCCCGAGGCCTTCGGCGACAAGGGGCTGTTGTTTGCCGGCGCCTATGTGGCCATGCAGGTCGGGCGCTCGCTGTTTACGACCTATGCGATGACGCGCGTCGATCGCGCCAACACATTGAATTTCGTCCGCATCACCACCTGGCTGGTGGTTGCCGGGGTCTTCTGGATCGCCGGCGGGCTGCTCGAGCACGAGGCCCGGCTGATCGCCTGGGTGATCGCGCTTACGATCGAATATATCGGGCCGGCCGCGGGCTTTGCCGTGCCGGGGCTCGGCCGCTCGACGGCGCGGGATTGGGACGTTTCGGGTGCGCATATGGCCGAGCGCTGCGCGCTCTTCGTCATCATCTGCCTCGGCGAAGCGATTCTCGTTTCCGGACGCACCTTTTCGGAGCTGCCGTTTTCGGGGCTGACCAGCATTGTCTTCGTCATCGCCTTCATCGGCACGGTCGCCATGTGGTGGCTGTATTTCCGCTTCGGCCACGGCCGTGCTGCCCACCGCATCGAACATGAAGAGACGCCGGGCAGCTTGGCGCGGCAGGCCTTCACCTATGGGCATATTCCGATCCTTGCCGGCATCATCGTCCATGCGGTGGCCGTCGAGTTCATGTTCTCGCATCCGCATGAGACCGGCGATCTCGGCATCGCCGCGGCGGTGCTTGGCGGCTCCGGCCTGTTCCTGATCGGCAATCTCTGGTTCAAGGGCGCGACCAGCGGGCAGTTGCCGTTGTCGCATCTGGCCGGGCTGGTGCTTGTGATCCTGCTTGCCTTCGCAGCCCCCTTCATCGAGGTCTATTTGCTGGGCATTCTGGCGACGCTGGTGCTGATCATCGTTGCTGCCTGGGAGTACCGCTCGCTGGCCGGCACGACGGCAGCACCGACGCTGCATTGATCATCAAGCGCTCGCATCGAACTTGGTTCATGCGAGGCGCTTTAGGTCTTGGTTTTATGCATGTCGTCTTCCCAAAACCGCTGCACACTTTTGGGCGACATGCATTCGTCTAATCGTCGTCGCGCAACTCCTTGAGCAGCATGGCGATGATACGCTCCATCGAGGTGGCGGTCGCCATGCATTGCTCGATCGGCTCTTCCGAGAGCGTGCGCTCGATGAGATCGGTCTGGATCGCCATCGCTGCCTCAGTCAGCTTCCGGCCCTCCGGCGTCAAATGAAGGCGCAGCACGCGCTTGTCGCGCTCGTCGCCGCGTCGTTCGATCAGCCGGCGGTGTTCCATCTGCGGCAGCAGCATGCTCATGTTCGAGCGGCCGACCAGCAGCTTGCGCGCCAGCTCCTGCTGCGAGATTCCTTCGAAACGATAGATGTTGACCAGGATATCGAGGTGCGGCGGCTTGATGTCGAGATCGGCAAGCGAGCGGGACAGCGTTTGCTGCATCAGCTGACAGGCACGCGCCACCGCGATCCAGCTGCGAAAACGCGGATGATCCCAGGGAAGGGATTGATTTTTGTTCATCGTTGTACTTTATTGTTCAGTGTTGAACAGTCTTTTGGAATCTCACTATGGCAAACTTTGCGCTTGACGTCACCCGCCTCGCGTTTTCGGCCCTTCAGGCAGTTTCGGCTGACCTGGCAGGCAGAGCGGCATTCCAGCTGTTCTGCCGGACGCCATCGCCAATCCCGAAGGGAGCCAAGGCGAAGATGGCGCATGCAGCGGGAGCGGCTAGGCTTGCCGGCGCCGAACACTTCACCCTCAAGCTTGCAGGCGGGCGAGGGGCGCATGCCTATCGGCTGAACGGCGGGGCGAGGGGCAAGCGCAAACGCTATCTGGTGACGCATGGCTGGGGATCGAGCGCCGCCTATATGGCAGAGCTCGTCTCGATGCTTGCGGCATCAGGCGCCGAGGTCGTGGCGCTCGATTTTCCCGGCCACGGCCGTTCGGGCGGACGGTTCCTGCATATGGGGCTGGCGGTCGAGACGATCGCGGCGGCGGAGGCGCGTTTCGGCGCCTTCGATGCGGCAATCGGTCATTCCTTCGGCGGTGCGGCGCTGATGGTGTCGGCGGCAGGCTTGCTGCCTGGCGTGGCGCCTCTAACCGGCGAGCGCCTGGCGCTGATCGGCGCGCCCAGCGAAATGGGCTGGTTGTTTACCGATTTCGGCGGGATGATCGACCTTCGCCCGGCGGCGCAGGCGGCGCTGGGGAATGAGGTTTACCGTGTCACCGGACGGAGACTGGAGGATTTCGACGCCGGGGAGGCGGCCGGCGCGATCGGCCGGCCGGTGCTCGTCATCCATGCCGAGGATGACAAGGAGGTGTCGTCGCTCCATGCCAGGCGCTATGGCGCGGCCGGAAAGAGCGTCCGGCTTTACTGGGCGAACGGCTTCGGTCACCGGCGCATCATCGGCGCCGCGCCGGTTCTTGCGGCGATCGCGGCGTTTCTCGATGGCGATCGGGACGTGGGTGATGCGGCGGACGAAAGCATCAAAAAAGATGCAGAGATCATTCCGTTTTTTGAGCTTCCGGCAAGGCGCGCGGCATTGTAGCGTCCGTCCTGATATCAAGCCGCGGCGGGACGCCTCATGAAAATCATCAGCAGCATCGAAGAGCTCAACACGATCTATGGCGCCGGGCTTTCGCCGGCCTCGGTCAGCAAGGTGACGAAGCAATTGACCCCGCTTTATCGGGAGATGATCGAGATCTCACCTTTCGCGGCGCTTGCGACAGTCGGCCCCGAGGGTCTCGACTGTTCGCCGCGCGGCGATCTCGGTGGCGTCGTGCGCGTCGTCGACGACGAGACGCTGCATTTGCCGGACTGGCGCGGCAACAACCGCGTCGATTCACTTTCCAACATCGTGCGCGATCCACGTCTGGCGTTGATGTTCCTGATTCCCGGCTCCAATACGACGATGCGCATCAACGGCCGCGGTGTCGTCTCCGACGATGGGACGCTGCTTTCGAGCTTCGAAATGGACGGCAAACACCCGCGCACCGTCGTGGTGATTTCGATTGATGAGGTCTATTTCCAATGCGCGCGCGCCGTGATGCGGGCCGAGCTCTGGAATGGAGAGCACTTCGCCGATCCGGCGAAGCTGCCGACGCCCGGGCAGATGCTGAAGGCGGCGGTCGGCGATTTCGATCAGGAAACCTACGACCGGGAATGGCCGGGGCGGGCGGCGAAGACGATGTGGTAAAGCCGCCGTCACCTTATGGTGACAGCGTGCACACGGTGCGGAATTCCCGTCAGGTCTTGTAGATCAGCCAGCTCTTGGTGAAATCCTTCTGCATGCCGTCCTGATAGAGGATGGTGCAGTTGCGGCCGGCATTCTTGGCGCCGTAAAGCGCGATGTCGGTCTTGCTGTAGAGTTCGCCGGCATCGTCGGCGCTTGAGGCCATGCAGATGCCGATCGAGACGGTGACCGGACCGTAATTCACCCGCGTGCGGGAATTCTTGAAGGGCGTCGTCTCCAGGGTGCGGCGAATGCGCTCGGCGATTGCGATGACTTCCTCGGGCGTGTTGCCGTCGATGATGAGGGCGAATTCCTCGCCGCCGGTGCGGGCGACGAAGATGTCGCGGCGGACATTACTGCGGATGACGGAGGCGACGGTGGCGAGCACCTTGTCACCGACCGGATGGCCGTAGGTGTCATTGATCTTCTTGAAATTGTCGATGTCGCAAAGCAACAGCGCCGTCACCGGCCGCATGCCCGGATTGTCGAAGACGGCGGCGAGGCGGTCGTCGAAGGCGCGGCGGTTGGAAAGGCGCGTCAGCGAGTCGGTGTTGGCGATGCGCTTGTATTCGTCGAGTTCCTTGCGGACCTGGTCCATTTCCTGCGAGCGCTGGACGACATCCTCAACGGTGCGTTCGCCATGCGCCATGGTGTCGCCGGTCGCCTGGCTGAGGAGATCGATGGCGTTTTCGATCAGTTCGACGCTGGCATTGCTCTTGGACGTGATGCGCTTGTGGGTCTCGCCGAGCAGCCTGGTATAGCTTTCGAGCGAGTTCTGCTCCTGCCTGAGGATGCGCAACAGGCCGTCGAGTTCGCCAGCAAGACGCGTATGAGCGTCGTCGAAGATGCGGGCGGGACTGTGGGTGAAATGCTGCGCACCGAGCGCATCGAGCTCGGCCTGGGTCACCTGGCTGCCGAGCGCAGCAAGTTCGCGGGTGAGCGCCGGGTTGGACCCGATATAGGCCTCATAGAAGAGTTCGTAATTGCGCGGTATCGGCGCAACGCCCATGGAGCGCATGGCATAGGTGATCTGACCCGCAACATCGGGAACCGGCACCTTGGGCGCGACAGCCGTATTCATCCGGCGAACTCCTCATATATTCAAAGGCAATATTCTGTTTGTTAGCTTAAATTTCTTGGGAAAAGATTAAAGCGATATATACCAAAGATTACATACGACAAATGCCCGATGGGTCAATACTTCGATCAGGCCTATGATTCTCCACGGAAAAACGTATCTTCGGCGGGACAATGCATACCCGCTTTGCGGGAGCGGTGTCTAAAAAACTTACAGTTCTTCTTTGCGTGGAATCGTATTCATCTTGTCGACAGTTGGTTTTGGCCGTTTCGTATTTTGGTCCCGGCATTTCGGGGCGACATTTTCTGGCAGTGGACGCGATCGCAACGCGCAGACCGGGACGTGAGATCATGGAAACGCGCCCTCATGTTTCTTTCGCAATTCTGACCTTCACCGCCGTCGCGGCTGGCGCCCTGCTGCTGGAGCACACCGGCTTCTTCGCCGGTGCTTTCCGCAGGGAGATTTGGCAAGGGTCGATGCCGGGATGTGGTCAGTATCAGCGAGGCGGTGACGGCGCCGAACATCAGGGCATCGAATAAGGCGTCGGCACGATAAAGCAGGCTGCAACGCAGCCCGCCCGGTCAGCCCAAATTCAGTTCCTGGAAAAAGTCATTGCCCTTGTCGTCGATGACGATGAAGGCGGGGAAGTCTTCGACTTCGATCTTCCAGACCGCTTCCATGCCGAGTTCGGGATATTCGAAGACTTCGACCTTGCGGATACAGTCCTGGGCAAGACGGGCGGCGGGGCCGCCGATCGAACCCAGGTAGAATCCGCCGTGTTTCTTGCAGGCCTCGCGCACGGCGCGCGACCGGTTGCCCTTGGCGAGCATCACCATCGAGCCGCCGAAGGACTGGAACTGGTCGACGTAACTGTCCATCCGGCCGGCCGTCGTCGGGCCGAAGGAGCCGGAGGCGTAGCCGGCAGGCGTCTTGGCCGGGCCGGCATAATAGACGGGGTGGTTCTTCAGGTAATCGGGCATGCCTTCGCCCTTTTCCAGCCGTTCGCGGATCTTGGCATGGGCAAGATCGCGGGCAACGATGATGGTGCCGGTCAAGGACAGGCGCGTCTTGACGGGATGCCGGGAGAGTTCGGCAAGCACCTCGGCCATCGGCCGGTTGAGATCGATGCGCACCGTCGATTCCGACAGTTTCGCCTCGTCGATCTCGGGCATGTATTTCGACGGATCGCTTTCCAGCTGCTCGATGAAGATGCCGTCGCGGGTGATGCGACCCTTGGCCTGGCGGTCGGCGGAACAGGAGACACCGAGCCCGATCGGCAGCGACGCGCCGTGGCGGGGCAGGCGGATGACACGCACGTCGTGACAGAAATACTTGCCGCCGAACTGGGCGCCGACGCCCATCTGCTGCGTCAGCTTATGGATTTCCTTCTCCATCTCGATGTCGCGGAAGGCATGGCCGCTCTCGGAACCTTCGGTTGGCAGCGCGTCGAGATAGCGTGTAGAGGCGAGCTTGACGGTTTTCAGGTTCATCTCGGCCGACGTGCCGCCGATGACGATCGCCAGATGGTAGGGGGGACAGGCTGCCGTCCCTAACGTCAGGATCTTCTCCTTAAGGAAGTCGATCATCCGGTCATGCGTCAGCAGCGAGGGCGTGCCTTGGTAGAGAAAGGTCTTGTTGGCCGAGCCGCCGCCCTTGGCGACAAAGAGGAATTCATAGGCGTCGGTGCCTTCCTCATAAATGTCGATCTGGGCCGGGAGGTTATTCCTGGTATTCTTCTCCTCGAACATCTTGATGGGCGCGAGCTGCGAATATCGCAGGTTCTTCTTCTCGTAGGCATCCATGACACCGCGGGCCAACGCTGCACTATCCTCGCCCTCGGTCCAGACCCTGCGGCCCTTCTTGCCCATAATGATCGCCGTGCCGGTATCCTGGCACATAGGCAGCACGCCGCCGGCGGCGATATTGGCGTTCTTCAGCAGATCGTAGGCGACGAAACGATCATTGTCCGTCGCTTCCGGGTCATCGAGAATCGCGGCGAGCTGCTTCAGGTGGCCGGGGCGCAGCAGGTGGTTGATATCTGCAAAGGCGGTTTCGGCCAGCAGGCGGATGCCTTCCGGCTCGACGGTCAGAATCTCCTGGCCCTTGAACGTATCGACCGAGACATGGTCGCCGCTGATCTTGCGGTAGGGGGTGGCATCCTTGCCGAGCGGGAAGAGATCGTCAGCCATCGAAGTGACCTTTCTGGTAGGGCGTCGCTAAATTGGAACCGGTCTAAATCCGCTGCAGCGCAAATGCAATCGGGATACGGTCGCAGTCCCGCCGGTCGAGGCCATGGTCGCATATGTTTTCGCTGCCGGCGCGTAACGAGGTGAAATAGCGAAAAAGGCACGAGCTTCCGTTAAAGACGACTCAAAGTTGCCTTCGGTTCGCAGCCAGTCCATATTCCCGGCCGCGTTAACTTGCTGGAGCTTCCGATGACGAATGCAAAGCCAACTGCTAACGACGACCTCCGCATTTTCTTCGAGCACGACTGGATCCGAGGTGACTTGCTCCCCAATGACAGCGATCCCGAGGGATCGACGCTTTATCTTCGCTTTTTCGACGGTGTGCGCGTCGACGCGAAACATGGGCTCGCCCAGGAAACCATCATAAGAGGGGACTATGGAACCTTCACCGTGCGGCCGGACGGCCATTTCGAGTACGAGCTGGATTTTACGCTCGACGTGGTGAAGAACCTGCGGGCGCACGAACAACTGATCGAAGAAATCCGCTACAAGATCTCCGATGGCGCAGGCGGCACGGATGTCGGGGTTCTGACGCTCGCGATCGACGGCGTCAATGAAGAGGACAAATATCACGAAGTCCTCGATTTCGACGATATGGGCGTCACATCAAGGGCAGATAATTTCTTCCTCCCTGACTATCGGGGCTTTGCGCTCTCTGTGAACGGCAGTCATGAACTGACGCTTCTGAACGGTTATGTCTATGATACCATCCCGGGCGTCGACGCCATCACCGAGGATGGTTTCAGCGACACCGTTCTAGCCCCGGGTTCGGCGCCCGTCGTCTTGAAAATGCTCGATGGCGGTGAGTTCACCTTTCAGAGCGTTTCCATCGCCGAATTGTCGGCATCGCCCTTTCACCTGACGCTCACCGCGCTGAACGACGGCTTGATCGTCTATCAGCAGGAACTTGAGGTCACCGGCCCCAATCTCGAGGTCAATCTCGAAGACATCGAAGAAATCCGGTTCGACTTCATGGGCAATTCTGTCGTGATGGACAATTTTTCGCTGTTGGTTTGACGTTTCCCAGGTTTGCCGTGAGTTGCTCCCCCGGCAGGGCAGGCATGCGAAAGTGGGGTTTTCATCCGCTTTGGCAGGAGATTTCGGAGGGCGCTCCACTCATCCTCACTCAATTCTTGTGACATCGCTCGGGCAAAGCCCGAGGAAGGGAATGAGTGAGGGGAGCGGACAGGCCTTCTCAACCGTCCTACTTCGGCCCAATCATCGTTTCCGGCCGCACGATCGCGTCATACTCCTCCGATGTCACCAAGCCGCTCGCAAGTGCCTCTTCCTTCAGCGTCGTGCCGTTCTTGTGCGCCGTCTTGGCGATCTTGGCCGCCGCGTCGTAGCCGATCTTCGGGGCGAGTGCGGTCACCAGCATCAGCGAGCGTTCGAGGCCGGCCTTGATATTGTCCTCGCGCGCCTCGATGCCGACGACACAATTGTCGGTGAAGGAGACGGCGGCGTCGGCGAGCAATTGCACCGACTGCAGGAAATTATAGGCCATCATCGGATTGTAGACGTTGAGCTCGAAATGGCCCTGGCTGTCGGCGAAGGTCAGCGCCGCGTTGTTGCCGAAGATATGAATGCAGACCTGGGTCAGCGCCTCGCACTGGGTCGGATTGACCTTGCCGGGCATGATCGAGGAACCGGGCTCGTTTTCCGGCAGTGCCAGCTCGCCAAGGCCGGCGCGCGGGCCGGAACCGAGCAGGCGGATGTCGTTGGCGATCTTGAAGAGAGCGGCAGCCGCCGCATTGATGGCGCCATGGGAAAAGACCATGCTGTCATGCGAGGCGAGCGCCTCGAATTTGTTCGGCGCGGTGACGAAGGGCATGCCTGTGATGGCGGCGATCTCTTCGGCGACCTTTTCGGCAAAACCCACCGGCGCGTTGAGGCCGGTACCAACGGCAGTACCGCCCTGGGCCAGTTCGCAGAGGCCGGGCAGGGTCATTTCGATGCGCTTGATGGCGGAGCCGACCTGGGCGGCGTAACCCGAAAACTCCTGGCCGAGCGTCAGCGGCGTCGCGTCCTGGGTGTGGGTGCGTCCGATCTTGATGATGTGGCTGAATTCGGTGACCTTCATGTCGAGGGCGGCATGAAGGTGCTTGAGGGAGGGTAGCAGCTGGTGCGCAATCCGTTCGGCGCAGGCAATGTGCATCGCCGTCGGATAGGTGTCGTTCGACGACTGGCTCATATTGACGTGATCGTTCGGATGCACCGGCTTCTTGGAACCCATGACGCCGCCAAGCATTTCTATTGCGCGATTGGAGATCACTTCATTGGCATTCATATTGGACTGCGTGCCCGAACCGGTCTGCCAGACCACCAGCGGAAAATGCTCGTCGAGCTTGCCGTCGATCACTTCCTGGGCGGCATCGACAATGGCTTGGCCGAGGGCAGGATCGAGCTGGCCGAGCGACATGTTGGCGCGGGCGGCCGCCTGCTTGACGATGCCGAGTGCCCGCACGATCGACAGCGGCTGCTTTTCCCAGCCGATCTTGAAATTGCCGAGCGAACGCTCGGCCTGGGCGCCCCAATATCGGTCGGCGGCGACCTCGATCGGGCCAAAAGTATCGGTTTCGGTGCGGGTTGCGGTCATCGGCCTTGCCTTCCCTTTACATGCTGTTTTCGGGCATCTTCGAAAGATGAGGTCTTATAGGTTGGAAAGTCCGACAAGAAAACCGGATGCCGTGCGAAATATTGAAGATGACAGTCATGTTTGCGCGGGCTTTTCGGCGTGCCTTTTAGGCCACTTCGGAAATTTTATGCGTCCGGGCGTTTTTGCCCCACTGGTCTGTGGCCGAAAATTCGGTAAAAAATTAACTAATAATTTCATAATTTTGTGTGAACTGCTGCACGGCGCCGTGCAGGACCTCCGTCACACAAAATTGAGTCCGCCGGCGCTGGCGGCGCAGGCCGGTTTCTGATCAATGAGGCCCTACGCTGCTTGAGTTTCGCGGGATTTGATCTGAGAACAGCATGACCGGGACTGGAAGATATATGACGTTCGTTTTGAAAAGCGCGGCATCCGCATTGGCAATTTCCTGCGGCATAGCAGTGATGAGTGCCGCACCCGCGCATGCTTACACACTGATGGACATGCTGCGCGGCGACAGGCAGCGGAGCCAGAGCACCATCTTCATGGATCAGGCGCCCGGCCGACCGGTGCCGCGCGGCGCCGTCGGGGGCTCGCTCGGCGGGCTCGACCCGGAAGCGCCGCTGCCGAAGGTGAGCGGTCCGCGTTATTATACTTATAAAACCGAGACGCTGCAGCTCGTCGATACCGGCAAGTTCGCCGATCCCGTCGTCACCGGCGCGGTCGCCGATGTTTCGGCAAGCGGCGATGCCGGCGCCGAACCTGCGGTGCAGCGGCGTTTCCTGGCGCAGGCCAAGGTGCGCGCCAATGCCGACGTCGCAAAAGCGCTCGAAGCCTATTATGGCGACAGCCGCAATCCGCTCGTCTGGGTCGAAGGCAACCAGATCAACGACCGCGCGAAGGCGGCGATGACGGCACTTGCCGATGCGGCCTCCGTCGGTCTCGACCCTGCCGACTACGCCGTCCAGACGCCGGCGATCGACCCGGCCAATCCCGATCCCGCCTTCCGCGACCGGGCGCTGACGCAGTTCGAGCTAGAACTCTCCGCCAAGGTCCTTGCCTTCGTGCAGGACACGGAGCGCGGCCGCATCGATCCGAACAAGATCTCCGGCTATCACGACTTCCAGCGCAAGGTCGTTAACCTGACGCCGGTGCTGAAGCTTGCCCGCATGAGCCCCGATGTCGGTGCCTATATCGGCAACCGCTCTCCCGACAGTCCGCAGTTCCAGGCGTTGAAGACGGAGCTTGCAAAGCTTCGCGCCGCTGACGGCGGCAACGAGGAACAGATCGTCGTTTCGCTCGACAAGCTGCTGAGACCCGGCGACAGCTCGCCCGAGATCGCCAATATCGTCAAGGCGATCGGCAAGCACGGTTCCGAGACGCTCAGGACGGATCACGCGGCAACGCTTGCTGCTTACGCAGGCGGCATCGACTATTCGCCTGACATCGTTGCGCTGGTCGAGGATTTCCAGAAGGAGCGCGGCTTGAAGGCCGATGGCGTCATCGGCCAGGCGACGGTGCGCGCCATGACCGGCGGCGACACCAATGCCTCGAAGATCGACAAGCTGGTCGTCGCCATGGAGCAGGCGCGCTGGCTGCCGGAGGATCTCGGTTCCCGCTACGTCATGATCAACCAGCCGGCCTACATGGCCTACTACCACAATGACGGCAAGGAACAGCTGTCGATGCGCGTGGTGGTCGGCGGCAAGAACAACCAGACCTATTTCTTCGATGACGAGATCGAGACGGTGGAGTTCAACCCGTTCTGGGGCGTGCCGCAATCGATCATCATCAATGAGATGCTGCCGAAGCTGCGCTCGGACCCGAACTATCTCGACCAGCTCGGCTACGAGGTCGAGGTGAACGGCCATGCCGTCGCCTCATCCAGCGTCGACTGGTACGGCTCGACCGACAACGTCTCGGTGCGCCAGCCGCCGAGCAGCGACAATGCGCTCGGCGAACTGAAGATCCTGTTCCCGAACAGCCACGCGATCTACATGCACGACACGCCGTCGAAGAGCTTCTTCAAGCGCGATATGCGGGCTCTCAGCCACGGTTGCGTGCGCCTTGCCAATCCGCGTGCGATGGCGGCCGCCGTGCTCGGCACGACGGTTGACGACGTCGCCAAGCAGATCGCCAGTGGGCAGAACCATGCTGTGCGCGTGCCGCAGAGGATCCCGGTCTACGTCTCCTACTTCACCGCCTGGCCGAACAAGGACGGTGTGGTGGAATATTTTGACGACGTCTACGGCCGCGACGCCTATGTCGACAAGGCCTTCGACGCGACGACCAAGGCGCGTGGGGCGCAGATTTGACCTAGGTTTCTATAGGTATTTTGGCGGGCGGTCTTCGGGCCGCCCGTTTTGTTTTGGCGGTGAGCACGGAAACAAAGTCAAAGTAGAGAGGGCGTGCCGTGTTGCACTCCCCTCTGGAGGAATGGCGGAGGCGAGCGATCGCCTCAGACCGCAACCTTCGCCGCGAAATCGCGGATCAGCATCTCGACCAGTTCCGTCGTCAGCTCATCGAAATGGGTGATGATGTGGTCCGGTCCCAGCGTGTTCACCGGCACGTCGGAATAACCGAACGGCACGGCAATCGACGGAACGCCAGCGTTTCCGGCGACGGCGATGTCGTTGACGCTATCGCCGATCATCACGGCGCGGGCGATGTCGCCGCCGGCGCGGTCGATGGTGCCGGTGAGGTGGCGGGCGTCGGGTTTACGGTATTCGAAGGTGTCGCCGCCGGTGATGGCGTCGAAATATCGGGTGAGCTCAAGCTTGTCGAGCAGACCGAGCGCCAGGCTTTCCATCTTGTTGGTGCAGACGGCGAGTCGGTAACCCTGTGATTTGAGCCGGTCCATGGCGGCGACCAGGCCGGGATAGGGCTGGGTACGGCCGGGCATGTTGCCGGCATAATGGGCGACGAAGCGCTCGACCAGCGGCGGCAGAACATCGCTTTCAAGCGGATGGCCGCGCAGCCGGCAGGCGCGCTCGATCATCACGCGCGCGCCCTGACCGACGAGGTGGGTGAGATCGTCATAGCTGACGGGTTCGAGGTCGAGGGCTGCGATCGTATGGTTCAGACTCTCGACCAGATCCACATGGGTGTCGAGAAGTGTGCCGTCGAGATCGAAGACGACAAGCGCCGGGCGAGTGGGGGCAGGGGTCAAGGGCATGTCTCTTTGAGGGATGGATCGTCCTGAGATACAAAGGATCGTCCCGGGGAGCGACGGGGTCGCCCCGGGAACGACAGCTCGTTCCTGGGGTAGGCGATCGCGCGGCGGAAAGCAACGTCCAGCAATGGTCGGGAGGGCCGCAGGCATCTGTTTCGGCTTTTCATTTTCCGTGATGATTTTGACTTTCGTTTGCCAGGCGAGCCGTGTAAACAGCACATCCAACGCAATAATCGGAGCTGGCGGCGCATGGATGCCCGCGAAATGAAGATCAAGGCCGCCGAGGCCGCACTCGCTCATGTCGAAAGCGGGATGCGTCTCGGGATCGGCACCGGCAGCACGGCGGAGGAATTCGTTCGGCTGCTGGCAGAGAAGGTCGCTGGCGGCTTCAAAGTCGAAGGCGTTCCGACGTCGGAAAGGACCGCGCGGCTTTGCGTCGAACTCGGCGTACCGCTGAAGTCGCTTGACGAACTGCCGGCACTCGACCTGACGATCGATGGCGCCGACGAGGTCGATGCGGGGCTGAGACTGATCAAGGGCGGCGGCGGCGCGCTGCTGCGTGAAAAGATCGTCGCGGCCGCCTCCGAGCGAATGATCGTCATTGCCGACGAGAGCAAGCTGGTCGAGACGCTCGGCGCCTTCGCGCTGCCGATCGAGGTCAATCCGTTTGGGCTCGTCTCGACGCGGATCGCAATTGAGAAGGTCGCGGCCCGGCTTGGTCTTTCTGGTGAACTTAATCTGCGCCAGTCCGGTGACGGAGAGTTTACCACCGATGGCGGCCATCACATCATCGATGCATCTTTTGGCCGCATTCCTGATGCAGAGGCGCTTTCGAGCGAGCTGAATTCCATACCCGGCGTCGTTGAACACGGGCTCTTTATCAATATGGCGGCACTTGCGATCATTGCCGGTCCTGCGGGTGTGCGCACACTGCAGGCAAACAGATAACAGGAGCATATACTCATGATGAACATTGCAGGTCTTGGCCGTTTCGCCGCTGCGACCGTCGTTCTTTCCGGGCTTGCCTTCGGCTCTGCCGTCAAGGCGCAGGAGGTCTCCGAGGAGCAGCTGAAGGCGTCTCGCGCCGCGATCGACGCCATCGGCGCCACTGCCCAGTTCGACAACATCCTGCCTGGTCTCGCCGAGCGCCTGAAGGCCGGGCTGATCCAGGATTCGCCGAACTACCAGGACGTTATTTCCTCGACGGTCGACGCGCAGGCGCTAAAGCTGGCGCCGCGCCGTGGCGATCTGGAGAAGGAAGCAGCACTCACCTATGCCAAGACCTTTACCGTCGACGAGCTGAAGGCGATCGCCGATTTCTATAATTCCGACGTCGGCAAGAAGCTGCTGCGCGACGGCCCTGTCGCCTCGCGCGAGACGGCGAAGGCTGCCGACATCTGGGCGCAGGGCATTTCCCGCGATCTGGAAAAGCAGAGCAACGCCGAGCTTTCCAAGGTCATCAAGGCGCCGCCGCCGGCAACCGACAGCCCGGCCGCTCCGGCTCCCGCACCGGCAGCCCAGCAGTAAAGCCTGTCCCACCAAACTTGCGAAAGCCCGGCATCGTCCGGGCTTTTTTGCTATGATGCGGCAAATGCCGCCGGCGAGGTTTCAGGTGACTGCAGATGTCCGATCATGACAAGGCTGTCCGAGTGCGGATATCCGGCAAGGTCCAGGGTGTCGGTTTTCGCATGTGGACGCGCGATGAGGCGGTGCTCCTCGGTCTGACCGGCTGGGTACGCAATGAACAGGACGGGACCGTCGTCGCGTTGATCGCGGGACCGGATATCGCCATCGCGACAATGATCGAACGTCTCAGGCGGGGACCCGCGGGAGCGTCGGTTTCAGGCGTCGAAACGGAAGCAGCTAAACTCGAGACGACGCTGGCGGATTTCCGGATCACCCGCTGACAACGGCGATATCTGAAGAATACTCCCTGGCCGCTCAGCCCCAAGCATCCGAGTTCTTTGCCAGTTGCCACACACCCGTTTCATCCGGTTCCACGCGCTTGTTGCCGCGATAGAAGATCGGCAGCCCTGTTTTCTTGTCCATCGCGAACCGGCTTGGCGTAAATTTCTCATTCTCGTGGCCCTGGGTGGCGAGCCCGAGCGCTTCCTTGAATTTGCCGGCCTTGCACAGGTTGGCGAAGAGAGTCTGATCCATCTTTTGCTCCGGCATGCTTTCTATATCCCGTGGATTGCCTGCCAGCCCGAGGCGGCCGGGTCAACCGTAAACCGTGGCCGGGTCAACCGCAAACGGTGACGGGATCAACCGTAACGGTGACCGGATTGACCATTTGCCGCGAAGATTCGGCGATGGGAACGGGATGACGCAGGAGCGGGCTTTTGTTTTCGTGACGATCGCCCCTATATCAGGAACATCCTTCCTGCGATTCCCTCCCGGAGCTCCTCATGTCTTCCTACGACTACGACCTTTTCGTCATCGGCGGCGGTTCCGGAGGCGTGCGCGGCGCGCGTGTCGCTGCCTCGCTCGGCAAGAAAGTGGCGATCGCCGAGGAATACCGCTATGGCGGCACCTGCGTCATCCGCGGCTGCGTGCCGAAGAAGCTTTTCGTCTATGCCTCGCAGTTCCACGAGCATTTCGAGGATGCGGCGGGCTTCGGCTGGACGGTCGGCGAGAGCAGCTTCGACTGGAAGAAGCTGGTGGCGGCCAAGGATGTCGAAATCGCCCGGTTGGAAGGTCTCTACAAGAAGGGGCTCGCCGGCGCCAATGCCGAGATCCTGGAAACGCGCGCCGAACTCGTCGATGCCCATACGGTGCGGCTGCTGAAGACTGGACAGACGGTGACCGCAAAGACGATTGTGGTTGCCACCGGCGGACGGCCGAACCCGCATGCGGCCCTTCCCGGTCACGAGCTCTGCATCTCCTCCAACGAGGCCTTTCATCTCGAAGAACTGCCGAAATCGATCGTGATCGCTGGCGGCGGCTATATCGCCGTCGAATTCGCCAATATCTTCCATGGGCTTGGCGTCGAGACGACGCTGATCTATCGCGGTGCCGAGATCCTGTCACGCTTCGACGAGGATCTGAGACGCGGGCTGCACGAGGCAATGGTCGCCAAGGGCATCCGTATCCTCTGCCACGACATGCTGCAGAAGGTTTCGAAGGGTGAGGACGGCGGCCTCATTCTGGAGACACTGAACAGTGGCACGCTGCAGGCCGGCGTCGTCATGTTGGCGCTCGGGCGCGATCCGAATACGGAAGGCCTCGGTCTGGAGGCGGCCGGTGTCGCCGTCGACGAACGCGGCGCCGTTATCGTCGATGAATATTCCCGCACCAATGTCGAAAACATCTATGCGCTCGGTGATGTCACCAATCGGGTACAGCTGACGCCGGTGGCGATCCACGAGGCGATGTGCTTCATCGAAACCGAATACAAGAACAATCCGACCCGGCCGGACTACGAGCTGATCCCGACCGCCGTCTTCTCACAGCCGGAGATCGGTACCGTCGGTCTTTCGGAAGAGGAGGCGGGCAAACGTTATGGCGAACTCGAAGTCTATCGCGCGCAGTTCCGGCCGCTGAAGGCCACACTGTCCGGCCGGGCCGAGCGGATGATCATGAAGCTGATCGTCGATGCGGCGAGCCGCAAGGTCGTCGGCGCCCATATCCTCGGCCACGATGCCGGCGAAATGGCGCAGTTGCTCGGCATCACGCTGAAGGCTGGCTGCACCAAGGACGATTTCGACCGGACGATGGCTCTGCATCCGACGGCCGCCGAAGAGCTCGTCACCATGTATGCGCCGAGCTATCGGATCCACGACGGCAAGCGGCTTTAGGCCGCGAGGGGCTTTAGCCCTGCATGTCGTCGACCCGGAGCCGCGGCTCACTTCCGGGCGGCATGGATTAGCTGGTGATGCGGGGAGCGCGGATGACCTTGAGGAAGAGCGCTTTCATCGCGTCGGCGATACCTTGGGTCGGCGTCACCTCGAAATAGAGGCCGGGCGAGGCACATGCCTGCATCTTCGTCGGAATCTCGCTCTGGAAGGGACTGATCCATTTGTTGTACCAGTCGTTGGTCGGCAGCGGCAAATAGGTGGTGTAGAGCACGGCGATCTTGACGCCGCGATCCTTCAGCGGTTTGCAGAAGGAGGTGTCGATCGGTTCCTGACAGCGGCCGCCGGTGGTCTTCTTGGTGCATGTCGACGGCTTGTAGCTGTCGCCGACGCCATCGGAAACGAAGAAGAGGATCTTTTCAGGGCTGATATTCGACGTGCCGTCACCGGCCGGATCGATGATGGTATTCATCTGCGTCAGGGCGCTGTCGAAGCTGGTGAGCTGGTCCTGGTTGTAGTTCTGGTAAGGAATGGTCATCAGGTCGACGGCGTCGGTGTAATTCTTCACCTTCGTCAGATCGGAGGTTGGGCTGGAGATCGTCGTCAGCTTGGCGTCCTCAGCCTTGGTGCCGAATGTATAGACGCCCATGCGGAATTGGTCGCTGCTGACGCGTTCGGTCTTGGCCGTATCGGTCAGCGCCTGGGTTGCCTGGCGCACGACGTCGATGCGCATGGCGACGCCGAGGCTCTTGGCGATGGTGTAGTTGTTGGTGCTCTGGTCCATCTGATGGCAGGCGAAGGCGCAGCCTGTTTTAGCCTGCAGCTTGGAAACATCGGTCGCGGTGGCGCCGACGCCCATGGACGGCGTGTTGTCGAGCAGGATGTAGAAATCCATGAAAGCGGCGGTTTGATATTCCGCCGTCGCGGCGCCCGAGATCGTGATCGAGTCCCGACCGAGGATGCGCATGAAGGTGGTGGGCACGGTCGCGCTGAAGGAAACCTTCGAATTCAGCTTGTTGGCGGTCTTGGTGACGTCGATGCCGAGATCGACGTGAACGTCGGTCAGCTCCCCGGACATCTGGGACATGAAGATGTTGCGGGCATCGTCCTTGCCGAGCGAGATCGTGCCGTTGCCGCTCATCGTCATGGCGGCGGCGACCGCGCCGGATTTTTCGGCGATCGAACCGACGGCGGCGGCGTCGGCGGCGGCGAAAAGCTGTGTCCTCAGGCTGAGCGCGTGGGCGAAATCAACCGCCATGCCGGCAGCACCGAAGAGCGGCACCGCCAGCAGCGCCGTCATGATGCCGAAATTGCCCGAGCGGTCCGATATGAAACCGGACGGAAGGATCGCCATGCCATTACCCCGATGTTGAAACTCTCACCGGTTCTACATGGAAAGTCTAAAATATGGGGAAATCGACATGGTATATGCTGGTTTAACTGGAGAATGGCGGGCGGCGGCGGCGAGGCGACAACTGTCGGCGAATGGTCTTTGCAAGACTGACCTAAAGGTCTATAAGCCGCCGCATATTGAGGGCATCCTAAGGTATGGATGTGAGTGAGGTGAGTGAGATGGCAGAGAATTGGACCCCGAGCGGCTGGCGGCAGAAACCGATCCTGCAGGTTCCCGAATATCCCGACGCAGCCGCTTTGGCGGCAACGGAGGCCCAGCTCGCCAGCTATCCGCCGCTCGTCTTTGCCGGCGAGGCGCGCCGCCTGAAGAAGCATCTCGCCAATGTCGCCGAAGGCAACGGCTTCCTGCTGCAGGGTGGCGACTGTGCCGAGAGCTTCGCCGAACATGGCGCCGACAATATCCGCGACTTCTTCCGCGCCTTTCTGCAGATGGCTGTCGTGCTGACCTTCGGCGCGCAGCTGCCGGTCGTAAAGGTCGGCCGCATCGCCGGCCAGTTCGCCAAGCCGCGTTCCTCGAATGTCGAGAAGCAGGGCGACGTAACCTTGCCGGCCTATCGCGGTGACATCATCAACGGCATCGAGTTCACCGAGGAGTCGCGCATTCCGAACCCGGAGCGCCAGGCCATGGCCTACCGGCAGTCGGCTGCGACGCTGAACCTTCTGCGCGCCTTCGCGATGGGCGGCTACGCCAATCTCGAAAACGTGCATCAGTGGATGCTCGGCTTCGTCAAGGACAGCCCGCAGGGCGAGCGCTACCGCAAGCTTGCCGACCGCATCAGCGAAACCATGGATTTCATGAAGGCGATCGGCATCACCTCGGAAAACCAGCCGGCGCTGCGCGAAACCGATTTCTTCACCAGCCATGAGGCGCTGCTGCTCGGTTACGAGGAGGCGTTGACCCGCGTCGATTCCACCTCGGGCGACTGGTATGCAACGTCGGGCCACATGATCTGGATCGGTGACCGCACGCGCCAGGCCGACCATGCGCATGTCGAATATTGCCGCGGCATCAAGAACCCGATCGGTCTGAAATGCGGTCCGTCGCTGCAGGCCGACGATCTGTTACAGCTGATCGATATTCTAAATCCGGCTAATGAAGCCGGGCGCCTGACGCTGATTTGCCGCTTCGGCCACGAAAAGGTTGCCGAGAGCTTGCCGAAGCTTATCCGCGCCGTCGAGCGTGAAGGTCGCAAGGTCGTCTGGTCCTGCGACCCGATGCACGGCAACACGATCACGCTCAACAACTACAAGACCCGGCCCTTCGAGCGGATCCTGTCGGAAGTCGAAAGCTTCTTCCAGATCCACCGCGCCGAAGGCTCGCATCCCGGCGGTATCCATGTCGAGATGACCGGCAAGGACGTGACCGAGTGCACCGGCGGCGCCCGCGCCGTCACGGCCGATGATCTGCAGGATCGCTACCACACCCATTGCGACCCGCGTCTCAACTCCGACCAGGCGCTCGAGCTCGCCTTCCTGCTTGCCGAGCGCATGAAGGGCGGCCGCGATGAGAAGCGCCTGGTTGCCAACGGCTGATATCAGCCCGAAACGCTTCAAGAAAAGCCCGGCCGATGCCGGGCTTTTTTATTGCTGTGCTTGGGGATGGCGGCTCAGATGCTGGCCTGGATACTGTGCAGGCCGGCATAGACGCCGCCTTGTGCCATCAAGTCGTCATGGGTGCCCTGTTCGACGATGCCGTCAGCCGTCAGGACCAGGATGCGGTCGGCATGGCGGACGGTCGAAAGACGATGGGCGATGACCAGGGTGGTTCGACCATTTGCCAGGCTGAGCAGCGCCTGCTGCACCGCCCGTTCGCTCTCGTTGTCGAGCGCACTGGTCGCCTCGTCGAAGATCAGGATCTCCGGATCTTTGAGGAAGGCGCGGGCGATGGTAATGCGCTGGCGCTGGCCGCCCGAGAGCTTGACGCCGCGTTGGCCGATATCGGTGTCGTAGCCTTGGGGCAGGGCCATGATGAAGTCGTGCGCATTGGCGGCGCGCGCCGCCGCCTCTAGTTCGGCGTCGGTAGCGTCGGGCCGGCCGTAACGCAGGTTTTCCGCCACGGTACCGGCAAAGAGGTAGACATCCTGCTGCACCACGCCGACATGGCGGCGGAGCGAGGCCAGCGTCACCTCGCGGATATCGGTGCCGTCGATGCGGATCGCCCCGGCCTCGACATCGTAGAAGCGTGGTATGAGCGCACAAAGCGTGCTCTTGCCGACCCCCGAGGGGCCGACCAGGGCAACGAACTCTCCGGGCGCGATGGTCAGCGACAGCCTTTCGAGGACGCGCGGACCATCGGACTCGTAGCCGAAGGCAACATCGGAAAAGCTGATCTCGCCATTTGGCGCCGCCATTGGACGGGCGGCCGGCTGATCCGTGATATCGGGGGCGATCTCCAGGATCTCCATGGCCCTGATGAAGCCGGTGTAACCCTCCTGCCAGAGGCGTACGAAATTGGCGAGCCGCTGCACCGGATCGACCAGTACAGCGACGCAGAGCAGGAAGGTCAGCATATCGGGAACGGTCAGCTCCGCCGCCAAAATGCGCAGGCCGCCGACGATGATCACCAATATGGTGATGAGCTGGGCGAAGGTTTCGGTGCCGACCGAGAACCAGGCCTCGCTGCGGTAGCCTTCGGCGCGGCTTTGCAGGAAGCGCCGGTTCTGCTCGGCGAAGCGTTCGCGCTCCAGCGCCTCGTTGGCGAAGGACTGGACAACGCGGATGCCGGCGAGGGCATCCTCGACGCGCTCGTTGACGGCGGCGATCTGCCGTTTGCTGGCCTCGAGCGCGCGGTTCATGCGCCGGTTGAAATAGAGCGCATAGGCCACCGCCACCGGAGTGAGCAGCAGGATGATGCCTGCCAATGGCGGATCGATGAAGAACAACACCAGCATGGCCCCGCCATATTTGAGCACGGCGATGGAAAGATCCTCAGGACCATGGTGAAAGAGTTCGCCCAGCCACAGGCTATCATTGGTGATGCGGCTCATCAGCTGACCGGTGCGCTGGCGGTCGTAAAAGCTGAACGAGAGCTTCTGGCAATGCTCGAACAGTTCCTGCCGCACCGTGGCCTCGATGCGGGCGCCCATGACGTGGCCGCGATAGTCGACGAAGAAGATCGCAGCGATCTGGACCGCCAGAACCGCCAGCATGATGCCGCCCATCGCCAGGATCTGTGCGAAGGCCTGCGGTGCCTCGGGCAGAGCCAGAAGCCTGCTGGTGACGATGTTGGCGCAGAGCGGCAAGGCGACAGCGGTGCCGGCGACGAGGATGGCGCAAAGCAGATCCGCGAGCAGCAAAGGCAGATGCGGACGGTAGTAAGAGAGGAATTTGCGCATGCGCGACCAACGCCGGCCGCGGTCGGCGGCACTGGAATCGTCACGGAAAAGGTTCAGGAAGGAGTTATGGCGTCGCGAGCTTTTCCTCGCGCGAGAGAACGAAATATTCATGAAGCTGAATGTCCTTGTGGGGGATTTTTCCTTTCTGTTTGGACAGGGTCGCTCTCATGTCAGTCTCCCGGGGGTCGAGTGAATTGGACCTTAAGTATCGCCGACAACAGCCGGCGATTCAATGCCGGGATGAGATGAGGTTGGCGGCTGTTGTCGTCGAGCAACAGGTGCTCGAGCCGACCAAGCATGCATAAGGCCAGCGATTTTCAAGATTTCTGATGATTTCGTTGAACGGAATGGATTTGACGCCGGGGGCGATCGGCGGCAACGTTCCGTCATAAACGGGAGAGCGATCATGACCGGACGGCATACAGGCGGCTGCCTCTGCGGCGCCGTGCGATTTTCAACGATGGCGACGCCAGGACCAGTCGTTGGCTGCCATTGCTCGCAGTGCCGCCGGCAGACGGGATTTTATTACGCCGCGGTCAATGTGGCCCGCGCGGCTCTTTCGGTCGATGGCACTGAGGCGGTCCGTTGGTACCGGTCGAGTGACGAGGCGCAGCGCGGCTTCTGCTCGAATTGCGGCTCCGCGCTGTTCTGGCAGGCGGACGGATCGGCGGAGATTTCGGTGATGGCCGGCGCCTTCGACGCGCCGAGCGGCCTGACCTTCGGCCATCATATCTACTGTGCCGACAAGGGCGATTTCTACGAGATATCGGACGGCCTGCCGCAATACGCCGTGAATCCCCCATCGTCATCCTCGCCGGCCCGTGATTGACAAAGGTTGATCGCCGAGGCTAGGTTTACCGTGCTGCGTAGGGCGCTTCGTCGAATGTCGAAAGGGCAATGCCCGCCTACAATGTATCAACAGTTGCGCCCATGCCGAATCTCGAAAACCTCAAAAAGCAGGCCAAGCAGTATTTGCGATGGCACAGCGAAAGATACTATCCTGTTGCAGCCGAGATCAGAGCTGCGTTGCCGCGCTTCCGTCATCTCGATGACAGCCAGGTGCTGGAGGCGCGCTTCAAGCTTAGCGACGCGCAGGACCTGATCGCACGTCAAATGGGTTTCGAGGGATGGCAGGCGCTCAAGACAGGAGCCGCAGCCATGACAGATCCGAAAGAACAGCCAGCACCACAAGCCATCCTGAGTTCGCTATCCGCGCAGTTGTTCGTCACCGATATCAAAGCGTCGTGCGAATTCTTCACCGGCAAACTCGGCTTCAGGGTCGACTTCGTCTATGGCGACCCGCCGTTTTACGGACAGGTCATCCGCGACAATGCTCAACTCGCTCTGAGGCTGGTATGCGAGCCCGTGTTCGTCGGCGATATCAGGCAACGGGAGCATCTGCTTTCAGCCTCGATCACCGTCGGTACATCAGACGAGATCAAGCGCCTGTTCCTGGATTTCCAGGCCGCAGGCGTATCCTTCCATCAGCCCCTCAGGAAGGAGCCGTGGGGCGCCAGAAACTTCATCGTGCTGGATCCGGACGGAAATCTCATCCTGTTTGCCGGTCCGGGCGGCTGATCATTGCGCAATAAGCGCTGCCTCAGCTTCTGGCGGAAAGTTCGGCGCTGAGGCGGGCCACATCCTCGCGCAGCGCCGTCAGCTCGGTCAGCACGCTCATATCGATCTTCTGGTGCAGGGAGAGCACTTCGAGCTCGGCCTTGAGATTGACCTCATAATCCTTGGCGGCCTCGAAGCGGTCGCGCTCGGCCTGCCGGTTCTGCGACATCATGATGATCGGCGCCTGGATGGCGGCGATCATCGACAGGATCAGATTCAGAAAAATGAAGGGGTATGGGTCGAAGGGATTCGCCACCAGACCGATGGTGTTCAACAGTGTCCAGACGGCGAGAAAGGCGAGGAAGGCGAGTATGAAGGACCACGAGCCGCCGACGCGGGCAATGCCATCGGCGATACGCTCGCCGAAGGATGACTCGGCGGATAGAGCGGCATTGACGTCGGTCGAGATGATCTTGCGCGCGTGCGTTTTCGCCAGCACGCGCTTTTCGATATCGCCGAGTTCATCGGCCGGTTTGTCGAAATGATGGTGCACGAAATTCGAAAGATTAGACATTGCCTGTTTCCGATGCCGGTTATCGATGCGGTCGCTTTCGGCGCCAGTATTCCGCTCCGGAGGCAAATTGCAATGCGTATCGGTGCCGCGCGGAGCCACGCGTGATCCGTTCATAAAAATTTCGTCGTCGCGAGGTGCCGCTTTCGGCCCGAACGTGTTGCGGTCGTGAAAGGTGCAGGCTAAATAAATGACATGACACAGGAAAACGCTCTTTCTGATATCTTCCGCATCGCCATCGGCCAGCTCAATCCAACGGTCGGCGACGTCGCAGCCAATCTCGCCAAAGCGCGTGAGGCGCGCGCCGATGCGGGCAGGGAGGGTGCGCATCTGCTCGTCCTGACCGAGCTTTTCATCTCCGGCTACCCGCCTGAAGATTTGGTGCTGAAGCCCGCCTTCATCCGCGCCTGCTGGAAAGCGGTCGAGAGCCTGGCGGCCGATACCGCCGATGGCGGGCCGGGCGTCCTCATCGGCTTTCCCCGGCAGGACGAGACCGGGCGTTACAATTCAGTCGCCGTGCTCGACGGCGGCAAGGTGATTGCGGTGCGCGACAAGATCGACCTGCCGAATTACGGCGAGTTCGACGAGAAACGCGTGTTCGACCAGGGCGCCATGCCGGGTCCGGTGAATTTCCGCGGCGTGCGCATCGGCATTCCAATCTGCGAGGATATCTGGGGCGATCTCGGCGTCTGCGAGACGCTGGCCGAAAGCGGGGCAGAGATCCTGCTGTCGCCGAACGGTTCGCCCTATTATCGCGGCAAGGTGGATATCCGCCATCAGGTGGTGCTGAAGCAGGTGATCGAGACCGGCCTGCCGCTGATCTATGCCGCCCAGCTCGGCGGCCAGGACGAACTCGTCTTCGACGGTGCGAGTTTCGGCTTCAATGCCGACAAGTCGCTCGCCTTCCAGATGAGCCAGTTCGAAACCGCGCTGGCGGTGACGACATGGAAGCGTGGCGATGGCGGCTGGCATTGCGCCGAAGGGCCAATGGCGCACATTCCCGAGCGCGAGGAGGCCGATTACCGCGCCTGCCTGCTCGGGTTTCGCGACTACGTCAACAAGAACGGCTTTAAAACTGTGGTGCTCGGCCTTTCCGGCGGCATCGATTCGGCGATCTGTGCGGCGATTGCCGTCGATGCGCTCGGCGAGGAGCGGGTGCGCACCGTCATGCTGCCCTACCGCTACACCTCCGAGGATTCGTTGAAGGATGCGGCCGACTGCGCCAGGGCGCTCGGGTGCCGCTACGATATCGTGCCGATCGAACAGCCGGTGACGGGTTTCAGCAGCGCGCTCGCCAGCCTTTTCGAAGGCACGGATAGCGGCATCACCGAAGAGAACCTGCAGAGCCGGGCGCGCGGCGTCATCCTGATGGCGATCTCCAACAAATTCGGCTCGATGGTGGTGACGACTGGTAATAAGTCGGAAATGTCGGTCGGCTATGCGACACTCTACGGTGACATGAACGGCGGCTTCAACCCGATCAAGGACCTCTACAAGATGCAGGTCTATGCGCTTTCCCGCTGGCGCAACGAAAACGTGCCGCCGGGTGCGCTGGGGCCGTCGGGCGAGGTGATCCCGCAGAATATCATCGACAAGGCGCCGTCGGCCGAACTGCGTCCCGACCAGAAAGACCAGGATTCGCTGCCTCCCTATCCCGTGCTCGACGATATTCTCGAATGCCTAGTGGAGAAGGAGATGGCGGTCGAAGAGATCGTCGCGCGCGGCCATGACGTGGCGACCGTTCATCGGGTCGAGCACTTGCTCTATCTCGCCGAATACAAGCGCCGGCAGTCGGCGCCGGGCGTCAAGATCACCAAGAAGAATTTCGGCCGCGACCGGCGCTATCCCATCACCAATCGTTTCAGGGACCGCTGACGCAATCGGGATCGCTGGCGCAATCGAGATTGCTGACGTCATCACGTTTTTCGGGAGGAAACATGCGCAGCTCGGTTGAGATCTACAATGTCAGGACCGGCAGGGCCCGTGAGGTCTGGCAGACGGACAGACTGGTGGAGGCGCCGAACTTCTCGCCCGACGGTTCCTACCTGCTGCTGAACGGCGACGGACTGCTTTACCGGCTGCCGCTCGATGGCGGCGAAGTCACCAAGGTCGATACCGGCTTTGCCGTCAACTGCAACAATGATCATGGCATTTCGCCCGGCGGCACTGAGATCGTCATCTCCGACAAGACCGAATTCGGCAAATCGGCGATCTACATCCTGCCGATCGAAGGCGGCACGCCGCGGCTCGTCACGCAAAATCTGCCATCCTACTGGCACGGCTGGTCGCCGGATGGTCGTCAGCTTGCCTATTGCGGCATCCGCGACGACGTCTTCGATATCTACACGATTTCCGTCGACGGTGGCGCCGAGACGCGGTTGACGCATGGCGAGGGCCGCAACGACGGACCGGACTATTCGGCCGATGGGCAATGGATCTATTTCAATTCCAGCCGTACCGGGCTGATGCAGATCTGGCGCATCCATCCCGATGGCACGGGTCTCCACCAGGTGACATCGGACAATCAGGGTAACTGGTTCGCCCATCCGTCGCCTAAGAACGACAAGGTGCTGATCCTGTCCTACGACCCTTCGGTGTTCGACCATCCGCGCGATCTCGATGTGCGGCTGCGGCTGATGGACATGGATGGCGGCAATCTGAAGACGTTGTTCGAGCTTTTCGGCGGGCAGGGCACGATCAACGTGCCCTGCTGGTCTCCTGATGGCGAGGAATTCGCCTATGTCCGGTACTTTCCGGCGGGTTAGGCCGCCGCTGCCTTGCGACGATCGCGTGCCGATTTCGCCAGGTCTTCGAGCACCGCGACCGACATATCCCAATCGATGCAGCCATCGGTGATCGACTGACCGTAGACCAGCGGCTTGCCGGGCACGAGATCCTGGCGGCCTGCGACGAGGTTGCTTTCGATCATCATGCCCTTGATGTGGCGGTTTCCGGCAGCGATCTGTGCGGCGACGGATTTGGCGACGCGCGGCTGGTTCATCGGATCCTTGCCGCTGTTGGCATGGCTGGCATCGATGAGGATGCGCGGGGCCACGCCGAGCTTGACGGCTTCGGCGGTGACAGCTTCGACGTCGGCCGCCTCATAGTTGGGCCGCTTGCCGCCGCGCAGGATGATGTGGCAGTCCTCATTGCCCGTCGTAGAAGCGATCGCTGCCTGTCCGTCCTTCGTCACGGCCGGGAAGTGGTGCGGTTGCGAGGCGGCGAGGATCGCGTCGAGCGCCACGCGCGCTCCGCCGTCGGTGCCGTTCTTGAAGCCGATCGGGCAGGAGAGGCCGGAGGCAAGCTGCCGGTGGATCTGGCTTTCGGTCGTGCGCGCGCCGATCGCGCCCCAGCTGACGAGGTCGGCGATGTATTGCGGCGTAATCGTGTCGAGGAATTCGACGCCGGCCGGAAGACCCATGGCATTGATATCGAGCAGCAGGCGTCGCGCAATCCTCAACCCTTCCTCGATGCGGTAGCTGCCGTCGAGGTGCGGGTCGTTTATCAGACCCTTCCAGCCGACGGTCGTACGGGGCTTTTCGAAATAGACGCGCATGACGATCTCGAGATCACCGGCAAAGCGCCGCCGCTGTTCCTCCAGCCGCGCGGCGTACTCCCTGGCGGCAACCGGGTCATGGATTGAGCAGGGGCCGATGACGGCGATCAGGCGATCATCCTCGCCCCGGAGAATCTTGTGGATGGCATCACGGTTGCTGGTCACGGTGTCGGTGACGGCAGGATCGCGGTGGATTTCCGCGAGGATATCGGCGGGTTTGGTGAGGGGCGTGATCTCGAGGATACGAAGATCATCAATGGCATCAGACACGGTATGGCTCCTGTTTGGTCATACCGTGCGGAACAAAAAAGCCGCCAGGTAGACTAGCGGCTGTTCGGGTTGTCGTCGCGTCGAATTCAGTTACGCATAGACCCGCATCCGCTGTGAGTAGCGGTACCAATAAAATCGCGAGGCGTTGATTGACGTGATCGACATGCGGCGTGTTTAGCGCCAAGGCCGCGCGTTGTCACGTAGATTTTTCTGCCTAAAACCCGCGTTCCTTGGGAGAGCAACTGGTCTTGCGGGAGCGACACGCACGGGAGGCAGGCAGCACGCCGCACTCGATCTCACTCGTGCGGCGTGCTGGGTCTTTGAGATTAGAGGGCGTCGACGTTCACGCCGACGGTGATGGCGCCGATCGGTGTTCCCTTGTCGTCTGAAATCGTCACGCTTGCCTGCGACTGCAGCGTCTGGGTCGATTCATCCTTTTCGATCTCATCGACGAAGACGGCATCCTTGCCGGCGCCGAAGGACTTCTGGAACTTGCCTTCGTCGCCCTGCCAGTAATCTGACGTGACGTCGCTCTGGCCGACATTCAGGCCCTTTGCATCCATGACGAAGATCTCGGTAATCTTGCCGCCGGAGGCCTCCTTTTTCGCCTGAAGGAATTTCGACAGCGCATTGTTGAGCACGCCGTCGATCATCGAGTGGTCGGAACCATCGACTTCGGCGCGCCACTTCTTGTCGAGGGCGTCGATATCGGCTGCACTCAGGTTGGCGTTGGCGGCGTCCTGCGCCTTGACAGCCTCGATGATCGCGGGGTCGTTCAGCCAGGGCGTTACGTCGCTCTTCACGTAGTCGAAGATCGGGGCAAGCTTCGCATCCTCAGCCATGGATACGTCCATGGGCACGGCAAATGCGGTGCAGGCCAAAAGAAATGCGGGCACGAGTTTCTTCATAACTGTTTCCTTCCTGATTATAGGTTGCTGAGAACTAAGGCTTATCGGACGAAGGCGGCGTCAGAACTCTTCCCAGGCACCGGGAGCGGCGGCAACGGCGGCATTGCCTGCATGACGCTGCACGTAGGCTCGGGGTTCGGGACGAGATTGGCGGGCGGGTTGAACGGGTTTGGTCTGGCTGGCCGCGGCCGCGCCGACGACGAATCTGCCGGCCGAGTCCTGCAGTTGGCGTCCCTGCGACAGCAGTTCCTGGCAGGCCGCATTGGTTTCCTCGACCATTGCCGCGTTCTGTTGCGTCGCCTGATCCATCTGGTTGATCGCGCCATTGATTTCCTGCAGACCGGTCGCCTGTTCGCGATAGGACTGGACGATGGAGGCGATACTGTCGCTGATGCGGTTGATCTGCTCCTCGATCTTCAGGAGAGCGTCGCCGGTTTCGTTCACCAGCCCGACGCCTGCGGCAACCTCTTGGCCGGACACATTGATCAGGTTCTTGATTTCCTTGGCGGCATTTGCCGACCGCTGGGCGAGTTCACGCACCTCCTGCGCGACAACTGCAAAACCCTTGCCGGCTTCGCCCGCACGCGCCGCCTCGACGCCGGCGTTCAGCGCCAGCAGGTTCGTCTGGAAGGCGATTTCGTCGATGACGCCGATAATGCGGCCGATCTGGCTCGACGAGGTCTGAATACGGTCCATCGCGCCGATGGCATCACGCACCACCGTCGCCGAGACGTGAGCGCTGCGCTTCGTCTCCTCGACCAGCTTCCCGGTATTTTCGGCGCGCTGCGACGATGTTCGGACGGTGGTGGTCATCTCATCCAATGCGGCAGCGGTCTGTTCCAATGATGCCGCCTGTTGCTCGGTCCGCTTGGCGAGTTGATCCGCGGAGGAGGCAAGCTCGCTCGAGCCGCCTTCAACCGCCACGGAGGCGGCCTTGATCTCCGTCAGTGCGGCGGCGACGGCCTCGACCATGTTGTTGAAATCCTGCCGCAACTTATCGAATTCCGGACCGAGATCGGCCAGGTGTACGGAGAAGTCGCCTGCGGCGAGCTTTTCCAATGCATTTGCGAGAGCGGTCATGACCAGCCGCTGCGTATTGCTGGCCTCTTCCGTGAACAATGCGTTGCGCGCCCGTTCGGCATCGAGCGAAGCGCTCTGCTCGGCAGCGGCCTGCTCCCTTTCGACCTTCGCAATCGCCTCGTGGCGGAAAACTTCCAACGCACGCGCCAGGAAGCCGATCTCGTCGCCATTTTCCTTGTAGGTGACGGGAGAGGCCAGGTCGCCTTTCTGCAAGGCGCTGATCCGTTCGCTGATGATCCGGATGGGCCGGCCAACGAGGCTGCGCATGGCAAGAAGGAAGGCGATGACGGCCAATGCGGTGATCGCGGACTGCGTGAGCAGCGAAACGAGAACCTTCTGCTTGACTTCAGAAGCGATTTTTTCGACGGACCAGTTGGTGACAATATAACCGGTGACCTTGCCTGACTTATCCAGTGGAAGCGGTGCGGTGATCGTCACCACGCCGGCAGATAACCCGCCGTCATTGATGGTCGTCTTTTCCGGCTTTGCACTCAGGCCCTTCGCCAGATCGACCGCTGCGGGCAGACCGTTGATGCCGTCGCGTGTCCAGGTGTCGACGGCGACCGCCTCCGCATTGAATGCGGCAAACTGCACGAGATCGAGCGAGGGATCGTCGCGGTAGAGCGAATAAGCCTCTCGAACGGCATTCGCCTTGCCCCATTTCACGCCGCCCGCCGCCAGAGAGGCAAACTGCTCCGCATCCTTGGACCAGTTCGCCTTGGCGCCGTCGATCAGCGCTCGGGTTTCGTACATCCATGTGTAGGTAGCAAAGGCGGAAATGCCGCACAGATTGACGGCCACGATAATCGCCGCCAGCTTGGCTGTCAGAGGCATCGTTTTCAAAAATTGGAACATTCCGCGGGGGCCTAGAATTGCGGCTCAGTCGGACATGTTCCCGACCGGCGTATCAATACGGGCATCCACGCTGACGGTCACATCACGAGCGCTCATGCCCATGTCCTGATAGCGACCCAAAACGCGCAAACGCAGTGTGTATTTGATGTGTGAATAAATCATAAAGTAGAAAGGGATGCCGGAGCACACGCGTGTGATTTCGCTATCACGCCCGCTGGTGATCTGCCGCGATCAGCTGTTTTCCGCGATCGCCTCTTCGGGCTCCGTCTGCCGGTGTTTGCGGCGGCGCGTCGTCAGTTCCGCGCCGGCATCGCGCGGCAGCCGCAGGAAGGTGATGCAGGCGAGCGCCGAAATCGCCGAGACGCTGAAGAAGGCGACGTGGAAATCCGAGACCAGCAGCCGGCCGCCATGGAAGCTGCTCGAAATTTCGAGGATGCCGCCGGCGATCGCCACACCCATTGCCATGGAGATACGCTGGGCAACGGCATTGATCGCGGTTGCCTGGCTGCTGTCGGCGGCGTCGACATCGCCGAAGGCCATGGCGTTGACGCCCGAGAAAGCCATGGAGCGGAACAGGCCGCCGATCAGCAGGCAGGCCATGATCAGGAAAAGCGGGGTTTCGGCGGTGAACAGGCCGTTGATGCCGAGGAAGATCGCCGCCAGCAAGGTGGTGATTGATATGACGGTGCGGAAGCCGAAGGCATTGAAGGTGCGCGAGGCGGCGAATTTCGAGCCCATGGAGCCGAGTGCGCTGACGAAGGTGACCGAGCCCGATTGCAGCGGCGTCAGGCCGAAGCCGAGCTGCAGCATCAGCGGCATCAGGAAGGGCAGCGCGCCGAGCCCCATGCGGAAATTCGAGGCGCCGAGGATCGCCGCCCGGAACATCGGGTAGCGGAACATCTTCGGATCGAGAAGCGGATAGGGTGCGCGGCGGGCATGCAGGAGGTAGATGAGACCGGCAAGGATGCCGATCGCAACCGTGACATAACCGTAGATGACGGGCACGGCCGGCAGGCTGATCACCGAGACGCCGAAGACGAAGCCGGAGAAGCCGAGGCCGCACAGGAAGAAGCCCGGGAAATCCATCGGCCGCGGGCTGCGCGGCTCGACCGCCGGCAGGAAACGGGTGACGAGGATGATGCCGAGCACGCCGATTGGGACGTTGATCCAGAAGATCCAGTGCCAGGTGAGATAGGTGGTGAGGAAACCGCCGATCGGCGGCCCCATGATCGGGCCGATCAAGGCGGGAATGGTGAGCCAGGCCATGGCGTCGACGAGTTCGTGGCGCGGCGTTCCCCGGACCAAAAGCAAGCGGCTGACAGGCGTCATCATCGAGCCGCCGGCGCCCTGGATCAGCCGCGAGATGACAAAGGCCGTGATCGAGTTGGAGAAAGCGCAGGCGACCGAGCCGATCATGAAGACGAAGATCGCCATGCGGAAGATGTTGCGCGCACCGAACCGATCGGACATCCAGCCGCTGATCGGGATGAAGATCGCCAGTGCCACGAGATAGCTGGTAACGGCGAGCTTGAGCGCGATCGGCGAGGTGCCGATATCGGCTGCGATCGCCGGCAGGCTGGTGGCGATCACGGTCGAATCCATCTGTTCCATGAACAGGGCGACCGCAAGGATCATGGGCGTGAGGCGGGGCACGGGCAACCGGGATGCTGCGAGGGACTGTATCGTCCATACGCCTTCGGTGGTGATAAGGCCATAGAAACTATGGATGAAGGAGCTTGTCGAGCCGCTTCAAACCGACGCGGGAGGGTGCGTGGCTCAACGTGGTTCCCGACTGCGTCCTCGGGCCGGCTTGCCGTCGCCGCGCTTTCCTGAAATAGATGCGCCGTCAGGTGCCCGCCATCAACGCGGGAGAATCGGGAATCCGGTGCAAGGCCGGAACGTGCCCAACGCTGTAAGGCCGACGCTTGCCGCTTCATCTCGCCACTGGCTTCTCGCCGGGAAGGCTGCGGCAGACGGATGACGCCGAGTCAGAAGACCGGCCTGGCAAGATTGACCGATCCGCGCGGACGGCGGGCGGTTGCGTTGTTGGGGATTTGACGATGCGACCCTTTGATGAGGATGCCCTTTCGGCGGCGTCCGGTTTTTCCTTGGCCGAGCGCGAGGCCGTCTATCACGCGATCAAGACGCGGCGCGACGTTCGCAGCCAGTTCCTGCCCGATCCCTTGCCTGACGATGTCGTGGAGCGGCTGCTGACGGCCGCCCATCATGCGCCCTCCGTCGGCTTCATGCAGCCGTGGAATTTCATTCTGGTGAAAAGTGCCGCGGTCCGGGCGCGCGTCCAGGACGCCTTTGTGAAGGCCAATGAGGAGGCGGCGCTGATGTTTACCGGCGAGCGGCGGCAGGCATACCGCTCCCTCAAGCTCGAAGGCATCACCGAGGCACCGCTCGGCATAGGCGTGACCTGCGACCCCACCCGCAGCGGCAGCGTGGTGCTGGGGCGCACCCACAATCCCAGGATGGATAGCTATTCCACAGTCTGCGCCATCCAGAATCTCTGGCTTGCGGCGCGGGCGGAAGGGGTCGGCATCGGCTGGGTCAGCATTTTTCGCGAAGGCGATCTGAAAAGCATTCTCGGCATACCCGAGCATATCGAGGTGGTCGCTTGGCTCTGTGCCGGTTTCGTCGATCTGCTTTATGACGAGCCGGAACTGTCCGTCAAAGGCTGGCGGCAGCGTCTGCCGCTCCAAGAGCTCGTCTTCCATGACGGGTGGGGACGCAACGACCCGTAGCAATCACTGCTGTTGAGGCTGCGGCCCCGGCGTTGCCGGATTGGCGAGGTCTATCGAGCCTTGATCACCGGCAAGGAATTGCGGGCCGACCTGGCGGACCTTGTTCTGCACGGGATCGTAGGGGCGCTCCGGGACGGATGGTTGCGGTGGGGCTGCGGCAGCATCCTTCGCCGTGGGATTGGTGCGGATGGTGGTGATCGAACCTTGTTGCGGCGGTTCGCTTGACGGCTGCTTGCCGCGCATCTCATCGTAGTAGGCGGTGAGATTGCAGGCGCAGGAGGACTTTTCCCCCGGCGTGCGGTTCTTGTAGGCAAAGGCGTTTTTCATGGCGCTGTAGGGCGTGCCCGTTGCGACCGAGATCATGTTCGAGGCTTCGGTGCTCGTCACGTCACGATAGAACAGCTCGGTCTCGATACCCGGGCACATCTTGGCGCACGTCTGGGCGTCGCGGCCGAAATCGACCGAAGTGGCGTTCGAGCTGATCGGGAAGAAGCCGCCGTCGCAGGTGCGCACGCACATGGTGCTGACCGGCGAGAGCATTTCGGCCCGCGGCAGGCCGTAGCGCGGATCGACCTCTTCACCGCCGCCGAGCGGAATGAAGGTATCGGTGCGCATCGCCTGCTCCTCGATGCTCGGGGCGGGGTCGGCGGCGTTGCGATCGCTCGGGGCATAGAAGTTTTCGCTGTTGCAGCCATTGAGATCGAGCGCGGCGATCAGTTCACGGCGTGTCCCATCATCGCCGCTCTGGCCGGCCAGCTCGTTACGGCGGTCCTGGAGATATTGGATATTGTCGATCATGCGGGCTTCGGACTGCGAGAGTTCACCGCAATAATCGGCATTCTCGCCGCCGATCACGACCATGCTGCCCGAGGTGCAGCCATTGTTGCGCAGCTCGTTGCGAACCTTGCGCAGCTCGAGGTTCTGCTCGGCCATGGCGCTGGCATATTGGCGCGCCTCCCGGCCGTTGCTATTGCCGATCGATCGCGGCAGATCGGCGAGACGGCCGCGCAGGTCCTCGCAGACCGCGCTCGTCTGCGCGGCGGCGGGCGCTGCGAAGGCAAGGAGGAGGGCAAGAGACAGGTTTCGGCGTTTCACGGCGTCGTCCGGGGTGAGCAAAAAGTCGATCGGTCGATTGCGGCCTCGATCGCCGCGCATTGTCTCTTAAGGCGTTTCTCTTAATGAGCTTGGAGAAAATCCTAGCGCATTTTCGCGATCTTATCCAGCAGACGCGGGTAATCTTCCGTAAGGGGAGGTCGGGGCAGATTCATTGTCCATGATCCACATTGCCCTACAGTTCTCGGTCGGGGCGGGCGCTGTTGCCGCCACCATCGTCAATGGTTGACACAACGCAGAGGTACAGTTCGAATGTTCCGCTTCGGGGCGAGCAGGCAGTCGCAAATTGCGCTGGCGCAGCGAAGGCAAAAAGCGGAGAAAATGACGAGCATTTCCAACAAGCTTCACTTCCCTGCAACAACAGTCGGAATATCGGAAGGCCAACATGGCCTCCACCTCTTCGTCGACGGTTGCTACGAACCCGGTTCCGGGCATGGGGGCTGGGCTTTTGTCGCCTATCGCGATGCCGTGGAGATCGCCTCCGGCTTCGGCGGCGTCGAAGATTCCGCCAATAATTCGATGGAATTGGCCGCCGTCCTCAACGCGGCAATATGGATCAATAGCCAAACGACAGGCGAAGCTGCGACCATCTGGTCGGATTCCGTCTACGTCGTCAAAGGCTGCAACAGCCGGCGGCATATCTGGAAGAACAATGGCTGGAAGAAAAGCAGCCCGAATGGCAATGGCCGAAGCCGAACGATCGCCAATGCGGAACTCTGGAAAGCGGTTGACCTTCAGCTGTCCCAGAACGGTCTGGTGGCAATTGCCTGGTGCAAAGGCCATTTCGGCATCGCCGGCAACGAACGTGCGGATGCGCTTGCGGATAGAGGGCGCCTTTCGTTACAAGGCGCCCGATAGCTGTTTCATATCAACCGGTTGCAGATGCCCAGGACAAGCCTGAGCATGACGAAATGAGGAGCCGGCTTAGGCCGGCTGCGATGCTTCGACGACGGCGAGTGCCGCCATGTTGACGACGCCGCGGGAGGTGACCGAAGGGGCAAGGATGTGTGCGGGCAGGGCCGTGCCGAGCAGGATCGGTCCGACATGCAGGCCGTCGGTCATCGACTTGACGACACCAAGCGTGATGTTGGCGGCATCGAGGTTCGGGAAGACCAGAAGGTTCGCTTCGTCGTGCAAGGTCGTGTCCGGCATGACGCGCTTGCGCAGCGCTTCGGTGATGGCGCTTTCGCCGTGCATCTCGCCGTCGACTTCGAGATCGGGAGCGGCGTCGCGCACGAGCTGCAGAGCGCTGCGCATTTTCGTGGCGCTTTCGGATTCGCGCGAGCCGAAGTTCGAATGCGAGACGAGGGCGGCGCGCGGGGTGATGCCGAAACGGCGAATTTCCTCGGCCGCCAGCACCGTCGCCTCGGCAACCTCCTCGGCGGTCGGATTGAAGGTGACGTAGGTGTCGGTGAAGAAGGTGGCGCCGCGCTGCGAGATCATCAGGCTGAGTGCGGAGAAATCACGGACATCCTTGCGCTTGCCGATGATCAGGCGGACGTCGCGCAGATGCTTCTCGTAACGGCCTTCGAGGCCGCAGATCAGCGCATCGGCTTCACCGCGCCGCAGCGCCAGCGCGCCGATGACGGTGGTGTTGGTGCGCACGATGGTGCGGGCGGCTTCGGGAATGACGCCGCGACGGCCGACGAGCGAGAAATAGAGATCGACATATTCACGGAAGCGCGGATCGTCTTCCGGATTGATCACCTCGAAATCCTGCAGCGGGCGGATGCGCAGGCCATAGCGTTTGAGGCGCGTCTCGATGACCTGCGGGCGGCCGATCAGGATCGGTTCGGCGAGGCCTTCCTCGAGCAGCACCTGGGCGGCGCGCAGCACGCGTTCGTCCTCGCCTTCGGAGAAGATGACGCGCTTGCGCTCTGCAGCCTTGGCGGCGGTGAAGATCGGCTTCATGACGAAGCCGGAGCGGAAGACGAAGCGGTTCAGCTGGTCGAGGTAGGCGTCGAAATCCTGGATCGGGCGACGCGCCACGCCGCTCTGTTCTGCTGCCTTGGCGACCGCAGGCGCGATGCGCAGGATGAGGCGCGGATCGAAGGGCGAGGGGATGAGGTAATCCGGACCGAAGACCGGGGTCTCACCGGAATAGGCACGGGCGGCGACGTCGGACGGCTCTTCGCGGGCAAGCGCGGCGATGGCGCGCACCGCCGCCATCTTCATTTCCTCATTGATCGTCTCGGCGCCGCAATCGAGCGCGCCGCGGAAGATATAGGGGAAGCAGAGGACGTTGTTGACCTGGTTGGCGAAATCCGAGCGGCCGGTGCAGATCATCGCATCGGGGCGGGCGGCGCGGGCGAGATCCGGCATGATCTCCGGCGTCGGGTTGGCGAGCGCCATGATCAGCGGCTTGTCGGCCATCTGCGCCAGCAGCTCCGGCTTCAGGACGCCGGCGGCGGACAGGCCGAGGAAGACGTCGGCGCCGCCGATATTTTCGGCCAGCGTGCGCGTGTCGCTCTTCTGGGCATAGACGGATTTCCATTCGTCCATCAGCTCGGTGCGGCCCTCGTAGACGAGGCCTTCGAGATCGTGGACCCAGATGTTTTCGCGCTTCGCCCCGAGAATGACAAGCAGGTTGAGGCAGGCAAGGGCGGCAGCACCCGCGCCGGAGGCGACGATCTTGATGTCGGCGATGTTCTTGCCGGCGAGTTCCAGCCCGTTCAGAATCGCGGCGGCGACGATGATCGCCGTGCCGTGCTGATCGTCGTGGAAGACGGGGATCTTCATCTTCTCGCGCAGGCGCCGCTCGACCTCGAAACATTCCGGCGCCTTGATATCTTCGAGGTTGATGCCGCCGAAGGTCGGTTCCAGCGAGGAGACGGTCGAGACCATCTGCTCGACGCTTGCGGCATCGATCTCGATATCGAAGACGTCGATGCCGGCGAATTTCTTGAAGAGTACGGCCTTGCCCTCCATAACCGGCTTGGAGGCGAGCGGGCCGATATTGCCGAGGCCGAGCACGGCGGTGCCGTTGGAGATGACGGCGACGAGATTGGCGCGCGAGGTGTATTCGGCCGCCATTTCGGGATTGTCGCGGATGGCGAGGCAGGGCGCGGCAACACCCGGCGAATAGGCGAGCGCCAGGTCGCGCTGGTTGCCGAGTGGCTTGGTCGCCTGGATCTCCAACTTGCCCGGACGGGGATAGCGGTGGAAGAAAAGCGCCTGTTCGTCGAGATCGCCGCTCGTCAGGTTCTTTTCCGTCTTGGATTTATCCGGGTGATCCATTGCCGCCTCCGTGCACGTCTTTTTGGAGTTCCCTCCATACATCAATCGGATACGGGCGACAGTATGGAAATGGGGGATGGGAAAAGTTTTCGTGATGGGCGTGCCGTGGGGCCAAGCGGCGGCCCTGGTTAGCTAATCCTTTTGGAAAACTTGTTTGACGACCTCAACAGGCGCAGGATGCCGGCCGCGACGGTGCGGGGCGCCGGTCGCATGGAGGAAATCATGGACAATTTGAACCTGACGACTCTGCAAAGGGGTCAGACGATGGTCAATGACGTAGCCATCGATGCCTTTGCCGCCGGATTTCGCGGCAGTCTGCTGACCAGCAAGGATATGGATTACAACGATGCGCGGGCGATCTGGAATGCGATGATCGATCGCCGGCCCGGGCTTATCGCGCGTTGCGCCGGTGCAGCCGATGTCGTGCGGGCAGTGCGGTTTGCACGCGACAATAATCTGCTCGTTTCAGTGCGTGGCGGCGGGCACGGCATTGCCGGCAACGCCGTCTGCGAGGGTGGTATCGTCATCGACCTGTCGGCGATGAAGTCGGTGCGGGTCGATCCTGAGACCAAGCGCGCCAGGATCGAGCCGGGGGCGACGCTTGCCGATGTCGACAAGGAAACGCTGGCCTTCGGGCTGGTACTGCCGACCGGGATCAATTCCACCACCGGCATCGCCGGCCTGACGCTCGGCGGCGGCTTCGGCTGGCTGACCCGCAAATTCGGGCTAACGCTCGACAATCTGCTTTCGGTCGATGTGGTGACGGCCGACGGTGAGCTGGTCAAGGCGAGCGAGACTGAGAAACCTGACCTGTTCTGGGCGCTGCGCGGCGGCGGCGGCAATTTCGGCGTCGTCACCTCCTTCGAGTTCAAGCTCAACCCGCTCAACACAGAGGTGCTGGCCGGCCTCGTCGTGCATCCCTTCGCCGATGCGGAAAAGGTGCTTAAGGAGTACCGGCAGGCACTGGAAGAAGCACCCGACGAACTGACCTGCTGGGTGGTGATGCGCCAGGCGCCGCCGCTGCCGTTCATTCCCACCGAATGGCACGGCAAGGAGATCGTGGTGCTCGCCATGTGCTATTGCGGAGACATTGCGGCGGGAGAGAAGGCTGCGGCGAGATTGCGCGCGATCGGAAAGCCGATTGCCGACGTCGTCGGCCCGGTGCCGTTCACCGGCTGGCAGCAGGCATTCGACCCGCTGCTGACGCCCGGTGCGCGCAATTACTGGAAGAGCCAGGATTTCGCCGCCCTATCGGATGCGGCAATCGACGTGCTGCTCAAGGCCGTGCGCAAGCTGCCCGGACCGGAATGCGAGATCTTCATCGGCCATGTCGGTGGTGCTGCCGGCCGCGTGCCCACAGAGGCCACCGCATTTCCGCAGCGCAGCTCGCATTTCGTCATGAATGTGCATGCCCGCTGGCGGGAAACGGGAATGGACGGAAATTGCGTCGGTTGGGCGCGGGAACTCTTCGAGGCAACCAAGCCGCATTCGGTCGGCACCGCCTATGTCAACTTCATGCCGGAGGACGAGGCCGATCGGGTCGAAAGCGCTTACGGTGCCAATTACAGCCGCCTTGCCGAAATCAAGCGGCGTTACGATCCGAACAATCTGTTCCGGATGAACCAGAACGTCAAACCCACGGCGGCCGTACGGGCTGCCTGACGGGAATGGCGCGACATCAAGGCATTGAGCCTGCGCCGCGCGTTCGCTTTACGCGCGGCGGCAAAATGATCCGAGTGCTCGACGACTGATGTCCTCGGCCGGTGACAATCTGTTCTTTGTCAGCCTTTGGTGAGTTCGATCAATTCCTGCAACAGCGCCGTGTCGTCGGGAGCCGCCTGGTTGTCAGGCCTCAGAACATGGGCAAGCCATGCTCCGTCCGCCGCCAGGCGAACGATTTCGAGCCGCATTCCAGCGTCGGTTTCGGCGTGTTTGATGAGCCGGTCATTCATCCATTTATGCCAGAGCGACTTGGAGTAGGGGTCGGCAAGCACGGTCATGGTCTGCGCCGACCAAGGGCTTTTGTTAAGGGCGCGGTCGGCAAATAGCGTGCGGACATAGGCGCGGGTGAATGTGCCGTGGCCGCCCTTATCCCTTTCCAGTTCCTGGTCGATCTCGCGGTCGAGATTTTCCATCATGCCGTCGAATACGGCTTCTATGAGCGCCTGCTTATTGGGGAAGTGGTGAAACAGACCTCCCTTGGTCACGCCGGCTGCGCTGGCGACTGCCTGCAGGCTGACGGCGGCGAGACCATGTTCGAGCGCCAGCTTCGTGGCGCAATCCAGAAGAGCCTGCCGCACGACATCCGGCTGTTTCTTTCTGTTGCGGGGGCTATCTACCAATGCATGACCTGTGTTCGGGATAAGCTTCGCGTCGAGACGGTTCGAGAGGATCAGTATCACTCCCGGGATCGCCGGACCATGGGAACTTCAAGTATGAGAATACTATCATACCGACCGGTAGGTATCTTGCAATGCGAAAAAAGATCGACTATCTGTCGGTTCACGAGGCCCGCCGAACGTCATGTCGGCGGGCTGTGCTTTTTTGGACCCCAGCGGACCATCAGGAAGGCTTATGAATATGCTTTTTCGTCCGAAATCATTAGGTTACGCGCTGACGTTGGCGCTGTTGCTCGGCGCCGGCCTGCCGGCTCACGCACAGGAAGGCGGCGCGATGCCGCCTGCAGCCGTCAGCGTCCTGACGCTCAAGGCGCGTCCGGTTCCCGTTGTCAGCGAATTGCCCGGCCGCATTGCCGCAACGCGCGTTTCGGAAGTGCGGGCTAGGGTTTCCGGCATCCTGCAGGAACGGGTGTTCGAGCAGGGCAGTCTCGTTCACCAGGGTGACGTGCTCTACCGCATCGATCCGGCGCTCTTCCGGGTCCGCGTGGCGAGTGCCGAGGCAAGCCTCGAGCGCGCCAAGGCGACGCAGTTGAATGCCCGCCAGCAGTTGGAGCGCCAGAAGTCGCTGCGCGACCGCGATGTCGCAAGCGGTATCGAATATGATGCGGCCGCCGTCGCCCTTGCCCAGGCCGATGCCGATGTCGCGCTGGCGCAGGCAGCGCTCGACGAGGCGAAGATCAATCTCGGCTATACCGAAGTCCGGGCGCCGATCACTGGCATCATCGGCGGCGCGCTGGTGACGGAAGGCGCGCTGGTGACGGCCGACGCCGGGGATGCACTGGCGATGATCCAGCAGATTGACCCGGTCTATGCCGACTTCACGCAATCCTCCGGAGACCTGCTGGCGCTGAAGCGGGCGGTCGAGAACGGCAGCCTGGCATCGACGGAAGCCGGGAAGGCCGATATCAAGCTCGTCTTCGACGACGGCACGGTCTATGGCGAAGCCGGAAAGCTGCTCTTCAGCAGCGCCAGCGTCGATGCGACGACGGGTCAGGTCACGCTCCGCGGTGAATTCCCCAATCCGAAGGGCGACCTGCTGCCGGGGCTTTATGTCCGTGTTCGCATCGAGCAGGCCGTCCGTGTGAAGGCAATCCTCATTCCGCAGCGCGCCGTCATCCGCACGGCCGATGGCAAGGCGCAGGTCTATGTCGTCCAGGAGGGAGACGTGGCGCAACCGCGCGATATCGAGCTCGGTCAATCCTCCGGCAATGAATGGGTCGTCGAAAGCGGCCTGTCGTCGGGCGAACGCCTCGTCGTCGACGGTGTCCAGAAGCTGCAGCCGGGCGCAAAGGTCGCGCCGGAAGAATGGCGGGATGGCCAGCTCGCGTCCGGTGACGCCAAGAAGCCGGAGTAAGCTCGATGGCACGTTTCTTTATCGATCGCCCGATCCTTGCCTGGGTCTTTGCGATCTTCATCTCCATCGCCGGCCTGATCGCGCTGCCCTTCCTGCCGGTCGCCCAATATCCGAAGGTCGCGCCGCCGCAACTCAGCATCACCACCAGCTATCCCGGCGCGTCGCCGCAAGATATCTATCAGGGCGTCACCCGCCAGATCGAGGAAGAGCTGAACGGGGTCGAGCACCTTTCCTATTTCGAGTCGACCTCCGATACATCGGGCGCGATGACGATCACTGCGACTTTTGCGGCAGGCACCGATATCGATCAGGCCTCAGTTGACGTTCAGAACGCCATCCGCCGTGTCGAGCCGCGGTTGCCGCAGTCGGTCAAGGATCAGGGCATCACGGTCGAGGAGGCGTCGTCCGGCTTCCTGATGTTCATCTCGCTGACCTCGACAGACGGCAAGACCGATGAGGTGGCGCTCGGCGACTATCTCAACCGGAACGTCATCGGCGAGCTGCGCCGTCTCGAAGGCGTCGGTCGCGCGCAGTTGTTTGCCTCGCAGCGGGCGATGCGTATCTGGATCGATCCCGACAAGATGGTCGGCCTCAACCTCACCGCCTCCGACATCAGCGCGGCGATTTCGGCGCAGAATGCCCAGGTGGCGGCGGGCCAGATCGGCGCCGCACCCAATCCGATCTCGCAGGACCTGACGGCGACGGTGCTGGTCAAGGGACAGTTGACCGACACCAAGGAGTTCGGAGACATCGTGCTGCGCGCCAATGCCGACGGATCGAACGTCAGGCTGCGCGATGTCGCGCGCATCGAAGAGGGCAGCGAGAGCTACAGCTTTTCCACCCGCTTGAACGGACAGCCGAGTGCGGCGATCGCCATCCAGCTGTCGTCGACAGGCAATGCCGTCAATACCTCCAATCTGGTCAAGGCGAAGATGGAGGAGCTATCGCGCTTCTTCCCGGCGGGCGTCGAATATGCGGTTCCCTACGACACCAACCCGTTCGTCTCGGCATCGATCGAGAAGGTGGCGCATACGCTCGCAGAAGCCGTCGCACTCGTCTTCGTCGTCATGCTCATCTTCCTGCAGAGCTTCCGCTACACCATCATTCCAACGCTCGTCGTGCCGGTCGCGCTGCTTGGGACGCTTGCTGTCATGTATGCCGCCGGCTTCTCGATCAACGTGCTGACGATGTTTGCGATGGTGCTGGCCATCGGCATTCTCGTCGACGACGCCATCGTGGTGGTGGAAAACGTCGAGCGGCTGATGGCGGTGGAAGGGCTGTCGCCAAAGGAGGCGACCAAGAAGGCGATGCGACAGATCACCGGCGCGATCCTCGGCATCACGCTGGTTCTTTCCTGCGTCTTCGTGCCTATGGCGTTCTTCCCGGGCTCGACCGGCATCATCTACCGCCAGTTCAGCCTGACCATGGTTGTCTCCATCCTGTTTTCGGCCTTCCTGGCGCTGTCGCTGACACCGGCGCTCTGCGCCACCTTCCTGAAACCGATCAAGGGCCATCATGAAAAGAAGGGCATCGCCGGCTGGTTCAACCGCAATTTCGACCGGCTGACCGGCCGCTACGCCCGCACCGTCGGGGGATTGGCCAAGCGCTCCTGGCGGGCCATGGCCGTCTATCTCGCGCTGGTCGTGGGCCTCGGCTATCTCTTCGTCAACCTGCCGAGCAGCTTCGTGCCGGATGAGGACCAGGGATTCCTGATCGTTGACGTGCAGGGACCGCCGGAGGCGAGCCGCAACCGCACCGTGGCTTCGCTCGAAAGCATCGAGGCGATCTTCAGGAAGGAACCGGCCGTTGCCAACGTCGTCGCGATCCAGGGCTTCAGCTTCTCCGGGCAGGGACCGAACGCCGCCCTGGTGTTTGTCACGCTCAAGGACTGGGCCGAACGCGGCGCCGGCAATTCGGTGCAGGAGATCTCCAACCGCGCCAATATGCAGCTGTTTGGGCTGAAGGATGCCACGTCCTTCGCGCTGTCGCCGCCGCCGATCGAAGGTTTCGGCACGACCAATGGCTTCACCTTCCGCCTTCAGGATCGTGGGGCGAAGGGCCAGGCGACACTGACCGAGGCGGCGGGCATTCTGATCGGCAAGGCATCTGAGAATCCCATCATCGCCGGTATCCGCCCGGAAGGCATGCCCGACTCGGCCCAACTCGTGCTGGTCATCGACCGCGAAAAGGCAAATACCTTCGGCGTCGCCTTCGCCGACATCAACAGCACGATCACCGCCAATCTCGGTTCGAGCTATGTCAACGACTTCCCGAATTCGGGCCGCATGCAGCGCGTCATAGTGCAGGCGCAGGACAAGAGCAGACTTCAGGCCGAAGACCTGATGAAGCTCAATGTCCGCAATGCGAGCGGCGGCATGGTGCCGCTGTCGTCCTTCGCCATCGCCGAATGGCAGAAGGGACCGGCGCAGATCGTCGGCTATAACGGCTACCCCGCCGTGCGCATTTCCGGCGCTCCGGCGCCGGGATATTCATCGGGCGCGGCGATTGCCGAAATGGAGCGGCTGGCAGCCGAACTTCCCGACGGCTTCGGCTTCGAATGGACCGGCCAGTCGCTGGAGGAGCTCAGATCTGGATCGCAGGCGCCGTTCCTGTTCGGCCTCAGCATTCTTTTCGTCTTCCTGCTGCTGTCGGGGCTTTACGAAAGCTGGTCGATCCCGCTGTCGGTGATGCTGGTCGTGCCGCTCGGCGTCATCGGCTGCGTGCTCGCGGTGATGAGCCGCGACATGTCCAACGACATCTACTTCAAGGTCGGCCTGATCGCGATCATCGGATTGTCGGCGAAGAACGCCATCTTGATCGTCGAATTCGCCAAGGACGGCTTTGCCGAAGGGAAATCGCTGATGGAGGCTGCGATCGAAGGCGCTCGTCTGCGCTTCCGGCCGATCATCATGACTTCGCTCGCCTTCACCTTGGGCGTGGTGCCGCTGGCGATCGCCACCGGGCCAAGTGCGGCCAGCCAGAATGCCATCGGCACCGGCGTGCTTGGCGGCATGATCTCGGCGACGGTGCTGGCGATCTTCTTCGTTCCCGTCTTCTTCGTCTTCGTGCTGCGTCTCCTGAGGACGAAACGGCCGGAGGCGATGAACGAGGAAGCCTCGACCGCGCAGGAGCCGGCAACCATGACGTCACCGAGCTGACGCGACGTCACCGCCTGAACCGACGAGTTGGCAGGTTGCCTTGCGCAAACCGCCACACACCTTCGCACCGGGCCGTTCATTTCTTGGCTGTGTTGCTAGCCGCCGAGCTTCGGCGTGATCGTCACGTCGGTGCCATAGGCATCGCGCAGTTCGCCTTCCTGTCCCGGCTGCCGATCGACCGCCTGATGCAGCAGGATCGACTCGTATCCTTGCGAGCGCGTCCCCTCGATCAAGGTGATATCGGCATTTCCGGGATTGTCGGAGCGCTCGAACCACTCGACGGGGCGGTGCAGGAAGTTCATTTCCACCGCCCGGTTGGTGACGCCATGGCCGACGATCACGACGTTGTGGTCGCTATTTTCGGCGTCGTGCATGACGGTCTGCAGGAACAGGCGCACCCGCTGGGCCACATCCGCCCGGCTCTCGCCATCCGGCGGCCGCGCGTAGAATTTGCCGCTGTTGCTGCGCAGCCTTGCCCATTTTTCGAACTCATCGGGAAACTTCTGCTTCTGTTCGGCATGATCATAGATCTCGGTGAAGAGACCGAAATCTTGCTCGCGCAGCAGATAATCCTCCCTGATGTCACCGACGACGCTTTCCGGCAGGGCTGCAAGCAGCGCATCCTTGCTCTGCCGCGTCCTGAGAAAGGGCGAGTACCAGATGTGCAGCTTGCCGAAACCGGCGCTCGGCAACGCCGTGACATAGGAGGCGATCACGCTGCCTGCCTCCAGCGCCTGCCGATAGCCCCACTGCGTCAGCGGCACGTTATGATCGCCGAATTGGCGATAGGCCTGTTCATTGATGTTGCCGAGGGATTCGCCGTGGCGAACGAGAAAGATACGCATCAGCCATCCCGCATTGTCGGATATGAATCGCTGTCATCATGAACGCCCTGAATGCGCAGGGCAACATGGCTGGCGGGCCGCGCGGCGACGGACACTCTGCCAGCGCAGCGACGGACATTCTGCCAGCGCGGCGGCGGACAATCTGCCCGCGCGGCGACGGGCATTCTGCCCGCGGGGGATGAGCGGTTTGCAGCGCTTTTCCACATCTTGTCATCATCCTGAAACACGAGTCTGGTTTTGGAAGGTTAGATGAAAGATGGGGACATGAGCGGCAGCTCGTGAAAGACATGATGGAACCCAGACATTTCCGCACGCTCTTCATTTCCGATGTCCACCTCGGCTCGAAGGCCGCGAAGGCCGACTTCCTCTTGGATTTCCTGCGCCACCACGAAGCCGATACGATCGTGCTCGTCGGCGACATCGTCGACGGCTGGCGTCTGAAGCGCAGCTGGTATTGGCCACAGGTCTGCAATGACGTCGTTCAGAAACTGCTGCGCAAGGCGCGCAAGGGCACCCGCGTCGTCTATATTCCCGGCAATCACGACGAATTCCTGCGAGACTTCCCGGGCATGCATTTCGGTGGCATCGAGGTCGTCGAGCGCATGATGCATGACGGCGCCGACGGCAAGAAATACCTGATCCTGCACGGCGACGAATTCGACGTCGTCGTCCGCAACGCCCGGCTGCTCGCCTATCTCGGCGACTGGGCTTACGATACGGCGATCCGCATCAACATTCTCCTGGCGGCGGTGCGCCGCCGGCTCGGCATGCCCTACTGGTCGTTCTCGGCCTGGGCCAAGCTGCAGGTCAAGCATGCCGTCAACTTCATCGGTGAATTCGAGCGCGTCGTGGCTGAAGAAGCCCGCAAAAACGGCGCCGACGGCGTGATCTGCGGACATATCCATCATGCCATCATTCAGGACATGGACGGCATCCGCTACATCAACACCGGCGATTGGGTGGAAAGCTGCACGGCGGTCGCCGAGCACGAGGACGGTACGTTCGAACTGATCACCTGGCGGGCGCTCGCCAGCAGCGTGCCGGCGCTTGCCGCCATCGAAATGCATGACGAGGGCGAACTCGCCCCCCAAGCTGCCTGATTTTGGCGGCCTGATTTTTGTGCTGGCACATCCGTGCCCGCGCTCCCAAGAATTTAGCCGTTACCGTCAGGTGACAGGCCCTATTTATTTTCTAAAACGTTTCAGAACGGCTATTTCTCGCAATAGTCGCCTCCAGGGTGGCGTGTTAGGACAACGTCCAGTTTCCTTCAGGTCCGCCCATGATTCCCGCTCAACATTCCCCGACGGGTGAGGGAGCGCCGCCGCGCTTCCGGCTGCTCAGCGCGCTTTCCTATTGTGCGCCGCTGCTCGTCAACGGCATCGTTCTGCCGTTCTTTCCCGTCTGGCTCGCAACCCACAGCTTCAGCGATCACGAGATCGGCATCATCCTTGCCATACCGATGGTGGTTCGCGTGTTGGTGGCGCCTGTCGTCGCCATGATCGCCGATCGCTTGAAGGAACGCGCCGACGTCTTGCTCTGGTCTGGCTGCCTGTCGCTGCTGACGGCGATTGCGCTCTTCTGGACGACGACCTTCTGGCCTGTGACGATCGTCTATGCGCTGCAGGGCGCCACTTTCGCGCCCTATGTACCCGTCGTCGAATCGATCGTCATCTCGGGCGTGCGCCGTTGGGGGCTCGATTACGGATCGATGCGCGTGTGGGGCTCTATCGCCTTCATCGTCTCGACGTTGGTCGGTGGCCAGTTGATCAGCCGGTGGGGCGGCGAGATGGTGCTTGATATCATGGTGTTCGGCTTCATCATGACCGTCGTCATGGCGATCTTCTGTCCGCGCATCGGGCCGACGCGGCGGCGCGGCCAGCCGATCAACATTCCGGCCGCCACCGGCAGCGGGTTGCGCGAGCCGCATCTGCTGCTGCTTCTGATCGGCGTCGCCATCCAGCAGTCGAGCCACGCTGTGCTCAACGCTTTTTCCTCGATCTACTGGCATCAACTCGGCTTCTCCGGCACGCAAGTCGGCCTACTCTGGAGCGCCGGCGTCGCTTCGGAGGTAACGGTGTTTTTCCTGTCGAAACGTCTCAACCGGCGCTTCAACGCCTGGACGCTGATCCGCTTCGGCTGCGCCGTCAGCGTCTGCCGCTGGATCCTGTTTCCGATGAATACGGGCTTTGTCGGTTTCTTTCTGCTGCAGTGTTTCCACGGCTTCACCTATGCCTTCGTGCATACCGGTGTGCAGCGGCGGATCATGGCGACGGTGCAGGAAACACAGGAATCATCGGCGCAGGGCGCCTATTTCTTCTATGTCGGCATGGCGATGGCGCTGATGACGTTGACGTCGGGTTATCTCTATTCCTGGCTCGGTGTCGTCAGCTATTACGTCATGGCGCTGGTCGCGCTCTCCGGCCTCGGCCTCGTCATCTCAGCCTATTATCTTCAGCCCCAGAGGGTGCTTTCCGGCGGAAAGACCAGGGAAGCGGCGTAGCGCAGGCCGGGCTCGCGGTCGCGTGCAAGCAGCAACGGACCATCGAGATCGACGAAATCGGCAGTCTGGGCGAGCAGCACGGCCGGCGCCATGGCAAGCGAGGTGCCGACCATGCAGCCGATCATGATGCCGAATCCAAGCCGTTCGGCCTCGGCCTTCATTGCCAGGGCCTCCGTCAGGCCGCCGGTCTTGTCGAGCTTGATGTTGATCGCGTCATAGCGGTCGGCGAGGCTTGCGAGATCGCCGGTGTGGTGGACGCTCTCGTCGGCGCAGACGAGGAGCGGGCGGCGGATTTCGGCAAGCATCCCATCGCGGCCAGCCGGCAGCGGCTGTTCGACGAGCGCCACCCCCGCTTGCGCCGCGATATTGAGGTGGCGTTCGAGCACCGCTTCCGGCCAGCCCTCATTGGCGTCAAGGATGATTTTGGAATCGGGTGCGGCCGCGCGGACGGCGCGGATGCGGCTTTCATCATCGCCGGTTCCGACCTTGACCTTGAGCAGTGCGCGGCCGGCATGTTCGCGCGCCTGGGCGGCCATCACCTCCGGCTCACCGAGCGAGATGGTGTAGGCGGTGGTGAGCGGCTTCAGATCGGCAAGGCCGAGACGGACGGCGACGCTTTCACCCGTTCGTTTCGCTTCCAGGTCCCAGAGGGCGCAATCGACGGCGTTGCGCGCAGCGCCCGGCGGCATCGCCGACAGCAGGTCGCTGCGCGAAATGCCTGCCTCGACCAGCGGACGCGCGGCCTCGATCTGGGCGAAAACGCTCTCCATGGTCTCGCCATAGCGGCGATAGGGCACGCATTCGCCAAGCCCCCGGGCACCGTCTTCGGCGAGTGTACAGGTGATGACATCGGCCTCGGTCTTGGCGCCGCGCGAGATGGTGAAAGTCCCGGCAATCGGAAAGGAATTCATCTGGATATCGAGGGTGCGCGGCATTATTGCTGTCCTGCGAGCATGGAAATTGCACGTTGCTTCTGTATATTGACGCGCCGGTCGTCGAACGGTCCGTTCGCGATTCGCGGCAAGTTGCTGTAAGCCTTGAAAGACATAAGTATCTTGAACGCCGAGAATCGCAACGCTGCCTCGCTTGACGTGGACGACCAGGCCGATGGTTCGGGGCAGCATGTGCGTCTCAGAGGCAATTGGCGCAGCGCCTATATTCATTTCGTGCTGCGCGACTTCGAAAAGCTCCTTCATCAGAAGGCCGGCGACCTGACTGTCGACCTCTCGCATATTTCGGATATCGATACCGCCGGAATCTGGCTGCTGTGCCGGCTGAAGAAGGAAGAGGAGGCGGCTGGACGGACGGTTCGCTTCGAAGGCACCAATCAGCATATCGACGAAATGCTGGCGATGTTTTCCGAGGAGCCGGCCAAACCCGAGCCGGAGCAGCAGGAGAAGGTCTCGCTCGTCGCGCGCATCTTCGCGCCCGTGGGCAAGATGACCTACGAGGTCTGGGACAATTTCGCCGCCGCCATGTATATCCTCGGCTCGGCGGTGCGTGGTGCGCAGATGAAATTCGGGCGCGGCAGCGGCGTTTCGCCGGCCTCGATCGTCAACCAGATCGACCATATGGGCGTTCGCGCCGTTCCGATCATCCTCCTGATGTCGTTTCTGATCGGGGCGATCATCGCCCAGCAGGGCGCCTTCCAGCTGCGCTACTTCGGCGCCGAGGTTTTCGTCGTCGATCTCGTCGGCATTCTGCAATTGCGCGAAATCGGCGTGCTTCTCACCTCGATCATGATCGCCGGCCGTTCGGGCAGCGCGATCACCGCCGAAATCGGCTCGATGAAGATGCGCGAAGAGATCGACGCGCTGAAGGTGATGGGGCTGAACCCGATCGGTGTGCTGATCTTCCCGCGTCTGGTGGCGCTGACCATCGCGCTGCCGCTTCTGACGGTGCTGGCGAATTTCGCGTCGCTCGCCGGTGCGGCTGCGGTCGCCTGGGGTTATTCCGGCATCACCTTCGCCAATTTCCTGGCGCGTCTGCACGAGGCGGTGACGCTGTCGACGGTGCTCTCAGGCATGATCAAGGCGCCGTTCATGGCACTCGTCATCGGCATTGTCGCCGCCGTCGAAGGGCTGAAGGTCGGCGGCAGCGCGGAATCGCTCGGCCAGCACGTAACGGCCGCGGTGGTGAAGGCGATTTTCGTCGTCATCCTGATGGACGGGTTATTTGCGATGTTCTATGCAGCGATCAACTTCTAGCATGGCGAGCCCCGTGAACGAGCAACCGATCGAAAGCGAAGGACAGGGCAGGGATGTCGTGCTCTCGGCGCGCGAGGTCACCGTCGGCTTCGGCTCCAAAGTGGTGCTCGACAATCTGAACCTCGATATCTATCGCGGCGAGATTCTCGGATTCGTTGGCGCGTCGGGCACCGGCAAATCCGTGCTGATGCGCACCGTGCTCCGGCTGCTGCCGCGCCGCTCCGGCACAATCAAGATCCTTGGCCAGGATTTCGACGAACTCGACGAACCCCAGCGCAACGCGCTCGATATGCGGCTTGGCGTACTATTCCAGCAGGGTGCGCTGTTTTCGTCGCTGACGGTCAAGGAAAATATCCAGGTGCCGATGCGCGAATATCTCGATCTGCCGCGCTCGCTGATGGACGAATTGGCGCATCTGAAGATCCGTATGGTCGGGCTTGCCGCTGACGCCGCCGACAAATACCCGTCCGAACTCTCCGGCGGCATGATTAAGCGCGCCGCCCTTGCCCGCGCGCTGGCGCTCGATCCGGAACTCGTCTTCCTGGACGAACCGACCTCGGGTCTCGACCCGATCGGCGCTGCCGAATTCGATGAACTGATCGCCAACCTGCGCGATAGTCTGGGACTGACCGTATATATGGTAACGCATGACCTCGACAGCCTGTTTTCGGTCTGCGACCGTATTGCCGTGCTCGGAAAGAAGCGGGTAATGGTGGAAGGCACGATCGACGACATGCTGGCCTATGACGATCCGTGGGTGCAGGCCTATTTCAAGGGTAAGCGGGCGCGGTCGATCGTGCCGCGGGACAATGGCGTGCGGCACGGCAGCAGCGGGAAGTGACCGGATAAGATGGAAACCAAAGCCAATTACACGATTGTCGGTTTTTTCACGGTGCTGGTGATCGCGGCTGCCTTCGGCTTCGTCTACTGGATGGCGGAGTATGGCCGTGGCGGCCCGATGACGGAACTGATCGTTCGGATTCCAGGATCGGCGAACGGCCTTAGTGTCGGCTCGCCGGTGCGCTTCAACGGCATCCAGATCGGCTCGGTGCAGACACTGTCGATCGATGCCGACGATCCGCAATATTCGCTGGCCTTCACCCAGGTGCGCACCGATGCGCCGATCTACCCGTCCACCAAGGCCGCCCTTGAAATCCAGGGCTTGACCGGGGCCGCCTATATCGAACTCTCAGGCGGCCGCAAGGGCGAGGAAAGCATCCTCCAGCATGCGATCGACAATAACAAACGCGCCGTCATCGTCGCCGACCAGTCAAGCGTCACCAATCTTCTGGCGACCGCAGACAAGATCCTCGATCGCGCCAACGACGCGGTCGGCGAACTTCAGGGTTTCATCGAGGATTCGCGCGGGCCGCTGACCGAGACTTTTAAGAATGCCGAGACTTTCTCGGACGCGCTTGCCAAGAATTCCGGCAATATCGACTCCTTCCTGCAGAGCGTCGGCCAGCTTTCGGAGACGGTGAAGGCGGTTTCCGGCCGCGTCGACTCGACGCTCAAGGCCGTCGAAGAGCTGGTCAAGGCGGTCGATGCGCAGAAGATCGACAACATCGTTTCCAATGCCGAGAAGCTCACCGCCAATGTTGCCGATGCCTCGGGCGACCTCAAGGGTGCGATCCAGAAGTTCGACCAGACTGCCACCACCTTCAACGATTTCGGCAAGCAGGCGCAGGCCACACTCGACCGCGTCGATACGCTCGTCGCCCAGATCGACCCGGCAAAGGTGAAGGGTTCCGTCGACGACATCGCGCAAGCGACCAAGGATGCGCGCACCGCCGTCGCCTCGATTCGCGATGTCGCCAACACGGTTTCATCGCGGCAGAAGGATATCGACCAGACGATCCAGGACGTCTCGCAGCTCGCCAATAAGCTGAATTCGGCCTCGACCCGCATCGACGGCATTCTCATCAAAGTCGATGCCCTGCTTGGAACCGACAATACGCAATCGCTGTTCACTGAAGCGCGCGATACGCTGGAATCCTTCAAGAAGGTGGCCGACAACCTGAATTCGCGCATCGGCCCGATCGCCGACAATCTGCAGAAATTTTCGAGTGGCGGCTTGCGCGACGTGCAGACTCTCGTCAACGACATGCGCGGAACCGTGAACAATCTGAACGATACGATCACCAACTTCGACCGCAATCCGCAGCGCCTGATCTTCGGCGGGGACACGGTCAAGCAATATGACGGCCGGACGCGGCGTTAACTGGGAAGTCAGGGGTAGCCTAATATGGTCGCATCGCATCTGTTGTCGCGCCGTTCGTGGATCAAGGGAACGGTGATCGCGCTGCCGCTGACGGCGCTGATCCTTTCGGGGTGCGGCACCGCGGCCAAGAACGATACCTATGACCTGTCCGCCGCCGTCGACGGCGACGGGCCTGCGGCCAAATCCCGCCAGGTCCTGATCGCCAGCCCGACGGCGCTGCGGGCGCTCGACAGCGAGCAGATCGTCATCCGTGTTTCGTCTTCGGAAATTCAGTATCTCTCGCGGGCGCAGTGGGGCGACAAGCTGCCGCGCATTGTACAGTCGAAGCTGGTGGAAGCTTTCGAGAACTCCGGCAAGCTCGGCGGCGTTGGCATGCCGGGGCAGGGGCTGGCGATCGACTACCAGGTCGTCACCGATATCCGCTCCTTCGAGATCGATGCGTCGAGCGGCAATCAGGCTGTGGTCGAAATCTCGGCCAAGATCCTCAACGACCGCAACGGCTCGGTGCGCGCCCAGAAGGTGTTCCGCGCCACGGCACCGGCCGGCGGCGACAATGTCGGCTTCGTCAAGGGTCTCGACCGCGCCTTCTCCACGGTTGTCTCCGAGATCGTCAGCTGGACGCTGCGCTCAATCTGAGATGGCGTGTCGCGACCGCTGCGTCGACATCAAGGGTTGCTGATTCTGAAGAATATTTGGCCTCATGAGTTTGGGGCCGCCATCGTATTCAATTTCTTCATGAATTTGTGGAACGCATCATGTTATCGCTATCAGGAGGCATGCTGCATGGTGGTCGCACGCGTATTCGGAAAGTCGTCGTCGGAAGCGATTCAGCGCGAAAATGCTCGGTTGGCTGCGCTGCAGCAGCTCGACCTTCTCGATACGCCGAGGGACGAAGGCTTCGAGCGGATCGTACGCCTGATAAAGCAGATATTTTCCATCGAGATCGGCATCGTATCCCTGATCGATGCGCATCGGCAGTGGTACAAGGCATGCTCCGGCCTTTCGGCCGACGAGGTATCGCTCGAAGACACGTTTTGCCGCTGCGTTGTGGACTGTGACGAGCCTGTTATCGTGCAGGATGCCACGAAGGATGCCCGCTTTTCGAAGCATCCTGCAGTGACAGGCGAAGACCATATCCGCTTTTATGCCGGCGTGCCGCTGAGAACAAAAGCCGGGCACATGATCGGGACGGTATGCGCCATCGACCGTCGGCCAAGATCGTTCGGCAACACAGACCTTAGCATCCTCCAGGAGCTGGCGGGGGCGGCTATGGACCGCATCGAGCTCATGCAATCGGCCGCCACCGACAGCCTCACTGAGACGATGACACGGCGTGCCTTCAAGCAGGAGGCCGATCAGCTGATTTCGCTCGCTCTGCGGCATAAGCATGACCTCTCGTGCATCGTCTTCGATATCGATCATTTCAAGCAGGTGAACGATACGCATGGGCATGCCGCAGGCGACGAGGTTCTCAAGGCGGTGGCAGCGGTCTGCAGGACGGCACTCCGAGCCGGTGATCTTTTCGGCCGTCTTGGAGGCGAGGAGTTTGGCGTTATCCTGCCGCATGTCGACCGGGAAGGTGCACTCGCCGTCGCCGAGAAACTCAGAGCCGCCATCGCCTCTGAGATCATTCGCGGCGATCACGGCGCCCTGACCGTTACGGCCAGCTTCGGAACGTCGGCGCTCTCGATCGTCAGCAAGGAAATCGAGACCCTGCTGGCCCAAGCCGATGCCGCGATGTATCAAGCCAAGCACAGCGGACGGAATCGTTGCGTGTCGTGGAGTTCCATCCACGCCGATCACGCCATCGGCGCGCGACGGCGGGTGCTGAAGGCGGGTTCGATCCTGTTCAACGATCGACGCTCGACCATCGACTGCACCGTCAAGTCCATCGGTTCGGAGAGCGCCGGCATTTCGGTCTCCAATACGTCAGGCATTCCGCCGGAATTCATCCTTGCCATCAAAGGCGAAGGCTTCGAAACGAATTGCAGGGTGATCGCCCAAGACCGGCAACACCTGGAGGTGGCTTTCAGATAAGCCGTCAGCAAAAACCTGCCGGAGCTACTTCGTCGGTTGCGAATCCGTCATCGTCGCTCCCGGCTGGCTGCCGGGTGTCGTGGAAGCTGTGGTGGTCGATGACGCCGGCAGGGTGCTGTCCAGCAGGCTTGCCATCTTGTCGTCGCGCAGGCTCGCGGTCTTTTCGCCCATGACGACGCCGACCACGCGGCGGCCATCCTTCTGCGCCGACGTCACGACGTTATAGCCCGAAGCGTCGGTATAGCCGGTCTTGATGCCGTCGACGCCGTCATAGCGATACATGAGGTTGTTATGGCCGCGCAGCTTCATGCCGCGGAACTGGAAGCCGCGCATGGAGAAGAGCTTGAACTCCTCGGGGAAGTCCCGCATCAGCGAAATTCCGAGTGTGGCCATGTCACGCGCCGTGGTGACCTGCTCCGGATCGGGAAGACCCGACGGATTCTTGAAGACCGTGTCCTGCATGCCAAGCTGGCGTGCCTTGCCGGTCATCGCCTCGGCGAAAGCCTGTTCGGAGCCGCCAAGCTGCTCGGCGATCGCCACCGCCGCATCATTGGCCGACAGCACGACGATTCCCTCGACCGCTTCGCGCAGCGTCACCTTGCGGCCGGCGCCGACGGCGAGCTTGAAAGGCTCCTTGCTCTCGGCATTTTCCGACATGGTGAGCTTCTGGTCCCAGTTGAGGCGCCCGTCATGCAGGGCCTCGAAGGCAAGATAGAGCGTCATCATCTTGGTCAGCGACGCCGGATAGTTCAGGTCGTCCTGATTGGAGCTTTCGAGGACCTGACCGGACTGCGCATCGACGACGAAGCTTGCCTGGCCCGCCTCAGCCAGAGTGAAAGCGCCCGTCAGGAAAAGGGAAGAGAGCGCCGTGGCAAGGAGCCGGGATGTCGTCTTGGTCATCAATGTGCTGTCTCTGTCGTTTCGATGATCGAGTGGGCCGTTGGCCTGAATGCAGCGGATTATAAAAGTTTGTGACGGAATGAAGGACGAGGGGCAATAAAAAAGGGTCATCCACAGCTGGTTCCTTTTGTCTCACCGTTTTCGGTTTTGACAAGGATGCGCCCGGCACGTAGAAAACTCGCCATGAGCATGAAGCCCGCGCTTTTCTCCCGTCATATCAGCACCTGCCTGCAGGTCGTGACGGTGCGCGCTTTTGGCGGACGAGGTCTTCGCGTCCTGCTGTGACGTCGGAGCGCTGCGGGCGTCCGGCGCGCTGCTGGACGTAAAGCCCCTCACCACGCCAATCAAGGTTGCCAGGGAGACAGGCACCGTGCTCAATCTTAATCATGTCAATTCGCTCGTCCATTGGGAGGAGCGTGAGATCCATCTGCGCGATCATATGATCGCCTTCTTCTCGCAAGAGGTCCGCAGTTTTCTCAGGTCGGTCAATCCGGCCTGGGATGTCAGGAGGGTCGAGGCGCCGGCGCTGATGCCGCAGGCGCTGGTGTCGAGCGCCTATTCGAACGCCGATATCTGGGTTCAGGAACAGCTCTCCGCCAGCGATGCCGCGCTGGTCCTGCGACCGGAAACCACGCCATCGACCTACATCTACATGCAGCACATTCTCGGCAATCATTCGAAGACGCGACTGCCGCTCTGCGTTTGGCAGGCCGGCAGATCCTATCGCCGCGAGCAGGAACAGCCGACGAAACACATGCGACTGAAGGAATTCTGGCAGCTCGAATTCCAATGCGCCTTCACGGCCGACAGTGGCAACGACTATCACGCCGCCTGCCTAGAACCGGTCCGCCGCATGATCGCATCGCTGATCCATCTGCCGACGCGGATGGTGCCCTCCGACCGGCTGCCGGCCTATTCCGAGGTGACGATGGATATCGAGGTCGACAATGGCGACAAGTGGATGGAAGTCTGCTCGATCTCGCGGCGCACGGATTTTCCGCAGCGCGACCGGTCTGAGCCCAAGAAGGGAGCGGCGGTCGACCATGACGTTCTCGTGCTCGAGATCGCCATCGGCCTCGACCGTTGTATCCATAACTGGGACATAGCGGCCGATCGGTGAGGGCATTGTAAAACGAAAGCCGCCTGACACATGTTCAAGCGGCTTTCCTGTATCCGATTCAGATCAGCAAGTTCAGGTGAGCCTGCCTGCAGCGTGGGCGAGCATGGTGTAGACCTTGCCGGTGTCCGAGGTGAGGTAAGACTGCGTCACCGTGCGGTTCGGGTCGGTGCGGGCGACGTCGGCGAGCAGCTTTTCGAAATCGCCGATGTAGCGGTCGACGGCGGTGCGGAATTCCGGTTCGCGGTCGTATTTGCGTTTGATCTCGTCGAAGGTCTGCTGGCCCTTCAGCGTGTAGAGGCGACGGGTGAAGACATCGCGCTCACCGCGCTGATAACGGCGCCAGAGATCGACCGAGGCGTCGTGATCGATGGCGCGGGCGATATCGACCGAGAGCGAGTTCAAGGATTCGACGACGTGGCGCGGATTGCGGCTGTCGTTGCTACGCGCGGCCGGCGCGGCAGTTTCCGCCGGGCGGGCAGGGGCGCGGGCAGACGCCTCGTCGGCGGCCTCCTCACGCGATGCGCCGCGCAGGAGATCGCTGATCCAGCCGCCACTTTCCGGACGGGCCGGTTCCTGGCGCACCGGTTCCTGGCGTCCTGTTTCCTGGCGCCCTGATTCGGGGCGACTGGGGGCAGGCTGCGGGGCGGCGCGCTGAGGCGCGGCCGCCGGCGCAGACGGCGCGATCGTTCCACGCAGGCCCGTCGCTTCGATCGACGGGGGCGCTACCGGCTGCGGCGGCTGGGCTGCGACCGGCTGGGCAGGACGCGGAGCCGGCTGCGTCTGGGCTAGCGTGCGGGCGACGGGCTGGGAGATCTCGAGCTGCTGGCTGGAGCGGCCGACGAGCTGGGAGATATCCTGCAGAGCCTTGATCTGCTCAGCCACGGCCCGGCGCATGGCCGAGGCGCTTTCCTTGGCTTCCTCGGGAAGATCGAAGGCGCCGCGCTTCAGTTCGGCGCGGGTGGCGTCGAGCTCATTACGGATGTCGGCGGCGGAGCGGCGGATATCTTCGGTGGCGCCGGAGAAACGGCCGACGGCATCATCGATCGCCTCGCGCAGTGCTTCCCGCATGTTCTGGGCGGCGCCGTCTGAGGCGCGGCCGGCTTCGCCGAGCATGCGCTCGACTTCCGACAGCGAGGCGGTGAGACCGCCGCGAATGCGATTGGAGAGATCGCCGGAACGCCGTTCGACATTGGCGAAGGTGCCGTCGATCGTCGTATTGGCCTCGTCGCCGGCGCGGGTGATCGCCTCGCGCATCGTCTCTGCCGCTTCCTGGGCGCGCTTCTCGGTTTCGCTAAGAATGCGGCCGATATCGGCGAAGGAAGACTGCACGCCCTGGCGCAGATTGCCGGTGACCTGGTTGGAGCGTTGCTCTGCCCGCTCAAACACGGTCTCGATCATGCTGCCGAGGCCCTGCATCGTCTTTTCGATCTCGGCGGAGCGCTGGACGAGGCCGACCGAGAGGGTCTGCAGAGCGCTCTCGCGCTCCTCGAGCGTCGAGGCGAGATTGGACTGGGCAGCGCCGAGCAGCTGCGAGGCCTGGGTCAGGACCTTGGAGTGTTCGTCGAAGCGGCCGATGATGCCGCCGACCTGTGACAGCGTCTGGCCCGAAATGTCGGAGAGGCGGTCGACCTTGCCTTCAAGAAGCCTGGTCGAGGCGGAGACCATTTCAGCGGCCTTGGTGGCGGAGTCGGCAAAGCGCGCGGTGGTGTCACCGAGACGGCCGTCGACGTTGGCCAGTTGCTCGGCGGCGCGGTTCATCATCATCGCCATTGCCGCACTGCTTTCCGACATGCGCTGGACGAGGCCGTTGACGTTACCGACCAGGCTGTTCTCGATGGCGCTGACGGCGTTGGCGACATTCTCGGTGCGGGCGGCAACGGCGCTGGCGAGCGCTTCGTTTTCGGCGCGCAGACGCTCGGCGCTGAGGTTGGCCGCAGCGGTGATGCGGGCGGCAGCCTGCTCGCCGGCATCGGTGTAGCGGTCGATGATCGGGCGAGCCGTTTCGTCGAGGATGCGCGTCAATTCGACAGAGCGGCCCGCCAGCATCGAGTTGAGATCGCGGGTGCGCTCGTCGAGCGTCGAGCGGATCGAGTTGCCGCGCGCTTCGAGCGCCTTGTCAATGTCGGAGAAGGTCGTATCGATCTCGCGGGTACGTTCCTCGAGATTGGTGCGGATGGCATTGCTGCGGGCTTCCAGCGCCCGGTCGACATCCGCCATGGTGGCGGATATCTCGCTGCCGGCCCCCGACAGCGTCGAGCGGATGGCATTGCCGCGCGTCTCCAGAGACTGGCCGGCATCCGACAACACCTTGGAGATGGCATTGACCTGCGTGCCGACGATGGTCTCGGCCTCGGAGACCTTGTTGACGATGGCGTTGCCGGCTTCCGAGAAGGTCTGGGCCACGGCAGCGGCCTGGCTCGCCAGCCGGTTCTGAGCTTCGGCGACCCGGGTGACGATTTGCGACGAACGCTCATCCATGGTGCGGGTGAATTCGTCGCTTTTCGCATTGAGATCCTCGGCGAATTGCTGGCCGGTCTTGCCGAGCAGTTCGGTGGTTCTCGTCGCTTCGCCTTCCATTCCCTGAGCCGCGTCGGCAACCGCGCTGCGCAGTGTCGAGGCGAGACCGGCGGCCTTGCCTTCGATGGTGCGATTGACGGCTTCAAGGCCGACGGTCAGCGCGCGGTCCATGGTGGAGAGGCGTTCCTCGATGCGTTCATTGCCGCGGTCGAGGGTTTCGCCAAGGCTTGCGGTGCGGCCGTCGATAGCGCCCGTCAGGCTTGTGGTGCGGCTGTCCAGCGTCTCGGCCAGATTGGCGGTGCGGCTGTCGATCGCCTGGGTGAGGTTTGCGGCACTGCCTTCGAGCGTCGCGGAAATGCGCCGAGTGGCGTCGTCGCTGAGCGCACCGAGACGGGAGACGCCGTCGGCGAGCACGCCGGACAGCTGGCCGCTGGCGGCTTCGACCTTTTCGGCAACGCCGCCGACGCCGTCGCGGATGCGGGTCTCGATCGCCGCAAGACCGGCTTCCACGCGCGATCCGGTTTCTTCAAAACGGCCGGTCAGGCTTTCGACCGACCGATCGAGATGGGCGGAGAAATCCTGGGTGGAGTTCGAAATGGCGTTCGCCGCCTCCTGGAAGCGGCCGGCGATCTGGCCGGCGCCGGCATGCATGCGATCTTCCAATGTCTGGGCGCCGGCATCGATCGCCTGGCGAATCGCGGCTTCACGGTCCTCCAGCGACATTTCGAGCATGCTGACGCTCGTCGCCACCGAGGTGCCGATGCTGGTCGCCTGTTCGGTCAGCGTATCGCTGATCAGCGCATGGGCCTGGCTCAGCGACAGGTCGATGGCATTGGCGCGGTCTTCGAGCGTCGTGCGGATGCGTTCATGGGCGGAGGCGAGCCCGCCCTCGATGCGCGCTGCGGCCTCGTCGGCGAGGCCTCCGAGCCGTGTATGGGCATCGGTCAGGCGACTTTCGATGCGGCCGGTCAAGCCGCCGACGAGATCCTCGAAGCGGGCGCCGCCGGCATCGAGAGCGCCAGAGAGGGCGGCGCTATGTTCGGAAAGCGCATTTTCGAGCCGCTGCTGATTGTCGGTATAGGCGGTGCGGATCGCATCGGTCTTGTCGGCGAAGGCGCCGGCGACGCGAGCCTCGGCACCGGAGACCGCTTCCATGATGGCATTGCTGCGGGCTTCGAGCGCACTGTCGAAGCGGCTCTGGTTATCGTCGAGCGAAATGGCGAGCGCCATCGTCTTTTCGTCGAGCGTATCGGTGAGCCGGTCGTGGGTTGCGGTTACAGCGCCGATGATTGCGGCGGTGCGGTGCCCCAAGGCTTCCTCGAGGCGGGCCTGGCCTTCGGTCAGCGAGGCGGCAATGGCGGCGGCCTTTTGGTCGAGCACACCGTTCAGGCCTTGATGCGTGCCGGAGACCGCATTGGTGATCGCATCGGCGCCTGTTGTCAGCGTCTCCTCGAGACGGCTCTGGCTCTCGTTCAGCGAGATGGCAAGCGCCATCGCCCGATCGTCGAGTGTTTCCGACAGACGATCATGGGTGGCGGAGACCGCATTGAGGAAGGATTCCGAACGGCTCTCCAGCGTGTCCTGCAGGCGGCTCTGACCTTCGTTCAGGGAGGCAGCGAGCGCCGCAGACTTTTCGTCGAGCGTTTCCGAGAGACGGTCGTGCGTGCCGGACACAGCCTGGAGGAAGGCTTCGGAGCGCGCTTCCAGCGTGTCTTCGATCCGCGACTGGCTCTCATTGAGCGAGATGGCGAGCGTCATCGCCTTCTCATCCAGCGTTTCGGACAGGCGGTCATGGGTGCCGGAGACGGCGTTCAGCAAAGCTGCGGAGCGGGTTTCGAGCGTATTTTCGATACGGGCCTGGCTCTCGCTCAAGGATCTGGCGAGCGCCATCGCCTTTTCGTCGAGCGTCTCGGCAAGACGGTCGCGGGTGCCGGATACGGTGTTCAGCAGCGCTTCGGCGCGCGTTCCAAGCGCATCCTCGATGCGGGCATGGCGCTCATCGAGCGAGGTCGTCAGGGCGGCAGCCTTGCTGTCCAGCGTTTCAGAAAGCCGGTCATGGGTGCCGGACACGGCGTTCAGCAGGGCCGCCGAACGGGTTTCGAGCGTATCCTCGATGCGGGCCTGGTTTTCATTGAGCGAAATGGCGAGCGCCATCGCCTTTTCGTCGAGCGTCTCGGAGAGGCGGTCATGCGTGCCTGATACCGCTTTCACCAGCGCTTCGGAGCGGGTTTCGAGCGTATCTTCGATGCGGGCCTGGCTCTCATTCAGGGAGATGGCGAGTGCCATCGCCTTTTCGTCGAGCGTCTCGGCAAGACGGTCATGGGTGCCGGAGACGGCATTGAGGATGGCGTCGGAACGGGTTGCCAGCGCTTCCTCGAAGCGGCCGTGGTGGGTGGTCAGCGCCTCCACAAGTGCGTCGCCGCGCTCTGCCATGACGCTGTCGATGCGGCCATGGGCCGTGCCGAGCGCCTCGGTGATCTCAGCCGCACGCGCCGCAAGCACGCCGCTCAGCTCCTCGGCGCGACCGCCGAAGGCAGCCGTCACCTGTTCGGTGCCGGCGGCAACGGCGCTCGTCAGCTCAGTGGTGGTGGTGCGCAGCGTGTCGCGCAGTTCGGCCGAGCGTGTCTGAAGATTGTTCTGCAGTTCGGAGGTGCCGGATGCAAGCGCCAGCGCGATTTCGGAAGTCGCGTTCTGCAGAGACGAGGTCAGTTCGCCGGTGCGGCTGCTGAGTGCGGTGGTGATTTCCTCCGCCCGGCTGCCGAGCGTGCTTTCCAGCATCTCATGGCCGGTGGCGAGCGCGGTGGCGAGCGCCAGCGACTGGTCTGTTATCGACGAACCAAGCCGGTCGATACCGGAACTCAGGATGCCGTCGATTGAATCCGAGCCGCCGGTCAGCGTCTCGTTGATACGGGCGAGGCTTTCCATCAGCTTGGTGTCGAGCGAGCCGGTGCGTTTGTCGAAGGCGCTGGTGAATTCTGCGACGCGCTCGTCGAAGGCGGTGGACAACTGGGCAACGGTCGTCTGCAGCCGTTCCTCGAAGAAACCGGAGCGTACGTCGAGATCCATGACGGCGTCGTCGGCGGTGGTCTGCAGGCTCTGGCGGAAGCTTGCGCCCTTTTCGTCGAGGGCGCTGTTCAGCTTCGACAGAACGTCATCGAGCGTGCCGCCAATGGTGCGTTCGCCCGATGTCAGGCTCTCGTTGATCTCGCGGGTGCGGGCGATCAGGATCTCGTTGAGCTGGTGCGTGCGTTCGTTCAGCGCCGCATTCAGCTTCTCGGTGCTGCTGTCCATGGTCGAGGCGCGCGTCTCGAACTGGCTGAGCAGCCTTTCGCCATGGTCATTGAGATTGACGGAGAGCGCTTCGAGGCGATTGTCGAATTCGGTGGCGAGCGCAAAACCCGATGCGTTCAGTGTCTGCAGCAGGGTATCGGTCTTGGCGGCAAGCAGGCTGCCCATCGACTGCAGGGCGCTGTCCGACTTTTCCAGGATCGTCGCGGCGCGCGTATCGATCAGCGAAGCGAAGGCTTCGCCCGATGTGGCAAGCCGCACCGCGATCTCTTCGGTCGCAAGCGACAGCTCTTCCTTCAACTGGTCGTGGACGCTGCCAATCGAGGTACGGATGCGATCGGCATGATTGACGATCGCCTCGCGCTCGGAGCCGAGTTCGTGGACGAGGCCACGGACGCGCAACTCGTTGTCGGCATAGGAGCGTTCAAGGGCATTGACTTCGGAATGGACGAGCGTTTCCAGTTCGGACGCACGTGCGATCGTGCGCTCGATGCCTTCATTCATGGCCGAGACTTCACGGCGCACGGCCTGGCCGACGGTCATGATGCGCTCGGAGGCAATGGTTTCCGGCTCGGCCAGGCGCAATGCCACCTCTGCCATGGAGCGGGCGGCGTTGCGCATGTCCTGGGCGCGCGCGATCATGATGGCGAAGGCATAGAACATCATTACGGGAATGATGATGCCGACGAGGCCGGCGATGACGCCGGGCAGGGCGACGAGATCGGCGATAGAACGGATCTGCCAGATCTGCGGAGCATAAAGCAGCGACATCAGGCCGAGGCCGGCCATGACCCAAAGCACGGAGAACAGCGTGGCGGTGCGCACCGCCGAGCGGCTGGAGGCGCCGTCGAAGGATTTCAGGATCGAGGCAGGCGTGTTGCGGCTGGCATCGTTGGCGGGCGCGAAGGCCGGCCCCCTGGAAGCCTGCTCGCCGGCGGCACCGCGGCGGCTGCGCCGCTGCGCCTCTTCCTGGGCCTGCTGGTTACGCGCATTTACTGGATCAGACACATTAGCCTCCGGGGCCTGGGGCGCGTCGCCGCGGCGAGACGGTACGTTATCCTTGCTGAAGTCGATCTGGAGGGCCTCGTCCAATGCCTTGAACGCCTTGTCCTCAATCGACTCGTTATATTTGTTGTTCGCCATTCGGGTATGCCTCGTTACTGTCAGCCGGCCCAACCGCGCATCCCGGGCTTCCGCCTCACCCGGGGACAACTTTGCCGTTCCAGCCTTCCATCCCAACGACGGACGGATAAGCATGTCATTTCAGAGTAGATAGCCGCTTTTTCAAACGGAAGGTATCAAAACACTACCATTATCCACTCGCTCGGCAAAGGCGCGTACCATAAACCCGCTCCACCAGTATCGTAGTGACACATCTGGGCTCTTCACACAATTAATGAAGGCTTGAGATTTGCGGTTCGTTAACCCGTTGTTAACATCTTTGAATCCTGGGCAGCGCTTAAAAACCAATAATTTAGGGATATTTAACGGACGTTAACCATATGGCGAGATTTCCGCCCTGAATGTGCCGGAATTTAACGGGATGGCCACCCTCCTGACGCAGAACTGTTGCAACTGCGGACGACAGGGACGGGAGAATTGGCAATGGCAGCCCAGATGGCGGCATTGAACATCGTATTCGAGGCGCCGGATAATGCAAAGGGACCCTGTCCCTCGAAGGTCCGGCCGATCGACCTGGTCCATCTCGCAAAGCAGACGATGGGCGACAAGGCGCTGGAAATCGAAGTCCTTCAAATGTTTGCGCGCCAGGCCCGCGCATGCCTCCAGGATATTGCGAGCGGCGAAACCATCCGTATCGGCGCAGCCGCGCACCGGCTGAAGGGCGCGGCAAGCTCGGTCGGCGCATTCCGGGTGTCGCAGACGGCCGAAGCCGTCGAGGAAACCGGCGGCGATGCCGGCGCGACCGCAGCGCTCGGGGCCGCCGTCATCGATGCGGAGAATTTCATCCTGAAGCTCTGCCGCGGCTGATCTCCAAGTCGTTGGTTGATGCATATCATTGTCCCAAAACCGCCGCACAGTTTTGGGCGACATGCATTGAATCCCCTCCGAACGAAGACCCGTTGTTCCATTGCGGAACCGCGGGTCTTTTTGCGACGTCCCGAATGACGCTTTGAAGACGGCGGGCGAAGGCACGATCTGCGAGGCTATGGCGGATTTCCCCAATGTTGACTGTCGCGTCGAATTGTCGGAAGAAAAATCCGCCCACCCACCTGAAGACCGGAAATAGTCCCGATGCCAAAACTTACCATCGTCGCCTTCGACGGCACGCGCTTCGACCTCGACGTCGACCAAGGCTCCACCGTGATGGAGAACGCCGTGCGCAATTCGGTGCCCGGCATCGAGGCCGAATGCGGCGGCGCCTGCGCCTGCGCGACCTGTCATGTCTATGTCGATGAGGAGTGGACGGAGAAGGTCGGTCAGCCGGAAGCGATGGAAGAGGATATGCTCGACTTCGCCTTCGACGTGCGCCCGACTTCGCGGCTGTCCTGTCAGATCCGAATGAAGGCCATCTATGACGGGCTCGTGGTGCACGTGCCGGAACGCCAGGCCTGAAGCACATCCGCTTCAAACGTCGCCGAAACATCCGATATCAAAAAAGACGCCTCGCGCGCTGGAGCGAGCGAGGCGAGGCGGGCGCATTACCTTCGGATGAGGGAGGAACATCCGAGGCTTCGGAACGCGCCAGGAGAACCCAGCGATGAAAGTGCAGGTGCCGTACTTGATGTCGTACCTGGACTTTCGAATGTGTTCATATTAACGCGTTCCGGTTGAGTCTGCCAGGATGAAAAATGACCATTCAATCGCTGGGGAGAGCGCAAGTTTCGCACAAGTTTCGTTGTGCAGCTAAGGTTTCCTGCTCGCAAGCTGATTGAAAAAGCCCTATTTTGCGCCGGTTCGACCGTTGATTCGATTATTCAGCAATCTCAGCATGCGCTTCTGGAAGTTGACCGCTTCGACCCTGTCGAATCGCGCCTGCTGCCGATCGTGCTCCTCTATACCGCGTGCTGATTCGTCGGAGACGAGTTCCTGCATAGCTTCGCAGCTGCGCTGCTGCGGCAGCGCGCGAATGGCGCGCTCCATGGCGCGGGCCTGATCGCGGGCGATCTCGGCATGGCGCTCCTCATGGCGTTTGATATCGCTCGACAGGGCGTCCCAGATCATCGACAGCTCCTTGCTGGCACCCTTGCGGCTGCTCCAGCGCGGCAGGATGATCTGGGTGTGGACCGTGACCTTGACGTTGCCGACGCGGCAGCGCCCGTTATCCTGGATATAGGTTGCCTCGCCGCCGAAGCGGATCTTCGTGGCGCCGGGATGGCGCGCCGAGGAGCCGCTCGCCGTCGGGCCGCGCCGGCTGAGTTCGCGGTCGAGCTCATCCGCGGTTTTGCCGCGAATGTCGAAATAGGAATAGCTTTTCGATGCGATCACTTCGGCTGCCACGGGGCTGCAGAGGGAAAGAGCAATGGAAAAGGCGATAGGGAAGACCATATAACGCACTGCAAGCGGCATTCTGAACGCAACCCGTGTTGAAATCGACCGGAGCTTGGGGCATAGCCACCACAAGCGCAATATCGGATGGCGCTTTTTTCGTCATCAATGGGATAAGTCTGGTGACAGGGCTCGAAGGCAGCATATGGCGTGTCGGCCATGGCCGGGAGATCGAACTTGGCCGTCGTTCGACGATCATGGCGATCATCAACGTGACGCCGGACTCCTTTTCCGACGGCGGACGTTTTGAAACCGTCGATGCCGCGGTCGAACAGGCGCTGCGGGCGGTGAGCGAGGGTGCCGGCATTGTCGACATCGGCGGCGAATCGACCCGGCCGAACGCAGCAGCCGTCAGTCCTTCCGAGGAGCAGGCGCGCGTATTGCCCGTCATCGAGGCATTGCGCGGGCGCACCCAGGCGCTGATCTCCATCGACACCTATCGCGCCGAGACGGCGCGGCTTGCCATCAGCGCCGGCGCCCATATCGTCAATGACGTCTTCGGGCTGCAGAAGGAGCCCGATATCGCCAATATTGCCGCAGTGACCGGAGCCGGGCTGTGCATCATGCATACCGGCCGCGACAGGGTAAAACTGACCGACGTGATTGCCGATCAGGTGCATTTCCTCGAACGCTCGCTTGCGATCGCCGCTGCATCCGGCGTCAACGGCGACCGGATCGTGCTCGATCCGGGCTTCGGCTTCGCCAAGGAGACGGCGGAGGAAAACCTGGAGCTGATGGCGCGGTTTTCCGAACTTTCCCGCTTCGGCCTGCCGCTGCTCGCCGGCACGTCGCGCAAACGCTTCCTCGGTGCGGTGACGGGGCGTGAGGCGGCAGACAGGGATGTGGCGACGGCTGCATCGAGCGCGCTGCTCAGGCTTCAAGGGGCTGCGGTTTTCCGCGTGCACAATGTCGCAATCAACAGGGATGCGCTTGATATCGCCGATGCTATGCTGAATGCACGCCAGGAATTCGAGAGGAAGCGGCCGACATGACCACCTACACGATCACGCTGCAGAACTGCGCCTTCTTTGCGCGCCACGGCGTGCATGACGAGGAGGAATTCCTCGGCCAACGTTTCTTCGTCGATGCCGAGCTCGATGTCGTCGCCGGCGAGGCGCTGGAAAGCGATTCGATCAACGATACCGTCAATTACGGCATTGCCTTCACCGTGATCGAGCAGATCGTCACCGGCAAGCGGCGCTACCTCATCGAGGCGCTGGCGCTCGATATCGCCAAGGGGCTCTGCGAGACATTCCCGCAAATCCGGCGGGCGAAAATCACGGTGCGCAAGCCGAACGCGCCGGTGCCGGGCGTACTCGATTTCGTGCAGGTGAGCGTTGAGCATTTTGCCTGAGGCCGCATTGCAATCCGCCACACTCGGTCTCGGCGGCAATATCGGCGATCCGGTGAAGGCGATGGCGGGCGCGCTGCAAAGGCTGGACGGACGCGACGACTGCCAGGTGACGGCGGTCTCGCGGCTCTATCGCACGCCGCCCTGGGGCAAGACGGATCAATCCTTCTTCTTCAATGCCTGCGCCGCAGTTGAGACCCGGCTGGAGCCCGAGGCTTTGCTCGATGTCTGCCTGTCGATCGAACGGGAGATGAAACGCGAGCGCATCGAGCGCTGGGGGCCGCGCACGCTCGATATCGACGTGCTGACCTATGGCGACGTCATCCAGGACGCACGGCGGCTGGAACTGCCGCATCCGCGCATGACCGATCGCGGTTTCGTGCTGATGCCGCTCGCCGATATCGCGCCGGGCCTTCTCGTCAGGGGCAGGGCGGTCAGTGACTGGCTTGATGATGCCGAGGTGACGGGCATCGAGATTGCGGACGAGAGCCGCGACTGGTGGCGGAGCGCCTGAAGCAGAGACGCTGAAACGGAAAACGGCGGGAAACCCCGCCGCTTCAGGAAAATCCGCTGCGCGGTTTCTCTACTGGATCGAGCCGACGGCCATCTCGTCGACCTGGCGGGTCAGCGTCAGGCCGATCACCGGGATCATCTGGCTTTCGACCTTGACCGAAACGGTGACGTTCATCGTCTTGTCGTCACGCACGCGGGCGATCATCGCACCGTTCAGCTTGGCGCGGTTGATGCCGACGACGACGGTATCCTCGGAGACGGCGCCGGAGACGACGTCAAGGCCCTTGCCGGCGGCGCCGTCCAGGAACTTGCCCTTGTAGGTCGAGCCCGACTGCGAGATGACGGCAGTCATCGGCTGTTTGAAGACGCCAACGCGGCAGGTGCCGTCGAGCTTGATGCCGGCGCTGCTGTCGCCTGTGGGTTCGCCGATCAGGTTGCAGGTGAATTTCGTGCCCTTGTACTTGCCGGCGACGATTTCGCCGGGGCCTTTCCAGGAGCCGGCGACCGAATCGAAGAAGGCCTTGTCACGGGTTGCAGCAGTGGCTGCCGGAGCGACATCTGCGACGGGAGACAATGCCGCGGCGGCCAGGCCGCATACGATGAGAAACTTGCGCGAATACATGGATTTTCCTTGGCAAACACCACTCACGAACTGGGTGCAAGTTTTGCCGAAGAATGGTTAATCCTTCCTTTCAATTGTGCCGAAATGCGCGGAAAGACAGGAATTTCAGGCGCCGGAGATTTTAAAATACTGTCGCTAGAGCTCTGAATTCACTGAAATTTCTTCAACGTTACGCAAGGGGAGGCGAAAGACGCGGAATCGCTGTGTCGCTCAAGGATTGTTGCCGCGCGGCGACATGGACGGGGTGAGATCGCCGATGAAATCACCGATTCCCGGCCGCTTCAGGGCCCGGAAGGCAAGCGGACGGCAGAGATCCATGGCCGCGATTCCGATGCGGGCGGTCATCAGGCCGTTGATCACACCCTCTCCCAGTCGGGCCGAGAGCCTGGAGGCCAGCCCGTGACCGAGCACCTGCTGGACGAGGCTGTCGCCGACGGCGATCGAGCCGGTGACGGCCAGATGCGCCAGCACGTCGCGCAGCAGGCGGAACATGCCCAGCGTGCCGGGCCGGCCGCCGTAAAGTTCGGCCATGGCGCGAATGAGGCGCACGGCCTCATAGAGCACGTAGAGCAGGTCGACCACGGCACGCGGGCTGACGGCGGTGACGATCGAGACGCGCTTGGAGGCATTGACGATCAGCGCGCGGGCCTTGCGGTCGAGGGGAGCAAGCAGTTCGCGTTCGGCGAGCGCAATCAGATGCGGGGGGTCGATGACCTCGCCCTCGGTCGCTTTCAGCGTTGCGCGGCCCTTCGATGTCTCGGGATTGGCGGAAAGCAGGGTGGTGAGGCGCGCCACGACGGCGCGCGCCTTCGCCGGCCGGGTTTCGAGAATCGCGGCGTCTGCTTCGGCCTTGATCGCCTGGACGGCAGCAAGACGCATCATGCCCACAGTTTCGCGGACGACCAGGGCAAGCACGGCGAGGATGCCGACGGCGAGCACGGCAAGGGCTGCATAACCCAGCCAGTCGGCGCGAGTGAAGAGATCGCGGATCAGGCTGTCGGTCCAGAGGCCAATGGCGAGAGACAGCAGGATGCCGAAGGCGCCGGCGGCAATCTTGCCGAAGGAGGTTCGACGTTTCCGCGGCGTGGCAACCGGAACTGCGCTCAGATCCTTGTCGGGATTGAGGAAGGGATCGTCCTCATCGGGCGTCACGATGATATGTTCGGAGAAACTTTCCGGCTTGCGCCGTTGCTCTGCCTGCCTGCCGTTGTCTCGCGGCTGGGTGACCTCGTCCTCATAGGTGAAGGCGGCGGGTGCGCGGCGCGGCGGATCGGACGGGGGCTTGCTCATGCGAGACGGTCTCCGAACAGGAACTGCATGGCGCGGTCGAGGCGGATATGCGGCACCGACAGCTTGATGCCGCCGCCGGTTTCCTCAAGCTGCGGCGGGCGGAACCTGACGACGTTGACATCGTGCAGCTGCAGGCCTGTTACACCCGAGGCAATGCGGTCGAACAGGCTTTCCGGATCCTCCGGCAGGTCGCCGGGGAAGATCGCGGTCTTTCTCTGGCCGTCGAAGCGTTCGCCGGCAAGGGTTTCGCCGTCCATCGGCGTGCCGACGATGACAGGCAGCTCGTGGCCATCGCGCTTGACGGTCGCCTCGCGAGTGGCGCGGACGGAGGCAAGCGCCATGACGTCGATGCCGGCCCCCGCCATGCCGATGCGGTCGATGGCGCGATCCACCAGGCGGCGGGTCAGCGCATCAAGCCGGTCATGGCTTTCATGGTGGAGGTGATCGGCCTTGGTGGCGGCGACCAGCACGCGGTCGATGCGGCGTCCAAGCAGGGAGGAGAGCAGCGAATTGGTGCCGGGGCGGAAACAGGCGAGCACATCGGTCAGCGCGCGTTCCAGATCCTGTACGGCTTCGGGGCCGCGGTTCATCGCCTGCAGCGCATCGACCAGCACGATCTGGCGGTCGAGGCGGGCGAAATGCTCACGGAAGAAGGGTTTGACGACGACCGATTTGTAGGCCTCGTAGCGCCGCTCCATCATCGTCCACAGCGAGCCGCGCCCAGGACGTCCGTCCGACGGCAGCGCCAACGGCGCGAAGGTCAATGCTGGCGACCCATCCAGATCGCCGGGCAAGAGCAGGCGGCCGGGCGGCAGGGTGGAGAGCGAGCGTTCATCGGCCTTGCAGGCCTTGAGATAATCGGCGAAGGCGGTGGCGAGGTCGCGGGCGATCATCTCGTCGGCGCCGGCGTGGATATCGGCGGCGCGCGTCAGAGCCAGCCACTCACGCGACAGCTCCGAGCGGACGCCGGTTTCGGCGAGCGCGATGGTTTCCTCGCTGAAGGTGCGGTAATCCTTGCCGAGCAGCGGCAGGTCGAGCAGCCATTCGCCGGGATAATCGACGATATCGATCGACAGGCGGCCGGGGGAAAACAGCCGGTTCCAGCCGCTGGCGCTCTGGTAATCCAGCGTGATGCGCAGTTCCGATATGGCGCGGGTCGAATCCGGCCAGATGCGGTCCTTCACCAGCGCACGGATATGGTCCTCGTACTGGAAGCGCGGCACGGCATCGTCGGGCTGCGGCTCCAGCCGCACCGCCGAGACCCGGCCGGATTGCACCGGCTCGAACAGCGGCAGGCGGCCGCCATGCAGGAGATTGTGGACCAGCGAGGAGATGAAGACCGTCTTACCGGAGCGGGAGAGGCCGGTGACGCCGAGCCGCACGGTCGGATTGACGAGGCCGCTCGCCCGGTCGGCGAGATTGTCGAAGGCGATGCGGGCGTCATCGGCAAAGGATGTCAGGCGTGGCGGCAAGGCGCGATTCCGGTTGGTGACTGCCCCGCAATATAGGGAGGGCGCGCCGCCCGCAAAAGAAGAGCGGCGTGAAAGACTTCAGACGACCACGAAATCGGTGAGGCGCCAGACAGAGGCCGAAGCGTCAAAATCGACGACGGCAAGGCCTGCGGTTGGGAAGCCGCCGGGAAGGGCGCTTACCATCGCGTCATGGCCGATCAACGTCTCCAGCGCCTGCTCCATGGTCGGATTGTGGCCGACCAGCATGACGGCCGCCTCATCCTGTGCATCGACGATCTCGAGATAGGTATCGACCGTGGCGTTGTAGAGCGCATCGACATAACGCACCTCGAGCGCGACGCCCATCGCCCGGTGGACGGCGCCTGACGTGTCACGGCAACGCAGCGCTGTCGAACTGATCAGGAGATCGGGACGATAACCCTTGTCGGCGGCCTTGTCGGCGATGATCTCGGCATCGCCAAAGCCCTTTTCGCTCAGCGGCCGGTCGAAATCGCGCTGTCCGGGTTCGGCCCAGCTGGCCTCGGCATGACGCAGGAGATAGATGCGGTTGGGCGGAGGCAGCGGTACGGTCATGGGCAAATCCAGGATCGGGCGGGGTCTTTTCAGTAGCGGTTGCGATTGGCCGCCGTCAATCGCCAGCCATGTCGCAACTGCCCGAAACGTGGCCGATAACACGGCGTTTTGAAGGCGAAGCAAAAAACGGCAATCGGAATAACCATGACAAAATAGATCGTTAGCCGAAAATTGTAACAGATTTAAAAATCTGTTTACCTGTCGTATTTGGCTTGAATCGCGACTAGCGCTTGGGATATACACCCGGCCAGATGAGATGTTCTTCAGGAGAATCGCGTTGAGTGAGAAGATCGATCTTAGCAATTACGTTCCCTCGGAAGAGGAAGAGTTCATGAACGTAAACCAGCGTGCCTACTTCAGGGCCAAGCTGGTTGCATGGAGAAACGATATCCTTAGAGAAGCGCGCGAGACGCTCGACCATCTGGCCGAGGAAAGCGCAAACCATCCCGACCTCGCCGACCGGGCGTCGTCGGAAACGGACCGGGCGATCGAACTTCGCGCCCGTGACAGACAGAGAAAGCTGATTTCGAAGATCGACGCGGCACTGCAGCGCATCGAAGACGGTACCTACGGCTATTGCGAGGAAACCGGCGAACCGATCGGCCTGAAACGTCTCGACGCCCGCCCGATCGCGACACTGTCGATCGAGGCGCAGGAGCGTCACGAACGTCGCGAAAAAGTCTATCGCGACGAATAAGAGTTTTCATGCAGGCATGAGAGCAGAACAGGCGCCGCGATCCCGATCGCGGCGCCTTTTTCGATAGTCACGAAGGCCCGAGATCGAGCCTCCGCGACGGAGTTCCACTATTATAGCGGATCTCCTGCTGCCAGAGCTTTCCAAGATTGCTCTCGGTCGGCCTCCATGGCGAGGTCAATCACGACAAGGGTGCCATTCCTGATCCGCCGCCGCATGACGCCTGCTCGGTCAGGATCTGTCCGAACCATGCCTTGATCATGCAGAGCCTGCAGCCGCGAGCGTGACACTTTCAGTTCGGAGCCCAGCAGACGGTCGAGGCGTGTGCTCGTTGGAAACGGGACCATCAGTTCGATTGCCAATCTCGTCCAATTCGCCGTGTCGCTCTGCATCTCTTTTTTGATGTCAAATTCGGCAAACTCGTCCACACGCCGTGACTTCTGCCGGAGAGCATCGAGGTTGAAGGTTTCTGCCCGGATCCAGCCGGGATCGTTGGATTGCAACGCGTCAAGGACTTGAGGATCGATGTCGCGAACATTGCGGCGCTCGAGGATTGGCCGGTTCCATGTTCTTTCACAGGTCAGGCATTTGTAGATAAGCCAGGCGTCGAGCTTGCGACCGTTGGCGTTGAGCCGGATCTTGCCGCTGGGTTGGAAAGCTCTGAGGCCCCCGCATCCGCCGCAGGCCAACCAGGGCTGGGGAGCTGTCTTGGGAATAATGGTCCATCGGACCCGAAGCGTATTGCACATACCGTCTTGGTCTTCCGTTCGGAAGTCCACCAAGATGGTGCATGAGAAAACCCTTGCGGGCGCGGTGTGGCGATGTTGTGGGCGGCTGAAGAGCTGAGACAGCGGAGCTGCACATGGCACATTGTAACAATGCCAAACCGGTCTCTCGCCACCACCCGATGAACATGTTCGTATGCCGCCAGCGTGTCGCTTTGCGGCAGTACGGGTGAAACTGGAGTGAGACCGGTATTTACTTAGGCAAAGTGTTACCTCGAATGCACCAAAGCTCTTCGACTTCAGAGATAACAAATGATCGGCATCAAGGGGAGCCCCCGAGCCGTACGCGAACTGAAAGCCGCAGCATTGCGGCTTTTATGCAACTTGGTGATGAAGGCCGGCGTGTCTGCCCTCATTTGTCGCGATTGACGCTCATCTCGCCGAAGATGCGGGCGACTTCCTTCTGCAGTTCCGTATCGGCTCCGGTGATGGGAGCTAGCTCGGGATCGCGGCGCGGCAGGTTGCCCGGCTGCGGCGCGGCTTGGCGGGGTTCCTGGTTTGCCGGCGCCGGCACGATGCGCTCGGCCGTCAGATTGCTCGACATCTCCTCTTCCAGCACGCGCTGGAAATCATGACGGATCGCCGCTGCCGACTGCGCAGCCGCATCGTCCTCGGCCGTAACAGGCGCGGCGCGTGCTGCCGCCGGCACGTGCTGGACAGGCGGGGCGGAGACCTCCGGTTCGATGCGCTGCTGCGGCAGCACGCGCTGGCGGGCGGCATCGAGAATCTCGGCTGCACTCGCGGTATCATGGAACTGTGCGGGCTGCGCGGCTGGGGGAACGGCGGGACGCTCCGGCGGGCGCGACTGGGGCGGAGCGGCGCGCAGAGGATTGTCGCGTTCGGCCGACAGTGGAGCTGTCACCGGCTCTGCCGGAAGCGGGCTCGTGACCACCGGCGGCGCAACGGCCGGCGGGGCCGATGTTTGAGCCGATGATTCCGGGCGCGAGCGCGGCTCTGGCGGGACCGGCGAGGAGAAAGAGGGCTCGGCGGCCGGCTCGACACGGGCAGCGACCGGCGGGCGCGGCGGAGCGACCGGCGGCGTTTCCGGCCGCGCGACGGGTATCGGGCGCTGCTCGATGGGCTGCGGGCGGTTGACGCTTTCCGGTTGTTCGGTTGCCGCGGCGGGCAGGATGCGGCTTTCGATGACGATATCGCTCGGGCCGCCGATCATGATCAGGTGCTCGACGTCGTCGCGGCGCACCAGCACCAGCCGGCGGCGGGCATCGACGGCAGCGGCATCCAGCACCTGCAGGCGGGGCTGGCGGTTGCGGCCGCCGCGCACGAAAGGCGAGGGCGCCCGGCTGCGGATCACCCAGAGCACGAGGATGAGCAGGAGAAGCGCCAGACCGACGCCACCGGCTGCAAGCAGGAAACGACTGCCATAAGCTCCGACAACATCATCCAACATAGTCACTTACTCCATTTCGCATTTCGGCACATATTGACGACTTTTCCGTTCCTTAGGCAAGGGCCGCCCATGCTGTCCAGTCACGGGAGAACGCGATTTCGTGTTCAGCTGCCTGGCGCCCAGCGACCTTGCGCAGGGGCGGCCGCTTTGGGCTTCAGGGGCAGATGGCGCTGTTGCCTGTGAATTCAAGCAGTCTTGCCGGTTGCCGGTGTTTTTGCCGACGCGGCAAATTGCTAAGAAGGAAAGAGTGCCTGATTCCCGCTTTGTGTTCGTGCTACGAAGCGGGAGGGGCTTATGTGAGGAATACATGACGAAACCGCGTCAGGCCGACGATTATAACGCACCGCTTGTGGATCGTGGGGGGCGTTCTGGCACGGTTTTGCGCATTCTGCTGCTGGCGCTCGTGCTGATTGCTGCCGCCGGGGGCTTCGTCTTCTTCAAAAAGTCGCTCGACAACGAGATCGTGCTCGGCGGTCTCGGCGTGCTCGCCATGGTCGGCATCTTCTTCCTGGTGTCTTCGGTCATCGGCTTCATCGAGGTGATGCCGCAGCGCCAGTCCGACAGCCTGGCGCGCGCCTTCCTCAACAGCCATCCCGACGGGACGCTGATCACCGACGAAAAGGGCCGGATCATCTATGCCAATGCCGCCTATGGCGCGCTGACCGGCGCGCGCAAGGCGACCGAGGTGCAGACGCTGGAAACGCTGCTGTCGCGTCACCGCGAATCCAATGAAGCGCTCTACAGGCTGGTCAACGGGCTGCGCGAGGGCAAGGAAGGCCGGGAGGAATTTCGGCTGCTGCGCGCCGTCGGGCCAGGCAGCAACAGCTCCGGCGCGCATTGGTACCGGCTGAAGGCACGGCTGCTGCAGCCGGAGGAGAATAGCGGCAGGCCGCTGCAGATCTGGCAGATCACCGACATCACCACCGAGCGCGACGACCAGGAGCGCTTCTTCAAGGAATTGCAGAACGCGATCGATTATCTCGACCATGCGCCGGCCGGCTTCTTTTCCGCCGGCAGGAAGGGCGAGATCTTCTATCTGAATGCGACGCTTGCCGAGTGGCTGAGCCTCGACCTCACCAAGTTCGTGCCGGGCTCGATGACGATCGGCGACGTCGTGGCGGGCGAGGGGCTGGCGCTGATCCAGTCGGTGCAGGCCGAACCGGGTCTGAAGAAGACCGTGACGCTCGACCTCGACCTGCGCAAGACCAACGGCCAGAGCCTGCCGGTGCAGATCATCCACAGCGTCACCTCGATGCGCGATGGCGCACCCGGCGAAAGCCGGACGATTGTGCTGGCGCGTGAAAAGAGCGAGGCCGGCGGCCAGTCGGCTTCTGCCGCCGCCATGCGCTTCACCCGTTTCTTCAACAACACGCCGATGGCGATCGCCTCGGTCGACGGCGACGGGCGCATTCTGCGGACCAACGCACCGTTCCTGAAACTGTTCTCCGGCGTCGTCTCGCGCGACGATCTCGAAAAGGCGCCGCATCTCGAAACCATCGTGCAGGAGAGCGACCGGCCGCAGCTTGCCGAGGCGCTGGCGGCGGCCAAGGATCGGCAGGGCGATATCGCGCCCATCGATACCCGGACGCCGACCGACGAGGCGCGCTATTTCCGCTTCTATGTCAACGCGGTCATCGACCAGAGCGACGAGGCGCCCGAGGAGGCGGCGATCGTCTATGCCGTCGAGGTGACCGAGCAGAAGGCGCTGGAAGCGCAGATGGCGCAGACGCAGAAGATGAATGCTGTGGGCACACTCGCCGGCGGCATCGCGCATGATTTCAACAACGTGCTGACGGCGATCCTGCTGTCCTCCGACCATCTGCTGCTGCAGGCGCGGCCGGCCGATGCCAGCTTCGCCGACCTGATGGAGATCAAGCGCAACGCCAACCGCGCCGCCGTGCTGGTGCGCCAGCTGCTCGCCTTCTCGCGCAAGCAGACGATGCGGCCCTCGGTACTGAACCTCACCGATGTCGTCGGCGACCTGCGCATGCTGGTCGACCGGCTGCTCTCCGGCACCAACGTCAAGCTCGACGTGCAATATGGCCGCGACCTCTGGCCTGTCAAAACAGACCTTTCGCAGTTCGAGCAGGTGCTGATCAATCTCTGCGTCAATGCACGCGATGCGATGCCCGAGGGCGGCACGCTGACGCTGCGCACCAAAAACCTGACCGCCGCCGAGGTCTCCGCCTTCAACTATTCCTACATGCCGGCCGAGGACATGGTGCTGATCGAGGTGGCCGATAACGGCACCGGTATCGCGCCTGAGATCATGGACAAGATCTTCGAGCCCTTCTTCACCACCAAGGATGTCGGCAAAGGCACCGGCCTTGGCCTCGCCATGGTCTACGGCATCGTCAAGCAGTCGGGCGGTTATATCCAGCCGGAATCCGAAGTCGGCAAGGGCACGACCTTCCGGGTGTTCCTGCCGCGCCACATCCCTGAGCCGGCGGTCGCCGCCGAAGCAGGTTCCATCGACAGCGCCATCGCCGAGATCGGCGTGCGGCCCGAGGCGCCGGCGACACAGCAGCCGGAGGATCTGACGGGATCGGCGGTCATCCTGCTCGTCGAGGACGAGGAGGCGGTGCGCCGCGGCGGCAAGCGCATGCTGGAAACGCGCGGCTACACCGTACACGAGGCGGGCTCGGGCGTCGAGGCGCTCAGCATCATGGAAGAACTCGACGGCAAGGTCGATATCGTCGTCTCCGACGTCGTCATGCCCGAAATGGATGGGCCGACGCTGCTGCGTGAGCTGCGCAAGACCTATCCCGACATGAAATTCATCTTCGTCTCCGGCTATGCCGAAGATGCCTTTGCCCGCAACCTGCCGCCGGATGCGAAATTCGGCTTCCTGCCGAAGCCCTTCTCGCTCAAGCAGCTCGCTGTTGTGGTGAAGGAAACGTTGGACGGGTGAGTGGGGTGCGCCCGAGAGAGGGCGTGCCACACATCGCCTCTGGCACGGTTGTGCCGTGCCAGCCCCTCTGCCCGGCAGGCAGAGGGGCTTTTTCGGCACCATCTATCTGTCACGGCCATACCGACCTACCCGTCAATCCTCATTCCGCAGCGCCACCGCAATCTCGGCGGCAAGCCGCGCATTGTTCTCCACCAACGCAATATTGGTTTTCAGGCTCTGGCCGTCCGTCAGGTCGAAGATGGTCGAGAGCAGATAGGGCGTCACAGCCTTGCCGGTGATTTCGTCGCGCTCGGCGCTATCCAGCGCCCGCTCGATATAGATTTCCATCTCCTCGCGTGGGATTTCGTCGACTTCCGGCACTGGGTTGGCGACGAGCATGCCGCCGTCGACACCGAGCTGTTCGCGCACCGTCTGGAAATTGGCGATGGCGGCCGGGCTGTTCAGCGACAGCGGGCTTGATATGCCCGAGGAGCGTGACCAGAAGGCGGGGAATTCCTCGCTCTCATAGGTGACGACAGGCACGCCGCGGGTTTCCAGCACTTCCAGCGTCTTCGGAATGTCGAGAATCGCCTTGGCGCCGGCGCAGACGACGATGACGCCGGTTCGGGCGAGCTCCTCGAGGTCGGCTGATATATCGAAGCTTTCCTCGGCGCCGCGATGTACGCCGCCGATGCCGCCTGTGGCAAAGACGCGGATGCCGGCGCGCGCTGCCGCAATCATCGTCGCCGCGACCGTGGTGGCGCCGGTGCGGCGCTCGGCGATCGCGAAGGCGAGATCGGCGCGCGACACCTTCATCACCTCGGTCGCCTTGGCGAGCTGTTCCAATTCCGCGGCTTCAAGACCGATATGCAACGTGCCATGAATGACGGCGATCGTTGCCGGCACCGCTCCCTGTTCACGGATGATCGTCTCGACGCTGCGGGCCATCTCAATATTGCCGGGATAGGGCATGCCGTGGGTGATGATCGTCGATTCCAGCGCCACCAGCGGCGCGCCGCGCTGCTTGGCGCTGGCAACCTCCTTCGAATAGGCGATCGGCAGAAGAGGGGAGATGGGCTTGGTCATGGTCTTGTCCTATGATCGACAGAACATAATGCCGAAAAGTGTGGGCGGTTTTCGGACGGCATCATGCTCAACTCTTTAATTAGTCGCTTCAATGCAGAATTCTGATCTTGGGAACAAGGGCAAGCGCCTCATTCAAAAGATCCGGCGTCAGATTTTCGTTGACGGCGTGCCGCGACTGCACGGTCAGCGTGGCGGCCGCGGTGCCGTGGCGGACGGCTTCCTCGAGCGGCAGGCCGAGCATCAAGGCGGCGAGCGTGCCGGCCGCAAGAGAATCGCCGGCACCCGTGACATCGGCGACGGTGTCGGCGATCGGCGGCTGCAGCGTCACGGCGCGGTGCCCGCAAAGCGCGACGAGTTCGCGCCGGCCGCGAGTGACGACGGCATTCCTGATGCCGATCTCGTTCAGCAATGGTGGCCAGCCGGCGGCGTCTTCCGGCTGCTCACCGGTCAGGGCGGCGGCCTCGGCCTCGTTCAGGAACAGGTAGTCGATATCTCCGATGCAGGGTTTCAGCCTGACGACCTTGGCCGGCGAGATGGCGATCGCCGCGACGGGCTTGGCCAGGGAATGCGCCTTGGCGACGATCGCGGCGATCGTCTCTTCCGGCAGGTTGGCATCGAAGAGGATGAAATCATGGGCGTCGAAAGCTTCCCGCACCCAGCGGATGGATAGACGCCGCGGCACGAAGAAGCGGTAGAGATCCATGTCGGCCAGGGCGATCACCAGATTGCCGTCCTTCTCGATGATCGCCGTGTAGCTCGGCGTCTTGCGGTCGAGGAAGACGAAAGGCCGGTCGTCGATGCCGGCGAAATCGGCGGCTTCGCCGACCAGTTCGCCGTTGGGATCGCCGCCGCGCGGCGAGATCATCGTCACCTGAAAACCGAGCCTTGCGAGATTGCGCGCCGCATTGAAGCCGCCGCCGCCGGGCTCCTCGAACCAGGTGCCGGGATTGCTGGCGCCAGGCGCTGTCTCGCCGGAGATGCGGCCGCGCCGATCGATATGGGCACCGCCGAGAACGAGAATCTTTCTTTTCATTTCAGGCACTCTCCAGATGCCCGACGTGCGAATCGATGGGATGGGTTTTTGTGCGCGGGTGCCGGCACTTTACATCTAAGTCGTTGCTTTTCATCGATAAAACAAATACAGAACACGGGCCGTTTTACCTTTTTCTTTCAATTGTTTGATCGCCTATTGCGAGAGTGGAACAAATAGGGTACAAACTCGACATTGCTTGGGCGGCTTCAATAACCTAAAGGTGGATCGGATGTCTCAGAATTCATTGCGGCTGGTAGAGGACAAATCGGTGGACAAAAGCAAGGCGCTTGAAGCGGCACTCTCACAGATAGAGCGGTCGTTCGGCAAGGGCTCGATTATGAAACTCGGCTCCAACGAGAACGTTGTCGAGATCGAGACGATCTCGACCGGCTCGCTTGGCCTCGATATCGCACTTGGCGTCGGCGGCCTGCCGAGGGGCCGCATCATCGAAATTTACGGGCCGGAAAGCTCCGGTAAAACGACGCTTGCGCTGCAGACCATTGCCGAAGCGCAGAAAAAGGGCGGTATCTGCGCCTTCGTCGATGCCGAGCATGCGCTCGATCCTGTCTATGCCCGCAAGCTTGGCGTCGATCTGCAGAACCTTCTGATCTCGCAGCCCGATACCGGCGAGCAGGCGCTTGAAATCACCGATACGCTGGTGCGCTCCGGCGCCGTCGACGTCCTCGTCGTCGACTCGGTCGCCGCACTGACACCACGCGCCGAAATCGAAGGCGAGATGGGCGACAGCCTTCCCGGCCTGCAGGCGCGCCTGATGAGCCAGGCGCTGCGCAAGCTAACCGCTTCGATCTCGAAGTCGAACACCATGGTGATCTTCATCAACCAGATCCGCATGAAGATCGGCGTCATGTTCGGTTCGCCGGAAACGACGACGGGCGGCAATGCGTTGAAATTTTATGCCTCCGTGCGCCTCGACATCCGCCGCATCGGCGCGGTCAAGGAGCGCGAAGAGGTGATCGGCAACCAGACACGCGTCAAGGTCGTCAAGAACAAGATGGCGCCACCCTTCAAGCAGGTCGAGTTCGACATCATGTATGGCGAGGGTGTTTCCAAGACCGGCGAGTTGGTTGATCTCGGCGTCAAGGCCGGCATCGTCGAGAAATCGGGCGCCTGGTTCTCCTATAACAGCCAGCGTCTCGGCCAGGGTCGTGAAAACGCCAAGACCTTCCTGCGCGACAATCCGGATCTCGCCCGCGAGATCGAGTTGTCGCTGCGCCAGAATGCCGGCCTGATCGCCGACCGCTTCCTGCAGAACGGCGGACCGGATCCCGATGACGGCGATGGCGATGCCACTGCGGAAATGTAATTTTCGCGCTTGAACTCATCAGTCAGTTCCAGCCGGCCGCATTCCTGATGAGAATGCGGCCGGTTTTGTTTGTCTGCTGGACAGTGGCGGAGGCGAACGTTAAAAGCCGATGGATTTGTATTTACCTGCCTCCGGCAGCATTGAAGGGCATAGCATGAGCGGCGTGAACGATATCCGGTCGACCTTCCTCGACTATTTCAAGAAGAACGGCCATGAGATTGTTCCGTCGAGCCCGCTCGTCCCGCGCAACGACCCGACGTTGATGTTCACCAATGCCGGCATGGTGCAGTTCAAGAATGTCTTCACCGGCCTGGAAAAGCGTCCTTATTCGACGGCGACGACCTCGCAGAAGTGCGTGCGCGCCGGCGGCAAGCACAACGACCTCGACAATGTCGGCTATACCGCGCGTCACCTGACCTTCTTCGAAATGCTCGGCAACTTCTCCTTCGGCGACTATTTCAAGGAGAATGCGATCGAGCTTGCCTGGAAGCTCGTGACCGAAGGTTTTGATCTGCCGAAGCATCGCCTGCTGGTAACCGTCTATTCCGAAGACGAAGAGGCAGCGACGCTGTGGAAGAAGATCGCCGGTTTCTCCGACGACAAGATCATCCGCATTCCGACCTCCGACAATTTCTGGCAGATGGGCGATACCGGCCCCTGCGGTCCGTGCTCGGAAATCTTCATCGACCAGGGCGAGAACGTCTGGGGCGGACCTCCGGGCTCGCCGGAGGAAGATGGCGACCGGTTCCTGGAATTCTGGAACCTGGTCTTCATGCAGTTCGAACAGACGGAGCCCGGCGTTCGCAACCCGCTGCCGCGTCCGTCGATCGACACCGGCATGGGTCTGGAGCGCATGGCCTGCATTCTGCAGGGCGTTCAGAGCGTGTTCGACACCGATCTCTTCCGGACACTGATCGGCGCCATCGAGGATACGATGGGCGTCAAGGCGGAAGGCAGCGCCAGCCACCGCGTCATCGCCGACCACCTGCGCTCCTCGGCCTTCCTGATCGCCGACGGTGTGTTGCCGTCGAATGAGGGCCGCGGTTATGTCCTGCGCCGCATCATGCGCCGCGCCATGCGCCATGCGCAGTTGCTCGGCGCCAAGGAGCCGCTGATGTACAAGCTGCTGCCGACGCTGGTGCAGCAGATGGGCCGCGCCTATCCGGAGCTGGTGCGCGCCGAGGCGCTGATCTCGGAAACGCTGAAGCTCGAGGAAAACCGCTTCCGCAAGACGCTCGAACGTGGCCTGTCGCTTCTGTCGGACGCAACGACGGATCTTTCCAAGGGCGATATGCTGGATGGCGAGACCGCCTTCAAGCTCTACGACACCTACGGCTTCCCGCTCGATCTGACGCAGGATGCATTGCGTGCCCGAGAGATCGGCGTCGACATCTCCGGCTTCACCGATGCGATGCAGCGCCAGAAGGCCGAAGCCCGCTCGCACTGGGCCGGTTCCGGCGAAAAGGCGACCGAAACCGTGTGGTTCGAGCTCAAGGAAAAACACGGCGCGACCGAATTCCTGGGCTACGACACCGAAACGGCTGAAGGCGTCGTGCAGGCGATCGTCAAGGATGGCGCGGTTTCGACCGAGGCCAGGGCCGGCGACAAGGTGCAGATCGTCGTCAGCCAGACGCCGTTCTACGGCGAATCCGGCGGCCAGATGGGCGATACCGGGGTGATCTCGTCCGACCACGGCAAGATCGAGATTTCAGATACGCAGAAGAGGGGCGAAGGCCTGTTCGTGCATCTGGGTACTGTCATCGAAGGCGTGGTCAAGGATGGCGATGCTGTCGCGTTGACGGTCGATCATGCCCGCCGTTCGCGCCTGCGCGCCAATCACTCGGCAACCCACCTGTTGCATGAGGCGCTGCGCGAAGTGCTGGGCACTCATGTGGCACAGAAGGGTTCGCTGGTAGCACCCGAGCGCCTGCGTTTCGATGTTTCGCATCCGAAGCCGATGTCGGCCGAAGAGCTGAAAATCGTCGAGGATATGGCAAATGAGATCGTGCTGCAGAATTCGCCGGTCACCACGAGGCTGATGAGCGTCGACGATGCGATCGCCGAAGGTGCGATGGCGCTGTTCGGTGAGAAATACGGCGATGAAGTCCGCGTCGTGGCGATGGGCGAGGGTGTGCGCGGCGCCAAGGCCGGCAAGCCCTATTCGATCGAACTCTGCGGCGGCACGCATGTCGGAGCCACCGGCCAGATCGGCCTGATCCGCGTTCTCGGCGAAAGCGCCGTCGGCGCCGGCGTTCGCCGCATCGAGGCCGTCACCGGCGAATCGGCGCGCGAATATCTGGCCGAACAGGACGAGCGCGTGAAGACGCTTGCCGCCTCGCTGAAGGTTCAACCGTCAGACGTTCTCTCGCGCGTCGAAGCGCTGATCGACGAGCGCCGCAAGCTCGAAAAGGAACTGGCCGACGCCAAGCGCAAGCTCGCCATGGGCGGCGGGCAGGGCGGCTCGGCCGATTCCGTGCGCGAAGTCGCCGGCGTCAAGTTCCTCGGCAAGTCGATATCGGGCGTCGATCCCAAAGATCTGAAGGGGCTCGCCGATGACGGGAAGACCAGCATCGGCTCGGGCGTCGTGACGCTCATCGGCGTTTCCGAGGATGGCAAGGCAAGCGCGGTCGTTGCCGTGACGCCCGACCTCGTTGATCGCTTCAGCGCCGTTGATCTGGTGCGCGTCGCTTCTGCCGCGCTTGGCGGCAAGGGCGGCGGCGGCCGTCCGGACATGGCGCAAGCTGGCGGCCCTGATGGCGCCAAGGCCGACGAAGCCCTTGAGGCAGTTGCGTCGGCACTTGCAGGCTGACCATCAGCCTGACGGCGTTTGACATGTGGACCGGCTGCGAGATCTGGATTTCGCAGCCGGTTTTATTTTGCGCAGAAGCCTGCGGCGGTCAGTTTCGCGCTTGCAAAGCGAGGCGGCAGGCGAGCCCGGTAAAAACAGTCGCCAGCATATATTGCGGCATCTTCGGAAAGCGGCTGAGCGAGGCCAGCCGCGTGCGAATTTGGCTTCCGAGAATAATGACGGCTCCATTGACGACGAGGCCGATGCCGTTCAGCACGGTCGCAAGCACCAGCATCTGCATCGTGATCGAGCCGCTTTGCGCAGTCACGAATTGCGGAAAGAGGGCCATGACGAAGAGGGCCATTTTCGGATTCAGCAGATTGGTGGCGAGACCTGCAAAGAAGATGCGTCTGCCCGAAAGCCGTCTCAATGTCGATGCTGGCGCAAAGGCGGTGACTTCCGAGCGGATTGTCTTATAGGCCAAATAGAGAAGATAGCAGCAGCCGGCCCAGCGCACTGCTTCATAGATAGCGGGCACCGTCACGAAGAGCTGAGAGAGCCCGAAAGCGGCGGCAAGGGCGTGGCAATAGGTGCCGAGCGCGATGCCGGCATAGGTCAGAAATCCGGCGGCGCGTCCCTGGCTGACACTGCGCGAGGCGATCAGCAGCATGTCGGGACCGGGCGTGGCTGTCAGCACCAGCGCTGCGGCGGCAAAAATCATCAATGTTGAAAAATCCGGCATCAGTCATTCCTTTTGGGTTCGAGCCGGACTTCCGCCCTATGCCGGATTCGTCGAAAGCGCAAGTCAGCAGGATTTGTCAAATCGGGTTATGTTCTTCTTTGGCCGATCGATTTGCACGAGGTTTGACATGAACGGCGAAACGGCATGGGCACTTTATGAAAACCGTCTGCGACGGGTTTCGGCCTATATTCACGACCATTTGGACGAGGAGCTGGATATGGAGCGCCTTGCCGAAATCGCCTGCATGTCGAGCTATCACTGGCACAGGATCTACCGGGCGATTTACGGCGAGACGCTGGCGGCAACCGTCAAGCGGCTCAGGCTGCATCATGCGGCAGGCGAGATCGTCCGCACGGAACTTGCCGTCAGTGAAATAGCGAAGCGATCAGGCTATCCCAATCTCCAATCCTTCAATCGCATCTTCAAGTCGGTCTACGGCATGCCGCCGGCCCGCTACCGGAAAGAGGGAAGCCACACAGCCTATGAGCCCTCACCCAACGGAAAGACCAAAGCGATGTTAGACGTTACCATACGCGAGATCGGGCCGATCGAGCTGATCGGCGTTGCCCATACCGGTTCCTACATGCAGATCGACAAGGCCTTCGAGACGCTGTTCGGCACGCTTTATGCCCGCGGCCTCGCCAAGCCCGAGATGCGCATGATCGGCGTCTATCTCGATGATCCCGATATCGTGCCGTTGGAAAAGCTGCGTTCGATCGCCTGCGTCACCGGCGCTGCCGACGTGCCGGCCGATGCGCCGTTCGAGCGGCGCACGATCGACGGCGGCGATTATGCCGTGCTGCGCCACAAGGGCCCCTATGCCAATATGCCCAAGTCCTATCAATGGCTCTTTGCCGAATGGCTGCCGAAGTCCGGCCGGCAACTGAAGGACAGGCTCATGTTCGAGGAATATCTCAACAATCCGCGCGAGGTGCCGCCGACCGAGCTTCTGACGGACATTCACATGCCGCTTGTCTGACGGCGGATATCTCCGGAGCGGCGGTCGGGCCGCCGCTCCAGGTTTTACAGATTAAGCCGCCTGCATCGTCTTGCCGGCTTCGTCGTCCAGCGCATTCGCGCGCTTGTAGGCCTCACGCCCGCTGATGCGGCCGAAATAATCGACGAAGGCCTGGCGCTTCTCGATACTGCCGAAACCGAGGCCCCAGCCGATATGCGAGCCGACATAGACGTCGGCGGCGGTGAAGCGTTCGCCGGCGACGTAGGTCGAGCCGGAGACCGCCATTTCGAGCGTATTCATGACGTCGCCGAAACCGCCGCAGCCGGCCATACGTAGGCGATCCTTCGGAATTTCGAAGCCGAGCCCCTTCATCGTTACCGCCGATTCGAGCGGACCGGCGGCAAAGAACATCCAGCGGTAATAGCGGGCGCGCTCCTCCGGCGTCGGCGCCAGCGCCTTTTCGGGGAAGGTGTCGGCGAGATAGGCGCAGATCGCCGCGCATTCGGTGACGATGGTATCGCCGTGACGGATCGCCGGCACCTTGCCCATCGGATTGACCGCGAGATATTCGGGCGCCTTCATGGTTTCGCCGAAGGTCAGCAGTTCGGTGCGATAGGGCTGGCCGATCTCCTCCAGCATCCAGCGCGCGATGCGGCCGCGCGACATCGGGTTCGTGTAGAATACCAGTTCTTCCGTCATGAGATCCTCCTCGTGCTGCCGTAATTCTGCGGTCTTGCCGTTCCCCGGAATCAATAGTGCGGCGAGGCCTTTGTGCAACCCCAGCCGCTTAAAGCGCCTTTCGGTACTGGATGAAACCCGAGCGCTCGGCGATCCTGTCATAGAGCCGCCGCGCCGTTGCATTGGTTTCATGCGTCATCCAATAAAGCCGGCCTGCGCCGTTTTTGCGGGCGAGGTCGGCGACGGCGTCGATCAGTGCGGCGCCGGTGCCGAGCCCGCGTTGGGTGTTTTCGACATAGAGATCCTGCAGATAGCAGGTCCATTGCGGCAGCCAGCAGGAGCGGTGAAAGATGGCATGGACGATGCCGACGAGACGGCCATCTTCATCAAAGGCGCCGAGCGCGTGCATCGGTTCGTCAGGATCGTGGAAGCGAGCCCAGGTGAGATCGGTGGTTTCGGGCGGAATGACCACCTCATAGAAGCGCTGATAGGCTTCCCATAAGGGTTCCCATGCGGCGCGGCCGGCGGGTTCAAGCGGTCGCAGGATGGCCGTCATCGGTTCATTCCCCAATTGAAAACGGCGGGGAAATCCCCGCCGTTTCGATCTTATCTCGGAAAGGCCGGCTTACGCCATGGCCTTCTGGAGGTTCTGGTCGATCTTGTCGAGGAAGGCGGTGGTGGACAGCCACGGCTGGTCGGGGCCGATCAAGAGCGCCAGATCCTTGGTCATGAAACCGGATTCGACGGTATCGACGCAGACCTTTTCGAGCGTTGCGGCAAAGCGGGCAAGCTCGGCATTGTCGTCGAGCTTGGCGCGATGCGCCAGGCCACGGGTCCAGGCAAAGATCGAGGCGATCGAGTTCGTCGAGGTTTCCTGGCCCTTCTGGTGCTGGCGATAGTGGCGGGTGACGGTGCCGTGAGCGGCTTCGGCTTCGACCGTCTTGCCATCGGGGGTCAGCAGCACCGAGGTCATCAGGCCGAGCGAACCGAAGCCCTGGGCGACGGTGTCGGACTGGACGTCGCCGTCATAGTTCTTGCAGGCCCAGACGTAGCCACCGGACCACTTCAGCGCCGAGGCGACCATGTCGTCGATCAGGCGGTGTTCGTAGGTGATGCCGGCTTCCTTGAACTGATCCTTGAACTCGGTCTCGAAGACTTCCTCGAAGATGTCCTTGAAGCGGCCGTCATAGGCCTTGAGAATGGTGTTCTTGGTGGAGAGATAGACCGGCCACTTGCGCATCAGCCCGTACATCATCGAGGCGCGGGCGAATTCGCGGATCGATTCGTCGAGATTGTACATGGCCATGGCGACGCCGGCGCCCGGTGCGTTGAACACTTCCTTCTCGATGACGGTGCCGTCCTCGCCGACGAACTTGATCGTCAGCTTGCCCTTGCCGGGGAATTTGAAGTCGGTGGCGCGGTACTGGTCGCCGAAAGCGTGGCGGCCGACGACGATCGGCTGCGTCCAGCCGGGAACCAGGCGCGGCACGTTGCGGCAAATGATCGGCTCGCGGAAGATGACGCCGCCGAGGATGTTGCGGATCGTGCCGTTCGGGCTCTTCCACATTTCCTTGAGGTTGAATTCCTTGACGCGGGCTTCATCCGGCGTGATCGTCGCGCACTTGATGCCGACGCCGTACTTCTTGATGGCATTGGCGGCATCGACGGTCACCTGGTCATTGGTGGCGTCGCGGTTTTCGACGGACAGGTCGAAATAGTCGATGTCGAGATCGAGATACGGATGGATCAGCTTGTCCTTGATGAGCTGCCAGATGATGCGCGTCATTTCATCGCCGTCGAGATCGGCGACGGGATTGGCGACCTTGATCTTGTTCATGTATCTGCCTCGTTCGAGCTTGAAGGGGGACGGGGTCCCGGGTGGGTGACGTGATGAGGAGCGCTATAGCATTGTGAACCGGGAACGCAAAGCTGCAACGGGTTCTGCAATGCGTTTTTGCTGCATTGCCAAGTGCCGGAATTCGGCTAGTGTCCGCCTTGATTTGCCGCCCCTCGGATATTCGACCATGAAGACAATCGCCGTTGTTATCGCAAGCCTTATCGCCTTTTCCGGCATCGGCCATGCCGCCGATGTCACCGCCCCCGTGAAGGAGATCATGGACGCGACCAAGAGCAACTGGGCGGACAATAACAGCGACTGGACCGACATCTTCGACGCAAGCCGGCTCGACCATCTTTACAGCCGCGATTTCGTCGCGAGATACCAGGCGGCGGCGCAATTTCCCGCGGTCGACGACGACGGCATATCGCCGTTCGACTACGACGTCATCGTCAACGGCCAGGATGCCTGCCCGCTGCAGGATCTGACGATGGCGGCAGCACCTGTGGTCAACGGGACGGCCGAGGTGACTGTGCGCTTCCAGAAATCCGCCTGCTCCGATGCGCCCGATGCCAAGGACTATACGACCGTTCGTTTCGAAGTGGTCGAAGAAGACGGCAAGCCAGTGATCGACGATATCGTCACCGAGAATATCGAAACGCAGGCCCGTGATTCCCTGAAGGCGACGATGGCGCTGATTGCCAAGGGCCAATAGACGCGCCACATTCGATCGATGCCGAAGGATTCGAGCCCGGCGAATGTTCCGATCGTTGCCGTGGTTTGATTTCCGCTCTTGCGGCGGTATCTGTCGATCCTTCTGCGGCATGAGGGGCTTTGCATTTGTTTTCCGGTTTTCAGTTCCGCGACTGGCTGCTTGCCAATGATCCGGCGCTTTCGCGCCTGCGCATGGCCTCGCGGGTAACGCTGACGATCATCTTCTCATTTTTAATCCTTCTCGCCATCCATATGTTCATCCTGCCGTTGCCGACGGCGGCTTTCGGCCTCGGCATCGTGCTGTCGATCGAGGGTGGGGTGGCCGTTCGCGACAAGGGCAATACGCGCCAGCTGGTGACGCGGCTCTTCGGTTGCGTCGCAAGCCTTGGCGTCGTCGCCATCGCGGCGGGCCTCGAGGATCGCCGTTTATTCTCCGACCTCGTCTTCCTGGTGGTGATCGCGCTCGCATCGGCCGGGCGGGTGTTCGGGCCGCGCGGTTTTGCGATCGGCATGTTCGCCTTCACCTCCTATTTCATGGGCGCCTATTTCCGGCCTCCGCTGGCCGAGCTGCCTGATGTGGCGATCGGCCCCGTCGTCTCCGTGCTCGTCGGCCATCTGGTGAGAGCCGTATTGTTGCCGGACGACTGGCGGCGCGACCTGCTCCGCTCGCTCGAAAGTGTGCGCGGCCGGATCAACCAGATCCTCTTCAAGCTCGCCGCCCTCGCCGTCGGCGCCGAGATCGGTGAAGCCGACCGGCAGGAACTGCGCCAGCTGGAAGACCGGCTGAAGGAAGTGGTGCTGATGGCCGAAACCTTCATCCCGCGCCCGTCCGGCGGCGTTTTCGATGCCACCGCCGATCCGGCCGCAGAATTGGCGATCCGGCTCTTCGATGCGCATCTGGCCGCCGAGAGCGCAATCGTGCTGAGTTTCCAGAGCCCGCCGCCTTTTGCGCTCATCCATGCCGTAATCGAGGCCGATAGCACGGAACTTGCAAGATTTGCGGAGATGGCCGAAGCCATCAAGGACCAGCCGCAAGGCGAAACCGTGCGGGCGCTGCTCTGGCTCGGCGAGGCGCGGCAGCAGTTGACACAGGCGATCGGCGAGGGGCAGACCTCGGGATGCTCCGGCATCGACGCCGTCAAGGATACTGTGCTGCCTGAGAAGATCGACTTTTCCTTTGCCAATCCCCTGCTTCGCTCGGCGCTGCAGATCACGCTCGCCTCAGCGCTTGCCATGGCTTTTGGCCTGGCTCTCTCGCGCGAGCGCTGGTTCTGGGCGGTGCTTGCCGCCTTCCTCGTTTTCACCAACACCAATTCGCGCGGCGATACGGCGATGAAAGCGCTGTCGCGTTCGCTCGGCACCGTGTTCGGGATCGCCATCGGGCTTGTGCTGGCGACGCTGATTTCGGGCGAGCCTGATATCGCCATTCCGATCGCCGCCGTCTGCATCTTTCTCGCCTTCTATTTCCTGCAGGTTTCCTATGCGACGATGACCTTCTTCATCTCGATCGTGCTCTGCCTGGTCTACGGCATGACCGGCGTGCTGACGCTCGATCTGTTGAAGCTGCGCATCGGCGAAACCATGATCGGGGCGGCGGCCGGAACGGCGGTCGCCTTCATCGTCTTCCCCACGCGCACGCGCGGGGCGCTCGATGCCGCACTTGCCCGCTGGTTTCAGGCGTTGCGCGAGCTGCTTGGCGCGATCGGCGAGGGCAAGAGCGGTTTCGACCTGATCCGGTTGTCGCAGAAGATCGATGGCTGCTACCGCGACGTGACGGTGGCGGCGCGGCCGCTCGGCTCGTCCTGGTCGGTGGTGACGCGGCCGGGCCAGATCCGCCAGACGCTGGCGATCTTCCTCTCCTGCACCTATTGGGCGCGTATCCTGGCGAAGAGTTATGACGCGCCGGCCGCTGACGACAATCTGAAGACGCTGATTGCGGCGGATCTGGCGCTGATCGACAATGCGGCCCGGCGCGGCTCGAGCTGTTTCCTCATCAAGCGCAAGGCGTCGCGGACAACTGGCCGGCACCTGCCGCTGTCGCGCGAGGGCGCGAAACTTGGGCTCGAAATGATCGGTTCGGCGCTGGAAAGGCTCTATCCCGCTGCAGACGTCTTGCCGTTTGCAGCGGGCGAGGCTATTGCGCGCTCGAAACAGGGATAGGACCATGGCAGGTACGAACAGCGAGCGTCAACTTCTGGCCGAAGGCCCGGCCATCATTCTGGTCGAGCCGCAGATGGGCGAGAATATCGGCATGGTGGCGCGCGCCATGGCGAATTTCGGCCTTGCCGAACTGCGCCTGGTCAATCCACGCGATGGCTGGCCGAACGAAAAGGCGCTGGCGACCGCTTCCAAAGCCGATCACGTGATCGAGGCGACCAAGGTCTACGACACGCTGGAGCAGGCGGTTGCCGATCTTAATTTTGTCTATGCGACGACGGCGCGCGAGCGCGACGGCTACAAGCCGGTGCGCTCGCCCGTCATCGCCGCCGAGACACTGCGGGCGAGGTTCCGCGCCGGCGAGGGCACCGGCATCCTCTTCGGGCGCGAGCGCTGGGGGCTGACCAACGAGGAGGTGGCGCTTGCCGACGAAATCGTCACCTTTCCCGTCAATCCCGCCTTTGCCTCGCTGAACATTGCCCAGGCCGTGCTGCTGATGTCCTATGAATGGATGAAATCCGGCATGGAGGATCTCGGCGCCGTGCCGTTCCAGGCGATGGGGCAGACGCCTTCGACCAAGGAACAGCTTTTCGGCCTGTTCGACCAGTTGGAAGAGGCGCTCGATGCCCGCGGTTATTTCCATCCTGCCGGGAAAAAGCCGAAAATGGTCGACAATCTGCGCGCTGTCTTATCCCGCCGGGCTTTCACGGAGCAGGAAATCAGCGTGTTGCGCGGCGTCATCTCCTCCCTCGACCGCTTCTCGCGCAAGAGCCCGCGCGGAGGTCGGTTCCCGCCAGCGGCCAAGGAAACACCGCCCGATGACAGCGACGACGCGTGAGCTGAAACCTATTCTTCTCTTCGATTCCGGCATCGGCGGGCTGACCGTCTTGCGCGAGGCGCGCGTGCTGATGCCGGAACGCGGCTTCATCTATGTCGCCGACGATGCCGGCTTTCCCTATGGCGGCTGGGAGGAGCAGGCGCTGAAGGAGCGGATCATCGGACTTTTCGGCAAACTGTTGGCGGATCACGATCCCGAAGTCTGCATCATCGCCTGCAACACAGCCTTCACGCTTGTTGGTGCCGATCTGCGCGCCGCCTTTCCGCAGATGACCTTCGTCGGCACCGTGCCGGCAATCAAGCCGGCGGCGGAGCGCACGCGGTCGGGCCTGGTCTCGGTGCTCGCCACTCCCGGCACCGTGAAGCGAGCCTATACGCGCGACCTCATCCAGTCCTTCGCCCAGCAATGCCACGTCCGCCTCGTCGGCTCGGAGAACCTTGCGCGCATGGCGGAGGCTTATATTCGTGGTGACGCCGTCTCCGACGAGGCCGTGCTTGGCGAAATCGACCAATGCTTCGTCGAGAAGGACGGTCGGAAAACCGATATCGTCGTGCTCGCCTGCACACATTATCCTTTCATGGCCAATCTCTTCCGCCGGCTTGCGCCCTGGCCGGTCGACTGGCTCGACCCCGCCGAGGCGATCGCGCGCCGCGCCCGCACGCTGGTGCCGCTGGTCGCCGATGCCGTACACCCGGACAATTTCGACTTCGCGGTCTTCACCTCCGGCCAACAGGATTTCGCCACGCGGCGGCTGATGCAGGGCTTCGGCTTGCGGGCGTAGCGTGGCGACGGAATGTAGGATCGCGGCGATGGATCCTCTTCTCGGGTGAGCCGGGAATTGTCCTGTGGGTTGGCGAAATCCGGCCCTGAAAGATAGCGCATTCTTTGATAGACGGGGCGATGCCGTTTCGGAAGAATGGCGCTTCGTTCATGTGAGTCTCTTCGCCGCGAGGATCAGCATTGCAGGTTGGCATCGATATGGGATTGGCGTCCGGCAGCCCGGCGACGCTCGATATCGAGGAGCTGCTGGCGACCCGTCTGCTCGTGCAGGGCAATTCCGGATCGGGCAAGTCGCATCTGCTGCGCCGCCTGCTCGAGCAATCGGCGCAATGGGTGCAGCAGGTCATCATCGATCCTGAAGGTGATTTCGTCACGCTCAGCGACAGGTTCGGCCATGTCGTCGTCGACGGTGAACGGACCGAGGCGGAATTGGCGGGCATTGCCAACCGTATCCGTCAGCATCGCGTTTCCTGTGTGCTGACGCTCGAAGGCCTCGATATCGAGCAGCAGATGCGCGCTGCCGCCGCTTTCCTCAATGGCATGTTCGATGCCGATCGCGAATATTGGTATCCGGTTCTCGTCGTCGTCGATGAGGCGCAGATGTTTGCGCCGTCGGTCGGCGGCGATGTCTCGGAAGATGCGCGCAAGATGTCACTTGGCGCGATGACTAACCTGATGTGCCGCGGACGCAAGCGTGGTCTTGCCGGCGTGATCGCGACGCAGCGGCTGGCCAAGCTCGCCAAGAACGTCGCCGCCGAGGCCTCGAACTTCCTGATGGGCCGCACCTTCCTCGATATCGACATGGCGCGCGCCGCCGACCTGCTCGGGATGGATCGGCGCCAGGCCGAGATGTTCCGCGACCTGAAGCGTGGCAATTTCGTCGCTCTCGGACCGGCGCTGTCGCGCCGGCCGCTGCCGATCCAGATCGGAGCGGTGGAGACTTCGGCGCGCTCGTCCAGCCCGAAGCTGATGCCGCTGCCGGATGCGCCTCAGGATGTCGAGGACCTGATCTTCACGCCCGATCCGGAAGAATTCCAGCGCCCGCCCATGCGCCGCGCTGCGCCGGCGCCGCGGCCGACGACCGACATTCTCGCCGAACTCTCGCGCTCGACGCCGGCAGCCTCGGCCGCACCTGCCGAGGCGAGGGCGAGCCAGGTGGAGGTCTCGGCCGAGGAGCGGGAGGAGCGCCTTGCCGGAGTGCTTGCCGAAATCCTCGACGATCCCACCTCCGGTTTCCGCACCGATTCGGTGCTTTACCAGGATTTTCTCGTGCGGCTGCGCATGCGCCGTGTGCCGGGACCACCGATCGCCCTGCCGGATTTCCGCCGGCGCGTGGCGATCTCGCGCTCGGGCGTTGATGCGGAAACGGCCGCGAGCGATGCCTGGGCAACGGCGCTGTCGCTGTCGTCAGGCGTCACCGACGATCTGCAGGGTGTCTTCCTGATGCTCGCCAAGGCCGCCGTCTGCGGCGAACCGTGCCCGTCGGACGCCCGGATCGCCCGCGCCTACGGCACCCATTCCGCCCGCCGCGCCCGCCGCCTGCTTGGCTATTTCGAGGAGCAGGGTATTGTCGTCGTGCACACGGATTTCTCTGGCAAGCGCATCGTCGCTTTTCCCGATATGAACTGCCAGACCGCACCTGGCGACGCCAACGCGCCTGATACAGGCGGCGACCAGCCGTTGGCGGCAGAATAGTGGCGCGTTCAGGCTGTGCCGCTGTTGACATTTTCATGACGGCCCTCTAAAGACCGCCACAAGCACCGGGCAGCAATGCCCGGTGTTTCATTTGACATGTCCCGTGGATCGTTTCTGTTCGCTAACCGAAACATCCTGTCAGATCTCGGCAGAGATCAGAGGAGGGCGTGTTTCCTTCGTGCGGTTTGGTAACAAATCGTCATAAACCTTTGAAAGGAAATACGATGAGCAAGCGCGAATCGTCCAAGTACAAAATTGACCGCCGTATGGGCGAAAATATCTGGGGCCGTCCGAAGTCCCCGGTGAACCGCCGCGAATACGGCCCGGGCCAGCACGGCCAGCGCCGCAAGGGCAAGCTTTCGGACTTCGGTGTGCAGCTGCGCGCCAAGCAGAAGCTCAAGGGCTACTACGGCGACCTGCGCGAAAAGCAGTTCCGCGCGATCTTCGCCGAAGCTGATCGCCGCAAGGGCGACACCTCTGAAAACCTGATCGGCCTGTTGGAATCGCGTCTGGACGCCATCGTCTATCGCGCCAAGTTCGTCCCGACGGTCTTTGCTGCCCGTCAGTTCGTCAACCATGGCCACGTCACCGTCAACGGCGTTCGCGTCAACATCGGTTCCTACCGTTGCAAGGCCGGCGACGTCATCGAAGTTCGCGAAAAGTCGAAGCAGCTGGTGACCGTTCTGGAAGCCGTCAGCCTCGCAGAGCGCGACGTTCCCGACTATATCGAAGTCGATCACAACAAGATGGTCGCAACCTTCGGCCGCGTTCCGACGCTCAGCGACGTTCCGTTCCCGGTCGTCATGGAACCGCATCTGGTCGTCGAATTCTATTCGCGTTAATGCCTTCGTCTCGCAGTCGAAACCGATTGCGAGACAACAGCATGCGCCGATATATGGAAAGCCGCTCTTTCGAGCGGCTTTTTTGCGATCTGGAGAGAAGCGATGGCAGATTTGCAGGCGACCCTCGATAGCATCTACGCCGATATCCAGCCGCGGATCGGCGAGGGCAAGGTCGCGGACTATATTCCCGAGCTCGCCAAGGTCGATCCGAAGCAGTTCGGCATGGCGATCGTCACCGTCGACGGCAAGGTTTACCGTGTCGGCGATGCCGATACTGCCTTTTCGATCCAGAGCATATCGAAGGTGTTCATGCTGACGCTGGCGCTCGGCAAGGTCGGCGAGGGACTGTGGAAGCGGGTCGGGCGCGAGCCCTCGGGATCGGCTTTCAACTCGATCGTCCAGCTCGAGCACGAGAGCGGCATCCCGCGCAATCCCTTCATCAATGCCGGCGCGATCGCCGTCAGCGACGTCGTCATGGCCGGCCATGCGCCGCGCGAGGCAATCGGCGAGCTGCTGCGCTTCGTGCGTTATCTCGCCGATGACGAGTCGATCACCATCGACGACAAGGTGGCGCGTTCGGAGACGCAGACGGGCTATCGCAATTTCGCGCTCGCCAACTTCATGCGCGCCTATCGCAATCTCGACCATCCCGTCGATCATGTGCTCGGCGTTTATTTCCATCAATGCGCGCTGTCGATGACTTGTGAGCAGCTCGCCCGCGCCGGGCTGTTCCTGGCGGCGCGCGGCAGCAATCCGACGACCGGCCATTCGGTGGTCTCGCCGAAGCGGGCGCGGCGCATCAATGCGCTGATGTTGACCTGCGGCCATTACGATGGCTCGGGTGACTTCGCCTATCATGTCGGCCTGCCCGGCAAGAGCGGTGTCGGCGGCGGCATCTTCGCTGTGGCGCCCGGCATTGCTTCGATCGCGGTGTGGTCGCCGGGGCTGAACAAGGTCGGTAATTCGCAACTCGGCGCCGCGGCGCTGGAAATGCTCGCGGCCCGCACCGGCTGGTCGGTTTTCGGCGATTGACGCTGTGTTGCCAGACGGGTTTCTGCTAGAGCAAGTGTGGAATTTCTGTAGGACGAAGCAATGAATATCGCAGCCAATATCGCCGATGAGTTGGAGAGTGGCGAGGCCGACACCGGCGGCCATGCGCTGTTTGCCGATGCGCCGCGTTCCGTCTCCTTCAACAAGCTGCGCAAGCGCTTGCTGCGGCAGGTGCGCCAGGCCTTCGACGATTTCGACATGCTGAAGGGCCAGAAGCGCTGGCTGGTCGGCCTTTCCGGCGGCAAGGATTCCTACGGGCTGCTGGCCTTGCTGCTCGATCTCAAATGGCGCGGCTTGCTGCCGGTGGAGCTCATCGCCTGCAATCTCGATCAGGGACAGCCGAATTTCCCGAAGCACGTGCTGCCGGATTATCTGAAAAAGATCGGCGTTCGGCATCGGATCGAGTATCGCGATACCTATTCGATCGTGAAGGAGAAGGTGCCGGAAGGCGCCACCTACTGCTCACTCTGTTCGCGGCTGCGGCGCGGCAATCTCTACCGCGTCGCGCGGGAAGAGGGCTGCGATGCGCTGGTGCTCGGTCACCACCGCGAAGACATTCTCGAAACCTTCTTCATGAATTTCTTCCATGGCGGGCGGCTCGCCTCGATGCCGGCCAAGCTTCTGAACGACGAGGGCGACCTGATGGTGCTCCGGCCGCTTGCCTATGCCGCTGAGGAAGACCTCGCGAAATTCGCTGTCGCGATGCAGTTTCCGATCATCCCCTGCGATCTGTGCGGCTCGCAGGACGGGCTGCAGCGCAATGCGATGAAGGATATGCTCGCCGATATCGAACAGCGCATGCCGGGACGCAAGGACACGATGCTGCGGGCGCTTTCGCATGTGAACCCTTCACATCTGCTCGATCCGAAACTCTTCGACTTTTCCACCCTTGCTGTCACCGACCCGTCATGAATGGCCGGCTAAGCAGGCGGCTCATGTATGACGGACAGGATTTCGCATGACTATTTCTGACAAGGACATTCTCTTTCTTGGTGATTGCATCCGGGAGGCGGCGCGTGCCGAGATCATGCCGCGTTTCCGCAATCTCGCCGATGCCGATGTTTCGGAAAAGACTTCGGCAATCGATCTGGTGACACAGGCGGATCTGCATGCCGAACACAGGATCACCGCGGCGCTAAGGGAGCGCTTTCCTCAAGCACTCATCGTTGGCGAAGAGGCTTATGATGCCGATCGGTCCGTCGTGCCGGCCCTTGCCGATGCCGAGCTTGCCTTCGTCATCGACCCTGTCGACGGGACGTTCAATTTCGCCGCCGGGCTTCCCGTCTTCGGGACGATGCTGGCGGTGACGGCCAGGGGCGAAACGGTCGCCGGCATCATTCACGATCCCGTTCTCGGCGATACCGTGACGGCGATCAAGGGTGCCGGCACGTTGCTGACACGCCGGGACGGGCAGTCGACAAAGCTGAAGGTGGCCGAGCCTGCTAGCCTGAGCCAGATGGTCGGCGGCCTCTCATGGGGCCACATGGACGACCCGGATCGCGCGCGCATCTGCGCCAACATGGCGAAGATCCGGATGACCTTCTCCTTCAATTGCTCGGCCTACGAATATTGGATGGTCGCTTCCGGCAAGATGCACTTCATCGGCCATGCGAAGCTGATGCCCTGGGACCACCTGGCCGGCGTGCTCGCGCATCAGGAGGCCGGCGGCCATACGGCGAAATTCGACGGCACGCCCTATCGCCCCGGCGAGACGACGGGCGGCATCATCTCCGCACCCGATCGGGAAAGCTGGCAGCTGATCCGACGTGAGATCGTCGGCATTTGATGTGAGGCCCTTCCCGAAAGGCCGGACCGAAAGGATTTGACATGACTTCGACCGTTGACGTGACCGTTCTTGCCGATCTGCTGCGCCGCGCGGCGAAGGCGGAGATCCTGCCGCGCTTCCGCCGGCTCGGCCAGGGCGACGTGCGCGCGAAGAGCGAGGCGACCGATCTCGTCACCGAGGCGGATGAACAGGCCGAGCGGATGATCAAGGCGGAAGCTCAGCGGCTCTGGCCGAGTGCGCTGTTCCTCGGCGAGGAATCGGTCGCGGCCGAGCCTGATTTGCTCTACGGGCTCGAAGATGCCGATCTCGCCATCGTCGTCGATCCGGTCGACGGTACGTTCAACTTCGCCTCCGGTATTCCGGCTTTCGGCGTCATGGCCTCTGTCGTCTCGGCCGGCGAGACGGTTGCCGGTATCATCTACGATCCGATGGGCGACGACTGGGTGATGGCGGAAAAAGGCGGCGGCGCCTGGCTGCGCCGGCCGGATGGCGAAGCGCAGCGGCTCGCGGTTGCAGACCCGGTTGCGCTCGACCAGATGGTCGGCATGGCCTCGACCGGCTACCTGCCGCAGGAGAAGCGGGCGGAGATTCTCGGCAATCTGGCCAAGGTGCGTTTCCTCACCAATTACCGCTGTGCGGCCCAAGAATACCGCACCTTTGCCGGCGGCCATGTGCATTACCTGATGTACAACAAGCTGATGCCCTGGGATCATCTTGCCGGCACGCTGATCTCGCAGGAGGCCGGTGCCTATGCGGCGCGCTTCGACGGCTCGCCCTACCAGCCGCATCACCTCGACGGCGGTCTGCTGATTGCGCCCGACAAGGCCTCGTGGAACGTGCTACGGCGTGAGGTTTTCACGGTCTGAAAAGCGGTCCGACTGCCGCCTGTTATCCGTAGAACTTTTCCATGAGAAAGTTTTCCAGGCTTTGCCCACGTTTCTCGACGATTTGCTTCGTTATGACGCGGAAGCCTTTTCGCGCAAAAAACGGCCGGGCAGTTCGGCTGGCTTCGGTATAAATTCGGCTGAACCCCAGTTTCAGAGCTTCGTCCTCGATCCTGCTCAACAGCCGGCTTGCTATTCCAAGCCCTTGAAATTCGGGATGCACAAACATCATGTCCAGGCACCCGTCGCCGGTCAGGTCGGAAAACCCAACAGGCTGTCCGTCAAATTCTGCGATCCAGGCAGGCCTGCTTTTCCTTCGCTCTGCCCATAGTCCGCGATCTTCCACCTTCGCCCAAGCCTGGATCTGAGCGGGTGAGTAGTCTTTCGACGAGACCTCTCGAATCGCACGCAGAAAAATTTCAATCGTCGCGTCCACGTCGCCGGGCGCGTAAGACCTGATCAGAATTCGGTCGTCCATAGAGGATGCCTTCGCGCACTGCCGCACCAATCCGATGGCTTGAACCATCGATCAAATGACTACTGCTATCCTGTTATAGGGCAGCGAGAATGTACTCCCACGCCAGTCGTCCCAATTTGGCATCGGCTGTCTCACTTCCACCGTGAGCACGCAGCGATGATCGGGGAGTCGTTTCCCCCGGCAGCAAAATGCGATGGCCCGCATCTTCTCCCAACACAAGCTGGGTGAATAGGCCCGAAGCTGCGCGCCGGCGAACAATTGCTGCGGCAAATTCGTCTGACGGCCAAAGCGCATCATCGCCTCCTGCCACAAGCAGAATTTCGGCAGTTGTTTTCTCCAAAGGGATAGTTGCTGGCTCGATCTCAGACTCGTGCACTTGAAGACATCGTTCGAACAGGCCCCGGTAGGCAACGAGCCCGTCTCGGTATTCCTGCACCCATTCGGGGTCGGACGATACAAAGGGAAGCGGTGTCCCTCGCAACGTCCAGGATGAGCGTTCCGGCCAGCTGATGCCGTCAAGCCCCGGACCAATATTTCCCCATACAACCGAAGAAGGGCTCATTGCGATGACGGCGCTGATGCGTGGATCATATACCGCCGTGAGCAGCGCGGCTTCGGCGCCTTTCGATGTCCCCACCAAGACGATACGTCTGCAGCCGAGCTCCATCAAATAATCGGTGGCGGCGAAGAAGATTTCCAGCGGCACCTCGCAAATACCTGGCACCTGGCCTTCGCCGCCGAACCACCGAAGCGCGATTACCGTTGCCCCTTGGCTGGCACACAACCTGGCACGGGCCACATCGACCCGACCACTGGAGCCACCGAGTACCACAACGCCAGTGGCGGTATTTGTTTTGGCTTGAAATATCCCACCCTGCAATGGCGGGGGGAGATGTTGATATTCTACATCCAAAACTGAGCTCCTTGTTCCAAGGGCATCCAGATTTAGGAACGTGCCGAGTTTGTTATTTAAATGCAATGCCGCCGGGACCGAACCACCCAGCAGCTCGCATTTCAAAAGTGGGCCGCACCCGGATCGAGCTGCGGGCTGTCGCCGGGGTGGGTGAAGAGCTTGCCGTTCTCCGCCCAAAGGGTGGCTGCGATCGTCACCGCGCCGAAGAGCGCGAAGCCGCCGAAGAGCGGCTGCACCGTGCCGTTGAACATCTGACCGACCAGGCCGCCGAGGATGGCGCCGAAGGTCGTCGAGACGAAACCGGTGATGGCGGTGGCCGTGCCCGCGAGATTGCCCATCGGCTCGAGGCTGATGGCGGTGAAATTGGTGGCGATCAGGGCAAACATCATCAGCACGATGGTGAAGATGCCGTAGGCGATGGCGAAATCCGGCTTGCCAGCCAGCGAATAGAAGAAGCCGACAGCCGACAGTGCCGTGAAAATCAGCAGGGCGGCGTGCGAGATGCGACGCATGCCGAATTTGCGCACGAAGAAGCCGTTGGCGAAATTGGCGACGGCGATGCCGCCTGCGGTGGCCGCAAAGGCGATCGGCAACCAGTCGCCAAGGCCATAGACTTCACCGAAGACCTGCTGCACCGAGATCACATAGGCGCTGATGACGCCGGTGAACATGGTGAGGCCGATCATGTAGCCGCAGGTGATACGGTTCGTGAGCACGGTCTTGAAGCCATCCCCGACAGAGGCAACCGACAGCGGCAGCCGCTCTTCCGGCGGCAGCGATTCCTTCAACCGCAGAAGAGCCCAGACGAACAGGATGGCGGCGATGATGCCGAGCAGGATGAAGATCCAGTGCCAGTTGGCATAGAGGATGATGAGCTGGCCGACGGAAGGCGCAACGATCGGCACGATCATGAAGACGATCATGACATAAGACATGACGCGCGCCATTTCGCGGCCGCCGAAGCAGTCGCGGACGATGGCCATGGTGGTGATGCGCACGGCCGCACCGCCGATGCCCTGGACGAAACGCATGACGAGCAGCATTTCGAAACTGCCGGTCGCTGCGGCGGCAAACATTCCGACAATATAGCAGGCCAGGCCGCCGAGCAGGATGTTGCGGCGGCCGAACGTATCCGAAAGGCTGCCGAAGAATATCTGTGAGACGCCGAAGCCTAAGAAGAACACGCCGATGATCAGCTGCGCGTCGTTGGTATTGGTGACGCCGAGGGAATGGCCGATATTGGGCAATGCCGGCAGCATGCTGTCGATCGCCATGGCGACGCTGGCGGTCATGATGGCGATGGTGACGACGAATTCGCCAAAGCCCATGCCGATGCGGCGAGAGCCTTGGTTTTCCTGGTGCGGTTTATGCGGCGGCGTCATGTGGTGAAATCCCGGATGCGAATGAGGCCGGCCGTTCAGACGGCTGGGTTCTGCGATTGGAAGAGGCGGCCCTTCTCGGCGATCAGCACGAAGACCAGGCCGACGATCGACACGGCGAAATAACCGGCGACCATCGGCAGTGCCGTGCCGTCGAAGGCCTGGCCGATGCCGGCGCCGATGATGGCGCCGCCGACCGTGCTCATGAAGCCGAGGACGGAGGAGGCGGTGCCGGCGACGTGGCCGAGCGGTTCCATGGCGAGCGAATTGAAGTTCGAGCCGATCCAGCCAAACTGGAACATGGCAAGGCCGAAGAAGGAGATGAACAGGGCAAACGGCATCGGCTCGGTGCTGGCCATCTGGACGATCAGCCAGATGGTGTTGATGGCAATGAAGCCGAGCAGCGAGCCGTGCGACAGGCGGCGCATGCCGAGCTTGCCGACGAAGCGGGAATTGAAGAAGGACGACAAAGACATGAAGATCGCCACGCCGGCGAAGGCGAAGGGAAAATAGACGCCGAGATCGTAGATGCCGACATAGATCTGCTGGGCGGAATTGATGAAGCCGAACAGCGCGCCGAAGATGAAGGTGCTGGCGATGGTGTAGCAGAGCGCCACGCGATTGGTCAGCACCAGCTTGAAGGCTCCGAAGACCGAGCGGGCGGTAAAGGGGCGGACATTGCCGGGATGCAGGGTTTCCGGCAGACGGAGATAGGCCCAGACGGCGATAGCAATCGCCATCGCGGCGATGAACAGGAAGATCAGGTGCCAGTTACCGAAGAACATGACGATCTGACCGGTGCCGGGCGCAATCACTGGCACGATCATGAAAACCATCATGATCAGCGACATGACTTCGGCCATCTGCCGGCCGCCATAGATATCGCGAACGATGGAGACGGTGATGACGCGGGTTGCGGCGGAGCCGACGCCCTGGATGAAGCGCAGGGCGAGCAAGCCAGCAAAGGACGGAACGAAGACGATACTGATGGCGGACAGGATATAGATGACGAGGCCGATTAGAAGCGGCGTGCGGCGGCCGAAACGGTCGGAGAGCGGACCGTAAAACAACTGGGCGCAGCCGAAGCCGAGCAGGTAGGTGGAGACGACGAACTGACGATGATTTTCGCTCTCGACGCCGAGGCTCGCGCCGATCTGCTGCAAGGCCGGCAGCATGATATCGATCGCCAGCGAATTGACGGCCATCAGGAAGGCAGCAAGCGCGATGAATTCTCGCTTGCCCATGGGCAGGCGGCCCGCGGACACGGCTTGTGATGAATCTGTCACAATGAAATTCCCATAAACAGGTCAAGGCGCTGCTAGCCGCAGCGCCTCGAACTCAAGAAACAGATTTGGAAACCGGGCGGACGTCCGGTGACCGGTCAGGCGGCGCCGCGCACGGTGATGCCGTTTTCCTGGAGGTGCTGCTGCAGCTCACCAGCCTGGAACATTTCCCGGACGATGTCACAGCCGCCGACGAATTCGCCCTTTATGTAAAGCTGCGGGATTGTCGGCCAGTTGGAGTATTCCTTGATGCCCTGGCGGATTTCCGAATCGGCAAGCACGTTGACGCCCTTGTAGTCGACGCCGATGTAATCGAGAATCTGCACGACCTGCCCGGAGAAACCGCACTGCGGAAACTGCGGCGTGCCCTTCATGAAGAGGACGACGTCGTTGCTCTTGATTTCGTTGTCGATGAATTCGTGAATGCCGCTCATAGGACCTGATCCTTTCAACAGGCGGGTTAAAGGCCCGCCGTTTCAATCGTTGCCTTTAGATAGCATGCGACGGCAGGAATTCCAGCCGCCCGAACCAAAAAAAGACCAATTCGCGCAGGCCGTTGCCGGGTTGTTGCCGTCGCGTTACGGTCGATTGGCGAGATAGGTCTGAATCTGTTCGATTTCGACATCGGTGAAATGGCTGAAATCCCATTGGGAAACCTGTGTCATCACGCCGAGATCGCGGTTGCCGACACCCTTGCCGGTGCGCAGCAGCGTCCTGAAATCGGCAGCCGAATAGGATTGCGCCAGGGGCTTAAGCGCCGGCGCCAGGAAGGCTTCCGACTGCTTTGCCGTATCGAGATTATGACAGTGGCTGCAATCGGTCCTGAAGGCGTATTCGCCGATATCGGCCGGACGCGTCGCGGCAGGGGTGCCCACGGCAGGCACCAGATCGGCCTCGAAGGGGATCTTGTCGAGCGCCAGGCCGATTCGCCCGAGCGGTCCCCATTGAGTCGTTCCGGCCACCGCATCGGGAAGCTGCTTCAAACTGCGCATCCACGCAATGATCGCCGCCATATCGTCATCGGTGATATTGGCGAAGTTGCTTGCCGGCATGATGAAGGCGCCGGTACCGTCCTTCTTGACGCCATGGCGGATGAGGCGCACGAGTTCAGCATCGCTGTACATGGGCACGAAGCGGGTCAGGTTCGGCGCGACGATGCGGCCGACGCCCGGTTCGTCGATGAGCACGTTGCCGGCATCGTGATGACAGCCGCCACACATCAGCGTGCGCGCGCGGCGTTCGGCTTCCTCGGCAGGCAGCGTCGTCTTGACGGTGAAATCGGCAACCGCGACGTCGTAGGTCCTGGAAAGGCGCATCTCCGACAGGGCGTAGACGCCGGCAACGGCGATGAGACAGATCGCGACGACGGCCGCAAGAATGATTTTCAACATGCGCATCATCGGTTTATGCCCTCAAGAGCGCCGCTATTCGTCCGAAGCCGCTCACATTTGATCGTGCCTTAGCTGCGTCGCTGGCGGCTGCGGCCAGCGGCGGTGCGGCGCTTGCTGACCTGTTTGCGGGCGGGCTTAGCCTTGGCCGAGGTCGTCTTGCGCGCAACCTTCGTCGTCTCGGCGGGTCGTGTCTTACGCCTCCTGCGCTTCGTCGCGACGCGGCCGGTGGTCTTTTTCAGGATCTCCTTCAGCACGCTGTCGACGACGCCTGATATCAATTCTTTGACTAGGTCGGCCACAAAACCCCTCCGTTCGTGATGGAAACGACATGGACGCTATTGAATTCCGGAAGAGTTCGGTTAGCAAGACGGCTTCGAGACCATAGCTGCTTTTTTGTCCCTATCAGCGGCGCAGCAGCCGGATCGCAGCAACATGCCGGCCATTCGCCGGCCGGAAGAGTGGAATGAAACTGATCGAGAAGCGGGTCGTCCTGCATTTCACGGGCTTCGAGCCGCTCGACGGCGTTGCCCATAGGGCACGCTACGAGCGTTCGGCCAGGCAGAGTGCCGCCGTTTGGGGCTATTCGCTTGAAACGGGTGCGCCGGAGGCAAGAAGTGATCCCCTCAGTTTCGTGGTCACGACGGGCGGACGGGATGCCGACAAAGCGGCGGCCGGGGAAGGGACCGGTTTCCCCAGCTGGCAGACGAAGAGCCGGATCCACATGGTCGATCACGATACGCTGGTAACCAGGCTGCGCGGGGGCAACACGCTGAGCCAGATTATGGCAGGTTTCCGAAGCTGCGCCGAGATCATGCTCGAAGGCGGGATGCGGGGATATTTTCGCCACGCCTGGCGCTTCGGTCTGTTCTTCCTCTTCCCGTTCCTGCTGACCGCGCTGGCGATCGCGCTGACGGCACAGATCGCCATCATGCCCTATGGTCTCGGCTTTTCGCCGTGGCACATGCTCTGGAGCGGACCGCTGGCGCTTTGTTTCTTCATCTTCGCCTTCCTGCCGTTTTCCGAACGTTTCCATACGCTGCATCTCTTCGCCGATTGGGTAATGGCCGTGGCGCTCGGCCGCATGGACCGGACAGATTTCAACGACTGGCTGGAAGACCGGGCCGCTGCCGTGCGTAACGCGCTTGACGAAGAGGCGGACGAATATGTGATCTCCTCGCACAGCATGGGATCGAGTGTTGCCGCCCATGTCATCGGCATATTGCTGGAACGGGAGCCGGAGATATTCAGGGGCAAGCGGGTGGTGTTTGCCACGCTCGGCAGCGCCATCCTGCAATGCGCGCTGCTATCGTCGGCGACGCAGCTGCGCGCCCGCGTCGGGTTGATCGCGCGCTGTCCCGAGATTTCCTGGCTCGACGTGCAGTGCCTGACGGATTCGATCAATTTCTACAAGGTGCCGGTCGTCGCCATTTCCGGCCATGCGGATGCACCTCCGGCGAAGATGATCCTGATCCGCGTCAAGCAGATGCTGACGCCCGAGCACTATCGCAAAATCCGCAAGGACCAGCTGCGCGTCCACCGGCAATATGTGCTGGGGCCCGATCTGCAGGCATCCTTCGATTTCACGCTTTTGACATCGGGGCCAATGCCGGCCTCGGTCTTTGCCGATCCCGACGAAAAGAGAATGCCCGGCTGAGGGCCGGGCACCGTTTATCCGGATCGCGTCGGGCTCTATTCCGGTGCGGAGGTCTGCAGCGCCAACGCGTGCAGTATGCCGCCCATATTGCCCTTCAGCGCCTCGTAGACCATCTGGTGCTGCTGCACGCGGCTCTTGCCGCGAAAGGCTTCGGCGACGACTTCGGCGGCGTAATGATCGCCGTCGCCCGCCAGATCGCGGATCGTCACCTTGGCACCGGGAATCCCAGCCTTGATCATGTCTTCGATATCGCCGGGTTTCATGGCCATGATCGTTACTCCTTGCGCATCATTCCGCAGCCAGTTCGCCGCGGCCTTCCATGAAATCAGGGAACCACGATTCATGGGCATCGCGCAATTGCTGAATCGGCAGCGAGATGAGATCGCCGACGATGAGCGCCGTTCCTCCGACCGTGCCGAGACGGCGGAAGGGGACGCCGGCGCCTTCGGCATTGGCGCAAACGAAATTTGCGACGTCCGCAGGCACCGTCAGCACGTAGCGCGCCTGATCCTCGCCGAAGAGCAGCGCATGCGGCGCGCCCTTGGCTTCACCGAGATCGATGACGAGACCCTTGCCTGAGGCCATCGCCATTTCGGCGAGCGCCACGGCAAGACCGCCGGAAGAAATGTCGTGGCAGGCGGTCGCCTGGCCGTTGCGGATGACGGAGCGGACGAAATCGCCATTGCGGCGCTCGGCGAACAGATCCACCTCCGGCGCCGGACCTTCGCGGCTGGCAAGCACGTCTCTGACATAGACGGACTGGCCGAGATGGCTGCCGTCGACGCCGATCATGATCACCTTGTCGCCGTCGTTGGCGGTGCCGATGCGGGCCATCTGGCTCCAATCCGGCAACAGGCCGACGCCTGCGATCGTCGGGGTGGGCAGGATGGCGACGCCGTTGGTCTCGTTGTAGAGCGAGACGTTGCCGGAGACGATTGGGAAATCGAGTGCGCGGCAGGCTTCGCCGATGCCCTTCACTGCCTCGACGAACTGGCCCATGATTTCGGGCTTTTCGGGGTTGCCGAAATTGAGATTGTCGGTGGCGGCGAGCGGCTCGGCGCCTGTCGCGGTGATGTTGCGCCAGCATTCGGCGACCGCCTGCTTGCCGCCCTCGAAGGGATCGGCTTCGACATAACGCGGGGTGACGTCGGAGGAGAAGGCGAGCGCCTTGCTCGGATGGCCGTCGACGCGCACGACGCCGGCATCGCCGCCCGGAAGCTGCAGCGAATTGCCCTGGATGAGCGTGTCATATTGTTCATACACCCAGCGGCGGCTCGACTGGTTGGCGGAACCGACGAGCTGCAGCAGCGCCTGGCCGTAATCCTGAGGTGCCGCGACGAGATTGGCGGGCAGGGGAGCCTGCTTGCCGGATTCGCGCCAGGGGCGATCATATTCCGGCGCCTGGTCGCCGAGATCCTTGATCGGCAGGTTGGCGACTTCCTCACCCTGATGCATGACGCGGAAGCGCAGGTCGTCGGTTGTCTTGCCGACGATGGCGAAATCGAGGCCCCACTTGACGAAGATCGCCTTGGCTTCCTCTTCCTTCTCCGGCTGCAGCACCATGAGCATGCGCTCCTGGCTTTCTGACAGCATCATTTCGTAGGCCGTCATCCTTTCTTCGCGAACCGGCACCTTGTCGAGCTCGAGCAGGATGCCGAGATCGCCCTTGGCGCCCATTTCGACGGCCGAGCAGGTGAGGCCGGCCGCACCCATGTCCTGGATGGCGATGACGGCGCCGGTCTTCATCAATTCCAGGCAGGCTTCCAGCAGGCACTTTTCGGTGAAGGGGTCGCCGACCTGAACGGTCGGGCGCTTCTCCTCGATCGATTCGTCGAATTCGGCCGAGGCCATCGTCGCGCCGCCGACGCCGTCGCGGCCGGTCTTGGCGCCGAGATAGACGACAGGCAAGCCGACGCCCTTGGCTTCGGACAGGAAGATGGCGTTGGATTTCGCAATGCCGGCGGCAAAGGCGTTGACGAGGATGTTGCCGTTGTAGCGGGCGTCGAACTCAACTTCACCGCCAACCGTCGGCACGCCGAAAGAATTGCCGTAGCCGCCGACGCCGGAGACGACGCCGGAGACGAGATGACGGGTCTTGGGATGATCCGGCTCGCCGAAGCGCAGCGCGTTCATGGCGGCGATCGGGCGTGCCCCCATGGTGAAGACGTCGCGCAGGATGCCGCCGACGCCGGTCGCCGCACCTTGATAAGGCTCGATATAGGAGGGGTGGTTGTGGCTCTCCATCTTGAAGACGACGCAATCGCCGTCATCGATGTCGACGACGCCGGCGTTTTCGCCCGGACCCTGGATGACGCGCGGCCCCTTGGTCGGCAGCGTGCGCAGCCATTTCTTCGAGGATTTGTAGGAGCAGTGCTCGTTCCACATGGCCGAGAAGATGCCGAGCTCGGTGAAGGTCGGTTCGCGGCCGATCAGATCCAGAATACGCTGGTACTCGTCCGGCTTCAGGCCATGGCCTGCAATGAGTTCCGGCGTGATCGGGATGGTGTTTGGAATGGTCATGAGCGGAAAGTCCCTGGCGCGTTTTGCGCTGTCTTTAGCTTATGTAGCGGCGGCGCGCGACAGAAAAAAGCCCGCCGTCAACAGAGGGCGGGCAGGCTTTCTTCACAAAGGCGGCAACCACTCAGAACTTATAGCCGATCTGCAGGCCGGCGCGGGTCATGCCGTCGTTCGGGCCGTCGCAGAGATTGGCATGCGAGGAGTGGGCAATCTGGGCCATCACGTTCCAATTGCGGGTGAAACGGTAGCCGGCGCCCAGATATTCGTGGAAGAGGACGCGACAGCCGAGTTCCGGACCGTCACTGTCGCCCTCGAGATCGCCGGTATGGATGACGCCGCCGAATCCGGCTTCGGTAAAGAGCTTTTCGTTGAAATCGACCGTCCAGGTGAAGCCGGTGAAGAATTGGGTGGCCTCGCCTGACGTGCCGATCGACGTGCCGAGATGGATACGGGGATGCAGGAGCTGTTGCTGCCAGCCGACCGCCGCGTCGTAACCGAAGGGATCGAAGAGAGCGGTAATCTCCGGAAAGACGCCGTCTTCCCTGGAGTGGCCCGATTGTACCGAGGTCGAGACGCCGAAGCGCAATTCATCGAATATCTGCTCGCCGGCCGTTGCCGAGCCCGCGGCTGTCGCTGCCACGGATGCCATGCCCAAAAAACGCAACGCGATCCTTCCGTAATCGAGCCTCATTTGCTGTCCTTTGATTCGCGTCAGACGGGAACAACAAAGGCGTAGCATGGACGTCGAGTCGCTAAAGCACCTCGAAGAAGCTTCGGCGTTTTTTCCGATTTATGGCGTCGATTTGCAACACGTCATATTTCACCGTCATAGGCGGAGCCGCCATTTTCCAGCAGGCGGCGCAGGATCATCAGGCCCGAAATGAGTTCCTGCCCTGTCTTCGGCGAGGAAAAACCGATGCGGACGCGGTGATAGGTTTTCTCGCCGCGGGCTGCCTTGAACTCATCCTCGTCGTCGACGAGCACGCCGTCGCGATAGGCGGCGTTCTTGAAGGTGCCGGACATCCAGGGTTCGGGCAGTTTCAGCCAGAGGAACGGCGCATGCGGGTGCGATTCGAAATCGAAGCCCTGCAACTGCTCGCGGACGAGCCGGACACGCCGGGAGAGTTCCTCGACACTTGCCTTGCGGATTTCGTGCGCCGTGCCGCTTTCGACGAGACGTGCGCAGGTCTCCGCCAGGATGAAGGGCAGGCCGCCGGTGATCATCCTGTGCGTCACCTTGATGCGCTGGGCAAAATGCGGCGGGCAGGCGACCCAGCCGCCGCGCACACCGGCGGCGACCGATTTCGACAGGCCGTTGACAAGAAAGGTGCGATCGGGCGCAATCGAGGCGAGCAGTGGCGTGTCGTCATCGGCCATGCCGCCGTAGAGATCGTCCTCGATCAGCCAGACGCCGTGCTTCCGAGCGATCGCAGCGATTGCCACCCGCCGCTCATAGGGCATGATCGCCAGCGTCGGATTGTGGACGGTCGGCATCAGGAAGGCGATCTTCGGATGCTGCTGCTGACAGAGCCGCTCGAAATCCTCGGGAATCACGCCGAGTTCATCGGAATCGACCGTCAGCGTGCGGCGGCCGAGCAGGCGAGCACTTCGGCTGACCTGCGTGTAGGTGAGATCCTCGAAGACGATTTTGTCGCCCGGCGCCGAGACGGCCGAGATCACTGATATCGCCGCCGCATGGGCGCCGAGCGTCGGCACGATGTTTTCGACCTCCGGCGTCCAGCCGCTGCGGGCAAGCCAGAGGCGGCCGGCCTCGAACCAGTTGCGCGGGAAACTCCGGGAATAGGAGGAGATTTCGGCCAGATGCTGCTCGCCGATCTCGGCGAGGATGCCCGCTATGACCTTGCCCTGGCCGAGATCTGGCGCGGCTGTCGTGTCGAAGCGGATCTTGTTGGCAGGTGCATCCTGGACCCGGGTGCCGCCGAGCGAGACTGTCAGCGGATCGATCTGCTCGCCGGGCGGCGTTTCGGAGCGGTTCAGCACATAAGTGCCGCGCCCCACTTCGCCGGCGACCAGGCCGCGCTCATGCACCAGCGCATAGGCGCGGCCGATCGTGCCGATTGTCACGCCGATATCATAGGCGAGGTTGCGTTGCGGCGGCAGCTTGCTGCCGGCGGGCAGGGCGCCGCTTGATATTGCGGATTCAATGCTGTCGGCAAGCCGGAGATAGACCGGCCCGGAACCGCGGGAAATATCGGGTAGCCAATTTGTCATGGTGACAATTGTATATATTGGCACATTGTATCGGTCAAGCGTATGAGTCAATTCCAACGACAAGCCGTGAGGATTCCTGGAATGTCTGCTTTACCCGAGATCAAAATGCCGATTGTATCAATTGTCTCCTATGAAGACAGGAGGCAGATCATTCTCCCCGACGTGCCGGCTGACGCGACGACGCGCCTGGGCCGGATCTGGGCGGCCATTCTTCTCTGGCATCAGAAGCGGGAAGGCCGGCGTGCGCTGAGAAACCTGACGGCGAGCGAGCTCAAGGATATCGGCGTGTCGCATTCTGACGCGGCGCGCGAGGTCAGCAAGTCGGTCTTCTGGGACTGAAGACGCTTTCCGAACGGATCATAGTTTCGGAACTGATCGGGGCGATTAGAGCCTTTCCGGGTTAGATTGCAGCATTCTGCCGGAGCAGGTTTTCGTCAGGGCAAAGGCGATTGGCGACGGGCATACCTCTTGGTACGTCCGAGCCGATCGCCTCTGTCCTGGCGGAAAGATGCCCGGCCCACCGGCCGCACCGCTTCGCTATGCGAAGCGATAAGTGCGTCCGGCGATTCTAAAGTCTTGCAGATTTGCCTGGCAAATCTGCGGGAGGGTTGGCTGAAACGGGCCGGCTGATCGACCGGCCGGCTTGGCCGTAGAGCCCGGCTACGACGCGCGCCGGCCGGTCGACCATCCGACTCCGTTTGAGCCAACAGAATGCTGCAAGCTAACCCGGAAAGGCTCTAGCTACAGGCCTTGTTGCCTGCCGACCAGCGATTGACGTCGGCGGCGATGCGGCCGGCGACCGGCTCCTGCATCATCGGCCCGAAGGCCTGGAGACGCGAGGGGCTTCCCTCAGCCTGCACGACGAGCAGCGGCCGGCTTTCCGGGCTGCCCTTGTGGACGACCAGGATGCGCGGCCGGCCGGAAAAGGAATTGAGTTCCGGTGCGAGCTTATAGGCGGCAAAAGCCGGATCGCCCGACTTGAACCAGCAGGCATTGGCGCCGAGCGCCACGCGTTCCATCGTCGGCAGCGCGCCACGGTTCGGGCCTGTCGTCGGTGCCGGCGTCTGGCAGGCTGCGACAATGGCTGCGAGAGCGATCAACAGGGCGGCGTTTGCGAGGCGAGGGCGCATCAATCTTGCTCCAGATCCGGACGGAAGGATTTTCGGGTGCATGCAGTTGCCCAAAACCGCTACGCGCGGGGCAACGTGCAGGTCTCAGGCGGCGATGACGTCGAGCGCCGAAGCAAAGAGGCCGCGGCCGTCCGAACCGCCATGGGCGGCTTCGATCAGGTTCTCTGGATGCGGCATCATGCCGAGCACGTTGCCCTTTTCGTTCATCACTGCGGCGATATCGTTGATCGAGCCGTTCGGATTGGTGCCCTCGGCATAACGGAATACCACCTGGCCATTGCCTTCGATCGCAGCCAGCGTCGCTTCGTCGGCGAAATAATTGCCGTCATGATGGGCGACCGGGCAGCGGATGACTTGGCCCTGCGCATAAGCGCGGGTGAAATCCGTCTCGGCATTGACGACTTCGAGCTTGATTTCGCGGCAGACGAATTTCAGCGAGGAATTGCGCATCAGCGCGCCGGGCAGCAGGCCGGCCTCGACGAGGATCTGGAAGCCGTTGCAGACGCCGAGCACCTTCACGCCCTTCGCAGCCTTGTCGATGATTGCCTGCATGACCGGCATGCGGGCAGCGATCGCGCCGCAGCGCAGGTAATCGCCATAAGAAAAGCCGCCGGGGATGACGATCAGGTCGACATCGGGGATCTCGGTTTCCGTCTGCCAGATCGTCACCGGCTGCTGGCCGGAGATTTTGGCCAAGGCTGCGATCATGTCGCGGTCGCGGTTGAGGCCCGGAAGTTGAACGACAGCTGATTTCATGGGGTCCCTGCGTCTGGCGAAAGATATTGAACTGGAACGCTTTCGGCGAGCCATACTCCATTGTCGGAGACAAAGAAAGAATGCCCCTCTGAAAACATGCGGGCCGCGTCGACACGCAGGATGATGTATTCACCCTTGCGACGCCTTGCGACGATTTTAGCCGTGTCGACATCCGCTGAGAGATGAACGTGGTGTCGCTGCATCTTCTTCAAGCCTTCGCGCTCGATCGACTGCCAGTTCGTCAGAGACGTGCCGTGAAATAGAGCGGCAGGCGGTTCAACCGGGTTCAATGCGAGATCGACGTCGACGCTATGACCCTGGTTTGCGCGAATTCTATTATCGGCGAGGGCGAAGCGCTTCTTCGGATTGTTTTCGACAATCTCGATAATATCGGCGCGGGAAACGTCGAATTTCGACGCCAACGCTTTTTCGAGCGCATCGAACGACACCCAACCCTCGCCATCAAGCGTCAAACCCGCGGCATCAGGCGCATGACGCAAAACATAGCTCATATATTTCGAGACTTCCGTCTCCAGCTTTGCTTTCATCATGACGCCAAATCCTCAAGGTCCGCCGGAAGACGGGTCTGTGATCGTCAGTCGATCGCGATTGCGTAGTTCTCGATCACCGTATTGGCGAGCAGCTTTTCGCACATTGCCTTGAGGTCGGCCTCGGCCTTGCCCTTGTCGGCGCCTTCCAGTTCCAGGTCGAAGACCTTGCCCTGTCTTACATGGCCGACGCCCGAGAAGCCGAGGGCGCCAAGCGCACCCTCGATAGCCTTGCCCTGCGGATCGAGAACGCCGTTTTTCAGCGTGACGGTGACACGAGCCTTGATCACTTTGTCTTTCCTGCCTTACTTGACGAGAACCGGGCCGGTGCCGCGCACAGGCTCGTTTTCATTGATGATGCCGAGACGGCGCGCAACTTCGGAATAGGCTTCGAGCAATCCGCCGAGGTCGCGGCGGAAACGATCCTTGTCCATCTTCTCGTGGGTCTCGATATCCCAGAGCCGGCAGCTGTCCGGCGAGATCTCGTCGGCGAGAATGATGCGCATCAGATCGCCTTCGAAGAGGCGGCCGCATTCGATCTTGAAGTCGACGAGCTGGATGCCGACGCCGAGGAACAGGCCGGTCATGAAGTCGTTGACCCGGATGGCAAGCGCCATGATGTCGTCGAGCTCGGCAGGATTGGCCCAGCCGAAGGCAGTGATGTGCTCTTCGGAGACCATCGGATCGTCGAGCGCGTCGGACTTGTAATAGAATTCGATGATTGAGCGCGGCAGCACGACGCCTTCGTCGATGCCGAGGCGCTTGGCGAGAGAACCGGCGGCGACGTTGCGCACGACGATCTCCAGCGGGATCATCTCCACTTCCTTGATCAGCTGCTCGCGCATGTTGAGCCGGCGGATGAAATGGGTGGGGATGCCGATCTTGTTCAGATGGCTGAAGATATATTCGGAAATGCGGTTGTTGAGGACGCCTTTGCCATCGATGACTTCGTGTTTCTTCTTGTTGAAGGCAGTGGCATCGTCTTTGAAGAACTGGATCAAAGTGCCCGGTTCCGGGCCTTCATACAGAATCTTTGCCTTGCCCTCGTAGATACGGCGGCGACGGTTCATCGTGGTCATTCTCTGTTGTTGGCGCTCTTGGGATAGCGCGAGTGGATCGATCTCGTGGCGTCCCCTTAAAGGAAAAGAGAGGGTTTCACAATCCGCCTGTCGCTCCTTCCATGGTTTCCGAATTTCCTGGCCCCGGTTTCCGATTTTACGGAATACCGCCAAGAGAATCGAATGAATTCGCAAGACGAGTCTAGCGCCTTTTCCTCTACGGTGGAATGAAGGCGAAATGGCGGGCCGCTTATGCAGGTGTTTATTTGGCGGCTCTGCTGCGCAGCGCGCGGCGAAGCTCAGTCTGCAAGGCGCGAGCGGCGATTTGCCCGTGGCGCCAGCTTCCGGCGCGGATGAAGGAGGGGATCTGCATGGCCGGCATCGGCCGGGCGAGCGCGTAGCCCTGCAGCGTGTCGCAGTCGAGTTCCTCGAGGATGCGGATGTGATCCGCCGTCTCGACGCCCTCGGCGATGACCAGGATATCAAGCGAGCGGCCGATATCGATGATCGAGCCGACGAGTTTGCGCTGCTCGGCCGATTGCGGCAGCATGCGGATCAGTTCGCGGTCGATCTTCAGCGTCTTGGGGCTTAGGCGCAACAGGCTGACGATCGAGGCATGGCCGGTGCCGAAATCGTCGATCTGGATGTCGATGCCGAGCTTGCGCAGCTTTTTCAGGTTGGCGGCTACCCCCTCGTCGCAATCGTCGAGCGAGATCGATTCCAGCAGTTCGAAGGAGATGGTGCCGGGCTCGATCTTCAGAGCGCGGAGCTTTTTGCCGAGATCGGGATCGGCGAGCCGCCTTGCGGAGACGTTGACCGATATCTTCGGAATCGACAAGCCGTCCTTGATCCAGGCGCTGCGGTCGGCCAGCGCGCGTTCCAGGATCAGCGCGTCGATGGTCGAGACGACGTCGAGATCCTCGGCGATATCGAGGAAGCGGTCGGGCGTCAGCAGCCCGTGCACCGGGTGCTGCCAGCGCGCTAGTGTTTCGACGCCGGTGACATCGAGCGTGCGGGCATCGAACTGCAGCTGATAGAAGGGCACGAATTCATTGCGTTCGAGGCCGATCAGTATCTCGTCGGCGAGGTGCTTGGCGGAGATGGTGTCGCGGCGGTCAGACGCCGAGAAGAATTCGAAACGGTTGCGGCCCAGGCCCTTGGCCCGATAGAGCGCGATATCGGCGTCGAGCAGCATCTGCTTGGCGTCGAGCGTCGGCCCGCTGTCGACGGTGATGCCGATGCTGGCGCCGAAACGGCAGTCGTGCCCTTCATATCTGACGGGTTTGCGCAATTCGCGGATGACACGTTCGGCAAGGCCGGCGATCTTCTTCGATGCTGGATCGACGGCGCAGAGGATGACAAACTCGTCGCCGCCGATGCGGGCGACGAAATCGGCGGTTCGGACGGAATTCCTCAGCACGTTTGCGGCATGCTGCAGCATGGCGTCGCCGGCCCGGTGGCCGAGCGTGTCGTTGATCTGCTTGAAGCGGTCGAGATCGATATGCAGGATCGCCAGTGCAAGGTCCTTGGCCCGGCATTCGGCCGAGCGCTCGCCCAGCATCTTGTCGAGGTAGCGGCGGTTCGGCAGGCCTGTAAGGTAATCGTGCAGCGCCAGATGCTCGATGCTCTCCTTGGCGGCTTCGAGCTCGCGGTTGCGCGCTTCCGCCAGATCCTTGGCGCGCTGCAGCTCGTTGCGGAGCGCGGCCTCTTCGGTAACATCCCAGTTGGCGCCGATCAGTTTGCGGTTGCCATTGCCGTCGATGAAGAAGGCCGAGCGGGCGCGGATGACGCGTTCGGCGCCGTCGCCGCGGATGATGCGGTATTCCTGCTGGAAATCACTTCCGCTTTCGACGCTGCGGTCGGACAAGCCAAGCACGCGTTCCCGGTCGTCGGGATGCAGGCTTTTCGCCCAGGCGTCGCCGCCGATCTGACGCGGGGCGCCCTGCAGACCGTAAATGGCAATGAGGCGCTCGTCCCATTCGACGGTATCATGTTCGATATCGGCTTCGAAGACGCCGATGCGGGAAACCTCCAGCGCCAGATCGAGCCGGCGCGACAAACGCGCCAGCGTCTCCTCGGCCTGCTTGCGGGCGGTGATATCGGTATCCGTGCCGACGATGCGCGTCGGCACGCCGCTCTCGTCCCATTCCACGCAGGCACCGCGGCACTCGATCCAGATCCAGTGGCCGTCCCTGTGGCGCTCGCGATATTCGAAGATCTGGTAGTTGGGATCGCCGGCGTTCTGCCGGTCGATGGCATGGATGACGAAATCGCGATCGTCGGGATGAACGAGCTGCAGCCAGGCGTCGTAATCGCCGGCGGCTTCCTCGTCGGGCGCCATGCCGCGCATGGTTTTCCACGTCTGCGAGTAATATTTCCGATCGAGACGGTAGTTATGATCCCATACGCCAAGGCCCGAGCCGACGAGTGCGTGGTTCCAGCGGCTTTCCCGCTCCGCCAGGTCGGAATCGTCGGCCGCCCCATTGCCTATGCCTGCCTCAGCCGCTGCGGCTTCGCCATGCGGATCATCAGCCTCTGGAAGGGCTTTCTTCACGGGCATTCTCGCTTATTTCACCTCGGTGCAGTCTGCTGTCATTCCATTAAGAAAGACTTAGAAAGCACTTGCTCAACAAGCGAGAAGGCGGGTTTTCCTCACTCAGCGGAGAGCCGGCTGAGGAACTGGGCAAAGACCATGGTGCCTTCGGGCCAGGGACCGTGACCGGAATCGGCATTGATGTGACCGGACTCGCCGGCATCGACGAGGAAGGAGCCCCAGCTGCTGGCGATATCGTCGGCATGGTCGTAACTGCCGAACGGGTCGTTGCGGCTGGCGACCGTGATCGACGGGAAGGGCAGCGGATCGCGCGGATAGGGGCCGAAGGTCATCAGATGCTTCGGGCGGATGTCGGGATTGGCGACATCGGGCGGAGCAACGAGGAACGCGCCCGCCACCCGGTTGCGGAAATGCGGGATGGCGTGGATCACCGAGGGCACGCCCAGCGAATGGGCGACGAGAATGACCGGGCGGGTCGAGGCGTTCACCTCCTCGGCGATGCGGGCGATCCAGTCCTCGCGGACCGGCTTCGTCCATTCGACCTGTTCGACACGGCGCGCCGTGCTGAGCTTTGCCTCCCAGCGGCTCTGCCAGTGGCTCGGGCCCGAGTTGGTGTAGCCGGGGATGATGAGGATATCTGCGTCTGAGGCTTTCATAGTGCCGCCGATGTGAGAAAGCTTGGCCGAGATGTCAAGAGGGGATGCCAAGGGAGAGAGCGACAGGGCGGCTGAAACTTGTTATATTGCTCGAGTGCCGGTTGCGGATTTCGTGTCGGCTTGCCCGCCGATGCTGTCCGCCGCCGATCAGGTCTCGGCTGAGGAGGAGAAAGCCATGGCGGCATTTCATGTCATGACGGGTTCAAGTGAAAACTTTGTGCGCCCCGTCGTCAATCGCATCAGTATCGCCGACGTCTTCGACGCGCTGAAGCGCGGGTACGATGATTTCATGGAGAAACCGTCCCACTATGTGTTCCTATGCCTGATGTACCCGATCGCCGGCGTCTTCCTGACGCTGTGGACCTCGGGCGCCAACCTTTTGCCGATGGTCTTCCCTCTGATGGCGGGTTTCGCGCTGATCGGCCCGATCGCGGCGATCGGCCTCTACGAAATCAGCCGCCGGCGCGAGGCCGGCCTTGACACGTCCTGGACGCACGCGCTCGAAGTGCGCCATTCGCCGGCTCTGCCATCGATCGTGGCGGTCGGACTGATGCTCTGCGCTTTCTTTGTCGTCTGGCTGGTGACGGCGCAGACGCTCTACAGCAATCTGCTCGGCGAAGTGTTCCCGCGCAGCATGGCGGATTTCTTCAGCCAGGTCTTCGGCACGCCCCAGGGCATGCAGCTGATCATCTGGGGCAATCTCATCGGCTTCGTCTTCGCGCTCGTCGTGCTGGCGATGACCGTCATCACTTTTCCGTTGCTGCTCGACCGCGATGTCGGGGCGGTGGCCGCCGTCACGGCGTCGATCCGCGCGATGGTTCTCAATCCGGTGCCGGTGCTGCTCTGGGGCCTGATCGTCGCCGCACTGCTCGTGATCGGCACGATCCCGGTCTTTGCCGGGCTTGCGCTGGTTATCCCGATCCTCGGCCATGCGACCTGGCATCTCTATCGCAAGCTGATTGCGCGGGAAGCCGCCGCGTAACCAAGCCTCGCCCCCAGGGAATTCTCGAATCCCTGGGGAACCTCAAACCTGCCACGGAGTTTTTTGCCAGAGCATGATGTCGTCGAGACCATGCTCTGGAGACGTCGAGGGAGGATTTCAGAGGTGGCGATAAAGCATCTGTTTGCCCGCTTCGCAACCAAGACATCAGAATGGGCGGGCAAGCCCGTTATCTTCATCCTGGCGCTCATCGCCGTTATCATCTGGGCCTGCCTAGGCCCGTTCTTCGATTATTCGGAAACCTGGCAGCTGGTGATCAATACCGGCACGACAATCATCACCTTCCTGATGGTCTTCGTATTGCAGAACGCCCAGACGCGCGACACGCGGGCGATCCAGGCCAAACTCAACGAAATCATCCTGACGAGCCACGCCGAGAACCGTTTCATCGGTATCGAGAACCTCGACGAGGAGGAGCTGAAGCGCCTCGACGAGTTGGTCGCCAAGGCCGCCAAGGGCAGGGGTGAGACGGAGGCTTGCAGGACAGAGGAGGCGGCGAAAGCGGCGCCTTTGAAAAAGGCCGCGGCACGCAAGCGCCCTGTTGCCGCCAAAGGAAACAAGCAGAAACAACGGCCGCTTGAGAAAAGCTAAACCATCATCCGATCTGCCATCGCAGAAAGACAAAGGCAGAAATAAAGCGGCGCCTGCAAGGGCGCCGCCATATCGTTGATTGCAGATCGCTCAGGCGTTGCCGAAGACGCGACGGAAGATCGTGTCGACATGCTTGGTATGATAGCCAAGGTCGAACTTCTCCCGAATATCCTCTTCGGAAAGGGCGGCACGGACCTCGGCATCAGCAAGCAGTTCTTCCAGAAAATCCTTACCCTGTTCCCAGACCTTCATGGCGTTGCGCTGTACCAGGCGGTAGGCGTCCTCGCGGGAGGTGCCGGCCTGGGTCAGCGCCAGCAGGACACGCTGGGAGTGGACGAGGCCCCGGAACTTGTTGAGGTTCTTTTCCATATTTTCCGGATAGACCAGCAGCTTTTCGATGACGCCGGCGAGACGCGACAGGGCGAAATCGAGGGTGACGGTCGCATCGGGGCCAATCATGCGCTCGACCGAGGAGTGGGAGATATCGCGCTCGTGCCAGAGGGCGACGTTTTCCATCGCCGGCATGGCATAGGAGCGGACCATGCGGGCAAGGCCGGTCAGGTTTTCGGTCAGCACCGGGTTGCGCTTGTGCGGCATCGCCGAAGAGCCCTTCTGGCCGGGCGAGAAATATTCCTCGGCTTCCAGCACTTCGGTGCGCTGCAGGTGGCGGATCTCGGTCGCCAGCCGCTCGATCGACGAGGCGACGACGCCGAGGGTGGCGAAATACATGGCGTGGCGGTCACGCGGGATGACCTGCGTCGAGACCGGCTCGGCCTTCAGGCCAAGGGCTTCGGCGACATGTTCCTCGACGCGCGGATCGATATTGGCGAAGGTGCCGACGGCGCCCGAGATGGCGCAGGTCGCGACTTCCTCGCGGGCGGCGACGAGGCGCTGGCGGCAGCGCTCGAATTCGGCATAGGCGAGCGCCAGCTTGACGCCGAAGGTGGTGGGCTCGGCATGAATGCCGTGCGAACGGCCGATGGTGACGGTGTCCTTGTGTTCGAAGGCGCGGGTTTTTAGCGCTTCGAGCAGGCGATCGAGATCGGCGATGAGGATGTCGGTGGCGCGGACCAGCTGGACGTTGAAGCAGGTATCGAGCACGTCGGACGAGGTCATACCCTGGTGGACGAAACGCGCATCCGGGCCGACGATTTCGGCAAGATGGGTGAGGAAGGCGATGACGTCATGCTTGGTGACGGCCTCGATCTCGTCGATGCGGGCAACGTCGAAGGTGGCGGCGCCACCTTTTTCCCAGATTGTCTTAGCCGCGGATTTCGGGATGACGCCCAGTTCGGCCAGCGCGTCGCAAGCATGCGCCTCGATCTCGAACCAGATGCGGAACTTGGTTTCGGGAGACCAGATGGCGACCATTTCGGGCCGGGAATAACGCGGGATCATGGGCTGCTGCCTTCACTTCAAGAGATTTGTTCAAAGTTGGAGCCCCTGTAGCAAAGACGGGCGGCAATCTCAACGCATGCGTTTGGCAAGATGATAGCTGCTTACGACAAGGCAGACGAGACCAAGCGGCAGGAAAAGACGCAGGCCGATCACCAGGAACTGGTAGACAGCGCTGATACTGGTGAAGACGAACTGGAAAGCCCAGATGATGCTGCCGAAGGGGGCGTGCCAGCGCGAATAGAAGATCCGGTATTCCATGGCGAAGAGGAAGGCGGTCATCGCAATCGTCGCTGCTGTCAGCGTCACGAAAAAAGCGGCAAAACGTGCTTCCGGCGGCCTGTCATAGGCAAGGAAGCGGGCAACCGGCAGGGCGAAGGGCCAGGCGAGCAGGCCGCCGAGGAAATAGAGTGTGGCGACCTCGGCTAGACGGCTCGTCTCCAGGCCGTTGCGCAGGTAAAGGCCGAGCATGGCTGCGGCGAGCATCTGCATGCCCCAAAGCAGCGCGCCGGCAATCAGATCAGGGTAGGGCGGCCGCGCAGCTCTTAGACGATCCATCCTCGGGCGATCCGTCCTGGGGCGATCCATGCTCAGGGATGAACCGGAACGGCGATCCAGCGTCCGTTCCTCTCGGCATCGAAGGCGAGGATGAGGGCGATGTGAACCTGATTTTCGGTTTCCGGCTGATAGACCATCGCGCCGCCGATCCGGTATTCGACCGAACATACCCGTTCGGCCGGAACGGCGGTGGCCTGGCGTGCCGCCTGGCGGTTCGGAGCGCCCTCCTTCTCGATCATCTGCAGGCTGAAGCCAAGCACCCGCTTGTCGATCGAAGCGCATTCCTTCGGCGTCGGCACCGGCATCTCGCCGAGCGAGAGCGTATAGGGTGATTTTGGCGGACCGTCGGTCGCAAGCGTCGTGTAACGGATCGTCTTCGAAGGAGAACCGAGTTCGGTCGGCGGATTGAAGGCGGCGATCAGGCCGGGATTGGTCAGGAGATCGTATTTGTCCATCTCGCCGCGTGCCGCCGTCAGGTTCTGCCGCCGCGCCTTGGAAAGATTGGCGTCCTTATCGGTCAGTTCGGTGCGAAACGGCGTGCCCTCGAGATACTGGCCGCTGCCGGTATTGACGAAATAGGTGTTGGAGTAGGGGATGCGGCCCTCCTCCTTGATGCCGAATTCCTGAAATCCGAAGACCTTGCCGTCGGCGGAAAAGCCGATCGGCTGGATATTGGCAATGTCTCCGGCAAGTGACATGCCGGGCAGGCCGGCAAGTGCGGCGGCAAGCACGCCGCCAATGATGAGACGCTTCTTCATGTTCGTGCCCCTTCGGCTGCCTGACGCAGATCGGCGATGGTCCGACGGTAAGCCTCGACCGTATCGCCCTTGAAAATTGCCGAGCCGGCGACGAGGACGTTGCCGCCCGCCCGGGCAATTGCCGGCGCCGTTTCCACAGTCACGCCGCCGTCGACCTCGAGTTCGATCGGCCGATCACCGATCAGTGACTTCGCCGCCGCGATCTTGGCCGCCATCGCCGGAATGAACTTCTGTCCGCCGAAGCCGGGATTGACCGACATGATCAGGATGAGGTCGACATCGTCGAGCACGTTCTCGATGGCGCTGAGCGGTGTCGCCGGATTGATCGTCACGCCGACCTTCTTGCCGAGATTGCGGATGGTCTGCAGCGAGCGGTGCAGATGCGGTCCGGCTTCGGCATGGACAGTGATCCGATCGCAGCCGGCCTTGGCGAAGGCTTCGAGATAATCGTCGACCGGCGAGATCATCAGGTGGCAGTCGAAGGTGGCTGATGTGTAGGAGCGCAGCGACTTGATGACATCAGGGCCGAAGGAGATGTTCGGCACGAAATGCCCGTCCATCACGTCGAGATGGATCCAGTCGGCGCCGGCGGCCGTTACGTCGCGCACCTCCTCGCCGAGCCTGGCGAAATCCGCCGCGAGGATCGAGGGGGCGATGCGAATGGGCAGCGTCATCAAATCTTACTCCATATGGGTCGCCATTTGACTGCGGCGCCCTGATTCAAGGCTGGCGCGCGCCGCTCATTGCGTTGGCGCGGCGGGTGGAAAAAAGCCGTTGCCCCGCCATTCGAGCAGGCGGTAGGGGTTTTGCGAAAGCTCATGCGCGCCGGTGAAGGCCATAGTGCCGATCGGCGTCTGGAATGTCGTGCCGAGAAGCATCTCCTGGAGGGGTTTGCTCGCTGCAGCGGCGGCTTCCGCAGCCTGGCCGGCAATGAGTGCCGCGGCCAGCGACGGCAGGACATAACCTTCCGGCTCGATGCCTTTGGCGCGCAAAGCGTCGGCTGCAGCTGCGCTTTCCGGCCGAACGGTATATTCGGGCAGGGCAACGGCGCGCACGCCTGTAATCAGCGGCAGCGGCTGGTCGGCGGCGCGCATGGCATCGCCGCCGAGGATGGACAGCGGGATGTTCTCCGCCTTGGCGTCGCGGGCGATGACGGCAACGTCGTTGCGGTCGCCGCCGATGAAGACCCTGGTGGCGCCGGCCCGTTTCAGGCGGCGCACGAGGGCAATCTGCTGTTCCTGTCCCGGCCGATAGGTGTCGGTAAAGACCGGCTTCAGGCCGTTCTGCTCCAGCGCGTTGCGCACTGCTTCCGTCAGTTCTCGGCCATGGATGGTGCCGTCTTCGATCAGGGCGATCGGATCGGCGGCCCAGTCCTTCAGGATGATTTCGATGATCTTTGCCGCCTCGGCGCCGTCGGCGGGCGCTGCCCGGAAGAGCGGCCAGCCGTTCTTCAGCGCATCCTCCATCAGGATGCGGGAGCGCACGGAGACGGTGATCGCGGGAATGTTGGCGTCCTTCAGCTTCGGCAGTGCGCCTTCCAGCGTCTCGCTGCAGAGAAAGCCGATCGCGACCTGCACCTTGGCATTGATCAGCGCGTCGGCAATTGCTGCGCCGCTATTCTCTTCGCAGGTCTCGTTGATGGCGACCAGAGTATTGCCTGATTGTTGAATCTCGAAACCGGCGCCGGCGGCAATCTGGGCGCCGAGGAGGGCGAGCGTGCCGTTCTGAGGGGCGACGACGCCGATCGTCACGCCTGCCGCATGGCTCGGCACGGCCGCTCCCAGCAGCGTCAGAAAGGCTGCTATGCCACGCAGGTTGATCATGAAAGGCGAAGATCCCTAGCCGTCGTCCATGCCCTTTTATCCGCAAGGCCGCGATCGTCAAAGAAAAACAAGCGCAACGCAGCGCTTTTCACCGGTCCTATTGTAGAAAAGGTAACCGATGCTCGCCATATTGGCGCGATAACAAGTCGATCAATGCAAAAGCGCGCACGGGAGAAGCAGGTGTTGAACAGGCAGCATATCGACCCTGGCCTTTATCGCGATGCCATGAGCCGTTATGCCGGCCATGTGCAGCTCGTGACGACGGCGATGGGCGAGTTGCGCCGCGGCGTCACCATCACCGCCGCCTGCTCGGTCTCGGATAATCCGGCCTCGGTGCTGATCTGCCTCAACAACACCAACCCGAAGAACGACATCTTTTTCAGGAGCGGCATCTTCGCCCTGAATACGCTCGGCGCCCATCATCAGGGCGTCGCCGATGCCTTTTCCGGACGCACGGCGCTTGCCGATGACGACCGTTTCGCCAGCGCCCGTTTTGAGATGCTCGTCACCGGCGCGCCCGTCCTGGCCGACGCGCTTGCCGCCTTCGATTGCCGGGTGACCGACATCAAGGAAATGCCGACGCACAATGTCATCTTCGGCGAAGTTGCGGCCGTCCGCTTCAGCGAAAAACACCCAGCGCTCATCTATATGGACCGGGATTATCACGCGCTGTGATGAGAGCGCCGTGGCCGAGATTTCGAGGGAATAGAGAATGGACAATGCCGGGATCGAGGAAATGTTTCAGGGGCTCGGCCCGGTCACGGTCAAGCGCATGTTCGGCGGCAAGGGCATCTATCATCTTGGGCGCATCATCGCGCTCGAAGTGCGGGACGAGATGCTGCTGAAGGCCGATGAGAAGAGTGCCCCGGAATTTGCGGCTGCCGGCGCCACGCAGTGGAGCTATGAAGGCAAGAAGGGCAAGCCGGTGAAGATGCCCTACTGGTCGATCCCCGACGAGGCCTATGACGATCCCGATCTGATGGCGAAATGGGTGCGGCTAGCCTATGAGGCGTCGCTTCGCGCCGAATGACTAGCTGCGTTCGGCAGTCGGCAAAGCCGCTATCGCCGCCTTGGTGAAGGCCGACAGCGGCTCGGGCAAGTCCGTCAGCGGAAACCAGCCGAAATCCGAAAGCTTGTCCGGTTCGGTCAATTGTGGTTCGCCTTCGATGTCACGGGCGAGATAGAGAACTGAAATCCAGTGCTGGCGATCGGCATCGATGATCTGCTCGGTCATGCCGATTCGTTCGATGCGCCCGATCGTCAGGCCGGTTTCTTCTTCGGCCTCGCGGCGCGCGGCTTCCTCGGCCGGCTCCATGTGATCGACCTTGCCGCCGACAATGTTCCAATAGCCGGCTTCAGGTGGGCGCATACGTTTGTAGAGAAGGATCCTGGCGTCGCGCAGAATCACCAGCCCGACGCCGAGACCCGGAAAATCGATACCGGGTCTGGCCATGGCAATGCTCAGACCTTGGCGCTGCCGGCGATCAGCATGAAAGCGGGGATATCGTCGCCGAAACCGATCGGGGTCGGGCCGTCGTCGTGGTCGCGATGGCGGCGGCGGTCGCGGCTGTCATCATTTGCCGGATAAGGCCGATTGTTGCGCGCGTTGTTCTGCGGCTTCTGCTCTGCTTTGCGCTCGTTCTTCACGATGTCGGCCTTTACTGGTGCTGCCTGGATCACTTGGACGTCATTATCCTGTATGTCGTTGTCAGATTTATGACTCGCGGCGCCACGACTGCCGCGGCCGCGGCCGCGATCCTTCTCGCCTCGATCGTCCCGACCGCCACGCTCGCGGCTGTTGCGGCGCGGGCGTTCGCTGTCCTTGCCTTCTTCTGCCGGCGGTAGGGAATTCAGGTCACCGTTCTGCCATTCGACCTTTTCGCCGATCAGCTTCTCGATGGCGTCGACGAATTTGGTGTCGCGCTTGGTGACCAGGGTGAAGGCGGCACCCGAGCGGCCGGCACGGCCGGTGCGGCCGATGCGGTGGACGTAATCCTCGGAGTGAATCGGGACATCGAAATTGAAGACGTGGCTGACATCGGGAATGTCGAGGCCGCGGGCTGCAACGTCGGAGGCGACCAGCAGCTGGAGATTGCCGTCACGGAAGCTCTGCAGCATCATCGTGCGGGAGCGCTGGTCCATATCGCCATGCAGGGCGCCGACGGAGAAACCGTGGCGCTCGAGCGACCGGAAGAGATCGGCGACATCCTTCTTGCGGTTGCAGAAGATGATGGCGTTCTTCAGCTCGGTCTGGGCACGGACGAGTTCGCGCAGAACCGCACGCTTTTCGTAGTCCTTGCTGTGCGAGGCGACGAAGCGCTGCGTCACGGTCTTTGCGGCGGAAGCCGGCTTTGCGACCTCGATGCGCTCGGGATTCTGCAGGAACCGGTCGGCGAGCTTCTGGATTTCCGGCGGCATGGTCGCCGAGAAGAACAGCGTCTGACGGGTGAACGGGATCATCTTGGCGATGCGCTCGATATCCGGGATGAAACCCATGTCGAGCATGCGGTCGGCCTCGTCGATGACGAGGATCTCGACGCCGCTCATCAGGAGCTTGCCGCGCTCGAAATGGTCGAGCAGGCGGCCGGGCGTGCAGATCAGCACGTCGGCGCCGCGCTCGAGCTTGCGGTCCTGGTCCTCGAAAGAAACGCCGCCGATCAGCAGGGCGACGTTGAGGCGGTGGTTTTTGCCGTATTTCTCGAAATTCTCGGCGACCTGGGCGGCGAGTTCGCGCGTCGGCTCGAGGATCAGCGTGCGGGGCATGCGGGCGCGGGCGCGGCCCTTCTCCAGAAGCGACAGCATCGGCAGAACGAAGGACGCCGTCTTGCCGGTGCCTGTCTGCGCGATGCCGCAAATATCGCGGCGCTCGAGCGCAAAGGGAATAGCTCCCGCCTGAATGGGCGTGGGGATCGTGTAGCCCGCGTCGGCAACAGCGGATAGCACTTTTTGGCTCAAGCCAAGGTCAGCAAATGTCGTCAAAGGGAAAACTGTTTCCGTTCCGGTTCGGCCGAGCTCTGAACGAGTCGGCGGGATTGCATGCCGCAATGCAGCGCGACATAGCCCCGAATGGCCGGCAAGTCAAGAATTAGAGAGGCCGCACCCCGTGCAGAGTGAAGCGATGGTTACCGGCCGGGTATTACTTGATATAGGTGGCGAGTTTAAGGCCGGCATTCATGAAATATACTGGATCGACCGCGTGACCGTCCTGGCGCACTTCATAATGCAGGTGCGTGCCTGTCGAGCGGCCGGTGCTGCCGGCAAGGCCGATGACGTCGTTGCGGTCGACCGTGTCGCCGACCTTGACCAGCACCTCCGACATATGCCCGTAGCGCGTCGAAATGCCGTTGCCGTGATCGACCTCGACCATGTTGCCGTAGCCGCCGGTCCAGCCGGCCGAAATCACCCTGCCAGGCGCCGTCGGGCGGATCCTTTCGCCCGGCGAAAAGCGAAAGTCGATGCCGGAATGAAGCGCGAGGCGGCCAAGGAAGGGGTCGCGGCGATTGCCGAAGGGGCTGGTCACTTCCTTGCCGACGGCGGGATTGCGGAAGGGCAGGGATTCGGCGGTGCTGCGCACGGCCTCGAGCCGGGTCAGCGCGCCGTCGAGGGCGACCAGCGAAGTGTTGAAGTCGTCGTTGCTTTCAGGCTCGACATAGGGGCCGCCGACGGCATCGTCATCGTCTTTCCTGGCCGCGGTCTCGGGCATCGGGATCTTGAAGCGGGTCAGCACGGTCTCGATAGCGTTGGCGGCACTGCCGGCATCGCTCGTCAGCTGTTCGACCCGGCTGCGCTGGTCCTGTTCGACATCCTTCAGCGACAGCGTCACCTTGGAGAAGATCCGGTCGGCGCGGTCGCCGACGGTCTCCGCGGTCGGCACATAGGCAAGCGTCGAATTGTCGGGCGTCGCATCGGCGGGGGCGCCGCTTGCCAGCTGTTTCTCGATCGCCTGGATACCGCCGCCGTCAAGCGAAGCGCGCTTGTCTTTGATCTCGGGGGCATAAGACTGAACGGGGGAAGACGGCGCGGGCGGGGCGCCATCCTTCTCTGTCAGGCCGGAACTTTCGGCCCGATCGAGCAGATTGTCGAGCTTGCCATGGCGCGAGGTCAGCGCCATCTGCTGCTCCATCAGCTTGTCGACCTTGTCCTCGACCACCTGCTGGTCGAGAAGCTGGCGAGAGGTGATGCGGTCGACCTGAGCGCGAAGGGCGGCGATGCGGTCTTCATAATCGTGCTGCATGCGGGCCTGGCGCGCCATGGTAGCGCCGATGAGGTCGTCGCGCAGCACGAGATAGGACGTGGCCAGGAGATAGCCGATCGAGAACACGCCGATGAAGCAGAAGGCAAGGGCTGCCATCCACGGCCGGACCGTCATGTGGCGGACCTTGTCGCCGCTTGCCAGGATGAGGATATGTTCCTGCGCCCGCCTGCCGAATACCCGGTGCTGATGTCCGCTGTTCACGCAGGCTCTCCCGATTGATGCTCTACGCCTCTTTCGGAAAATTAGACACGCTTATGGTTAATGAATGCTTTCATTGCCGCCGTCCGCGGCAGAAATACCAGGCATTTCAAGCGTGGCTGATCGATGCCAGTGCGCGATAGAAGGACGGCGTCAGCCCCGCCTCGGCGCGGGCGAGATCATTGAAGGGTGGCTTCAGCGGTCCGCGAAAATTGGCGCGGACCAGTTCCTGGAAGGCCTTTGCCGGGTCGCGCTTCTCTCGTGCACAGAGGAAGCGGAACCATTTGGCGCCGACGGCGACATGGCCTTTCTCGTCGTTGTAGATGACATCGAGGACCGCTGCACTTTCGAGATCGCCGGTTTCGCGCATCTTCGCCTGCAGCGACGGCGTGACGTCGAGGCCGCGGGCTTCGAGAATCAGCGGCACGACGGCGAGCCTTGCCGTCAGGTCGTTGCGCGTCGAATGGGCGGCCTGCCAGAGCCCGTCATGGGCGGGGAGATCGCCGTAATCGGCGCCGAGATCGTTGAGTCTGGCACGCACCATGCGAAAATGCTTCGCCTCCTCGAAAGCGACTTGCATCCAGCCGTCGAAGAAGGAATTCGGCACCTGCTCTGTCGCAAATCGCGCGACGATATCGAGCGCCAGATCGACGGCGTTGAGTTCGATATGGGCAATGGCATGCAGCAGGGCGATTCGCCCCTTGAGCGTATGCAGCGAGCGCTTCTTCACCTGGGTCGGCGGCGTCAGCTCCGGCTTGTCGGGACGGCCGGGCCTGTCCGGCAGGGCGGCATCGAGCGGCGAGCGCAGCGACACCCGGCGGGCGAACCAGCGGGTGGCGCTTTCCTGCGCAAGAGCCGTCTTGCGGTCGAGATCGGCGGAAGAGATCGCATCGATGGCGCCACCGCGCAGCGAGGTTATCGCCAGATGCCCGGTCACGCGGCGAGATTCCGCACGGCCTCGAGCACGGTTTCGGCATGGCCCTGCACCTTTACCTTCTGCCAGATGGTGGCGATGATGCCGTCCTTGCGGATGAGGAAGGTGGTGCGTTCGACGCCCATGAAATTGCGGCCATACATGCTCTTTTCTTTCCAGACGCCATAGGCCTGCAGCGTCGTCTTTTCCTCGTCCGAGGCGAGCGCCACCGAAAGACGGTGCTTCTTGACGAATTTGTCATGGCAGGCGGCCGAATCGGGAGACATGCCGATGACGGCGGCGCCCGCCGCATCAAACTCGGCTGCTAAGGCCGTGAAAGCCAATGATTCGGCAGTGCAGCCGGTCGTATCGTCCTTGGGATAGAAGAACAGCACGAGCGGCCTGCCGTGGAATTCGGCCAGCGAGACGCGGCCGCCGCCGTCGCGGGGAAGGTTGAAATCAGGGGCCGTGGCGCCGATGCCGGGAACCGCCATTGGGAAAACCTTTCTTTTGCCGGGTTTGTGGATGACACTTTCTCTCCCCGAATTATATAGTGGATGGAAACCCGTCCAGCATGGCCGGGTTCAATTCTTCACTAAAGGGAGAGCCCGAGGGCGCATGTCAGCCATCCGCGGCGAAAAGGTCACGTTTCGCAAGAAGGATATCGTTGCGCTGGACCGCTTGCCGTCCGCCCAGGCCGAGGATCCGATCATCGTCCATTGCCCGCCGCCGCGTTCGCCGATGCGCCGCACGGCGAAGCTGACCTGCGGATTTCTGGGACTGATCCTTGTTATTCTGGCCGGCATTGTTTTCACCGTCGAGAGCGGCATGTTCGACAAACCGCTGTCGCAGCAGGCGCAGGCGGCGCTGAACGGCGTGGCCGGACCGCGCTACCGCGCCGAGGTCGGCTCCACCGTCATCCGCTTCACCTCGGGCTTACGTCTGGCGCTGGAAGCGCGCAACGTCAACATGATCGATCAGGAGAGCGGCCAGCATCTGTCGACGACGGGTTCGGTGCGCCTGGGGCTCGATCCGCTGCAGCTCTTCCGCGGCCGCATCGCCGTCACGGACATCGAGGCTGACGATATCGCGCTCGATACCGCGCTTCTGCCTTCCGGCAATCCCGTCAAGCTCGACGATCTGCGCATCGACGCCATGCCGGCGGCGATGGAGAGGATCTTCTCGCAGTTCGACATGTTCGACAGTATCGCCACACGCGGCTCGACGAATTCGGTGCGCATCTCCGGCATCGACATCAAGCTTGCCGATACCGCCAATGGCCCGCTGTCGCTTGTTATCGACAATCTGGTCTTTGCCCATGCCGGCCCGTCCTCGCTGCAATTGACCGGCGAGGTGGCGCTCAACGGCGAGGTGGCGGAACTCGACGTGCTGGCCGAGAAGGAAGACGGCCACGTCTCGAAGGTGGTGGCGGCGCTGAAGCATGCCGACCTCACGCCGTTCGCGCTGAAACGCAACGATCAGGGTGTGATACGGCAGGGGCTTAGCGCCTTTGTCGACATGACGGTGTCGGCCACCAGGGCGCGCGATGGCGCGCAGCCGGCGCTTGCGGCAACGGTCGATATCGATCCCGGCCTGATCTATGCGGACGGTGATCCGCAGGAGCTGTCGGGCGGGCAAATCAACCTCGTTTATGATTTCGCCAAGCAGACGATCGAGATTGCCCGGTCCAACGCCCGGTTCGGCGCGACCACGCTGCCGATCAACGGCGCGCTGATCGATCTCGACAAGCTCGACCCGCAGGCCGGCAAGGGCTTCGGCATCGACCTGCTGGTCAGCGGCGGCACGGCGGCCCCCGGCGGTTCCGGCGAGCCGCCTGTTGCCTTCGATATCCAGGCGACCGGGCGCTACATGGTCGCCGGCCGGGAATTCCGGTTTCCCAACATGACCGTTTCCAGCCCGCTCGGCGCGCTCTACGGATCGCTTGATATCAAGCTCGGCGACAAATCGCCGGAGATCAGCTTCGCCGGCCAGTCGTCGCAGCTGCAGACGACGGCGATCAAGCAGCTCTGGCCGTTCTGGATGGCGCCCAAGGTGCGCAACTGGGTGCACGGCAATCTCTTCGGCGGCACCGTCACCGACGCTTCCATTTCCGTTTTCATTCCCTTCGGCCGGCTGGACGAGGCAGCCGGCGGCAAGGGATTGAAGCTCGACGCCAACCAGATCCGCATCGGTTTCGACATCGCGGGGGCTCGGATGAACGTCGCCGGCGACATTCCGCCCATCCGCGACACGTCGGCACATTTCGACCTGACCGGCCCCGTTGCGACGATCGCGATCAAAAGCGGCACGTCCTATTTCCCCTCCGGCCGGTCCGTCGGTCTCGGGCAGGGGACATTCGTCATACCATCCGCCTATGACAAGCCGCTGATGGCCGATATCGATCTCGCGGTGTCCGGCGCGGCGGACGCGGTCGGCGAGCTTCTAACCTACAGGCCGATCCGGGTGCTGCAGCGCGCCGGCTTTACGCCCGACGATTTCAAGGGCCGGATCGAGGCGAATGTGAAGGCGCATTTCGGCCTGCTCTCCTCGCAGAACCCGCCGCCGGCCGAATGGGCGGCGGCCATGAAGCTCAGCGATATTGATCTCGCCAAGCCATTTTCCGGCCGTACCATCACCAATCTCGACGGCACGCTGAACGGCAATCCGAAACAGATCACGCTCGATGCCAAGGCCCAGATCGACGGCGTTCCGGCCGATATCGATCTTACCGAACCGGTTGAGGCATCCGACAGTGCGTTGCGGCAGCGGGTGATCACCGCGACGCTTTCCGAGGACCAGCGCAACAAGCTGATACCCGGCCTTTCGGGCATCATCGGCGGCAGCGTGAAGATGGTGCTGACGCGGATCGACAACGACCGGCAGGACGTCCAGCTCGACCTCACCAAATCGCTGCTCGAATTGCCTTGGATCGGCTGGTCGAAGGGCAGCGGCATTGCCGCCACAGCCGAATTTGAAACCTCCGGCCCGGCCGACAACACTCAGGTCAAGAACTTCCGGCTGAAAGGCGACGGTTTCGGCGCCAACGGATCGCTCAATATCGGCAAGGGTGGGCTGACCTCGGCCGATTTCGACAGTGTCAAGCTTTCCTCGCTCGACGATTTCGCTCTCTCGGTGAAGCGCAGCAAAGGCAATTTCGACGTCTCGGTCTCCGGCGACAGCGCCGATGCGCGGCCTGTTATCGCGCGGTTGAAATCGGGCTCGGACGGCGATGGCGACGGGGATGGCGGCGACACCAGCGTATCGGTGCGCGCCCGGCTGAAAAACGTCATCGGTTTCAACGACGAGAAGGTCGGCAATTTCCAGGCGCAGATATCACTGCGCGGCGACAAGCTGCAGACGCTCAACTTTTCCGCCGTCACGGACAGCGGCGAGGCCGTGGTCAGCCAGATGAAGGACGGCGGCGTCATCAACATCACCAGCGGCGATGCCGGCGCGGTATCGCGTTTCGCCGATCTCTACCAGCACATGCAGGGAGGGTTGCTCAATCTGGCGATCCGGCTGGGGGCAGAGGGCGGCTGGGACGGCTCGCTCGATGTGCGCCGCTTCTCGATCGTCAACGAACAACGCTTGCGCTCGATCGTCTCGACGCCTGTCGGAAGTGAACAGCGCAGCCTCAACGAGGCGGTCAAGCGCGACATCGATACCTCGTCGCAGCGCTTCCAGCGTGGCTTTGCCCGCGTCGTTTCACGCAATGGCATGGTCGGCATCGAGAACGGCGTGCTGCGCGGCGACCAGATCGGCGCGACCTTCCAGGGCGTCGTGCGCGACCGCAAGGGCAATATGGACATGACCGGCACCTTCATGCCGGCCTACGGCCTCAACCGCCTCTTTGCCGAGCTGCCGCTGATCGGCGTCATCCTCGGAAATGGCAGCGACCGCGGCCTGATCGGCATCACCTTCAAACTGACGGGCAAGTTCGACCAACCGAACCTGCAGATCAATCCGCTGTCGATTATCGCGCCTGGCGTCTTCCGGCAGATCTTCGAGTTCCAGTGAGGCTGTGAAGGCCGGACGGCAGAGGTCGTGGCGAGAACGCCTAAATTCCTTTCCGCCTGAGTAGGATCAGCAAAACGCGCAAGCATCGACCCGATCAGAATCGATCCGAAGCCCGGTGTCGAAACGAGCGAACGACGCTTGGCCTGCTATTTTAGGGAAATTTGATGTAAGCTGCGTCTCCGGCCTTGGCAACGGCCGTTGCGATGTCGGAGGATGCCATGCAGTGCGCTCGGACAGTCTCTTTCGTATCGGTCGCGGTGATCGCCGCTGCGGTCGGCGGCCATGCTGCATATCCCGCCGAAAAGAGCGAGCGACTGAAGCCGCCGGAGCTCATCCGGTCGGCCCATGTGCTGACGGTTCCTCTCGACGCGATGATGACGCCGCCTGTCTTCTCGATCAGCTGGTGGTCGCGCGTCAAACCTGCTTCAGACGTCAATCCGCCAAGCTATGTGTTTCGAGAGGCTGAACGGACGGATGCGCCATCCCGGCCGGGAGTCGAGTGACCGTATGCGGTAGTGCCGCGAAACTCTCGGTACGCGCGGCTGTATCGTCAACTTCGCAAATGCCTCGACACCGCCGTCAGCGAAATCGAAAAAGCCGGCGCGGAGGCCGGCTTTCATATCTGTTCGGAATTGAGGCCGCTTACGCCGCGCGGCGGATCAGGATGTGCTTCTTCTTGCCGAGCGAGAGCTTGATGACGCCGTCGGTGGTGATTTCGCCGCTGTCGATCAGACGGCGTTCGTCGCTGACCGCCTCGTCGTTGATGCGGACAGCGCCGCCCTGGACGTGGCGGCGGGCTTCGCCGTTCGAGCCGGCGAGGCCGGCGCGGACCATCAGCGACAGCAGGCCGATGCCGCTATCGAGTTCGCCGGCCGGGATATCGACCGAAGGCAGGTTTTCCGAAAGACCGCCTTCCTCGAAGGTCTTGCGCGCCGTTTCGGCTGCCTGTTCGGCGGCTTCGCGGCCGTGCAGGATCGCCGTGACCTCGGTCGCAAGGATCTTCTTGACCTCGTTGATCTCCGAACCGCCGAGTGCCGAGAGGCGGGCGATTTCATCCATCGGCAGCGTCGTGTAGAGCTTCAGGAAGCGCGAGACGTCGGCGTCCTCGGTGTTGCGCCAGTACTGCCAGAAATCATAGGCCGAGAGCATGTCGGCGTTCAGCCAGACAGCGCCCGTCGCCGACTTGCCCATCTTGGCGCCCGACGATGTCGTCAGCAGCGGCGAGGTCAGCGCATAGAGCTGCGGTGTCCCCATACGGTGACCGAGGTCGATGCCGTTGACGATATTGCCCCATTGGTCGGAACCACCCATTTGCAGGCGGCAATCGTAGCGCTTGGCGAGTTCGACGAAGTCGTAGGCCTGGAGGATCATGTAGTTGAATTCCAGGAAGGACAGGGACTGTTCGCGGTCGAGACGCGTCTTCACGCTGTCGAAGGACAGCATGCGGTTGACCGAGAAGTGCTTGCCGACATCACGCAGGAATTCGAGGTAGTTCAGCGAGCGCAGCCATTCGGCATTGTTGATCATCAGCGCGTCCTTCGGACCGTCGCCGTAGTTCAGATAGTTGGAGAAGACGCGCTTGATCGAGGCGATGTTGCCTTCGATCGTGTCCACGGTCATGAGCTGGCGCGCCTCTTCCTTGAAGGAGGGATCGCCGACCATGCCTGTGCCGCCGCCCATCAGCGAGATGGCGCGATGACCGGTCTTCTGCATCCAGTGCAGCATCATGATCTGGATCAACGAGCCGGCGTGCAGGCTGGGCGCCGTCGGATCGAAGCCGATATAAGCCGTCACGGTTTCCTTGGCGAACATGTCGTCGAGGCCGCGCTCATCAGAGATCTGATGAATGAAGCCGCGCTCTTTCAGCGTGCGGAGGAAATCGGACTTGAACTCGGACATGGCCTTCGTCTCTTGATATCTGCGCTCGCCCATGCGGGTCTCGCGCAAGTTCGTTGTTGTTGATCTGTCGCGGCGCGTTTAGCACTGTTTTTATCAAAGTGCATCCGGGAATCGCATGGGAGGCAAGCCTCATGGATGTCATCAGGACTGCGATCGGTCTGATGAGCGGCACGTCGATGGACGGAATCGATGTCGCGCTGCTCAGGACCGACGGCCGCGGCTTCATCGAGCACGGGCCGTTCATGGGCGTGCCCTATGACGCCGATTTTCGCGGCCGGCTGAAACGGGCGCTGGAATTGGCGCGTCCGCTCAGCGACAGGAGCGAACGGCCCGCTGAGCTTCGCGACATCGAGCTGGAACTGACCTTACGGCATGCAATTGCCGTTACGGCATTCCTGGAGCGTTTCGGGCTTTCTGCCGATGCCGTCGATGTTCTCGGCTTTCATGGCCAGACAGTACTGCATCGCCCTGACGAAGGATTGACGATCCAGATCGGTGACGGTCCGGAACTGGTGCGCCGAACCGGCATTCCGGTGGTGTACGACATGCGCGCCAACGACATGGTTCATGGCGGGCAGGGCGCGCCGCTGGTGCCTGCCTATCACGCCGCACTTGCGGGAAAATTCCAGCAGGCTGGACAGGCGGTGTGCTTCGTCAATATCGGCGGCATCTCCAATTTGACCTTTATCGGCACGGATGGCCGGATATCGGCCTTCGACAGTGGGCCGGGCAATACGCTGATCGACCAGTGGGTGGAGATGCAGACCGGCAGAACCTATGATCCCGGCGGCGAAATCGGTGGGCGCGGCAAGGTCGTGGCCGCTCTCGCGGAACGTTATCTGCAAAGCCCGTTCTTCCGCGGCAATCTTCGCCGTTCGCTCGACCGCGGCGATTTCGCGCCGCTTCGGCCCGAGGAAGCGAGCCTTGAAGACGGCGCCCGCACGCTCGCCCATGTCGCCGCCGCCTCGATCATCAAATCTGCCGGCTTTCTGCCCGAGAGCCCATCGATCTATATCGTCTGCGGCGGCGGGCGGCTGAACGCCACCGTGATGGCGGAGTTTTCCGCCATGGCCGGAAGGCTGGGCGCGAGGGTGTTGAGCGCCGAGGAGGCAGGCTTCGACGGCGATGCGATGGAAGCCGAGGCCTGGGCCTATCTCGCCGTCCGCTCGCTGGACGGGCTGCCGTTGACGTTTCCCGGCACGACGGGCGTCGGCGCCCCCGTCAGCGGCGGGGTGCTGGCGACGCCATGAGAGAGCAGAGCGTTATATTGAGCACGCCGCGGCTCAGCTTCGTCATGTGGGACGAAGGCGATGCGCCCCTCGTGCAGCAACTGCATTCGACGATGGCGACGACCCGATATCTGTCCGGCAACGGGCCATGGAGTCTCGAAAAGGCTGAGGAGCGGCTGCGGGGCTGGTTCGAGGAGCAGGCGCGCCACGGCACGACGAAATACAAGATCCTCGACGAGGACGGCCGGATTATCGGTCGCGCGGGGATTTCGAAGTTCAGGAACGAGCAATTCGAACTTGGCTATTCCCTGCGCGAGGAGGTGTGGGGCAAGGGCCTGGCGACCGAGGCGGCAGGTGCGGTGGTCGACTGGTTCTTCGAAAGGCAGCTTGCGCAGCGCCTCATCGCCTTCACGCATCCCGATAACATCGCCTCGCAGCGTGTGCTGAGGAAAATCGGCATGCGTGAACGCGTGCCGATCCTGATCGATGGAGTGCTTGACCCAGCTTTTGAACTCACCGCCGATATGCGGCCGGCAAAGTCCTAATTTAACTCTTTACGGCAACCGGCGGCCGGACGTGGGATTCGCGCCCAGCCTGATTGCCATCCTCGACGCCCCTGACCTGGGCGATGAACGAGAACTTCTTGCGAAGGCCAAGGATCGGCTTCTCGATGAAATGCCAGGACAGCACCGCCACGGCGAGGGCCGAGGGCAGGCCGACGAGATAGAGCGCCAGCGCACCATATTTCGGATAGAGAAATACGGACGGAAACGAGCTGATCCAGATCTGCAAAAACGGGTCATGATAGAGATAGACGCCGTAGGAATAGTCGCCCTTCCTGAAAAAGGCCGGAATGGGTACCTCCGACAGGCCGATAAAGACGGTGATATAAACGAGAGAGGTGATGACCAGGGGCCGGTTCATCACCGACTCCGTCGCTTGGCTGTCCAGGGTGAGAATGGCGACGAGGCAAACCAGGCCGGCGGCGGCGAACAGCCAGCGGGAATGCGGAATGACCGCTTTGAACTGAAAGACGACGATGCCCATCATGAAGGCCGTTATCAGCTGGGAGCCTCGGCTCATGAACAGGAAGCGAGCGATCGGCTTGACCGAGCCTGGCAGCAGATAGGGCATCTTCTGCACGACAAGGCCGATGACGATATAGGCGATCGTCACCGCAAGCAGCTTGTAGCGCGTCTTGACGATGGCAGTGATCATCAGGAACGACATGATGATGTAGCAGAAGATCTCCCAGGGAACCGTCCAGAGCGCGCCGTTGACACGTTGGCTCGGATTGTGAAAACGCCCGGCAGCTCGTAATGGATCCAACCGACGATATTCAGAAAGTATTTGAAAAACCGCGGATCGGTAAAATATTCGGCGTGATAGACGATCGTGACGAGCGGCCCGATGATCAGCGAACAAACGACGATATCGACGGCAAGCGCCGGGACGATACGCAAGCTTCGGTTGATCAGGAAATTTCTGAGGCTCAGGCGTTGGGCGCTGCCGGCGATCAGAAATCCGCTCAGCGCGAAGAACATCGGAACAAGAGCGTATTCCGTGAACCAGAATACCGACCCCCTGATGAAGTCATTGTTCCTGGTTAACAAAAAGGAATGGGTCAATACGATGGAAAAGGCGAGCCCTATTCGAAGAAAATCGAACCCCGGACCGATTCCCCTATACTTATCCAGGACTTCCCCGAACGACTTGGTCATTGCGGACCTCGCTTTTGTTAGGATCGCGAGGACCCTACCGCACTGCAACATACATTGCAACACGATAGGTGATCTGTTCTGACACGTTCGGTCCGGTGAGGTTCCGGACCGTCACGGCATCGATGGGGCCGAGATTTTGTGGTGTCAGCGAATCCGCTTGGCGGCCGGTTCCGGCACCAGTTCGCCGTTGAGGCGGCGGTCGAGATAGTCTTCGCATTCGCCCATCAGGGTTTCCACCTGGCCGTTGAAGAAGTGGTTGGCGTTGGCAACGGTGCGGTGGGTGATGAGGATGCCCTTCTGGGTCTTCAGCTTCTCCACAAGGCCATTGACATCCTTTTCCGGCGCTACCTTGTCGGCCTCGCCATTGATGATCAGGCCGGAAGAGGGGCAGGGCGCCAGGAAGGAGAAGTCGTAGGTGTTCGGCTGCGGCGCGATCGACATAAAGCCTTCGATCTCCGGCCGGCGCATCAGCAGCTGCATGCCGATCCAGGAGCCGAAGGAATAACCGGCGACCCAACAGGTCTTGGAATCGGGATGCAGGCTCTGCACCCAGTCGAGCGCCGAGGCGGCATCCGAAAGTTCGCCGGCGCCGTGGTCGAATTCGCCCTGGCTGCGGCCGATGCCCCGGAAATTGAAGCGCAGCGTCGTGAACCCGCGCTTCTGGAACATGTAGAAGAGCTGATAGACGATCTGATTGTTCATCGTGCCGCCGAACTGCGGATGCGGATGCAGAATCAGGGCGATGGGCGCGCTTTTTTCCTTGGAGGGCTGGTAGCGGCCTTCAAGACGGCCGGCTGGGCCGTTGAAAATTACTTCGGGCATTGGTACTCCGGGTTTTATTTCGCGTTCGCGCTGCGTTGGACGACAACATTGACTTGACTAGTGTTGTCAGCTTTTCTAAAACGCAGTTTAGAACAATTCGAAACTTGCATGGCGATCCACGCATCGTGGAATGTGTCATAAGGCAAGCCCGGCGGAAATTTCAAGAAAAATGAACCGCGGCCGCTGAAGCAAGCTCGTCAAGCGCAGGACTGAAGATCATGGCGCCGCCACGCCTTTATCTCGACTGGAATGCCACAGCGCCGCTACACCCCGCAGCACGCGAGGCGATCATGCGCGCCATCGACATTTTCGGCAATCCAAATTCCGTTCACGGCGAAGGCCGCGCCGCCCGCGCTGCAATTGAAGGTGCGCGGCGCAAAGTGGCGGCACTTGCCGGCACCGATGCCGGAAATGTGGTTTTTACCAGCGGCGCGACCGAGGCCGCCAACCTGGTGTTGACGCCGGATTTCCGCATGGGCCGCACGCCGCTGCGGCTCGGCCAGCTTTATTTTTCGGCGATCGAGCATCCGGCAGTGCGCGAGGGTGGCCGCTTCGCCAGAGAGACGATGACGGAGATCCCGGTGACGGAAGCCGGCATCGTCGATCTCGATGCGCTCGGCACCCTGCTCGATGCTCATGACAAGGCTGCCGGCCTGCCGATGGTCGCCATCATGCTCGTCAACAACGAGACGGGCATCGTCCAGCCTGTGGAGGCAGCGGCAAAGATCGTGCATGCCCATGGTGGGCTCCTGGTCGTCGACGCCGTTCAGGCCGCCGGTCGCCTCGCGCTCGATATCAATCGGATCGGCGCCGATTTCATGATCGTCTCCTCGCACAAGATCGGCGGACCGAAGGGTGCCGGCGCGCTCATTGCGCGCGGTGAGGCGCTGATGCCGCGACCGCTGATCCAGGGTGGCGGGCAGGAGCGGGGTCACCGCTCGGGGACACAGAATTCACTGGCGCTGATCGGCTTCGGCGCGGCGGCGGAAGCTGCGGCCGAGGAGCTCGATGGGCGCAATGCGGCGATCGGCGCGTTGCGCGAGCGGCTGGAAGCCGGCATGCGTCGGGCGGCAGCCGATGTAATGATCCACGGCGAGGGCGGCGAACGTGTCGCCAACACGATCTTCTTCACCCTGCCGGGGCTGAAGGCCGAGACCGGGCAGATCGCCTTCGATCTCGAAGGCGTTGCCCTTTCCGCAGGCTCGGCCTGCTCATCCGGTCGGCTTGGCGAAAGCCATGTGCTGACGGCGATGGGACGTGACGCCAAGCTCGGGGCATTGCGCATCTCGCTCGGCTTTTCGACGACCGAAGACGATGTCGACAGGGCGATTGCGGCTTTCGCGAAGATTGCCTGCCGGCGAAGGTCGGCGGGTGAGGCGGCATAAGCCGCATCATAAACTTGCGGAAACGCAAATTTCCGCTTGCCAATCGGGCTGAAAAGTCCCTTTTGGCCTCTTACATCAGGGTAAGGCATTTGCCCGACATCAGGGCAGGACAATTGCCCGAACGCTACAAGCTGCCGGACCTTGTATCCGGCGAGATTGGAGAATGAAATGGCTGCGGTGCAGGAAACAATCGACCAGGTCCGCCTGATCGATGTGGACCAGTACAAATACGGTTTCGAGACCGTCATCGAGATGGACAAAGCGCCGAAGGGCCTGTCCGAGGACATCATTCGCTTCATTTCGGCTAAGAAGCAGGAGCCGGAGTGGATGCTGGAATGGCGCCTCGAAGCCTATCGGCGCTGGCTGACGCTGGAAGAGCCGACCTGGGCGCGCGTCAATTATCCGAAGATCGATTTCAACGACATCTATTACTACGCCGCGCCGAAGAGCACGCCGGGTCCGAAGTCGCTCGACGAGGTCGATCCGGAGCTGTTGAAGGTCTACGAGAAGCTCGGCATTCCGCTGCGTGAGCAGGAGATCCTTGCCGGTGTCGAGAAGCCGAAGATCGCCGTCGACGCCGTTTTCGACAGCGTCTCGGTCGTCACCACCTTCAAGGCAGAGCTGAAGAAGGCCGGCGTGATCTTCATGTCGATCTCGGAAGCCATCCGCGAGCATCCGGAGCTGGTGCAGAAATACCTCGGCTCCGTGGTGCCGACGAGCGATAACTATTATGCGACGCTGAATTCGGCTGTTTTCACCGACGGCTCCTTCGTGTTCATTCCGAAGGGCGTTCGCTGCCCGATGGAGCTTTCCACCTATTTCCGCATCAACGAGAAGGGCACCGGCCAGTTCGAGCGCACCCTGATCATCGCGGAAGAAGGCGCCTACGTCTCCTATCTGGAAGGCTGCACGGCGCCGCAGCGCGACGAAAATCAGTTGCATGCTGCCGTGGTCGAGCTGGTTGCGCTCGACGATGCCGAGATCAAGTATTCCACCGTCCAGAACTGGTATCCCGGTGACAAGGAAGGCAAGGGCGGCATCTACAACTTCGTCACCAAGCGCGGCGATTGCCGTGGCGACCGCTCGAAGATTTCCTGGACGCAGGTCGAAACCGGCTCGGCGATCACCTGGAAATATCCGTCCTGCATCCTGCGCGGCGACGACAGCCGCGGCGAGTTCTACTCGATCGCCGTGTCCAACGGCCATCAGCAGATCGACAGCGGCACCAAGATGATCCATCTCGGCAAGAACACGTCGAGCCGCATCGTCTCCAAGGGCATCGCCGCCGGCGTGTCCAACAACACCTATCGCGGCCAGGTCTCGGCTCACCGCAAGGCGTCGAACGCACGCAACTTCACCCAGTGCGATTCGCTGCTGATCGGCGACAAGTGCGGCGCTCATACCGTGCCCTACATCGAGGCGAAGAATTCGACGGCGCAGTTCGAACATGAAGCCACGACCTCGAAGATCTCCGAGGACCAACTGTTCTACTGCCTGCAGCGCGGTATCCCGACAGAAGCGGCGATCGCACTGATCGTCAACGGCTTCGTCAAGGAAGTCCTGCAGGAACTGCCGATGGAATTCGCCGTCGAGGCGCAGAAGCTGATCAGCATCTCGCTCGAGGGCTCGGTGGGCTAAACAGGTCTCCGTCATCCTCGGGCTTGTCCCGAGGATCTGCGCACCTATGCGGAAGGTCGCGCCGGAACATTAGGACGATTACAATTTAAAGCTTAGATCCTCGGGACAAGCCCTAGGATGACGATTGAGGCCGATGAGAACGGTCAATTGGGCGGCACTTGAACCCGCTTTATGGACAGGAAAAACGAAATGCTTGAAATCAGAAACCTCCATGCCCGTATCGCCGAAGACGGCACCGAGATCATCCGTGGCCTGAACCTGACGGTGAAGGCCGGCGAAGTTGCCGCGATCATGGGGCCGAACGGCTCCGGCAAGTCGACACTCTCCTATGTTCTGTCCGGCCGCAGCGACTACGAAGTGACTGAGGGCGACATTCTCTATAATGGCGAGAGCATCCTCGAGCTCGATCCCGCCGAGCGCGCCGCCAAGGGCATCTTCCTTGCCTTTCAGTATCCGGTCGAAATCCCCGGTGTCGCCACCATGCAGTTCCTGAAGGTGGCGATGAACGAGCAGCGCAAGGCGCGCGGCGAGGACGAGCTGACGACGCCGGATTTCATGCGCCGCGTCAAGGATGCCGCCGGCAAGCTGCAGATCAATACCGAGATGCTGAAGCGGCCGCTGAATGTCGGCTTTTCCGGCGGCGAGAAGAAGCGCGCCGAGATCCTGCAGATGGCGCTGCTCGAACCGAAGCTCTGCGTGCTCGACGAAACCGATTCCGGCCTCGATATCGACGCGCTGAAGATTGTCGCCGACGGCGTCAACGCGCTGCGTTCGCCGGATCGCGCCGTCGTGGTGATCACCCATTACCAGCGCCTGCTCGACTATATCGTGCCCGATACCGTCCACGTGCTCTATAAGGGCCAGGTGATCAAGTCGGGCGACAAGACGCTGGCGCATGAGCTGGAAGCCAATGGCTATGCCGACATCATCGGCACGGCGGCCTGAGTTCGGGTGGAAAGGACGACGTCCATGAACATGCAGACGACGAGCCGCCTGACAGCGGCCGAAGCGGCACTGATCGAGGCCTTCAACCAGCAGATCGGTGAGCTGCCCGGCAATGGCGCGGTGACGGCGCTGCGCGACCGGCTTCTCGACGACCTGAAGAAGGCCGGCCTGCCGACGCGCCGCATCGAGGCCTGGCATTATACCGACCTCAAGAATCTTCTGCGCACCGTTCCGCCACAGGCGGGTGATGCGGGCTCCGAAGCTTTGGAGCCGCTCGTTGTCGATGCCACGGTGCTGGCGGTGATCCAGGGCCATTCCAACCAGAAGGCTGCCGCCGACGGTCTTGGCATTTCGACCTATTCCGGCCATCTGCTCGATGGCTCCGCCGCAAACGGGCTCGATGCGCTCGGCAACGACGACGCCGTCGGCCGCATCAATGGCAGCTTCGTGCGCGACGGCTATGTCGTCGACGTGCCTGCCGGCACCGAGCTTGAAGCTCCGCTCGAAATCCAGTTCATCCATGCCGGCGGGCAAGCGCATACGCGCCTTCCCGTGGCCTTCGGCGCCGGCGTCAAGGCGACCGTCATCGAGCGTCACCTTGCGGCGACAAATGATGCGGCGCTGGTCTCCCATGTCAGCGACATTACGGTCGGCGAGGGAACGGAGCTGACCTGGATCATCCTGCAGCAGCAGGGAGCCGACGATACGCATCTTGGGCAGATCCGCATCGATCTCGGCGCTGACGCCAAGCTTCGGCTGTTCGTCATCAATGCCGGCGGCAAGCTGGTGCGCCAGGAGCTGCATATCAAGGTGACGGGCGAGGGCGCCGATCTGACGCTGCGCGGCATCAACCTGCTGGGCGCTGACAGCCATACAGACGTGACGATGGTGCTCGGCCACGACGTGCCGAACACCGGTTCGACCGAGGTGATCCGCAACGTCGTCTTCGACCGCGCCAAGGGCGTGTTCCAGGGCATGATCCGGGTGGCGCCCGATGCGCAGAAGACCGATGCCAAGATGGCCTGCAACACGCTGCTGATGTCCGACGATGCCGAATTCTCGGTCAAGCCCGAGCTTGAGATCTTTGCCGACGACGTGCAGTGCGGCCATGGCGCGACGGTGACCGATATCGACGCCAATCATCTCTATTACCTGATGGCGCGTGGTATTCCGGAGAAGATGGCGCGGGCGATGCTGGTCAACGCCTTCGTCGCCGAAATCGTCGAGGAACTGGAAGACGAGGCCCTGGTCGAGGCGCTGGAAAGCGTGATTTCGACCTGGCTCGAAAAGCACGCCTGATCGGATATATCGATGGACAAGATAGTGCCGGCCACTGAGTACGACGTCGAAGCCATCCGCCGGGATTTTCCGATCCTGGCGGAGAAGGTGCACGGCAAGCCGCTGGTCTATCTCGATAACGGCGCGTCGGCACAGAAGCCGCAGGTGGTGATCGACGCCATCTCGCATGCCTATTCGCATGAATATGCCAATGTGCATCGCGGCCTACACTATCTCTCGAATGCCGCGACGGACGCCTATGAGGCCGCGCGCGAAAAAGTCCGCCGCTTCCTCAATGCGCCTTCGGTTGATGACATCGTCTTCACCAAGAATTCGACGGAAGCGATCAACACCGTCGCCTATGGCTGGGGCATGCCCAAGATTGGCGAAGGCGACGAGATCGTCCTCACGATCATGGAGCACCATTCCAACATCGTGCCCTGGCACTTCATTCGCGAGCGGCAGGGCGCCAAACTCGTCTGGGTGCCCGTCGACGACGAGGGCGCCTTCCATATCGAGGATTTCGAAAAGAGCCTGACGGAGCGCACCAAGCTCGTCGCCATCACCCACATGTCGAATGCGCTCGGCACGATCGTTCCCGTCAAGGAAGTCTGCCGGATCGCGCATGAGCGCGGCATCCCGGTGCTGATCGATGGCAGCCAGGGCGCCGTGCATCTGCCGGTCGACGTGCAGGATATCGATTGCGACTGGTACGTCATGACCGGCCACAAGCTCTACGGCCCATCCGGCATCGGCGTGCTTTACGGCAAGAAGGAACGGCTGCAGGAGATGCGTCCGTTCCAGGGTGGCGGCGAGATGATCTTCGAAGTCGCCGAGGACGTCGTTACCTATAACGATCCGCCGCATCGCTTCGAGGCCGGCACACCGCCGATCGTGCAGGCGATCGGGCTCGGTTACGCGCTCGACTATATGGAGAAGGTCGGCCGCGAGGCGATCGCCCGGCACGAGGCCGATCTTGCGGCCTATGCTGTCGAGCGGCTGAAATCGGTCAATTCCCTGCGGGTCTTCGGGACGGCGCCGGATAAGGGGAGTATCTTTTCTTTCGAGCTTGCCGGAATCCATGCCCATGACGTCTCGATGGTGATCGACCGGCAGGGTGTTGCGGTCAGGGCCGGCACGCATTGCGCCATGCCGCTCTTGAAACGCTTCGGCGTCACATCCACATGCCGTGCATCCTTCGGCATGTATAATACCCGCGCCGAGGTCGATACCCTGGCCGATGCGCTGGAATATGCGCGCAAGTTCTTTGCTTGAGGAGTGTCCGTGATGAGCCTGGACGAAAGCGAACAGAAGATCGACGTGCGCGAAGGCATCGTGCATTCCAGCATTCCGGCCGATGAACTGGCGCGGCTGAGTGACGACGTCATCAGCGCCCTGAAGACCGTCTACGATCCCGAAATTCCGGCCGACATCTTCGAACTCGGTCTGATCTACAAGATCGATATCGAAGACGACCGGATGGTGAAGATCATGATGACGCTGACAGCGCCCGGCTGCCCGGTGGCCGGCGAGATGCCAGGCTGGGTCGAGAACGCCGTCGGCGCCGTCGAGGGCGTATCGGGCGTCGAGGTCGAAATGACCTTCGATCCGCCGTGGACGCCGGACCGCATGTCCGAAGAGGCGCAGGTCGCCGTCGGCTGGTACTGATACGGTGCCGTGGTATTGATCCGTTTACCTCGGACGACTACATTCGAGTCACGATGCGCCGGATCTTGACCCCGGTTGCGGAAGGAGAATGAGCCGATGGGCTTTGCAATCATGAGCATGACGGACGGGGCTGCGGCCCGTGTCAAGTCGATCGTCGAGAACTCGGGACCGGACGCTAAAGGCATTCGCGTCGGCATCAAGAAGGGCGGCTGTGCCGGGATGGAATATACCATCGACCTGGTGACCGAGCCCAATGCCAAGGACGACCTGATCGAGCGCGATGGTGCAAAAGTCTGGGTCGAGCCGTCGGCGGCTCTTTATTTGCTCGGCACCGAAATGGGCTTCGAGACGACGACGCTGCGCTCGGGCTTCACCTTCACCAATCCGAACCAGACGTCGGCCTGTGGCTGCGGCGAATCCGTCGAGCTGAAGCCTGCCGATCTCGCGGCCCTTGCCGCCCAGCGCCAGGCCGAGCCGGCGCATTCCTGATGGCCTTCAGGCCGACGGAAAATTCTCCGCCAGCAACTCCATGAAATCGGGCGTGCTCAGTCGCGCTTGATGCTCATCAGCATTTCCCACATATCGGCGCCGGTCTCGAAGACCACGGCGTTTGCCTTGTAGCTCTGCTCGGCTTCAACAAGGCCGGTCAATTCGGTGGCGGGATCGACATCCGACGCCGTCGGGCTGACGACGGCCTGGACACCGCCTGCTTCAACGGAGGTGAGGCTGGTGTTCAGCCTGGCATAGTCCGGCGTGCTGCTGTTTGCGATGTTGTTGGCAATCGCGCCGACCCGCGTCGTCTGCGCCCGCATTCCCGAAAGAGCAGTGCTCGTCATGCCCGATATGCTCATCAGCCGTTTCCCCAGAACTGGATGAAATTCTTGTACACGCCAGGATTTAGAGAATGCTGAAGGCGTTGCGTTAGCAAAGACCTACAGCTGAGTGCGTCTTGCCATTCATCTGTTCCGGATTGACACGGAACGATGTTGGAAAGGCGCGGAAATCATGGACAGCTTGGCTATCGCGACGCCACCCAGTCGTGCCAGTCGCTTTCATTGCCGTTGAAGACGTTCAGGTCGATCTTGCCGTCGACGCCATCGGAAAGGCCGGAGCCGGAATACTGCCAGAAGAGCCACTTGCGGCCCGGATAGACCTTGGAGGGGTGAGCGGCCACCGAGCGCAGCCAGAAGGGATAGTCGAGCATTTGGCCCTTCAGGTTATCCCGGTAGAAGTCCGGCGCGGTGTAGATGATTGGACGCTGGCCGTAATGGCGCTCCAGCTTGTCCATGAAGACCTGCATCTTTTCCCGGACACGTTCAGGCGAGATGCGCCTCTTGCAGCTCGATTCGCCGTTCCATTCGACGTCGATCACAGGCGGAAGAGCGTTGGCTTCCTTCGGTACGTTGCGGATGAACCAGTCGGCCTGCTCGCCGGCTGTCCGGCACCAATAGAAGAAGTGATAGGCGCCGTGTTTCAGCCCGGCTTCCTTGGCCCGGCGCCAGTTCTTCTTGAACATCGGATCGAGGTGATCGCCACCGTCTGTCGCCTTGATGTAGACGAAGTTCGCGCCTTGCCTGCGCAGCGTCTCCCAATCGATCTCGCCCTGCCAGCGCGACACGTCGACGCCGTGCACGGCAAGCTTTCTCGGCGAGGTGGAACCGAAGTTGATCGGCTTGGCATCGCGGAACCGGTGGCCGTAAATTTGGCCGCGTGAGGGCGGCCTCGCGCCGAGATCGGGAATCGCATTGCCCGCGGGATTGCTCGGCATCAGCATGGCGACCGGTTTTTCCGTCGGCATCGGCATGCCGACCGGCCTGTCTGCGGGGACGAGCGCCTGCGGCTCCGGAACCTGCCCCGTCCAGCTCAATGCCTCCTGCGGCGGGCTTGCCTGCGGAGCAGGATCGCCCACGGCTGCAGCCGGTATCGGGCCGCTCGGCTGGGTAATGGCATTGGTCGTTTCGCGCGACGGTACAGGGGTGAGCACATCTTCGGCGCCAGAACTTGCGGAGCATCCCGAGAGAATCAGGGCGGCGAGGAGGATTGCTGGCACAGCCGATGGACGCATAAGAACCTGCACGCAAAACAAGGGATCGACGATGATCCATGTTGATGGAAGCCGCCTTTATGAATTGCTAACAGAGACTTGCTAAGAAAGGTTAAATTTGATCCTTGTGCATCAGAAGCATCCAGCCGCTCCCAACCTATGGGAGGGGCCTTTAACCACTGCGACTTGGCTCCCTCTCAGCGACTGGCTCTCATCCCCGCAATCAGAATATCGATGAGTTGTCTTGCCGCCTCCCGCCAGGCGGGGCCGCAGCTGATGCTTGCGCCGCCCGCCAGCGCGCGCAGGATATCGAGCGGGTCCATCGCCAGGCGGATTTCGCCGGTGGCGACTGCGCGATCCACCAGCAGATTGACGGCGCCTATGATCAAGTCGGCCGAATCGGCATAGAGCTCGGAGGTGCCGCCGACCAAAGAATCCAGCACCTCCGACATGCCGTGTTTCGTTACGACATAATCGACGAACTGCACCAGCCACAGACGAAGCGCTTCGACAGGCGGATGTGTCTCGGCAAGGCTTTTGGCGGCAGCGGCAAGCTGCGTCGTCTCGTTGCGGTAGATGGCGGCAACCAATGCATCGCGCGTCGGGAAATGGCGATAAAGTGTGCCGATGCCGACGCCGGCGATGCGGGCAATTTCTTCCAGGCTGGCGCTGGAACCCTTGTCGGCAAAGACGGTCTTTGCCGTTTCCATCAGCAGAAGGCGGTTGCGTTCGGCATCCGCACGCGGCTTTCGGACGGTGGGTCCGTCACTTTTTTCAGCCATTTCCAAGAAGTCCCCTTGATAAACGGAGGCGCCCTCCATATTTATCTGGAGGCATCCTCCTTTTATTTCATTTGAGGCCGGCGGACAATGGTCCTCCAGCCCGGAGCGGTGCGCCATGATCAAGGAGATAATCATGAGTGGACTTTTTGGCGCGACATCGACCACCGATGAGGTGCTCGCCGGCGTCGATCTCAAGGGCAAGCGTGTTCTGGTGACGGGTGTTTCGGCCGGTCTCGGCGTGGAAACCGCACGTGTCCTGGCAGCCCATGGAGCGCAGGTGGTGGGTACGGCCCGTGACCTTGCAAAGGCAAGGGCGGCAACGGAAGTCGTGCGCGCCGGTGCAGCCAATGGCGGCAGTCTTGACATCGTCGAGCTCGATCTTGCTTCTCTGGCAAGCGTGCGGGCCTGCGCCGATGCGCTCATCGCGGATGGCCGCCCCTTCGACGTCGTCATTGCCAATGCCGGCGTGATGGCTGCTCCCTTCGGCCGCACCGCCGATGGTTTCGAAACGCAGTTCGGCACCAATCATCTCGGTCATTTTGTGCTGGTCAATCGCATCGCATCGCTCGTCAAATCGGGCGGCCGTGTGGTGATCGTCGCGTCCTCGGCCCATCGCATGGCTCCTTTCAGCCTCGACGACCTCAATTTCGAGAGCAAGACCTATGAGCCCTGGGCGGCCTATGCCCAGTCGAAAACCGCAAATATCCTGTTCGCGGTGGAGCTCGACCGGCGCCTCGAGAAGCGTGGTATCCGTGCGACGGCACTGCATCCCGGCGGCATTCAGACCGAGCTCGACCGTCATGTCGGCGCCGGCGCGATCGAAGGCATGATGGCTGAGATCAACGCAGCACTTGCCGCCGAGGGCAAACCGCCCTTCCAGCGGAAGACGATCCCGCAAGGTGCCGCGACCTCAGTCTGGGCAGGTTTCGTCGCTCCGGCAGACGCGGTCGGCGGCAGATATTGCGAAAATTGCCACGTCTCCGAAGTAACGGATGCGGAAATCAGCCCGATTTCCGAAGGCGTGCGCAGCTACGCGCTCGATCCCGCGACGGCCAAGGCATTGTGGGCCAAGAGCGAGGACATGGTCGGCGAGCGCTTCTAAGCGGCAAACCGCACATTTTGGTACTGACGGAGAGCAGGGGAACCGGGAACGGGTGCCCCTGCCGAGGTATTGAAGCTGGATCGGCTGCAAACCGGTCCGCTTCTCTTACGTTGAACCTACGCGGGGCGTCGTGTCTCCGCCGTTCAGGTCTTGATATCGAGGCCAGCTTCGACCGCGGCGGCGATGAATGCTTTGCGTGCGTCCTCGCCGGTGCGCTTGCCCTTGATGACGTCGGCGCAGATCAGCAGCGCCTGGTCGAGTGCGGCACCGTCCTCGGTCGGCCAATCCTCGATCATCGCCCAGGAGGCGGCCTGGGTGGTATCGATGCTCGTGTATTTGCCGGACTCTTCGAGGGCGACGAGCACAGGTTTCGACCATGGCGCCTGCATTCTTGCTTCGCTTTGATCCTGGGGCATGGAATGACCTTCCTTCGCACATTTCTATCAGAATGAGGAAAGCCCCTCCCATGATGGAAGGGGCTTGGATTGCTCGGCTTTCGCTACGGCGTCAGGTGTGACCGTTATTCGGCTGCCTCTGCGTAGCTTTCCACCGGCGGGCAGGTGCAGATCAGGTTGCGGTCGCCATAGACGTTGTCGACGCGGTTGACCGGGGACCAATATTTGTCGACGCGGAAGGCGCCGGGCGGGAAGCAGGCCTGTTCCCGGCTGTAGGGACGGTCCCATTCGCCGACGAGGTCTTCGACCGTGTGCGGGGCGTTCTTCAGCGGGTTGTTGGTCTTGTCCATGCGGCCATCCTCGATGGCGCGGGCTTCCTCGCGGATCGCCAGCATCGCCTCGCAGAAACGGTCGAGCTCGGCCTTGGTCTCGCTTTCCGTCGGCTCGATCATCAGCGTGCCGGCGACCGGCCAGCTCATGGTCGGCGCGTGGAAGCCGCAGTCGATCAGGCGCTTGGCGACATCGTCGACGGTGACGCCTGAGCTATCGACCAGCGGGCGTGTGTCGATGATGCATTCATGCGCGACCCGGCCGGTCTTCGACTTGTAGAGCACGTCATAGGCGCCCTTCAGCCGGGTGGCGATATAGTTGGCGTTGAGGATCGCCACCTTGGTCGCCTGGGTCAGGCCTTCGCCGCCCATCATCAGGCAATAGCTCCAGGAGATCGGCAGGATCGAGGCGGAGCCGAAGGCGGCGGCCGAGACCGCGCCCGAGCGGCCGTCGGTTTCGGGATGGCCGGGCAGGTAGGGGGCCAGATGCGCCTTGACTCCGATCGGGCCCATGCCGGGTCCGCCGCCGCCATGCGGAATGCAGAAGGTCTTGTGCAGGTTCAGGTGGCTGACGTCGGAGCCGATGTCACCGGGGCGGGACAGGCCGACCATGGCGTTCATGTTGGCGCCGTCGAGATAGACCTGGCCGCCATGCTCATGCACCAGATCGCAGATTTCCCTGACGGTTTCCTCGAAGACGCCGTGCGTCGAGGGATAGGTGATCATGCAGCAGGAGAGATTTGCCGCATGCTGCTCAGCCTTGGCGCGGAAATCGTCGAGATCGATATCGCCATTCTCGCGCACCTTGACGACGACCACCTTCATGCCGACCATCTGGGCCGAGGCCGGGTTGGTGCCATGCGCCGAGGTCGGGATCAGGCAGACGTCACGATGGCCGTCGCCATTGGCGATATGATAGTTGCGGATCGTCAGCAGGCCGGCATATTCGCCCTGCGCGCCGGAATTCGGCTGCATCGAGAAGGCGTCGTAGCCGGTGACGGCGCAGAGCTTTTCGATCAGGTCGTCGATCATCTCGCGGTAACCGAGCGCCTGGTCGGCCGGCACAAAAGGATGGATATCGGAAAATTCCGGCCAGGTGATCGGCAGCATTTCCGCCGTCGCATTGAGCTTCATCGTGCAGGAGCCGAGCGGGATCATCGAGCGGTCGAGCGCCAGATCCCGGTCGGAGAGCCGGCGGATGTAACGCGTCATCTCGCTTTCGGCGCGGTTCATGTGGAAGATCGGATGGGTGAGGTAGTCGCTGGTCCGAAGCAGGCCCTTCGGCAAGCGGTAGGAAGGCTCGAAATCGGCGATAGTGAAATTGCCGCCGAAGGCGCGCCACACGGCTTCGAGCGTGGCAGGGCGGGTGCGCTCGTCGAGGCTCATGCCGATCCGGGTTTCGCCGACCTTGCGCAGATTGACGCCTTCGGCAACGGCGGCGCGCAGGATGAGGCCCTGCATATGGCCGACGTCGACGGTGATCGTGTCGAAGAAGGTGTCGGGTTCCACCTTATAGCCGAGCTTTTCCAGGCCCTTGGCCATCAGCACGGCTTTCTGGTGCACCTGCTGGGCGATCGCCTTGATGCCCTTCGGGCCGTGGAAGACGGCATACATCGAGGCCATGACGGCGAGCAGCACCTGGGCGGTGCAGATATTCGACGTCGCCTTCTCGCGGCGGATATGCTGCTCGCGGGTCTGCAGCGACAGGCGATAGGCACGATTGCCGCGGGCATCGACGGAGACGCCGACGAGACGGCCGGGCATGGAGCGCTTGATGGCATCCTTGACCGACATATAGGCTGCATGCGGGCCGCCGTAGCCGACCGGGACGCCGAAGCGCTGCGAGGAACCGATGGCGATATCGGCGCCCATTTCGCCGGGCGACTTCAGCAGCGTCAGCGCCAGGATATCGGCGGCGACGATAGCGATGGCGCCGGTCTGGTGCAGGCGGGCGATCAGGCCGGTAAAATCATGCACGTGACCATGCGTGCCGGGATACTGGAAGATCGCCCCGAAGACATCGACGGGGTCGAGATCGGTGAAGGGATTGCCGACGATGACGCTCCAGCCGAGCGGCTCGGCGCGGGTGCGGATGAGGGCGATGGTCTGCGGATGGCAGTCTGCATCGACGAAGAAGGCTTTTGCCTTCGACTTGGCGACGCGCTCGGCGATCGCCATGCCTTCGGCGGCGGCGGTCGCCTCGTCGAGCAGCGAGGCGTTGGCGACGTCGAGGCCGGTCAAGTCGCAGATCATCGTCTGGTAGTTGAGCAGCGCTTCCAGGCGGCCCTGGCTGATCTCCGGCTGGTAAGGCGTATAGGCCGTATACCAGGCCGGGTTTTCCAGGATGTTGCGCTGGATGACGGGCGGCGTGATCGTACCGTAGTAACCCTGGCCGATCAGCGAGACCAGCACCTTGTTCTTGTTGGCGGTCTCGCGCAACTTGTCGAGCGCCTCACGCTCGGTCATCGGCGCGCCCCAGACGAGCGGCGCCTTCTGGCGGATCGAGGGCGGCAGTGTCGCGTCGATCAGGCCGTCGAGGCTGTTATAGCCGATCACCTTCAGCATGTCGGTCATCTCAGCCGGCGAGGGGCCGATATGGCGGCGATTGGCGAAATCGTAGGGCTGATAGTCGGTAAACTGGAATTCCGTCGGCGTCGTCATTACGCAGTGAGCTCCTTGTAGGCCGCCTCATCGAGCAGGCCATCGGCGTCCGCAGGATTTGCAAGCTTCAGCTTGAAGAACCAGCCGGCTCCCTGAGGATCGGAATTGACCAGCGACGGATCGGCAACGATGGCCGGATTGACCTCGGTGATCTCACCATCAAGCGGACAATAGACGTCGGAAGCAGCCTTGACGGATTCAACGGTCGCGGCATTGCCGTTCTTGGAGAAGGTCGCGCCGACTTCCGGCAGTTCGACGAAAACCAGGTCGCCGAGCTGATCGACGGCATAGTTGGTGATGCCGACCGTCGCAACGCCGCCTTCGATCTTCAGCCATTCGTGTTCTTCGGTAAATTTCAGCATTGTTCGTCCTCTCTGGAAAAGGTTTAGCGTTTGTAGGTCGGTGTGACGAAGGGCAGGGCGCTGACGGTGATCGGCAGATATTTGCCGCGCACCTCGGCGTAGACGAGTGTGCCCGCCGCAGCATGAGAGATCGGCACGTAGCCCATGGCGACGGGGCCCTCGACGCTGGGGCCGAAGCCGCCCGAGGTGACTTCGCCGATTTCGACCTTGCCCTCGGCATCGGCATAGAGCTTGGCATGGCCGCGCACCGGGGCCTTGCCTTCCGGCTTCAGGCCGACGCGGCGCCGCGCGGCGCCGTTTTCGAGTTCGGAAAGGATGCGGCCGGAGCCGGGGAAGCCGCCGGCGCGTGCACCACCGCCGCGCCTTGCCTTCTGCATGGCCCATTCCAGCGCCGCCTCGACCGGTGAGGTGGTCGTGTCGATATCATTGCCGTAGAGGCAGAGGCCGGCTTCCAGCCGCAGCGAATCGCGGGCACCAAGCCCGATTGCCTGGACGTCGGGATGTTCGAGCAACCGCATGGTGACATCCTCGGCCTTGTCTGATGGGATCGAGATTTCAAAGCCGTCCTCGCCGCTATAGCCGGAGCGCGAGACAAGACAGGAAACGTCGTGCAGGCGGCAGTGGCGCACATCCATGAATTTCATCGCCGCGACGTCGGCCCAGAGCTCGGCGAGAACCTCGACGGCACGCGGTCCCTGCAGCGCGATCAGAGCACGATTGAGAAGGGTGATATCGCATTGGTCGCCGATATGGGTCTGCAGATGGGCGAGGTCGGCTTCCTCGCACGACGCGTTGACGACGACGAAAAGATGATCGTCGAGATGGGTGATCATCAGGTCGTCGAGAATGCAGCCGGTGTCGTCGGTGAAGAAGCCATAGCGCTGACGGCCTTCGGCAAGGCCCAGTATGTCAACCGGTACCAGGCTTTCGAGCGCCAGCGCGGCATCTTCGTAGCTGCCCGATTTCGCCTTCACGATCACCTGGCCCATATGGGAGACGTCGAAGAGGCCGGCTTCGGTGCGGGTATGAAGATGTTCCTTCATGACACCTGCAGGATATTGCACCGGCATGTCATAGCCAGCGAACGGCACCATGCGGGCGCCGAGCGAAAGATGCAGGGCATGCAGCGGGGTTTTCTTCAGGGCAGCAGTATCGTCCAAAAGACGCCTCCGGGGTTTGCGCCTTCTCAGGAAGGCGCGGGCTCAAATCTGAAGGCGCGGTTGCGCACTTCTCTCCTGAGCCCCCTCTGTCCTGAGTGCCTGAGATTGTTATCCCTTCGGCGAGCGTTTCGAGAACGCTTCTCTCCAGAGTTCCGTCTGCCCCTTGCTGGTCCTTTTGCCTGAGAGTTTCCGGGGCGGTTGCTCCTTCGGCACCGGTGGCGAAAGCACCGGATTCTCCCAACAAGGTTGGCGCAATTATCCGGCGGGTGCAGCGCTTGGCAAGGGGCAAATGTCGTGACCGGGCAAATTTTTGTCGTCTTATTCCAACCAAGCCCTAATCTGCGGCAAATCTGCTTTTGCATTCGGCGGGGAAACCGGCTATCGCGACATGCTGTTGAAGGGGATCTCATGCGGCAGACCGGACTGAAAGCGACGCTCTTCCTGCGCATGCTTTGCGCATTGAGCTTGGTTTTGCTCGGCCTTGCCCATCAGGCGCCGCAGGCTGCCGCCGCCGAGGGCTACGATGCCGCGGCCTATGTGCTGCCCGACGGCACCTTCGCTTCGCTCTGCGTCACCATAAAGGACGCCGACGGCAAGACCCTTACCTTCAAACCGAATTGTGAAGCTTGCCGGCTGTCGGCCTCGGTCATCCTGCCGACGCCGGATGCGGGCTCCTGGCTCGAGCGCAAGCTCGGCTCGCTGATCAACGCGCCGGTCGAAATCTCTGTCGTTGTCGGCGCAGGCGCCGTCAGCCGGGCGAATTCCCGCGCGCCCCCCATCCTCGCCTGATCTGTTATCGTAACCATGATCAGTAATGCCGGCCCACTTGAGAGAAGTCCGCGGCCGGCGAGGAGATATCCGATGAAAACTTTCAAAAAAATTGGCAAGACATTCGGGCTTGCCGCCATTCTTTCCGCCACCGCTTTTGCCGGCGCCGAGGCGCATGTGACCTTCCTCGACAAGCAGGCAAAGCAGGACAGCACCATTCTCGCCACATTGCAGCTGCCGCACGGCTGCGACGGCAAGGCGACCACGGAAGTGCGGGTCAAGCTGCCGGAAGGTTTCGTCTTCGCCAAGCCGCAGCCGAAGGCCGGCTGGGAGGTCGAGGTGATCAAGGGCGATTATCAGAAGACCTACGACAATCACGGCGACAAGGTGAAATCAGGCGCGATCGAGATCCGCTGGAAGAACGGCAATCTCTCCGACGATTTCTATGACACCTTCGTGATCCAAGGTAAGGTTTCGGGCGTCGAAGCCGGCACCTCGCTCGCCTTTCCGGTGACGCAGATGTGTGGCGATACCGTCGCGGCCTGGGATCAGGTGGCGAAGGAGGGCGACGACGCGCATGGGCTGAAAAGCCCGGCGCCGCTCCTGAAGGTCGTCGCCGGCGAAGGTCACGGCCACGATCATGACGACATGGCCGGCATGGACATGACCGGTAAAACCAGCATGGACATGTCCGGTATGGCGGGCTTGGGTGCTGCGGCGCCCGCCGGCGAAACGGTCAAGGCCGGCGATCTCGAAATCTCCGGCGGCTTCGCCAAGGCGATGCTGCCCGGCCAGCCGGTCGGCGGCGGTTTCTTTACGGTGAAGAACAACGGCCAGACGGATGATCGACTGGTGTCGGTGAGCTCGCCTGCATCAGGCGAGGTTCAGATCCACGAGATGGAGACCAAGGACAATGTCATGCGGATGCGCCAGCTGAAGGACGGCATCGCCATCGCTGCCGGCGAGACGGTCAAGCTCGAGCCCGGCAACCTGCATCTGATGTTCCAGAAGGTGAAGACGCCGTTCAAGCAGGGCGACACGGTGCCGGTGACGCTGACCTTCGAAAAGGCCGGCAAGGTCGATCTGGTGTTGCAGGTATTGTCGGCCCAGGGCAAGTAAGGACCACGATTGTGAAGACAGAAAAGCCCGCGGTTGCGATTGCAGCCGCGGGCTTTTCGTTCGGGGAAGGCGGATGCCTCAGAAATCTTCGTAGGATCGCAGCGCCTGTTTCAGGCCTGCCTGCGGTTGGCGATTGCCTTTGGCCATCAGGTCGAGCGCCACCTCCGTCGACTGGATGATGCTGGAAGGCTCGTCGACCTCGTCGGTGCTATCGGCCTTCAACTGCCGGTCGGCAAGGCGCCGTGCATCGCGCGCCGCCGTGCTCGTCGCGACACGCTGCGGGATGCGCAGCGATTCGAAGGCAACGGCGGCGGTGTTGGCCGATATCGACAGCAACTGGGTCATGCCATCACCGTATCGGCATGATCTTGGCGCCATCATAAGAAAATCATTGGCATTTTACAAAATGGTAAGAATTCATAGGGGTTCGGTTAGAATCACTTTCGCAACGCGGTAAATCCGGCTCATGATCCAGGCTCTTCTCGTCGCCGTCGGCGGCGCCATCGGTTCCCTCCTCAGATATTATGTCGGCCAGTGGGCGCTGAGACTCATGGGGCCAGGCTTTCCCTGGGGCACGCTCGCCGTCAATGTCGTCGGCTGCTTCGTCATCGGCGTCTTCGCCGAGCTGATCGCGCGGAAGTTCAACGCCTCGGTGGAACTGCGCCTGTTGCTGATCACCGGCTTCCTTGGCGGCTTCACCACCTTCTCCGCTTTCTCGCTGGATGCGATCTCATTGTTCGAGCGTGGCGAGGCCGTGGCCGGCGGCATCTATATCGTTGCGAGCGTCGGGCTTTCGATGGCAGCCGTCATCGCGGGTCTTGCCGTCATGCGCGCTTTGGCCTGATTTCTTTTCCGGTTTCCGTTTTGCGTGAAAATGCTCTAAAGGCTGCGGCAAGAACGCCGGCTCGGCCCGCGCAGCAATTTCCGAAAGATTTTTCATGGCTGGCATAGAACATATCAAGGTTGAACCCGACGAAGCCGGCATGCGGCTCGATCGCTGGTTCAAGGTGCACTTTCCAGGGCTCGGCTTCGGCCCGCTGCAGAAGCTCCTGCGCTCCGGCCAGGTGCGCGTCGATGGCGGGCGTGTCAAATCGGATGCACGCGTGCAGCCCGGCCAGACGGTGCGCGTGCCGCCGCTCGATGTCGATGCGAAGCTGAAATCCGGACCGATCGCCGGCAAGGATCTCAAGCATTCGACCGATTTCGAACTGCTGTCGCGCATGGTGCTGCACGAGGACGACAAGGTGATCGTGCTCAACAAGCCGCCCGGTCTTGCTGTGCAGGGCGGCTCCGGCGTTGCCAGGCACATCGACCAGATGCTCGAAGCCTGGACCAGCCCAAAGGGCGAGAAGCCGCGGCTCGTTCATCGCCTCGACCGCGACACGTCAGGGGTTCTCGTCATCGCCCGTACGCGTGGCGCCGCGCAGAAGCTGACGGCCGCCTTCCGCGAGCGCGACACCAAGAAGACCTATTGGTCGCTGGTCAAGGGCGTGCCGCGCAAGCATGAGGACAAGATCTCGACCTGGCTGGTCAAGGAGCCGACTGCCGACGGCGACCGCATGCGGATCGCCAAACACGGCGAAGACGGGGCGGACCATGCCGTCTCCTTCTACCGTGTGCTCGAAACCGCCGCCCAGAACCTCGCCTGGCTGGAGATGGAGCCCTATACCGGCCGGACCCATCAGTTGCGCGTCCATGCCCTGCATATCGGCCACCCGATCATCGGCGATCCGAAATATTTCGACGACGATCCGAATTGGGATTTTCCGGGCGGCGTCCAGAAGAAGCTGCATCTGCACGCGCGTCACATCGACATTCCGCACCCGTCCGGCGGGCGGCTGCGCGTCAGCGCGCCGCTGCCGCCGCACATGGTCCAGACCTGGAACCTTCTCGGCTTCGATCTCTCCAGTGCCGAAAGGGACGACGAATGAAACTGGCGCTTTTCGATTGTGATGGCACGCTGGTCGATAGCGCCGGTCTGATCCACGAAACCATGCGCCGGACCTTCGATAAGTTCGGCAAACCGGAACCGCGATTTGACGACACCAAGGCGATCATCGGCCTGTCCCTCGATATTGCGATCGCCCGTATGCAGGGCAGGCCGCATGTGGAACAGGAAGACATCGACATGACGGCGCATTACAAATCGCTGTTCTCGATCGTGCGTCAGGATCTTGATTACAAGGAGCCGCTGTTTCCCGGCATTCGCGAGATGATCGATGCGATCAGCGGACGGGACGACCTGCTGATCGGCGCGGTGACCGGCAAATCCAGGCGCGGGCTGAAGCTGGTGATGGAGACGCATGGCTTCGATGAGCATTTCATCGTCGCACGGACCGCTGACGATTGCCCCTCCAAGCCGCATCCGGCCATGGTGACGGAATGCTGCGATGAAACCGGCATGAATGCTGCCGACACCATTGTCATCGGCGATGCCGTTTACGATATGCAGATGGCAAAGGCTGCCGGCGCCAAGGCGATCGGTGTTGCCTGGGGCTATGCCAGCGTGGATGAGCTGATCGCCAACGGCGCTGATGCCATCGCCTACCATCCGAACGAGATATTGCGTCATTTTTCCTGAGGTGAGCCCATGCGCGATCTGCTGAACGACCTTTCCGAAGGCCTGAGCCATCCCGATCCCATCCGCCGCGCGCAGATCCAGATGAAGAAGCCGCTGCCGAAGCGTTTCTATACCGACGTCTCCGTTGCCGAGCACGAGGGCGGTTTTGCGATCACGCTCGACGGCAAGATGGTGCGCACGCCGGCGCGGCAGGTTCTGGCCGTTCCGACAGAGGTGCTGGCGCGGCTTGTCGCGGCCGAATGGCAGGCGCAGGGCGAGGAAATCAATCCGGTGAGCATGCCGGTGACACGGCTCGTCAACACCGCGCTCGACGGCGTTACCGCCAATGCGCAGGCGATTTTCGAGGATATCCTGCGTTTTTCCTCCAGCGACCTGCTCTGCTATCGCGCCGATGGGCCGGAATTGCTGGTCGAACGGCAGGCGGAGCGCTGGGACCCCGTCATCGACTGGGCGGCAAACGATCTCGGCGCTCGCTTCATCCTTGTCGAAGGGGTGATGCCGCAGGAGCAGCCGCGCGAGGCGACCGCCGCCTTCGCCGTCACGCTCGCCAGATATGACAGCGCGATGGCGCTTGCAGCACTCCACACGGTCACCACGCTCACAGGTTCGGCGATCCTGGCGCTCGCCTTCGCCGAGGGCCGGGTGACGATGGAGGAGGCCTGGTCGCTTGCCCATCTCGACGAGGACTGGACGATCGAGCATTGGGGCAGCGACGAGGAAGCTGAGGAGCGGCGGGCCAAGCGCTTTGCCGAGTTCAAGGCGGCGACGGATGTTTTTTTCGCCCTAAGCGCCTGAAACATATTGCCTTCCCAGGCATTATGGCGAAATCTGCGACTCCAACGGGGTGGTGCGGGATTTTGCAATGAATTGGCTGAGGTCGTGTTTTTGCCGGGCCGCACTCGTCTGTATCGCGCTCACGGCCTGCGTCAGTCTCTCGGGCACGAAGCCGGAGACGCCGGTCTATGATGTGCGCAGCGCCGTCGTTCTCTCCGGCCCGAACATGCCGGCCGAGCTGCTTTCCGGCATCAACGACCGCGTCAACGCCGCGATCAACGCCACGGTGCGCAACACGGTGCTGCCGCGGGTGGTGCTGACGATCCGGGTGGTGTCCGTCGAAAAGGGCCTCGGCTTTCAGAAGGACCGCAACGTCGCCAAGATCAGCATCGACGCCGCCTCGGTCGAGGACGGCTCGGTCATCGCCGTCAGCGCCTTCGACGTGACCAGCATCGCTGCCGATCCCAAGCTTGCCGACGAGATCCTGGCCGAGGACGTTGCAGCAAGGATACGCTCGGTTTTCTCGCTCAGCGGCCGCAGCCGCTAGGACAAATCTACCGCCGGATTGCCGCCCGCAGCGGCGAGGGAGATCGCATGAAGGAAATTCTCGAAGAGCTGGAACGGCGCCGCGACATCGCCCGTCTCGGCGGTGGCAAAGCCCGCATCGACGCCCAGCACAAGCGTGGCAAACTGACGGCGCGCGAGCGCATCGACCTTTTCCTCGACGAGGGCTCCTTCGAGGAGTTCGACATGTTCGTCGAACATCGCTCCACCGATTTCGGCATGGACAAGAGCCGTGTTGCCGGCGACGGCGTCGTCACCGGCTGGGGGACGGTCAACGGCCGCACGGTGTTCGTCTTCGCCAAGGACTTCACCGTCTTCGGCGGTTCGCTGTCGGAAGCGCATGCCGAGAAGATCATGAAGGTACAGGACATGGCGCTGAAGAACCGCGCGCCGATCGTCGGCATCTATGATGCGGGCGGCGCCCGTATCCAGGAGGGCGTGGCGGCCCTCGGCGGTTATGCCGAGGTGTTCCAGCGCAATGTGCTGGCTTCCGGCGTCATCCCGCAGATCTCCGTCATCATGGGGCCTTGCGCCGGCGGCGACGTCTATTCGCCTGCGATGACCGATTTCATCTTCATGGTGCGCGATACCTCCTACATGTTCGTCACCGGTCCGGATGTGGTGAAAACCGTGACCAACGAGACAGTGACAGCCGAAGAACTCGGCGGCGCCGTCGTCCATACGGTGCGCTCGTCGATTGCCGACGGCGCCTATGACAATGATGTCGAAACGCTGTTGCAGGTGCGCCGGCTGATCGATTTCCTGCCGCTGTCGAATACCGCGCCGCTGCCGGAGATCGAATGTTACCAGTCGGTGACAGAAGTCGACGCCTCTCTCGACACGCTGGTGCCGGCGAGCGCCAACAAGCCTTACGATATCAAGGAACTGATTCGGAAGGTGGCGGACGAGGGGGATTTCTTCGAGATCCAGGCGAGTTTTGCCGGCAACATCGTCTGCGGTTTCGGGCGCGTCGAAGGCTCCACCGTCGGCTTCGTCGCCAACCAGCCGATGGTGCTGGCCGGGGTGCTCGACAGCGACGCCTCGCGCAAGGCGGCCCGTTTCGTGCGCTTCTGCGACTGCTTCAATATTCCGATCGTCACGTTTGTCGACGTGCCGGGCTTCCTGCCGGGCACGGCGCAGGAATATGGCGGCCTCATCAAGCACGGCGCCAAGCTGCTCTTCGCTTACGCCGAGGCAACGGTGCCGAAGCTCACCGTCATCACCCGCAAAGCCTTCGGGGGTGCCTATGACGTGATGGCGTCGAAGCATCTGCGCGGCGACCTGAACTATGCCTGGCCAACGGCGCAGATCGCCGTGATGGGCGCCAAGGGCGCGGTCGAGATCATTTTCCGCAAGGATATCGCCGATCCCGAGAAGATCGCCGCACATACGAAAATGTACGAGGATCGGTTCCTCTCGCCCTTCGTCGCCGCCGAGCGCGGTTATGTCGACGAGGTGATCATGCCGCATTCGACCCGCAGGCGGCTGGCGCGCGGCCTTAAGATGCTGCGCAACAAGGATCTCGCCAATCCGTGGAAGAAACACGACAACATTCCGCTTTAACGTTTCCGCCGAATAAAGCTGCGCGATCGGGTGTTTACCCGCTGTCGAAAATGTGAACGGCCGTCAGTGATCCGTGTGTTCAATCGCTGACGAGGACGGGCTAACGCTCGGCTGTAATTGTTTTAATGGAGAGGTTTAATGTCAAGTTTCGAGCGTCTTTCTGCCTATCGCCCCTACGGGCTGGCCGCTCTCAGAATCATCACCGCACTGCTGTTCATCGAACACGGCACGATGAAGCTTTTCGGCTTCCCGGCGTCGCAGATGTCCGGCTCGCTGCCGCCGCTGATGCTTTTCGCGGCTCTTCTCGAGCTTATCGGCGGTATCCTCATTCTCATTGGCCTGCTGACGCGCCCTGTCGCTTTCCTGCTCGCCGGCGAAATGGCGGTCGCCTATTTCATGGCGCATGCGCCGAGCAGCTTCTTCCCGGCCGTCAATCAGGGCGACGCCGCGATCCTGTTCTGCTTCGTCTTCCTCTACCTGTTCTTCTCCGGTCCCGGCGCTCTTGCCGTCGACAACCGCAAGACAGTCTGAACCATAGCTGAGGGACGTCGCCGACGCCCCTCAGCCTCAATTTCAGGCAGTGAGCTTGAGGCCGGCGATACCGCCGACGATCAGCATGATGCAGGCAAGACGGGAGACAATTGCCTCATCGCCAAGCAGCCAGATGCCAAGCAGTACGGTGCCAACCGTGCCGATGCCGGTCCAGACCGCGTAGGCGGTGCCGATCGGCAGGTGCTTTACCGCCACGCCGAGCAGCACGATGCTGATCACCATGGATATGACGGTCAGCGTCGTCGGCAGCGGCCGCGTGAAACCCTCGGTATATTTAAGACCGATCGCCCAGCCACATTCGAAAAGGCCGGCGAGAAAAAGCAGAAACCAAGCCATACGACTCTCCTTGTTCAAGAGCGAGGCCGTCCCCGCGACGGTTGCATCCCGAGGGATGCCGCAGTCGTCTGCGATGGGGCGTATATGCGTGAGGAGACGGCTTACTTCAAGGTAGGAATCGGCATGGCTGCCATGCCGCCCGTGTTGCTGACTTGTTTTGCTGGTTTGGGATGCGATCAGCCTTGGCCGCCAACTTGCGCGGAAAGGCTCTTGGCGCGGCGGCAGAGGCGGTCGAAGGTTTCGAGGAAGCGTGACCGGTCTTTCGGGCTGAAGGCGGCGTTATAGCCCTTGCTCTCGCCGGTTTCACGCAAATGCGCGCCGAGATCGCGCATGGCGCTTGCCATGCCGATATTGGTTTCGTCGAAGACGCGCCCGGTCGGGCCGCTGACGAAGGCGCCGGTCGCGACACAGCGCACGGCGAGCGGTACATCGGCAGTGACGACGACATCGCCCGCACCGGCGCGTTCGGCGATCCAGTTGTCGGCGGCGTCGAAGGCATTGGAGACGATGACGTTGTGGATCATCGGATCGCGCGAAGGGCGCAGGCCGGAATTGGCGACGAAGGTCACTTCGAGGCCGTGACGTTCGGCGACCTTGAGGATTTCCGGTTTCACCGGGCAGGCATCGGCGTCGACATAGATCATGGCTATATCCTCATGCCGGCTGAATGGCCGGCTGTCTGATCATATCGATATGGGGAATGCCGTCTTCCAGATATTCCTGCGATATCCCGACAAAGCCGAAGGATTCGTAGAAACGGCGCAGATGGGCCTGCGCCGACAAGGCGATCGGATTTGCCGGATAAAGCCGCTCACAGGCGGTGATCGCTTCGCGCATCAATGCATCGCCCAGCCGCTTGCCGCGATGGGCAGGCGAGACGACGACGCGGCCGATCTTTGATGGATCCCGCGGCTCATACGGTTTCAGGATTCGCGCCGCGCCCAGGAGCTCAGCGTCCTCCAGAAGGCGCAAATGCAGAGCATCGATATCCTTGCCGTCGAGTTCCGGATACGGGCAGTTCTGCTCGACGACAAAAACATCGACGCGCATTCTCATGAGCTCGAAGAGCTCCCGCGCGGGGAGCTCTTCGAGCTTCTTGAGATCGACCCTGTAGTTGGCTGCAGTCATCAGTACACGACCACGCCGCGGATGGACTTGCCCGTATGCATCAGCTCGAAGCCCTTGTTGATGTCTTCGAGCGGCATGGTGTGGGTGATCATCGGATCGATCTGGATCTTGCCCTGCATGTACCAGTCGACGATCTTCGGCACGTCGGTGCGCCCGCGGGCGCCGCCGAAGGCGGTGCCCATCCAGTTGCGGCCGGTGACCAGCTGGAACGGCCGGGTGGAGATCTCCTGGCCGGCGCCGGCCACGCCGATGATGATGGACTTGCCCCAGCCGCGATGGCTGGCTTCCAGCGCCTGGCGCATCACCTTGGTGTTGCCGGTGCAGTCGAAAGTGTAGTCGGCGCCGCCGAT